>JAUNPK010000037.1 GCA_030536855.1 Eubacteriales bacterium
AAATTCTCAAAGAATTTTCAAGGTTGTCTTTCTGTTCAGTTGTCAAAGTTCAGTTCCTTTTAGCTATCTTCATTTTCTTGTCGACAGCTTATATAGAATATCATTCAAAATTATCCTTGTCAATAACTTTTTTAGTTTTTTTGCTCGATTTTTGTTTATTAATTTGGCTAACAAAAATCAAGGAAATCATCTAAGAATTATTGAAAAGAAAAGCAGTCAACTGAAATCAGAAGACTGCTCAGCGGAGAGGATGGGATTCGAACCCATGCGCCCGTGAAGACAAACGGTTTTCAAGACCGCCCCGTTATGACCACTTCGGTACCTCTCCATTTGATTATTATCTGTGTCGCACCAGCGACTTGTTTATAATATCACTGTGGATATTCTTTGTCAACACATTTTTTATTTTTTATTTTTCTTTTTTATATACCTCGTTTATACCTTGTAATAAATAAAGTTTCCCCTTCGAAACTCCAGCACATGCTTTTGTGACAATATTCATCTGCAAAAGTGTGTGCTACCTCACGGAGTTTTTGTTCTTTAGTAGGAGATCCCTCCGAATTTCCTATTAAAGAACAAAAAGGAGATGATAATTATCATCTCCTCTAATGTAACAAATTATGCTTTGTTCCAACAATCAATATCGCAATTAATATCAAATATGTATTATAATTAAATATTAAAAATGATATCTAATTACTGCATATTATTATTATTGAACTGGTTCTGCTGTGGCTGTACCGGCTGACCATTAAACTGTGGCTGCTGTGGTGCCTGTGGCTGTACCGGCTGACCATTAAACTGTGGCTGCTGTGGTGCCTGTGCATAACCATTGAACTGTGGCTGCTGTGCATTTCCATTAAACTGATTCTTAGATACAGAACCAATTGAAAATGGATGAAGCTTAGGAGCCTCTGTGCTCTTGAATACAAACTTCTTAATTACGAATTCATTAATCCAGAATGATGCTACAGCAATTATAAGTACTATTATTTCAAGCACAAGTCCTGCTGAAAATCCTACCTTGAAGTATCCAGACATATTGTAAATCTGAATGATATTCTTAGCTTCCTTAACATCGCCATTTCCAACTATCATAGCAAGGAAAAGACAAACAAAACTAAGAACAGAAAGGCATGTTGCAATCATTGTTATTAAGTCTGAATTATTCAGAACGTAAAGAACAACTGCTGCAATTGATAAAAGCAATACCAATACTCCAAAAAAATTAAAAGCTACCAATGACTTTGAAGCACTCATCTGAGATGCATATGCTGATGAAGATGAACCCATAAGTGCCATCAATGTACTATTAGCCTTTACTGTATAGAAAGGTATAAAAGTAAAAATGAAAGCGAGTAATGAAGCTCCTGCACCAACAAAATTAATGTTTTTCCAATCAAATTTGTTCATTTTCGTCTCCTCATAATGTATTAATATATTTGAATTGATTATATTATTAAAACCTTTTCAAGTCAATAGAATTCTTTATTTTAAAAAGCTCGCTGCTATTTCTATATCCTCAGGAGTTGTCACTTTAATGTTTCTGTAATCAGCATTTACAAGTTTAATTTTTTTATTTCCATATCTTTCAACAACCATAGCATCATCAGTTATATCAGACTTATCACTGACAGAATACATTTTCTTATAGCATTCCTTTACAAGGTTCACATCAAATACCTGAGGCGTCTGAATCTGCCACAACCTGCTTCTGTCAGGGGTATTGACAGCCATGCCTTCGCTATCCGAAACTTTAATTGTGTCCTTAACAGGTACCGCTGCCACACAGGCATCAAATTTTCTGACAGCATCATAACAGTCACTGATTATTTTGTCCGTTACGCAGGGTCTCGCTCCGTCATGTATAAATACATATCCCGGAGATTCAACACACTTTAATCCCTCATATACGGAATCATATCTTTCTCCACCCCCGGATGTTATATGTTTAACTTTATCAAATGCATTTTTAATTACAATCTCTTCTTTCACATAAGATATATAATCCGGCGATGTTACCACCACAATTTCATCTATTATGGGAGAATTCTGAAAAACACGTAAGGAATGACACAAAAGAGGTTCCCCTTTTAGTTCCATGAACTGTTTGGGGATATCGCTTTTCATTCTTTTTCCTTTTCCTCCGGCCAACACAATTGCTGTATTCATATATCACTCCTTCTTATCCGGTGTCATCACTTATTGCATAATAATATTATATTCTTTCACCAAGTTTAAGATTAGGTATTGCATTAAGGTCGTATCCGTGTCGAACACCTGCAACATATTCATAATATGCTGCAGACCCAATCATTGCTGCGTTATCTGTACAGTATATAGGAGATGGTGAGTAAAATTTTATATTATTTTGTTCACACTGGGCTTTAACAGCCGCTCTTAGTGCTGAGTTAGATGCAACTCCTCCAGCAATGGCAAGTTTGTCCATTTTGCATTCTTTCACCAATGCTATAGCTCTTGTAACAAGGGCATCCACAACAGCTTTCTGGAATGAGGCAACAAGATCTGCTTTGTTAATCTCTTCCCCTTTCATCTCCGCAGAATTGATATAATTCAGTACTGCTGATTTTATTCCACTAAATGAAAAATCATAAGGTGCATCATCAACGTGAGCACGTGGAAATGTTATAGCTTCCGGATTCCCCTCTTTTGCCAGCTTATCTATCTTAGGCCCTCCGGGATATCCTAATCCCACTGCTCTTGCAACCTTGTCAAATGCTTCTCCAGCCGCATCATCTCTGGTTCTTCCAATGATTTCATATTTGCCATAATCTTCAACCTTAACAAGATGTGTATGTCCACCGGATACCACCAATGCAATAAAAGGTGGTTGCAAATCCTTATTTTCAATATAATTAGCACTTATATGCCCTTCTATATGATGAACTCCCACAAGAGGCTTATTAGCCGCATATGCTATTGCTTTTGCCTCTGCCACACCTACAAGAAGAGCTCCCACTAACCCCGGTCCGTAAGTAACTCCGATAGCTGTTATATCATCCAATGTAACATTCGCCTCTTTAAGAGCCATTCTAACCACAGGATTAATGTTTTCTATATGTTTTCTGGAAGCTATTTCAGGGACAACTCCACCGTATTCTGTATGAATGGCAATCTGTGAATTAATTACATTTGACAGTACTTCCCTGCCATTTTTAACTACAGCAGCTGCTGTTTCATCACATGAGCTCTCTATTGCAAGAATTAATACATCTTCTTCATTCTTCATACTTATCTCCAATCCAATCAGCCCTATCCTATTCCAGTTCAACCTGATCAACAAGTTCCCAATACAGAATTTTCCACCTTCCGGCAGAATCCTTTCTCAATGTAAATTTAGTATAGGAATTTTTCAATTCATCACCAACTCTTATGTAATACACAAGGCATAAAGATGCATACTCACTATTATTCAATGATGTGTATTTAGTTTTGGTAGATATCTGAATAGCATAATTACTTATATACATTTTATTTTTCTTATAATTCGTCACATCTTCCTTAAGAGCATCAAGAAACTCCTTATCCGTCTGCGTTGATTTCAACTCATCATCAAATAGAATTCTTGCCTGTCTGCCAAGTTTTTCTATATCTTCCTCTGACAGATTATTTTCATAATAAGCCTTAGTAATCCTTGCATACAGCTTAATAACGTCTCTCACAGATTCAGGATAATTTTTTTCAAGGTCCTTTGCCGTCAGTGCTGCCAGTTCTTCATTGTTGACCGCCATCTGTGTAGCATCCTTCGGGATTGTTCTGTTTGCAAGGTAATAATAGTATCCAATGCCCAATGCGGCCAAAATTGTAATAACTATTATTGTTTTCCAATATTTTTTCATAAGCGCTCCTAATCTTCAAACTCTAAGGTCACACTCTGGCCATCAGTCGATGCCACCACATTTTCAAAAATATGTTTAATATTGTTAATATAATCTCCCGGTTTCACAAGTGACGGACTGTAATGTGTAAGCCACATCTGCTTTACTTTAGATTTTCTGGCGAGTTCTGCTGCCTCATAGAAAGTCATATGTTTATATTCTTTTGCCTTATTTTCTTTCTCTTTTTCCCCATACATACCTTCGCAGACAAACAAATCTGAATCCATAGCGTTGTCCACTATAGACTGAACAGGCCTTGTATCCGTGCAATAAGTAACTTTAATTCCTTTTCTTGCTTCGCCCATAACCATGTCCGGAGTATATGTAATTCCATCAATTTCCACATTACTTCCGTGCTGAAGTTTATTCCATGCATTACAAGGTATTCCTAACTCCTTAGCCCTCTCCACGTTAAACTTTCCAATTCTTGGAATACTGATTGAATATCCGTAGCAGGTAACTGCGTGATTAACTTTGAATGCTTCTATTTCATATCCATTAATAGAAAAATGCTCCTGCTGCCCCGTCATTTCAATTATATTTAATTCAAAAGGTAACTCAGGTGCTATTACCCTCAAAGAAGAAACCATTCTTCCAAGACCCTTTGGTCCTATTAACGTCAATGGTTGTGTTCTGTCAGAATTCCCTATAGTTAACAGTAATCCCGGCAATCCACTAATGTGGTCTGCATGATAGTGTGTAAAACATATTACATCTATTGGATTGTAACTCCATCCCTTTTCTTTTATTGCTATCTGGGTTCCCTCACCACAATCAATAAGCAGGCTGCTGCCATTATATCTTGTCATTAATGAGGTGAGCCATCTTCCCGGCAAAGGAAGCATTCCGCTGGTACCCAACAAACATACATCAAGCATAAAACTACGTTCTCCTTCTATTCTTCCCTCTGAGTCTTATTATACATTTTTGACATAACTATTGCATCCTCAACCGGTCTTTCATAAAATCTTTTTCTTATTCCTATCTGTTTATATCCCAGCGATTCATACAATTTTCTTGCAGCCTCATTGCTGGTTCTTACTTCAAGAAAGAAAATATCAACAGCTTTAGCTCTGGCCTGCCTTTCCATCTCATCAAAGAGGCTCCTGGCTACACCTCTTCTTCTGAAATTTTCCGCCACAGCAACATTTGTTATATTACCTTCTCCAAGTACTGTCCAAACACCGCAATATCCTGCAATGCTACCTTCAATTTCACACACCAGATAAATATTGTCGGATTTTTGGGATGCATCAAGAAATGACGTTGCAGACCATGGAACAGAAAATGTCTTTTTCTCTATGCTCTCCACCTCATCAATATCTCGTTCTTCCATAGGTCTGATAAGAAAATCCACAACAGCCCTCCCGGTATTTCTTCATAACCATTATATGCGTCTTTATACAAATTCTTCTCAGCCCTGATTTTTAAGTCCCCGTTCCCTTTCAGCCTGGGATGGCCTTAAATAATCAGGCTTTAATTCATCTGAGTTAATAACTTTATTATTTTTAATCATGTTAAATGCTGCCATGGCAACACTTCCCGCTCTCTGCGTTCTTATATGTGGTGGCGCAAAACTATAATCACATTTTATATTATCCTTGAAATAATCACCTGCCACATCAATCCCATCACCTACAAATACGACTTCCTTATTAATTTCATTAAGTTTTTCCGTAAGTTCCTCATAGGATATCAGAGAGCTATCCATAACTGTTACAAGTTCCCTCTGTTCAAATCTATACAATCCACTGTAAAGATGCTTTCTCTTTGCATCCATAACAGGACAAATCAGTCTCGAATCCTCATACAGATTATATGCCATTCCCTCAAGTGTAGGAACAGAAACCATAGGCTTGTCAGCCACTAACGCAAGTCCTTTGCCTGTAGCCGCGCCAATTCTTAAACCTGTAAATGAACCTGGTCCTACCGAAACCGCAAAATAATCACAATCCTTCACATCCATCTCCGTCATCGAACATATCTGTTCAATCATTGGCAGAAGAGTCTGGGAATGAGTCTTTTTATAGTTAACAGTATATTCAGCTATAAGTACTTCCTCACTCATAATGGCAACAGACGCTGTCACTGCAGAACTTTCAATTGCAAGAACTTTCATACTAATCTCCGTTTATGTTATTTTCCCTGGGTTATTTCTATTCTTCTGTAATCAAAGCCTTTGGGAAGATCTTTGGTTATGGTTATATATTTGGTGTCTTCCGGCAGAATTTCTCCAATCAAATGTCCCCATTCAATAAGGCACACTCCATCCGAATAAAAATACTCCTCATAACCAATTTCATCCATCTCACTTACATCGCCAATTCTGTATACGTCAAAATGATTGAGTTTAAGTCTTCCCTCGTTATACTCCTGAACGATTGTAAATGTAGGGCTGTTAATAGGTTCTTCTATTCCAAGCCCCTTGGCAAAACCTTGGGTAAAAACAGTTTTTCCCACGCCAAGATCCCCGTCAAGACAGTATACTTCTCCGGAAACCGCTTCTGTTCCCAGCTTATACCCTAATTCAAATGTTTCTTTAGCACTAAATGTTTCCATTACCATAATCACATTTTTTCCTAAGCTTGTTCTTATTTACCTTAACTTGAAACGGTTTTAACTTTTTTTCCGCCATTTCCACAAAATCCATAGCATCACCCTTCATATCCCTCACAGGTATAATGTTGGCATTTATTGATGTTATGTATATATCGAAACAATTTCCGTCAAATTTAATCTTATAAATATTATCCCAGCTAAGATCTTCTGTTATATCTCCAAGGCTTATTGTTATCTTTTCCTCAGTTATTTTATATGAAACCGTTTCCTTAAACATGGAAACCTTTTCCATCTGACGTTTTGCTCTAAGTCTAAGTTCAACCGAAGGAAACACAAGAAAAAATACGCCAAACACGCCAACCATGGCAGTATAAGAATATCTTACCTTTCCCGCAGAAATAACGCAAAGAACAATAAGCACCAGCGCAAGCAACAGTTCCATAATTCCTGAACCCGAATGATATTTGTGATAAAACTTAAATCCAACAAGATCCTTCTGGGTAACCTTGCTGTCAAATTCAATAACTTCCTTCATATAACTCCTTACAGGTACCAAACCTTTATTAATGCATAAATTTCTCTAAACCTTTTAAGTTAAGACCCTGCTGTTTCTTATGTCCATTTTGCTTTCCGCCGTTATTATTCCATTTCTTTCCGGATTTACTATTATCATTCTTATTGTTTGCACCGTTACTCTTTGGATTCTGTCTAACTGCAGCTTCCTTTTCATCAAGAATCATTGATAACGCAATTCTGCCTTTGGCCGTATCAACTTCAATAACCCTTACATCGACAATATCTCCTACGCTGACAACGTCCAGGGGATGTTCAATTCTTCTTGTTGCACTCATCTGCGAAATATGAACAAGTCCATCCTGATGAACTCCTATATCTACAAATGCGCCAAAGTCAATAACATTTCTTACAGTTCCCTTTAATATCATTCCCGGAGTCAAGTCCTTCATGTCCAGCACATCTTTTCTAAGAATAGGTTTTGGCATCTCATCTCTTGGATCTCTTCCCGGTTTTTCAAGCTCCTTAATGATATCCTCTAAAGTCATGGTTCCGATACCCAACTCCTCGGCCATAGAAGCAATATCTGTTACCTTGCTCTTAAGACCCATAAGTTCACCTGTAGTAATAGAATCCATATTGTAACCAAGAAGTTCAATAAGCTTAGATGCAGCCTCATAGCTTTCAGGATGCACACTGGTTGCATCAAGAGGATTATCGCCTCCTGATATTCTCATAAATCCTGCACACTGTTCAAATGCTTTTGGTCCAAGCTTTGCCACCTTTAAGAGCTGCTTTCTGTTTGTGAAACGTCCGTTAGTTTCTCTGTAATCAACAATATTTTTTGCCACTGCCTTGGATATACCTGAAATATATTCAAGAAGTGACGCTGATGCTGTATTAAGATCAACACCAACCTTATTAACGCTGTCTTCTACTACCCCTGACAAAGTTTCACTTAACTTCTTCTGGTTCATGTCATGCTGATACTGGCCTACACCTATTGATTTAGGCTCAATCTTTACAAGTTCTGCCAACGGGTCCTGCACACGCCTTGCAATTGACACAGCACTTCTCTGGTTAACATCAAAATCAGGGAATTCTTCTGTTGCCAGCTTACTTGCAGAATATACTGATGCACCCGCCTCATTTGTTATTATATAGTCGACATTTTTAAGATCATATTCCTTAATCATGTCGGAAATAATCTGCTCAGATTCTCTTGATGCAGTACCGTTACCGCAGGAAATCAAATCAACATGATATTTATCAATAAGTTTCTTTACCGCTTCCTTTGTCTGGGCAACCTTATTAAACGGCTCTGTAGGATATACAACAAGAGTATCAAGAACCTTACCTGTTGCATCCACTACCGCCAGTTTACATCCGTTTCTGTAACCCGGATCCCATCCAAGTACCACCTTGCCGGCAATCGGAGGCTGTAACAACAACTGCTCGAGATTCTTTCCAAATACCTTGATAGCTCCGTCTTCCGCTGTTTCTGTAAGACTGCTTCTAATCTCTCTTTCAATTGCCGGTGCAATAAGTCTGTCATAAGCATCCGCAATACAATTCTTCAAATGTTCTGATGTAAATTCATTATCTTTAACAATTATCTGCTTCTCAAGATATCTTAACACTCTTTCAACAGGAGCTTCCACCTTGACAGTGAGAATCTTCTCACTTTCGCCACGGTTAATGGCAAGAATTCTGTGTCCCGGTATAGTGGAAATTGATTCACTGTAATCATAGTAATTCTCATATACAGACTGAATCTTTTCATCCTTAGCCGTTACTACAAGCTTACCCTCTTTGAAAGTAATATCTCTTATATATGTTCTGTAATCCGCAACATCAGAAATCTTCTCCGCAATTATATCCAGAGCACCTGCAATAGCTTCCTGCTCATTTGCAACTTCTTTTCCCTCTTCCTCAGAGATAAACTCTGCTGCCTTAACAGAAATATCTTCTGTTGCATCCTGTGAATAAATGTATTCCGCCAGAGGCTCTAACCCTTTTTCTTTGGCAATAGTAGCCCTTGTTCTTCTCTTCTGCTTATATGGTCTGTAAAGATCCTCAACAAGCACCATTGTTTCTGCCGCTTCAATCTGAGACTTTAACTCATCTGTAAGCTTTCCCTGTTCTTCAATACTTGAAATAACCTGAGCCTTTCTGTCTTCAAGATTACGCAGATACTTAAGTCTTTCATCAAGATTACGCAGTTGTTCATCATTAAGAGCTCCCGTAACTTCCTTTCTGTATCTTGCAATAAAAGGAATTGTGCACCCCTCATCAATCAACTTAACTGATGCTTCTACCTGGGAAGCCTTAATTTCCAGTTCTTCTGCAATTCTCTTAATTATATCCATTATTTCCCTCCGTTTGGAATTCATCTCACTGACAGGAAATGATACCAATTACTTTTTCTTCATTCTTTTAAGTTCTTCATCAACACTGCTTTTTATATTGGTATCAAATCCCCTATTATTCTTTTTATCCGAACTCTTGTTACTTGCAAAGAGAATCTTAGCAACCAGGCCAAGTCCGCCGAAAATAAGCACAATAATAAGTACCCATTCAAACAATGTCATTGAAGAAAGTCTGATGTGAGTTGTTAAAATCACTGATACGATTATCAGGAGTGTTGCTATCGCTGAGAAAACTTTAGAAGCAAACGAGTTAGTTGCAAACATCCATATTATTCCGGCAATTAAAGGGATAATTATAATTCCTGAGCTTAAGTTTAATCCTCCCAAATACCATCCATATCCCCATGTTGAGAACACATGAACTCTCTGCGAAAATATAAATAATCCAACAACAAGCATAACCACACCTGCTACAAACTGCATCAATTCATTTTTTCCTTCTTTCATAGCCACACCCCTCTATTATTTATTTATCTTCCGGTACAAATACGCTATATATTGTCTTAATAGCATCTTCAAAATATCTTTCTCTTACACCAATAATAATATTAAGCTCACTTGATCCCTGATCAATCATCTTAATATTAATCTTTGCCTTTGCAAGAGCTGAGAAAATATTACCAGCTAAACCGGAATTATTCTTCATTCCTCTACCAACAACTGCAATAAGCGCAAGATCTGATTCAAGTTCAATTGTATCCGGTGTAACAGCACGATGAAGTTCTGCAAGAACCTTCTGCTCTTTCTCAACAAACTCATCCTTATGAACAAATACTGTCATTGTATCAATTCCTGATGGCATATGTTCAAAAGAAATGCCATTATCCTCAAACACCTGAAGAACTTTACGTCCAAATCCGATTTCTGAGTTCATCATATCTTTATCTATTGTAATTGAAACAAAGCCCTTCTTTCCTGCAATACCTGTTATTATGCAATCAGGTCTGTTACATGTTGTTTCTACAATAAATGTACCCTTATCCTCAGGAGCATTAGTATTTCTGATATTAATCGGAATTCCTTCTTTTCTTACAGGGAAGATTGCTGACTCATGAAGAACTGACGCTCCCATATATGAAAGCTCTCTAAGTTCCTTATAAGTAATTATATCAATTGACTTAGGATTATCAACAATTCTTGGGTCAGCCACAAGGAAGCCTGAAACATCTGTCCAGTTCTCATATACATCCGCTCTTATTGCTCTTGCAACGATTGAACCTGTTACATCGGAACCACCTCTTGAAAATGTCTTTATTGCCCCGTTAGGCATTGCTCCGTAAAAGCCGGGAATAACTGCTGACTTCACATTTTTTAATTTCTCAGTCATAACCTTATTAGTCTTTTCGCTGTCGAATTCACCATTCTTGTCAAAGCAGATTACTAAAGCTGCATCTATAAATTCAAAGCCAAGATAATTAGCCATAATTATACCATTAAGGAATTCTCCTCTTGAAGCTGCATAATCTGAACCTGCTTTAGCTTCAAAATTCTTCTTGATTGTTTCAAACTGTTCCTTAAGAGAAAGCCTTAATCCCAATCCTTTGATAATCTCATTATATCTTTCCTCAATAGCTTTAAGCTGCTTGTCAAAATTCTTACCTGCTTCCGCTTCTGCATAACACTTATATAACATATCTGTTACCTTTGTGTCATCAGAAAATCTCTTTCCCGGAGCTGAAGGTACTACAAATCTTCTGCTTTCCTCCGCACGAATTATATTACCAACCTTCTTAAACTGCTCTGCACTTGCAAGTGAACTTCCACCAAACTTAACTACTTTTACCATGTCATTATTATCCTTCCATATTAATTTTATAAAATTTTACTGAAGCTCAGTATCATCAATTCTCAATCTGCTAATCATATTAATCTTTGATGTTGCTTCGTTAAATGACTTCTCTGTCATCTTATCTGTTATAAAACCAAATTCTCCCTCAAGTTCATCAACAGTTACTGTCTTAACTTCGCCAAATGCTTTCTTAACTTCTGATAAATCCTCAGAATTTCCTTTTACTCTTACAAAAAAGCTTCTTACTTCTTCATCTGTAGAAGCAAGTTCAAGCTTCTCAGCACTCCAGAGCATTATTACATTTTTACCTTTATGTTTAACACAGTCAACAACATCACCTACAACAGCACTGGCTGTTGGAAGCTTTCCGGCTCCTGCTCCAAAGAACATTACATCTCCTACCATATTACCATTAAGATGTATTCCGTTAAGAACGCCGTTAACATTATATAAAGGATGAGTTGAATTTATCATAAACGGAGATGTTATGGCATAAACCTTGCCATCCTTCTCATAACTTGTAGCAAGAAGTTTCACTACACATCCAAGCTTGTCCGCATACATGAAGTCTTCATTAGAAATCTTAGTAATACCTTCTGTTGTTATTTCCTCAAAATTAACAGTCTTTCCGTAAGCTATTGATGTAAGAATCGCAATCTTTCTGCAGGCATCATATCCTTCCACATCAGCTTCAGGATTTCTCTCAGCATATCCCAACTCCTGAGCTTCCTTAAGAACTTCCTCATATGAACTTCCTTCTCTGCTCATCTTTGTGAGAATATAATTGGTTGTTCCATTCATGATACCTGTAATCTTTGTAACCTCATCAGCCGTAAGAGAACCGTTAAGAGGTCTGATAATAGGAATACCGCCTCCAACAGACGCCTCAAACATAAAGTTAAGATTCTTCTCTTTTGCAAGAGCTAAAAGTTCTGCACCATGTGCTGCAACCAATGCTTTGTTAGAAGTGCATACACTCTTGCCCGCTTCCAAAGCTTTTTTTACAAATGTAAATGCTGGTTCAACTCCGCCCATAACCTCAACAACAACGTCTATTTCATCATCATTTACAATAAGATCAATATCATGAACTATTTTTTCCTGAATTGGATCTCCCGGAAAATCCCTAATATCTAAAACACTTTTTACCTCAATGGTTTCTCCCGCTTTTTTTGCTATTGATTCAGCATTATCAGAAAGAACCTCAACCACACCGGAACCTACTGTTCCATAACCTAAAACTGCTATTTTTGCCATTTTATCCTCCAAGTTTTATTAAATTATAAAAAATGTATATTAAAGCGACGCATCGCTGCTTAATATCTTTAAATATCTCACTCCCGTAAGCTGCTCTATCTCTTCAATCATCATTGAAGAATCCCCTGTTGTAGGTAAAATCTCAACACTAAGCGTAAGAGACGCTATTCCATTAACAGGTATGGTCTGATGAATTGTAAGAATATTAGCCTTAAATTCAGCAACCTTTTTCAAAACAAGGGATAACAACCCCGGCTCATCATCCATTGACAATACAAATGTTACCGTCTTTCCCATAGTATTATCTCTGAAAGGAAATATATCCTCCTTATATTTGTAATAAGAGCTTCTGCTTATACCAACTTTTTCCGTTGCATCAGCCACCGAAATATTTCTTGTTTCAATAAGACGGTTAGCTTCAGCCACCTTTAATAATACCTCAGGCAGTGCTTTCTGTTTTACTACATAATACTTACTGTTATCCTTCATAATCAACCTCATGAACATTTTATATAGCTAGGATAATGTTTCCCCTAGAAAGACAATTGTACTCCGTAGGGAGAATACTACCATATATCATGTATTAAAGCAAGGGAAAAATCTATATTTGCAATTGCAAATTTAACTGCAACGTGAATATGATTTGTCTGAATATTATAAAATGCTTATTTCACACCATTATTCTTCTAAATTAACTAACAATCTATGTCTATACCATTATTCAATTCACGAAAAGGGCTGTCGCATTAATGCGACAGCCCCTTGCCTAATTCATTTTCCTGTCATGTCCTGACTCTAAATCATGGAACATTCCTACTATGTACCAATTTCACTATACAGAAAATCTGTTCACATCTGTATGTAGCTCTTCAATGCTCTTACTCAAATCATCCACTGTATTCTTAGCCCTGTTCATGGTTTGTGAAAGCTCCTGTGTCATCGCAGAAGTTTCCTGGGAAGAAGCTGCGTTGTCCTGAGCCAGTGAATTCAGTGTATCCAGCACAGTCGTAATACCCTGACGCTGACGCTCCATCTCACCGACATACAGAGATACCAATGCTGTGATTATCAACAAAACTACACAGCAGATTCCCATGATCAGGCAGGATTGATGAAATTTATTTGTAATAGCTTCCTTAACAGATGCCATTTCTGCTTCCATGTCGTCTACATAGTCCCCTGTGGAAACTGCCCATCCCCAAGGCTCAAAATAACCGGAATATGCAACCTTAGGTGCTACTGTAACACCATCTGCTTTGGTAAAGTAGAATTCATTATATCCACCACTTTCAGAAGACTGACACACTTTCATGATTTCCTGAATAATCATTACACCGTTCTGGTCTTCCAGTTTGTAACGGTTTTTACCCTCCTGATTCGCCAGAATCGGATGCATTACCAGATTGTAATCCGCATCATCAATCCAAAAATAACCGCTTTCATCATCCCGATAACGCATAGCACGGACAATTTCCGCAGCTTCCTTCTCAGAAATTTCTCCGGCAGCAACCTTATCATATTCTGCCTGTAGCACTGCCAGCACCCCCTGTACCTGCGATTTGATTTCCGTCCGATATCCTTCATCCTTAGCTGTTGCATACTTATCATATGCATCATTGGAGATAGATTTTACTGTTACAATACCAATTAATCCGATCACGATACATATAACAGCCCCCAAAAAACACAAATACTAACCAGCGAAGTCTTCAGACTTTTTACTTTTGTTTTGTTTTTCACTTTTACGCCCCCATTTCTTTATTATATTTATTTTCAGTATACATCCTTTTTAGACAAATATCCTGTATTCGTCATAATAAATCAGGTATTTATTTTAAGTACATATAGCTGCAGAAGCAATTGAATTAGCAAATCCTGTAATGGGAACACTTTCTCATAAGCATTTTGCCTCTTTCTTTAAATATATTGTGCTAACATGAAGATGCTTTCATTTTCTCACACATAATTTCACCACGCAAAAAAACCCTCACACAACGGGAGAGGAATGTGAGGGTCTATATAAAAACAATGCCGCAAATACATTGTTTCTATCGGTATGTAATTGTCAAATATATAATAAATTAAAGTTGTTTTCCTATCTGATGTCTTTCTACTCCTAGGCTTGTACAATTAATCCATAAAAATTGCAACCCAGTAGTAATATCCTTCTGAATCCTGTGCAACTCCTACACCAACTCTGTTGTAGTCTCCGCTAACCATACACTGATAATGTGCAGGTGAGTTATGCCATCCTGCCATTATGTCCTGTGGTGTTGCATAAAATCTTCCCATATTTTCACCGAAGTATCCATACTCTCCATAGTAATAACATATTGAAGATGCCTGCTTACCATTAGGTCTGATGTGATGTCCACCTGAAATTTCCCACCAATTTTTGTCAGCCTGCTCTACTGCTCTGTGGCAAGCCATAACATTTAAATCATTATCAAGAGCTACTGCCTTAACACCTGCTGCTGCTCTCTCCTGATTGATAAGAGAATATACCTGATTGATATATGAAGCATATGTATTTGTATTAACCTTAGCCTTAGCACTGTAAACATCATCCTGTGAAGGTGCTGATACCTGAGCCTGTGTTGCAACTTCTGTCTGTGCCTCTGTCTGAGCTACAGCCTCTGTTGTTGCTTCTGTCTGTGTTTCTGTCTGAGCTACAGCCTCCGTTGCAGCTTCTGTTTCTGCTTCTGTTGCTTCTGTCACATTTGATGCAACATCATAATATTCGTTATTGTTAACTGATGCAGCAACATTGTTCTTTGCGTTATCATCATATGAATTTACTGTTCCTGCGTTCTTTACAGCAAAAAAACCACCAACGCTAAATACTGTTACCGCTGCTGCTATTGTAATTGTTTTAAATAATTTTGAATTCTTCATATCTTTTCTCCCGTTCTATGAATCACATTTACTGTATTAAAAAAAGCATCCGGATTCCGGATGCTTTAAATCAAAATTCATATAACCACTTGTTTGCGTCAAGCGATTGAAATAAATGCAACCGGCTGTCATTCCTTTCGGAGAAGACCCTTGGCTTTGCGTCACAGCCTTTCGACTGCTTTGCCAAAATATTCTGTTTGCTTTCTGTATTAAATATACCACCTTTTTTGAATATGTAAATAGTACCTTAGTACTATTTTGTGATTTTTTTTCATTTTTGGAGGGTGTAGATGCTTTTCTTTGAAAATATTCTATCTTTCTCTGTCAAAAACACTGGCAAGATACCTCATTGCATTAACATGTTGAGGATTAAGCTGCCCTTTCTGCATTCTCCATTTCCAGTTATTTCCCATACTGGAAGGAAGATTCATTCTGGCAGAGTTATCAAGCTTCAAAATATCCTGTACTGCAAATATTGCAAGCACTGCAACGCTTGAATATCCTGCTCTGAACACCTGATCCACCATTTTCTCCCTGTCTCTTGTATCAAGATAATCAAATGCGTAACCCAGTTCATAATCATTTCTGTCTTTAAAGAAACCCAGCAGAGTTTCATTATCATGTGTTCCCCCGTAACATACTGTGTTTGTATCATAGTTATACGGAAGATGAGTATTTTTCCTATCTCCACCAAAAGCAAATTCAAGAACTTTCATTCCCGGATAGTTGTTTTTCCGTAGAAGTTCATCCACTTCAGGTACCATAACTCCCAAATCCTCTGCAATTATCTTCTTATCACCTATGGATTCATTAATAGCATCAATAAGTTTTTGTCCAGGTCCGGGATTGTACTCTCCCTGTCTTGCATCAGGCATATCAGCAGGAATGGCATAATATTTAACTATGCCGATAAAATGGTCAATACGGATAACATCATATAGCTTTGCAGAGGCTTTCATACGCTTTCTCCACCATGAATAATCATCCTTTTCCATTTTATCCCAGTCATATAGAGGATTACCCCATTTCTGACCCAGATCAGAAAATGCATCAGGTGGTACTCCTGCGACTTTAACAGGTGTGAGATTTTCATCCAGTTGAAACTGATTCTGATTAGCCCATACATCTGCACTGTCGTATCCCATATATATAGGAATATCCCCTATTATATCTATTCCGAAACTATTAGCATAAGTCTTTAATTTCCACCATTGCTGGAAAAATTCAAACTGCAGGAATTCCCAATATCCTATATCATCAGCCAGCTCGCAGCTATATCTTTCCATAGCTTCCGGCTTACGAAATTTAATATCTTCATCCCACTCTCCCCATGAAACCTGTCCAAAATACTCTTTTAAGGCCATAAACAGAGCATAATCCGAAATCCATTCGGAATTTTCTTTTATAAAATTATCAAATTTTTTATACAGGGGAAGTCCTTTTTCCAATGTCTTTTTTGTCCGGATATATTCTGTTTTAAATCTTTCATAGGCCTTTCTTAAAATAGTGTTTCTACCGCCAAATAGCTTTTCATAGCTTACATATCTGTCATCACCAAGATTTGTATCCTTATCCTTTGCATATCTGCGATTGATTGCATCATCTTCAGATACATTTACCGGTATAAAGCCATCACCCCAGTCAATACTTAATACTTCTGACTTAAGTAACAGTCCTTCTTCAACAAGCATATCCAAATCAATAAAATAAGGGTTTCCTGCGAATGCCGAATAGGATTGATATGGACTATCCCCATAAGTTGTCGGTCCAAGAGGCAGAACCTGCCAGTACTTATGGTTGATTTCCCTCATGAAATCAACAAATTCATAGGCATCTTTACCAAATGTTCCAATTCCGTATGGGGACGGTAAAGAACTCACCGCCATCAACACTCCCGCATTTCTCTGAAAACCCTTTTTATTATTCATATTGTTATGTCCTCACTCTTGTAATAGTTTAATTATCTTTATTCATCTCTTCAGCAAATTTTTTTACTCCGTCTGCTTCTTCTTCTGTAAGTATCTTTATTACATCCAGAAGAATTATAAGATCTCCATCAACCTCTGCCACCCTGTCAAGATATTCTGTACCCTGCATTTTAGCAATCAGTGGCATTTCAACTATTTTATCCTTGTCAATGTCACCTATTTCAAGAACTGAGTCTACCTCAAGAGCAAGCTTCATATCCGGCAAATTTACAATAATCATGTTCTCGCCCTTGTTCAATGAATCCTCATCCATTCCAAACTTTTTCTTCAGGCTGAATACAGGAATTACATCCCCTCTCATATTAACAATACCACTAACGTATTTTACAGCATTAGGAACCGGTACAATTTTAATCCGGTCCTCAATTGACTGTACAAGATTGATGTCTACTCCAAACTTCTGATTCCCAAGCCCAAAAACTACCGGTTTCATGTAATCTGCCATAGCATACTCCTTTCACATTACCTAATCTTCAGTTTTTCCCGTACTGATCCAAGTTAAATATGCATTGATAAACGGATCTATATTTCCGTCCAATACACTGGCTGCATTTCCGATATCCTTATTAGTTCTGTGGTCCTTCACCATAGTATATGGCTGAAGCACATAACTTCTAATCTGGTTACCGAAATTAATATCTTTAACATCTCCTCGTATATCAGATGATTTCTGGGCATTTTCCTCCTGTTTCATCAAATACAGACGAGACTTTAACATTTGCATGGCCTTATCTTTGTTCTGATGCTGTGATCTTTCGTTCTGACACTGAACAACAATTCCGGTTGGCAAATGTGTAATTCTTATTGCTGAGGATGTCTTATTAATATGCTGACCTCCGGCACCACTTGAGCGATATGTATCGATTCTCAAATCGTCCTCATTAATCTGTATATCAACATCCTGATCTATATCCGGCATAACATCGCAGGAAACAAAGGATGTCTGTCTTTTTCCGGCTGCATTAAATGGTGAAATTCTTACCAGTCTGTGCACACCATGTTCAGATTTAAGATGTCCGTAGGCATTATCTCCTGTAACTTCTATCGTTACCGATTTAATTCCTGCCTCTTCTCCCTCAAGATAATCTATAGTCTCTGTCTCATAACCATGCTTTTCTGCCCATCTTGTGTACATACGCAGAAGCATCTGACACCAGTCACAGCTCTCTGTACCTCCTGCACCTGCATGAAGCGTCAGAATTGCATTACATGAATCGTACTCTCCTGACAGAAGAGTATCAATTCTAAGATTATCCATTTTCTCTTCAAAACCATCAATTGTTTCCTCAATTTCAGGAATCAATGTTTCATCATTGGCCTCTTCTGCCATCTCTATTAAAGTTCTGGCATCCTCAAGACCGGATACAAGAGCATTGTAATTCTCAAAAGAATCCTTAAGCCCTTTTAACTCCTTCATTGCCTTTTGTGACTTGTCAGGATCATCCCAGAAACCGGGTGCCTCCATATCAGCTTCCAATTCCTCTATTCGTTTGCTCTTATTATCAAGATCCAACGACTGCTTTATTTCAGCCAAAGGCTTATCATATCCCGATATTCTAAAACGGAACTGATCTAATTCAACCACGTTAATCCCCCAATCTATGCCTGTCTTCCACAACAGTTCTTGTACTTCTTACCACTTCCGCATGGGCATGGATCATTAGGATATACCTTCTTATCTACTCTCTTTACAGGGCCTTTAACCGAAGTTCCCTCATCCTTGTTAGTTCCGGTAACCTTGGCAACCTGTTCTCTTTCTACTTTCTCCTCAACCTGGATATGCATAAGAAGTCTCACAGTATCTTCTGTGATAGCCTTTGTCATGTCGTCAAACATTTCATAACCCATCATCTTATACTGCACAACAGGATCCTTCTGACCATAAGCCTGAAGTCCGATACCCTGCTTTAACTGATCCATATCATCTATGTGATCCATCCATTTTCTGTCAATAACTTTAAGAAGAATAACTCTCTCGATTTCTCTGATTGTTTCTGCCTCCGGGAACAACGCTTCCTTATCCTCGTAAAGCTTTACTGCCTTTTCCTTGAGATCATGGATAAGCTCATTCTTGTTCTTAATATTTGGATCAAGCTTTACTCTCTCAACGGGAATAGTTGGAAGGAGAAGTTCATTAATCTCATTGTAATCCCATTCATCAGCTGCCTTGTCCTCACCTATGCATCGATTAACAACACTCTCAACAAAATCAGTAATCATCTTCATAATAGAATTACGCATGCTTTCTCCGTTAAGAACTCTCTTACGTTCAGCATACATAATTTCTCTCTGCTCATTCATAACCTGATCATACTCAAGAAGATGGCTTCTGATACCATAATTGTTAGTCTCTATCTTCTTCTGTGCAGTTTCAATTGCACTGCTTAAGAACTTATGCTCAATTCTGTCATCTTCTCCCACACCAAGTCTGTTAAATGTACTCATAAGTCTTTCCTGTGCGAAGAGACGCATAAGATTATCTTCAAGAGAAATAAAGAATCTTGATTCACCCGGATCTCCCTGACGTCCGGCACGACCACGTAACTGATTATCGATACGCCTTGATTCATGTCTTTCCGTACCTATTATCTTAAGTCCGCCGGCTTCTCTGGCTTCATCATCAAGTTTAATATCAGTACCACGTCCTGCCATGTTAGTAGCAATGGTTACGGCTCCATGCTTTCCTGCCTCTGCAACAATCTCAGCTTCCTTTTCATGAAACTTGGCATTTAATACGTTATGTGGTATTCCTTTCTTTCTTAACATCTCACTAAGAAGCTCTGATGTCTCAATTGTGATAGTACCTACAAGTACAGGCTGTCCTTTTTCGTGAGCTTCAACAACCTCATCAACAACAGCTTTGAACTTGCCCTTCATTGTTTTATAAACAGCGTCTTCATGATCAACTCTTATAACAGGCTTATTAGTAGGAACCTCTACGACATCCATGTTATAAATTCCACGGAATTCCTTCTCTTCAGTTATAGCTGTACCTGTCATACCTGCTTTTTTCTCAAATTTATTGAAGAAATTCTGGAATGTGATTGTAGCAAGAGTCTTACTTTCTCTCTTAACTTTAACGTGCTCTTTTGCTTCAATAGCCTGGTGCAGACCGTCAGAATAACGACGTCCCGGCATAATACGTCCTGTAAATTCATCTAC
>JAUNPK010000038.1 GCA_030536855.1 Eubacteriales bacterium
ACGATAAAAAGGGAAATATATGGATATTTACACAAAATCGCTATATAATTAAATAACATGATTTGATTTATGGATGGAATAAGAGAGGAATGTCTGGAATGTGGAATACGATAAATAATTTTCTTGTGAAATTAGATAACGCAGTATGGGGAATCCCTTTAATGGCGCTTATTCTGGCGGGAGGAATATTACTTACGGTTCGTCTGGGAATATTACAGATAAGAAAACTTCCCCTCGCACTGAAATGGATGGTTAAGAATGAGGAAGAAGGAGAAGGCGAGATTTCAAGTTTCGCAGCTTTGTGTACGGCACTTAGCGCCACTATTGGAACAGGGAACATTGTAGGAGTTGCTACTGCGGTATGTGCAGGTGGACCGGGAGCTCTGTTTTGGATGATTGTTGCTGCATTTTTTGGAATGGCAACAAAATATTCTGAAGGGTTGCTGGCTGTGAAGTACCGCGTCATTGATAAAGATGGGCACAGTCTGGGAGGCCCTTTCTATTATATTGAACAGGGAATGGGGAAAAAATGGAAATGGCTGGCTAAGATTTTTGCATTCTTTGGAGTGTGTGTAGGTCTTTTTGGTATAGGAACATTCAGCCAGGTTAATGGAATTTCAAGTGCTATTAATGGATTTTTTGATCCGTTAAATGAGCATTGTGTAAAAATATTACCGTTTCTGGGTGAGTATTCATGGTCTGTAGTTATAGCATCATTGGTTCTGGCAGTTTGTGTAGCGGCAGTTTTAATTGGTGGTGTAAAGCGTATAGCTAAGGTTAGTCAGGTAGTTGTGCCTTTTATGGCAATTATATATGTAGCCTTTGTGTTGATTCTTGTAATTGGTAATATAACTAAGGTTCCGGCTGCTATAGGAGTTATTGTAAAGGCAGCATTTTCTCCTAAAGCTATTACAGGGGGAGCAGTGGGAAGTATGATGGTTGCAATGCAAAAGGGTGTTGCGAGAGGTATCTTTTCCAATGAAGCCGGACTGGGAAGTGCACCCATTGCGGCTGCGGCAGCCAAGACAAAAGAGCCTGTGAGACAGGGACTTGTAAGTATGACAGGAACTTTTATTGATACGATTGTCATCTGTACCCTTACAGGACTTTCAATTGTAATAACAGGAGCATGGCAGGTAGAAGGATTGCAGGGTGTTGCAGTTACTTCTTACGCATTTCAGGCGGGACTTCCGTTCCCATCAGAAATTTCCTCATTTATATTAATGTTGTGCCTTGTATTTTTTGCATTTACCACAATACTTGGATGGGACTATTACAGTGAGCGGTGTCTTGAATATTTAAGTGGCGGTAATATGAAATGGGTAAAGATATTCCGCTGGTTATACATATTAGCAGTATTTATAGGCCCATATATGACAGTAAGTGCAGTATGGACGATAGCTGATATCTTTAACGGAATGATGGCATTCCCTAATATGATAGCTATATTTGCACTAAGCGGAGTTGTAGCCAAGGAGACAAGAGAATTTTTTAAAAAAAAATAAACCGTATTTTACTTGTACAGAGGAGAAATGATTATGATTGATTTTAGTACACTTCCGGTAAGCGATGAACTAAAACAGGAATTGAATAAACTGGAAATCGATTTCGTATTCCAGCCTATATTTTATCCTGACGGCAGTACAATTTTCGGACATGAGGCATTAATGAGGCCTAAAGAAAAAAATGTGCTGGAGCTGATAGATGAGTATAGAAGAAAGGATAAATTACATATTCTTGAAGTGGCTACAATCTTCGGAGCTGTAAAAGCATATAACAACAGAGGATATAAAGAATATATTACCATTAATTCATTTCCGGCAGAGTCCTTTACCGAAGAAGAAGAGGATGCTTTTAATGCGTATTTTGGTAAAGCAAAGGGGAAGGGAATAATAGAAATCCTGGAGTACACAACCCTTAATATGGAAAAGTGGCATTACAAAAAAGAGGTTTTAAACAACAAAAATTTAGGGGTTGCCCTGGATGATTTCGGCACAGGTAATAATAATATAATTGCAGTGGATGTATTTGGACCGAGAATTGTGAAACTGGACAGAACAGTTATTGCAAATATAAATGAAGATATTAAAAAGCAGGAACAATTTTTTTACTACTTGGATTATATGCACAAAAGAGGTGTGATGGTTCTTGCAGAAGGAGTAGAGACAAAGGCGGAATTTGATTTTCTGGTTGAAAATGAAATTGATCTGCTTCAGGGGTATTATCTGGCAAGGCCGGCATAATGTGTTGAAGTGTAGCATAAAGGAGCTGTATCACTAAATAATAGTGGGCAGCTCCTTTAAATATTTTATTTATGTTCTTCAAGCCAACGCATTGCAGTATAAGCATATACGGCGCTTCCGCCTGAAAGAACGGATTCATCAAATTTTACCTTCGGGTGGTGTTGAGGATATGAATATCCTTTTTCCGGTTGTCCGGCTGCCAATGCAAGCATAATAGACGGAACTTCCTGACTTACATAAGCAAAATCTTCGGAGCCGGCAGATTTAGATGATTTGCCACCGCTCATTGCATTCAATTCTGCAACAGAAAATGCGCGTCCTTGTCCTAATAATTCCTTTACATATTTCTCAGCACAAAGAGATACATCTTTGTCATTAATCAGTGTCGGGCATCCACTTCCGTAAGTTATTTCTGCCTCTGCTCTGAAAGAGCGGGCAACTCCGGTAGCGATTTCTTCCATACGGGTTTTAATGAAAGAGCGGGTTTCTTCGTCATAAGTACGAATGCTTCCGCCCATAACAACTGAGTCAGGTATCGCATTTGCAGCAGTTCCACCATGGAAAGTTCCTATTGTGAGAACAGCCTGATCACTCATTGAAAGTTCACGGGCATGAATTTCCTGTAAAGCGATGAGAATGTGAGCAGCAGCATTTAACGGGTCAACGCCGTTATTAGGCATAGAACCGTGACAACCTTTGCCCTTTACCTTGATTTCAAAATAGTCCGCTGCCGGTGCGCTGACTCCCGGAGAAGAGACAATAACAGTGCCCGGAGCAAAAGGCATTCCTGCCATTACGTGAATCATAAGGGCAGCGTCAACTTCAGGATTTTTAAGAAGTCCGGATTTAATCATATCCTTGGAACCCTCAAAGATTTCTTCAGCGGGCTGAAACATAAGCTTAACCGTACCTTCAATTTCATCCTCGTGTCTCTTTAACAACCTTGCGGCGCCAAGCATCATTGAAGTGTGCATATCATGTCCGCAGGCATGCATACATCCGTTCTCGGAAGGAAAATCAACATCGGCTTCTTCCTTAATAGGCAGTGCGTCCATGTCTCCTCGGATAAGAAAAACTTTTCCTTCTTTCTTTCCGCCTGCTATGGCTACAAGCCCGGCTTTTCCGCATTCCATAGGTTCATATCCCATTTCTTCAAGTTCTTTTTTTACATAGGCAACCGTTTCAGTCAAATTAAAACCGGTTTCAGCATGAGTATGCAAAAAACGTCTGTTTGAAACTATAATATCCTGAAGTTCTGAGGCTTCTTTTTGTATCAATTCCGGTGTCATAATCAGTTCCTCCTGGTAAAAATTTATCTATGCCATAGACAGGCATTTTATTTAATAGTTGGTATATATATTCCCATATTGATAACAAAACTATACATAAATATTATTGTGTGGTCAATGTGATTTAGTAATCAGAATTATTGTTTTTCAATGCTTTTTTGCTGCTTTTTTGCGTAATCCTGCAAAACATATAACAAAGAAAATGATTCCATAGACTGTTGTAATTGGTGTGGCAAGTCCTACCAGCATAAGTGAAGTATTAGGCAGCCTTGACATAATAATGGACACAGGGATACGGATTAAAAATGCAGAAACAGACTGCATAATAGATGATGGCACAAGCATTATAAAAGAAACAAGCTTCTGGGCTACACCGTAACCGGCAGACTGAACCAGTCCCATTGGATTATAATCTCCCGATTATCTTATTACCGCTTATTTAGTGTAAGACTAATAATATCACATTAAAAAGAACATCACCACATTTTCAACATATATTAATTAAAAAACGGAATATTTTATGTTTCTTTATATGATTTTAAAAAATAAGCCCAATGCCATTGCAAGAATAGCCGGTAATAAGGATTATTCTGAGCTTAGAGGTATAGCAGAATTTTATAATGTATCTTTTGGTGGAGTGGTGGTGAATATAGAAGTGGACGGACTTCCGCACAAGAAGGAAGAATCAGGTTTTTTTGGATGTCATATTCATGAATTCGGAAATTGTACCCAGCCCTTTGATAAAACGGGAAACCATTATAATCCGGAGAAAACGGAGCATCCATATCATGTGGGAGATTTGCCGCCACTGCTGGGTAATGGTGGTTATGCGTGGATATCATTTTATGACAGGAGATTTACCGTGGATGAAATTATAGGAAAATCTATTGTCATTCACGAAATGATGGATGACTTTACAACACAGCCTTCCGGCGGTTCAGGAACAAAAATCGGATGCGGAGTTATAGAGAGGGGATATTCATGGAATATAGAGTCGTAGATTTTGGGCATTTTGAGAATAACCAGCAAGCTGGTCATCATATTAATTAAACTGTTTTATATTTGATAATAAGTTCGGCTGGTGGTATATTTTAAATTGAAAAATGTGGATGAGTCCGGCTTAAAAATACACAGGAAAAAAACATAAAAGAAAAGCATAAAAAAATATGAAAGATGAACTATGAAAGAGGAAACAGGCGGAATTATGAAAGAAACAGATATGAAAGTAATTGATATTAAAGAAATCGAAAATATAAAAATTGGAAATGCACAAAATGATGCAGCGGGGACAGGTTGTACGGTTATTATAAGTGAATCCGGGATGTGTGCGGGACTTGATGTAAGAGGGGGAGGACCTGCTTCAAGAGAGAGTGAGCTGCTTAAGCCTACAGCAAATGCGCAGCAGATACATGGGGTACTGTTAGGTGGAGGAAGCGCCTATGGACTTGATGCCGCAGGAGGCGTAATGCAGTATCTTGAAGAAAAGGGAATTGGATTTGATGTAGGTATTGCTAAGGTTCCGTTGGTATGCCAGTCGGATATATTTGATCTTACAGTGGGGGATTCCCATATAAGACCGGACAAAGCTATGGGATATGAGGCCTGTGAAAATGCCTACAAAAATAATTATAAGGATGGAAATTACGGAGCCGGTGTGGGAGCTACGGTAGGCAAAGTAAAGGGTATGGATTACTGTATGAAGTCGGGAATAGGAAGCTTTGCTGTTCAGATAGGAGACTTGAAAGTGGGTGCTGTTGTAGTTGTAAATTCACTGGGAGATATATATGATTACAAGACAGGAACCAAGATAGCGGGAATGCTGGCAGAAGATAAGAAAAACTTTGAAGACAGTGAAGATTATGTGTATAGTTCATACGAGGTACATGAGAATAAATTCGTTGGAAATACTACAATAGGGGCCGTGATTACTAATGCAAAGTTTGATAAAAGCAGGTTGTGTAAGGTGGCAGGAATGACTCACAACGGTTATGCCAGATCCATTTGTCCTGTGCATACATCAGCCGATGGTGACAGTATATATGCTCTTTCGGTGGGAAATGTACAGGCAGACCTTGATATGGTTGGAACATTATCAGCCAGAGTGATGTGTGAGGCTATTATGAAGGCCGTTAAAAGTGCAGAGGGTGCATATGGATATCCGGCATACAGAGATATAAATGCTGATTGTAAATAAATATTGGACAGAGATCAGAAAGATAAATAGAAATATAAATGCATAATATAAAAAACAGGAGTTGTTTCACCGTGATTATTGAATATAATCTTGGTGGAGTAACTCCTGTTTTTGTGTACCTATGTATTTTTATCAAGCATTTGTTTAGTATTTACTAAACTATTATTTGGCTGCTTCAAATTCATCAATAATAGTATTATCAGGAGACTTAGTAATAAGACTTACAATGATAATAACTACTAATGATACGATAAATGCAGGAAGCAGTTCATATATATTCCATACTCCCCCTAAAGGACGAACAAGGAATTTCCATATAAATACGAAAACACCGCCGGATATCATACCGGATAAGGCACCTGCCAGAGTGGTTCTTTTCCAGAACAATGAACAAAGAACCAATGCACCGAAGGCTCCACCGAATCCTGCCCAGGCAAAGGATACAATCTGGAATACACTTGAGTTAGGGTTTCTTGCAAGGAATACGCCGATTATGGCAATTCCGATAACTGTTAATTTAGCAACAATAATGCTTTGTTTTTCCGAAATTTTTATATGGAAGAAATCCTTAAGTATATTCTCAGAAAAACCTGATGCAGCAGCAAGCATCTGGCTGTCTGCTGTAGACATTGTAGCAGCAAGAATACCGGCTAATATAACACCTGCCAGAAGAGAGGCAAATATGCCGTATTTACTGATAATATTTGCAATTGTAATAATAACTGTTTCGCTGTCTGAAAGATTTTCCATAGCACCACAATTGCTCATTGCAAGACCAACAACACCGATAAAGATGGCAACAGACATAGCTATAAATACCCACACTGTAGCAATTCTTCTGGAAAGAACAAGCTTCTTTTCATCCTCAATTGCCATAAAACGTACAAGGATGTGTGGCATACCAAAATAACCAAGACCCCATGCCATGGTGGATATTATTGTGATAAATCCGTATGGGGATGCAGAACCGGTTGCAGCATTATGTGTTGCATTCATTGAAAGATATCCCGGTAATGACATGGCATTGTCTACAACTGCACCAAATCCCCCTGCAGAAGAAACGCCGAAACATACAACGGTGATTAATGCTATGGACATTACTATGCTCTGGATAAGGTCAGTGGTACATACTGCCTTGAAACCTCCCATTATTGTATATAAAACAATAACAACTGCTGATACAATCATGGCAACGGTGTAATCTACACCAAAAAGAGCTTTAAATAATTTGCCGCATGCAGCAAAACCTGAAGCTGTGTATGGTACAAAGAAAATAATGATAATCAAAGCAGAAATTGCTGTTATAACATTTGTTTTATCATGAAATCTCTTAGAGAAGAAATCCGGAACAGTAATGGCTCCGATGTTGCTTGAGTAGCGGCGAAGTCTTCTTGATACAAAGAGCCAGTTAAGCCAGGTACCGATTCCAAGACCAATAGCTGTCCATGCTGCATCGCACACACCTGAAAGGTAGGCAACGCCAGGAAGTCCCATAAGTAACCAGCTTGACATATCACTGGCTTCGGCGCTCATGGCT
This sequence comes from Eubacteriales bacterium, assembly GCA_030536855.1. Lineage (GTDB taxonomy): Bacteria > Bacillota > Clostridia > Lachnospirales > Lachnospiraceae > Lachnospira. The sequence continues at coordinate 7,264 of JAUNPK010000038.1, forward strand.
GTTACAAGCGGACCCATTTTACGTCCTCCAAGATAAAATTCCTTTGTATTGGAATTGTTTTTGCTGAATTTAAAACCAATAAAAATTGTTAAGCTAAGATATGACAAAATTGCAATTACAATGCAGATATCATTAATGCTCATACTAATATTCCTCCCATATTATAAAACTACCTAAAAAAAGCGTCATGCAACTTGATGCAGGACGCTCTTGTCCTAAAAAAAATAACATAGATTAAAGAATGTGTCAATGTAAAAAACTATGTACAATAATTGCATACTTTGATATTCTTAACGTATATTTATTTAATAAATTATTACGAGAGGAGAAACTGAATATTATTCAGCAGAAAGGTTATGAAACTTGAAGTTAGAAATCTGACCAAAACCTTTGGTGAGAATGAAGTTCTTCACGGCATTTCTTTTGAAGTTGAAAGTGGCAGTGCACTTGGACTTCTGGGTAGAAACGGAGCCGGAAAAACAACAACAATCAGAATTATTATGGATGTATTTCATGCTAATTCCGGAGAAGTGTATCTTGACGGGGAGAAGTTTAATCCAAAGAAACATATAATTGGATATCTTCCTGAGGAAAGAGGGTTATATCCTAAAAAGACAGTTCTTGAACAGCTTGTGTATCTTGCAAGAATACGAGGGGTTTCAAAAGCAAGGGCAATTGAGAATACTAAGAAATGGTTAAAGAGACTGGAAATTGATGAGTATATCAACAGAAAACTTGAGACATTATCAAAGGGTAATCAGCAGAAGGTTCAGCTGGCATCAACTCTTGTGTGTGAACCTGCTATTGTAATCCTTGATGAACCCTTCAGTGGACTTGACCCGGTTAATTCCAAAATTCTTCAGGATGTTGTAAAAGAAATAATAGAAGACGGAAAATTAGTAATATTTTCAAGTCATCAGATGAGTTATGTAGAGGAATTCTGCGATAATATTGTTATTATAAATAAAGGAGACGTTGCCCTTTCAGGCAGGTTGGATGACATCAAGAGAGAGTTCGGAAAAAATCAGCTTGTTGTATCAGATGAACAGAAGAGTTTGGATGAGCTTGAATCACTCCTTGCAGATAAATTAAATGGTGATGCGGATGTAACAGGAAGAACAAAGGATGCGCTTATACTTCGCAATACATCAGGATTGTCTAAAAATGAACTGATAAACAAAATAATCAGTTGCGGTGTTAACATTGAACATTTTGAAACATATAAGCCTTCACTTAATGACATATTCGTTGCAACAGCAGGGGATAGCGAAAAGGAGGGATTATAATTATGAAAAAATTTATGGTTATATTGCAGTATGAGATTATGACCTATCTTAAAAATAAGGGGTATATGTTCAGTACTGTTTTAATTGCACTGCTTGCGGCAGCAGCTATGTTCATTCCTAACTTTATAGATTTATCAGGTCTTACAGGAAAGGCTGAAAAGAGTGAACAAAATGAACAGGTTCAGGATGATAAGACTGACCAGGCAGATAAGGAATTGCTTGTTTTGTATGATAAAACAGGCGCATTTTCGGATATTTCCATTCTTGACAGTGCATTTGAAGATTACAGATTTGAAAAATGCAATTCGGAAAAAGAAATTAAGGATAAAGTTGAGAGTAAGGAAGCAGAGGGTGGATTTATTGTCAACAGTCTTACAAGCTATGAATATGTGGTTTACAACAAGAGCATGTACGACAGCAACAACGTAGTATTCACTCAGATTATGACTACCATAAACCAGATTGTTTATTGTGCAAACAATAATCTTGATTATGAAGCAATTCAGACGGCTTTTAATCCTCAGATTGATAACACAGTAACAATTATCGGAAAAGATATGGGAAGCAATTACTGGTATTGCTACATACTGGTTATAATCATATTTATGATAATAATCTTTTACGGGGTTATGGTGGCAACCTCTGTTACTCAGGAAAAATCTAACAGAACAATTGAGGTACTGGTTACCAGCGCTGATACAAGAAGTTTGTTCTTTGGTAAAGTATTGGCAGGTACGGTGGCAGCATTATTCCAGTCGGGACTTATAATGCTCTGTGTTCTTGGCTCTTACAAGGTTAATCAGGACGCATGGAATGGCTTCCTTGATATGTTATTTGATATTCCGTTAAATGTTGTGGCAACATTTGGTCTCTTTGGCCTGGGTGGTGTGGTATTTTACACATTTATTTACGGAGCACTTGGAGCACTTGTTTCTAAGACAGAGGATATTAATAAGGTTGCAGGAAATGTACAGCTCATTGTTATGGTTGTTTATTTTATTTCACTTTTCCAGCTTACCAACGTGGATGGAGTTGCGATGAAAGTTCTTTCTTACATACCATTCAGCTCATACAGTGCCATGTTTGCCCGTGTTGCTATGGGAAGCGTAGAATTGTGGGAAGTAATAGTATCATTTGTAATACTTGTGGCAAGTATTTTAGGAATGGGATTCATAGGCGCGAAGATTTACAGACTTGGAACACTGCGTTATGGTAATCCTATAAAAATCTTATCCGCAGTCAAGAGTGTTATAAAACACGAAGAATAATAATTACCGGGGCAGGAATTAAAAATTTCCTGTCCCGGTTTTTAAATGCACCTTGCATCACATGTTGTATCTTTAATCCCATTTAAGATTCTGCAAACCATATCCTGATAAAAGAAATATTACGATATAAACCGTTCCGAATATAAATCCATTTGAGACTGAACTCCAGGAAATGTCGCTGTAAGTTAATGACGAAAGAATATTATCTATCCAATATTTGGACAATAAAAAATCTTTATCTTTAATTAACACATCAGCCATTAAGAAAAACGTAGAAAACAGCAGAGGAACAAATATAGATGCAGCTACAGCACCTCCGGTTTTCCTTATGATAAATGCCATTGCATAATATAACGAATGCATAGCTATTATAACAATAATCTGGGACAGAATAGCTGAAAACTCTAAACTGCTTAAGGTACCTAATTCTTCGGTGAAGTATAGTCCCAGTGCAAATCCAAATGTCATAATTGCCATAACATATATCAATGTGCCAAGAAGGCTCGAAATATATTTGGTAAAGTATACTACAGTTCTTGAATAACCCTTGGAATAGATATTCTTAATAGTATTGTTGGTGAAATCATTACAGGTGATAATTGAAACCATGATTCCCAAAATCAAGGACAGAGAACTTCTGTTAACAGCAGACCGAATTCCCATTATAGAATCATATCCTTTGATACTATCTATGATATAGAGAGCTTGGTAATTGAGAAACATTAACAGAAGAGAAACTGCCATGCAAATATAAAATCCTTTTTGTCTGAACATAACTCTTAATTCTAATTTTAATAATTTTCCCATATTTATCTCCATTTCTGGTTATCTAACCCATTATTTCCGTGTATGAGGATTTTGTGTAAAACTATAACCTCTGTATAAAATAATCTTCCAAACCGGAATTAACATGGGCAACCTCGTAAATATCAATATTTTGGGATGTCAGACTCCGGACTATAGCAGGTATATTAGTATTTTGATCATAAATCTGTATGTATCCGTTGGAAAAACCGTAATTATGTATGAGACCATTGTTGCATAAAAAGTCAGCTACCTGCCCCGGGTCAGCCCCGGTGGCAAGATTAACAGTCTGCTTACATCTTTCCGCAAGGACATTGGCAGGGGTTTCTTCTATCATTACTCCGTTGTTAATAATTCCGTAGGTGGTAACCACTTTGGAAAGTTCATCCAGAAGGTGGGATGATATTAAAAATGTAACACCAAACTGGCGGTTAATATTAAGAATAATGTCTCTTATTTCTTTTATTCCGGCAGGATCGAGACCGTTGATAGGTTCATCAAGAATAAGAATGCTGGGACCGCCAAGAAGGGAAAGGGCTATTCCCAGTCTTTGTTTCATACCAAGAGAAAATTGACCTGCCTTTTTATTTCCGGTATTACCAAGACCCACCATACTAAGCAGATTCCTGATGTCCGCATCACTTCCGCCGTATATAATGGAAAACCGTTTCATGTTCTCGTAAGCGGTGCAGTTGTTATAAATCCCGGGAGCTTCGATAAGTGATCCGATACAGCGTCTTGCAGAGGCAAGATTATCTCCGCCGAAAAGACGTATCCGTCCTGAATTCATAGGGGTCAGGCCAAGAATTATCCTCATGGCGGTAGTTTTTCCTGCACCGTTTCTTCCAATAAATCCGTATATTTCGCCGGGTCTTATATGCATATTAATGTTGTTGAGAACCGTTCTGTGACCAAATTTTTTGGTTAAATTCTCCACTTCGATAATATATTCCATAAATTTAGTTCCCCCTCTCCATTATTAATGTATGACTTAGGCATTTGCGAAACACCTTTTTGGTGCTGAACAGTTGTGCAATTATACTATGTTGCAAGCTAGGTGTTTTGCTGCCACCGGTGCTTAGCGGCTGTATTTTAGCCGTTTATGCACCGCTGTGAGCAGCAAGCAGCGAGAGCGTGCCTAGCGGTAACATAGTATAATTGCACAACGTACAGTATTAAATCACAGAGTTTCGCAAACGCCTATAATATAACTTTAAAAATGTAATCTGTCATACAATCAATGTTGACTGTACTTTAACTATATTTTTATAGATTACCAGTATAGTTAAAATGATATTGTATTGGTACAAAGAATGCAAGAAAAAATATTTTATAAATATTAAGCAATCCTCTTGATAAATCGAACGAATGTTTGTATAATAAACATATGTTCGAAATAGATTCAGGTTTAACAACTAATGAGAAATTAGAGATATTGGCAGATGCGGCAAAGTATGATGTGGCATGTACATCAAGTGGCGTGGACCGCAAGGGAAAGAAGGGAGCTCTTGGAAACAGCGTATCATCAGGTATATGCCATAGTTTTGCTGCTGATGGCAGATGTATATCACTGTTGAAAGTTCTTATGACTAATCATTGCGTGTATGACTGTAAGTATTGTATTAACAGATGTTCCAATGATGTGGTAAGAACAGCATTTGAGCCGGATGAACTATGCCGGCTGGTGATAGAATTTTATAAGCGCAATTATATAGAAGGATTGTTTTTAAGTTCGGGAGTACTTAAGAATCCTGCTTATACAATGGAGAAGATGTGTGAGACACTTCTTTTGTTGAGAACAAAGTACAGATTTAATGGTTATATTCATGTGAAGACAATTCCCGGAGCTCCGGATGAACTTATTTCTGCAGCAGGTTATCTTGCAGATCGTATAAGTGTTAATATGGAACTGCCTACAGCTGAGAGTTTATCAAGACTTGCGCCTAATAAGTCCTTTAAGACCATTTTAGATCCTATGGGAAAGATTACGGATACCATAGCATCACACAGAGTTGCAATCGGGAAAGGTGCCCGTATGGAGCGTAGTGATATTAATAAGCATCTCACCAACAGCATTTTCAATAAGGACAACATAAAGACTCAATTATCAGGGGATGAGCAGATTAGATTGGGAGATTACCGCATTAAGAACTCTTTGAGCACTGATAATACATTTCTTCCTTCTGCGGGAGATAACAGCAGCCTTACAAGAGCATTTGCCCCTGCCGGTCAGAGTACACAGATTATTATCGGGGCTACCCCTGAGACGGACTTGACTCTGATAAAGACAACACAGCAGTTATACCAGCATTTTGATTTAAAAAGGGTGTTCTATTCAGCATATATACCTCTCAATGATGATAATGAATTGCCATCCTTGGACACGTCTGTGCCGTTACTTAGGGAACATCGACTGTATCAGGCTGACTGGCTGCTTAGATTTTACGGGTTTAGGGCAGAGGAACTATTATCTGAAGACAGACCTAATTTTAATGAAAAGCTGGACCCTAAGTGTGACTGGGCGTTGCGGCATCTTGGAATGTTTCCGGTAGAGCTTCAGACTGCAAGCTATGATTTGTTGCTCAGAATACCCGGCATAGGTCCTAAGTCAGCAAAGCGCATTGTTACTTCCAGAAGATATGGGAAGCTTGACTATGACAGTTTAAAGAAAATGGGTGTGGTTTTAAAGCGGGCACATTATTTTATTATGTGTAACGGACGTATGATGTATAACACGCCTATAGAAGAAAGATATATTTCTCAAAGATTAATTGAAGATAATAACAAGGAAAACTGGCAGATAAGCCACCAGAATGAGAAGTACACCCAGATGTCCTTGTTCACAGATTTTAAGATGGAAGCAGGTGTATGAAGTTATGCATATATATACATGTGAGGATGGCTTTGAAAACATGATGTGCTGTATATATGCGGCATGGGAAGGGGCTCTTGTATCCGGACATGATAATGTTCGTTTAGTTAGAGAACCTGTGGAACAGGTTACATTTTTTGATGAATACATCCATGTGGATTATGATAAAGATAAGTTTGAGAAGGTAGTAAGATCTATTAGAAATAAGATATCAACGGAAGCATTTTATTATGTATATTATGCCTCTCTATCGGCTGAAGAAGATGCCTTGGATTCCATATACAGATTTTTGGTTGAAGGTTTTAAAAAGGGGGCTTTAGTTATATACCAATATACTGTCCCTGCTGTATCCAGAATAATGGAAATCAGGAGAAATGTTGGCAACGAAGCCTGTCATTTTAAGGAGTTTGCAAGATTTAATTCCCTTGATAATAAGTTATATGTATGTCATCTGGAGCCTAAGAACAACGTAATAAGTATTGTGGGACAGCATTTTGCTGACAGGATGCCTTCTGAATATTGGCTTATTATAGATGATAACAGAAGTATTGCTGTTGTCCATTCAAAGGACGAGGAGAACTACCTGCGTGTATTAACGGAAGACGAAATGAATAGTCTTAAGAGAACAGAATTTATGGAAGATGAATATACGAAGATGTGGAGAACCTTTTTTGATGCAATTGCCATTAAGCAGAGAGAAAATTACGCATGTCAGCGGAATCTATTTCCTATATGGATGAGAAAGCATACCACAGAGTTTATGAAATAAAAGTTGAAACATTTCTGTCTGCAACATATAAAAAACCAATGCCGGGCAGCGTAAAACCCGGCACTGGCAAAGAGGAAAGAAAATATGAAACAGTCTGTATATAAACTCAAAACTGAGATGTTTTTAGGCGAAGCCGATTCAACTACAACACACTTTGAAATAATAAAACCGGCCTCTTAACTTATGACTCTATTATATATACGAAATATGTCCTAAGATTGTCTTTATTGTTAAACAATTATAAACATTATAAATATTAAGTTGATTGCAAAACTAACTTCCGGTTTGAATTCTGCTGAATATAGCTAAAAATAATCCCCAAAATCAAGATATAATCTATATTAAATGCTTTTAATATGATAATATGGGAAAGAAGGAGGATGAGATGATTATGGATAAGATACGTAGAATTCTTTTTATAATAACAGATATTATGGAACTGGTTATAGCTATTGCAGTAGGAATTGCTATGATTATTTCCACTGTTATGTACATACCAAAAGTTAAGGAAATTATATTATTTGCGGGAGGAACGGATCATTTCTTCATATTCCTTGAAGAAGTATTTGTACTTGTTGTAGGAATAGAGTTCATAAAGATGTTATGCAAACCTAGTGTTGATAATGTAATAGAAGTTATTTTATTCCTTCTGGCAAGACATATGATTATAGGAAACAATTCTGCTCTGGATAACCTGTTATCAGTAATAAGTATAGGATTCTTATTTGTACTGAAGAATTACCTTAAGTATGGTCACATTAAGGGCTCGAAATCAGATGACGAAAAAATAGATGGTGAAATAGTTGTGGATAAAAAAAGTGATGTTGAAGAGATTAATGATGAAAAAAATGATGATGAAAATATCCGGGAGATGTGATAAAATCACAGATGTGTGTATAGCTTATTACAAGATATTAAATTAAATATAGTGGAGGAATTATGAAAGATTATTCAATTAATACCAAGTGTGTACAGGCAGGTTATACTCCGGGCAATGGTGAACCTCGTCAAATACCGATTTATCAGTCAACTACATTTAAGTATGACACAAGTGAGGATATGGGAAAGCTTTTTGATTTAGAGGCAGAGGGCTACTTTTATTCAAGACTTCAGAATCCAACCAATGACCTCGTTGCATCAAAGATAGTGCAGTTAGAAGGAGGAACAGCAGGAATGCTTACTTCCTCAGGGCAGGCAGCGAATTTCTTTGCGCTATTTAACATATGCCAGGCTGGAAGTCATATTGTTTCCTCATCGTCAATTTACGGAGGTACATTTAATCTGATATCTGTAACAATGAAGAAGATGGGGATAGATGTTACGTTTGTTGACCCCGACTGCACAGAAGAAGAGCTTAACGCGGCATTTCAGAATAATACCAGAGCAGTGTTTGGTGAATCTATTGCTAACCCGGCATTGACAGTACTTGATATAGAGAAATTTGCAAAGGCGGCTCATGAGCATGGAGTACCACTTATTGTAGATAATACATTTCCTACACCGGTAAATTTAAGACCAATTGAGTGGGGCGCAGATATTGTCACTCATTCAACAACAAAGTATATGGATGGACATGGGGCTGCTATCGGAGGAGCTATTGTTGATGGTGGTAATTTTGACTGGATGGCTCATGCAGCCAAGTTCCCGGGATTGTGTACACCGGATGATTCATATCACGGGGTTACATATGCAGAAAGATTTGGTAAGGAAGGAGCCTTTATAACAAAATGTACTGCGCAGTTAATGCGTGATTTGGGATGTGTTCAATCACCTCAGAGCGCATATATCCTTAATCTTGGACTTGAATCTCTTCATGTTCGTATGCCAAGACATGTTGAGAATGGACAGGCAATGGCAGAGTTCCTTGAGTCCCATGACAAGGTTGAATATGTTAATTATCCGACGCTTCCTTCTAATAAATATTATGAGCTTGCAAAGAAGTATATGCCTAATGGAGGATGTGGGGTTGTTTCGTTTGAACTTAAAGGTGGAAGACCTGCTGCAGAAAAGTTTATGAAGAATCTCAAGCTTGCTGCTATTGAAACACACGTTGCAGATGCAAGAACTTGTTGTTTAAATCCTGCTACATCAACACATCGTCAGATGAATGATGAGCAGCTTAAGGCAGCGGGAGTACCGGCAGGACTTATCAGAATTTCATGTGGACTGGAAGATAAGAAGGATCTTATTGCTGATGTGGCGCAGGCTCTGGATGCCATTTGATAGGTGATATTATAGATTTGTGTCGTGACGGCCGCGCGTATGTAATGATATAGGCGACTGCGCGTATGTATGCGCGTATGTAATGATATTCCCCTTGTGAAAATATGTTATTCATGTTATATTTACTTTAGCTATTTCGTGATGATGTGATATGAGGTGACATCTATAAGATGGAGATATGTACATCAAATAATATGTTCGTGAGTGGGTAAATTATGAAGAGGATAACAAAGGAAAGAGCAATTCGAATTATATTCGGATGCCTTATGGGGATTATTGCAATATACACGTTGTGTGCCATGTATGTCTTTCCAAATGAGAATGATTTCAAAGCTGCTCATTATCAGAAAGTAGAAAAAGGATGGGTATTGACGGACGGAGACGAATCAATCAATATGGATCCAACATTTTCTTATGAGATGAAAAGTTGCAATAATATTTCATTAAGTATGGATTTGCCTCAGATGCAGCTTGCAGGTATGAACTTAATGTTCTGGGTTAGAGGATACAGAGCGGATTTTTATGTGGGGGATGAATTAAGGTGCAGATTCGGAGAACAGGAGAAGATGGTATTTGGCGACACTCCTACTTATGGATATGCTTATGTTGAACTTCGTCAAGGTGATGAGGGAAAGCAGTTACATATAGTTATTATCCCTTGTGAAGGGCAGGATGAGCTTAAGGTTGACGAAAGTTATATAGGAGACAAATATTCACTTTTTAGCCTCACATTATCAAGACATATACTATCAGTTGGTATTTCATTTTACATAATGATGTTGGGAATTATTATCCTGTTAATCACAGCGATAGTAGAAAAGAAAATTGGGGAAAGAATGTATTATAAGTACCTGGTGTGGGCTACTGTACTGCTGACTCTGTGGTGTAATTCCAACGACATGATGAGACAGCTATATAGCAATAATATGTCAGCAATGAGGGATTTATCATCCTTTACATGGGCGCTGCTTCCACTTCCGCTGCTTATGTATTCGGATAGAATCCAGGAACAGAGACGTCATAAAGTACATCTGGCGTTAGAATACGTAATCGCATCAGGATTTGTCTTTACGCTTGTAACATATATGACAGGACTATTAAAATTGCAGACTTTGGAGTATCTTAATTATCTCACCGGAAGTATATCTGTAGTTTGCATTATTATTACAATGTCCATTGACGTAATTAAAGGAAAATTTAAAGAATATCTGATTGCGGGCATAGCATTGTTTATATTTATTATTGGTTGTTTCATTCAGGTAATAATGTATGTTGTAGAGGATGGAGTATGGTACAGCAGTATATATGTAGACGCGGAGCTGTTGATTATTCTTTTGCTGGTTGTGGCATCTATGATTCGATATGTAAAGAAAAATCTGGATGATAAGGTTCGGGCTGTAAGTGCCAATAAGGCTAAGACCCAGTTTATTGCTAATATGTCCCACGAAATCAGGACACCTATTAATGCAATTCTTGGAATGAATGAGATGATTCTAAGAGAGAGTGATGATAAGAATATTAAGCAATATGCCACTGATGTAAAAAGAGCTGCAGATTCTCTTCTAAATATAATTAATGATCTTCTTGACAGCTCTAAGATAGAAGTTGGAAAAATGGAACTTATACCGGTGGAATATGATATAAGCAGTTTGTTTAATGACTTGTGGAATATGACCTATGTAAGGGCTTCAGATAAGGATTTAAAACTTATATTCAATATAGATTCTGATATGCCAAGGATGTATTTTGGAGATGATGTTAGAATACGTCAGGTATTGCTGAATATTTTATCTAATGCGGTAAAATATACAAATGTGGGAAGTATCACATTTACAGTATCTGCCAGCATGGTTGATGATGAAAATGCTGAAATTAATTTTTCGGTAAAAGACACAGGAATAGGAATTAAAGAGCCGGATATTGATAAGTTATTCGGACGATATGAAAGACTTGACAAGCAACATACACGAGGCATAGAGGGAACGGGTCTGGGAATGTCCATTTGTGTATCTTTCCTTAAAATGATGGGAAGCGAATTAAAGGTAAAGAGTGAGTATGGAAAGGGAAGTGATTTCTATTTTACTCTGAGACAGAAGGTGGTTGATAAACAGTCATTAGGAGATTTCAAGAAAAGAATTGAAGAGTCATCTAAAGAGTACAAGTTCGCCCAGTCTTTTACTGCTCCTGATGCAAAAATACTTGTGGTTGATGATAATGAATCCAACCGTAAAGTATTTATGGGATTACTGAAAAATTCCGGCATAAGAGTAACGGAGGCCAGCAGCGGAAGATCGTGTCTTGAGCTGTTAAAGAATAACTCATACGACATAATATTTCTTGACCACATGATGCCTGAGATGGACGGTATAGAAACGTATCGTATTATTAAGAAACTGCATATCTGTGATAATACGCCAATTATTATGCTCACTGCCAACGCGTCAATGGGTGCAAGGGAAGAGTATATGATGGAAGGCTTTAATGACTTTTTATCAAAGCCGATTAAACCAAAAGATTTGGATAATATGATAATTAAGTATCTGCCGGAATATATGGTTCATTTTGAAAATACCAATGATTCAAAGGGAAGTGACCAAGATACTGATAATATTACCGTGGAAGATAACGTTGGTGAAAGCATAAGCAACCCACAAAAAGGTGCAGAAATAAAGTCCATAGATGATATTAAAATAGAGCATTTTGATATGAATACGGCTTATGAGTATCTTGGAGATATGAACCTTGTTCTGGATATTTTAAAGGAGTTTTATGGTAATCTTCAGCCTACATTAAAGAAGCTGTTGAATTATATGAAAGATATTGAGGATGAGGAAACATTAAAACTTTACCAGGTAGATGTTCATGCATTGAAGAGCACTTCTGCCACAGTTGGAGCAAATGAATTATCAGAGCTTGCAAGAACATTAGAGATAGCAGCAAAAGATAATGATGTTGAGAAGGTAAAAGTACTTAATCCTATACTTGTGCGTGAGATAAGCAAGTGCAAAAAGGCAATGGAGAAATCCGGAGTTATATAAAATATAGAATAAAAGGAGGCAGTTCATGGATAAGAAAGCAATGTATAAGTTGTCATACGGTTTGTTTATTTTGACAGCAAAGGATGGAGAGAAGGATAACGGATGTATAGTTAACACAGTAATACAGGTTACTACTGACCCTAACAGAATATTGGTGGCAGTGAATAAGAATAATTATACTCATGACATGATTGTTAAAACGGGAAAGTTTAACGTGAGTGTTCTTACAACAGGCTCAAAGTTTGAAACCTACAAGCATTGGGGATTCCAGAGCGGATCGGAAGTGGATAAACTTGAATCCATTGAGTACAAACGTGCAGATAATGGAATTGTATATATTGAGTCAGAGTGTAATGCATTTATCTCTGCTGAAGTTATTTCGGCAACAGATTTAGGAACCCACACACTTTTTCTGGCTTCCGTGACAGATGCCGGAGTTATTTCTGATGAGGAATCCGTAACTTATGCATATTATCAGAAAAATATAAAGACAGTTCCAAAGACAGATGACAAGAAGAAAGGCTTTATATGTACTGTTTGCGGATATATATATGAGGGAGACGTTCTTCCTGAGGATTATATCTGTCCGGTGTGCAAACATCCTGCAAGTGATTTTAAGCCGTTATAGAAAACACGGACAAAATTTTCCAACATACTTAGAAACAGAA
>JAUNPK010000049.1 GCA_030536855.1 Eubacteriales bacterium
TTACAACCAGAACACTTACGGCCAGAATAATGGGTACAACCAGAACAACTATAATTGTCCTACTCCTAACAACTATGGTCAGAACAATTATAATCCATACGGCGGATACAATCAGATGCCTTCAGACCCACCAGGATCATCTACTTACCTTATTCTGTCAATTCTTGAGCTTATTTTCTGTGGTGTTTTATGGGGTGGTCTTGCTCTTTACAATTCATCATCTGCCAATACTGCATACAAGAATGGCGATATGCAGACATTTGAAAGCAAAAGACGTACAGCCAGAATTTTCTTAATAATTGGTGTTGTTGTCAACGTAGTAATTTTCTTTTTTTCATTTATAGCAGCACTTATGGCATAATCACTTAATATGAATTCAATATAAAATATTTCAGGGAGCTGAATCACCAGGTAACTAGTGATTCAACTCCCTGTTTATCTAAACACATTAAACTGCATATGCATTATATACAATGGCCGTGCCCCGAATATTACACCTTGAAGCGGTAACCAACTCCCCATATTGTTTCAATATACTGAGGTCTGCCTGTATCCATTTCTATCTTCTCTCTGATTTTTTTAATATGAACTGTTACAGTTGCAATATCTCCGATAGAATCCATGTCCCAAATTTCCTTGAACAACTCTTCTTTAGTATAAACATGATTAGGATGTTCTGCCAAAAATGTAAGTAAATCAAACTCTTTTGTTGTGAACAGCTTCTCTTCACCATTTACAAATACTCTTCTTGCTGTCTTGTCAATCTTAATTCCACGAATTTCAATAATCTCATTATCAATGGCAATTGTGTTAACAAGTCTTTCATATCTTGAAAGATGTGCCTTTACTCTGGCAACAAGCTCGCTTGGGCTGAAAGGCTTTGTCATATAGTCATCAGCACCTACGCCCAAACCTCTGATTTTATCAATATCTTCCTTCTTTGCAGAAAGCATTATAATCGGAATATCTTTTTCTTCCCTGACTCTCTTACATATTTCAAATCCATCAATTCCCGGAAGCATTACATCAAATATGCATAAATCATAATTTTCATTTAATGCCTCTGCCAATCCGCTTGTTCCATCCTTGCAGATTGTAACCTGAAATCCACTTAACTCAAGGTAATCCTTTTCAATATCTGCAATTGCATCTTCATCTTCAACTATTAATATCTTGTTCATAATCCTCTTCCTTTCTATATTTCAGCAGGTTAAGGTGCATCGTAGTTCCTTCACCTTCCACGCTTTCAGCCCATATCTTTCCTTTGTGGTCCTCCACAATCTTCTTCACTATGGCAAGACCTATGCCGCTTCCGCCCTGCTTTGAATTCCTTGATTCATCAGTTCTGTAAAATCTTTTGAAAATATACGGCAAATCTTTTCCTGCAATTCCTTTACCATTATCCGCAATTATTATGTGAACGTACTGTCCCTCATCATATAAATCTATATCTATACTACCCTTTCTGTCCTCCGATTTATATTTAACAGAATTGCTTATTATGTTGTTTATTACTCTCTTTAACTGCTCCGGATCGGCTACTATAATTGCCGGTTCCTGTATATGATTTCTATAGTTTAGGTCAATTCCTGAAGCATCCAGCTCCAGGCTGATTTCCTCAACACAGTCATTGAAATAATCGGACACATCCATCTTAACAAACGTGTACGGAACCCTGTTAGCATCCAGCCTTGAATATATGGTAAGTTCATCTATAAGCTTGTCCATATCATTAACTTTATTAGCAATTGTCCTTATATACTTTTCCTGCTTTTCAGGTGTATCCGCAACTCCATCTAACAGTCCTTCCACATAGCCTTTAATTGCTGTAAGAGGAGTCTTTAAATCATGGGAAATATTTCTTATAAGTTCTTTCTCATCCTTATCTGATTGGATCTTTTCTTCAGCGTTCTGCTTAAGTATTACTCGCATTTCCTCGAAATCCTTACATACTTCTCCAATCTCATTGTCGGGAACCTTCATCATCTGAAAATCCAGATTACCCTCTTTAATATTATCTGTGGCCAGCTTCAGTCTGTTAACAGGTTTTATTATAGAACTGTATATCCACAGGTTGAGTACCAAACTTGTTAAAATCAATACTGAAATAATAAGAAATATTAACTGTGCAATAAAGACTTTGATTTCCGGAATACCCTGTTTTACCGATGTCAAAATGGAGACACTGTAAGTATTTCCATCTCTATCCTTGAAATCAAGCTGTTTCACAATACACTGATAATCTCCACCTTTGTATGTAGCCATATCCACTATATTGGTGCCGTTGTCTTTATACCCTGGAAGTATCTGAGCCAGCTGCATACTGCTATATTCAGTTGAATTATAGGTTATTATGTTATTCTTTCTTACTACAAGCTTTGAAAGCTTACCATTTAAATCAAATGCTACTTCATCCAAGTAGCAGTCATCATTAAATCTGTCCGGATTAATCTCCGCTTCTGTTCTTAACATTTCATAAGCATCATCAGTAATGCTTCCGAAAAACACCATTGGTGAATAAAAGTTAAGAAGCACATCGTCTCCTTCAACATTATAAGCCTGATTGATAGCATAAGACTGAATCTTGAAAATTCCCACCATTATAACAACAAACAAAATAATCGGAAGAATAACCATTACACAGAATGATAACTTTAGTTTATCTTTTAATTTCATACATAACCCCATTTTCATTCAGTGACATACATTTAATATACCACATTTAGGCCCTAAAAATAACATTTTAACTATTAAATATATATAAAATTTTTATGGGGTCAGACCCCATAAAATTACCATAAAAAATCTATAAAATTTCTATAAAATTATGAGAAAGCCCAAATCCTGCGGCCAAAATAAAAAGAGGATGTCACACTCCAATTACCCTGATATGATTCCCCCTAGGTAGACAAGGTAAATAACCAAATCTACTTAAGGGGGA
>JAUNPK010000050.1 GCA_030536855.1 Eubacteriales bacterium
AGCGCGATAAAAATGATTCTGTCATTTTTAAAGGTGATGATAACTCTTATTATGAGAAGATGGGAAATAAGGTTACTTGCATTGATGATGAAATCAATTTTGAAATACCAGAATCATGGATGTGGGTAAGACTCGGAACACTATTTATGCACAATACAGGGAAAGCTTTGAATTCATCAAATACCGAAGGAACCGAACTTCCTTACATTACAACCTCCAATGTATATTGGGATGAGTTTGAACTATCTAATTTGAAATCCATGTGCTTTTCAGAAAGTGAAATTGAAAAATGTACAGTAGTCAAAGGGGACCTTCTTGTTTGTGAAGGCGGTGATATCGGTAGATCTGCAATATGGAATTTTGATGAACCAATAAGAATACAGAATCACATTCACCGATTAAGGGGGTATCTTCCGTTACAAACAGAGCTGTATTATTATTTTATGTATCTTTATAAAAGAAACGGAATGATTACTGGTAATGGTATTGGATTGCAGGGGCTATCTTCTAAACGCCTTCATTCTATTGTTATTCCGTTGCCGCCAATAAACGAGCAAAAAAACATAACCACAAAAATTAAAGTGCTATTCGATAACTTACAAACGATGGAACAGAGCCTTATTTAAGGCTCTGTTCCATGCGGTCGATTTTTTCAAACAAATCATTTATTTTATTAACAATGCGTTTTTGTTCGGACAAAGGAGGTAAGACGCATAGATAATTATTGGCGATGGTTATCGTTATAGTATCAACAGTGTTTCCATGTGTCTTGCCGTGTATCTGTTTCTGTAAAAGCGATGAGTCAATCATGTGCTTTGCAAACTGTGGTTCAATCGCATGATAACAATTTTCAAAACACAGCACGCTTGCATCCTTATAATAAAAGCAGTCTATCTCATTAACAATGAAAACCTTACCAATAGTACCAACACCCGTAACCATTAAGTCACCAACTTTAGGGACACCATAAGTTTGTTTTAATGCATCATAATGTTCTTGAGAAATAAATAAATCATTGTCTACATAGCCTGTATTTGCCAATTTCGCAATTTCTCGTGCTCTATAAAATGGAATGCCCGCTGTTTTCCATTCGGATTGCAAAACTCTTTTGCCGGAACACACATTGAACAGGTCACGCAGCCTATACCATGCCCAACCATTCGGCACATCAAATGGTATCTCATCTTCAATACATTTTATCGTTCCGTCACGGAACTTCTCGTAATAAGAGCTTTACATACATTTCACCGCTATAATTTAACTTGCAGAATCTGCAATTAAATTATGGAGGTGTCTTAATATGAAAGACAGAAATGAATTTGAAAAATTCTTGCGAAAGGAAAACTTGGCAACTAATACTATCACTTCGTATCTGTGGACATTAGATTATTTTCTTGAATACTATGATAGTGTCACCAAAGAAAATTTACTGGCTTATAAAGGGTATCTGTTAGAGCATTACAAGCCCAAAACCGTAAATTTGCGGATTCAGGGAATCAACAAATATATGGAATTTGCAGGAAAGCATAACTTATGCTTGAAGGCAGTCAAAGTTCAGCAAAAAAATTTCTTGGAAAATGTTATAAGTAATGCAGATTATACGTTTTTAAAAAAACAGTTATTAAAAGATAACAATAAGGAATGGTATTTTGTTGTCTGGTACTTGGCAGCTACTGGAGCGAGAGTTAGTGAATTAATACAGATTAAAATTGAACATGTTGAGATAGGTTATTTTGATTTATATTCAAAGGGTGGAAAGCTGCGTAGACTATACATACCTAAAAAGTTGAGAAATGAAACACTAATATGGTTAGAGGAAATTAATCATTCAACCGGTTTTTTATTTCTCAATCGCTTCGGTGAACGTATTACTACAAGAGGAATTTCACAACAACTGAAAAACTACGCAGATAAATATGGCCTTGATAAAAAAGTGGTCTATCCTCACTCATTCAGACACCGCTATGCAAAGAACTTTCTTGAAAAATATAACGACATTGCTTTACTTGCAGATTTGATGGGACACGAAAGTATAGAAACTACTCGTATTTATCTCCGCAGGACTGCCAGTGAGCAACAAGCACTGGTTGATAAAATTGTGACTTGGTAAAAAACAGCAGCTACTCTCTTTTGATAGAGAATAGCTGCTGTTTTATCATGTTTTTACAACAATATCAAGATTATAGAGATATTTTTCTATAGCAATAACAATTCGTTCTTGCTCTGCAATCGGTGGTATAGGACAAATCATTTCTCGCAATTTTCCTAAGCTTGTTCTAGTTCTTCCAACACCTTGAACAGTATCCAATATCAAGCGATTTACAGAAGGGCTATTAATCATATAATAGACATATTTTGTTTCTAAGTTTTTTGCAAGGCGTAGTCTTATGTTATCTGAAGAAATCACAAATATTTTGTGAACATTGGGTACAATTATTGCTCGACCGGCTGGCATCATCTTTGCAATCACAATATCACCTGGAATAGTTTTACACCGTTCTAAAGTTTGTGCATGAAAATAAGTAGTGTATTTTTTGATTTCGTCCTTCCATTCGAGATTGCCAATATTATTAAGTTGAATAATTCTTACTTCTGGAGTATCAGTGTAATGCTCTCTCTTTAAATCGCTACCAAATGGTCCATCAGCAAACGAATTACTTTCTGGTGCGGCTAAATTCTTTAGTCTACACCATCTCCAATTATCAGGAATATCGAAAGGTATTTCATTATCAACACATTTTTGTGTTCCATCTCTGAATCGTTCATAATAAGAGTTATCATCACCTTTAAA
>JAUNPK010000039.1 GCA_030536855.1 Eubacteriales bacterium
AATGTCGATGCAGGGAATGCCAATGCAGGCACCTTACGGATATGCTCCGGCACCTGATGTTAATGTGGCACCGGCAGCATTCCAGCCTTTTGCGGGAGATATTAATCCTTTAACTCAGAAAGAAAATATAGATCTTATTATGGATGTGCCTCTTGAGGTTACTGTGGAGTTGGGTAGAACATCCAAGTCTATTAAGGATATTCTCGAATTTGCACCTGGTACAATTGTTGAACTTAATAAGATTGCAGGTGAGTCTGTAGATGTTCTTGTTAATGGCAAGTATGTTGCTAAGGGAGAAGTAGTGGTTATTGAGGAAAGCTTTGGTGTGAGAATTACTGAAATTATCAAGTGATTTTATGGATGATTACTAGAGTTTTCAAAAATATTACAAAAAATGGTATCAAAAAAATAAATTATGATGTATAATACATTTAATTAATCTAGTGAAAAATTTATTCGGATAGGAGATTTATATGGCAAAGAATATTTTGATTTGTGATGATGCAGCATTTATGAGAATGATGATTAAGGATATTCTCACAAAGAATGGTTACAATATCGCAGGAGAGGCTGAAAATGGTTTGAAAGCAGTTGAAAAGTATTCTGAATTAAAACCAGATTTGGTTCTCATGGATATTACAATGCCAGAGATGGATGGGATTGAGGCTTTAAAGAAGATTAAGGCATCAGACCCTAATGCTTCTGTTATTATGTGTTCAGCAATGGGACAACAGGCTATGGTTATTGAATCGATTCAGTCGGGAGCTAAGGATTTTATAGTTAAACCTTTCCAGGCTGACAGAGTTATTGAAGCTGTTCAGAAAGTTGTAGGATAATGGCATTAGCAGTTACAGGGGGCAGATTAGAAGCATTTGCCCAATTAATTACGCTATTGGTTATATTTGCCTTAGTGTTGGCGTTGACTTATTTTACGACAAGGTGGGTTGGCAATTTTCAGAAGAATAAGCTTGCAGGAAGTAATATCCAGATTTTGGAAACTATGAGAATTTCCAACAGTAAGTACATACAAGTCGTTAAAGTGGGTAAAAAGTGTTTTACTATTGCTGTATGTAAAGATACAGTAACTTATTTATGTGAAGTTGATGAGAATGATTTAGTCTATTCTGGTACTTCATCTGATAAGGTTAATTCCGAAAGCTTCAAGGCAATATTAGAGAAATTTAAAAAGGACAAGCCGGATTGATAATTATTAGGCAGGTTGGTTTTATGTTACGGTGGTTAAAGAAGCATAGGAAAGCATTTGTTAGAGGTTTTGCTGCTGTTAGTGCAGTGTTTGGTGTGATGTGTCTGATGACAGCCAAGGTATTGGCTGCAGAAGAAGATGGCAATGGTAGTCTTATTAATATAGGCATATCCACAGGAGATGGCAGTGACATGGCAAGTGTTCTGCAGATGCTTTTGGTATTGACGGTTATTTCGTTGGCACCTTCAATACTTATTATGCTGACATCGTTTACACGTATAGTTATTGTTCTTCATTTTACAAGAGCAGCAATAGGTACGCAGACAGTTCCTCCTAATCAGGTTATTATTGGCTTGTCTTTATTTTTGACAGCTTTTGTTATGGCACCCACATTTACCCAGATATATGACAGTGCCATAGTTCCATTATCCAATAATGAAATGACCTTTGAAGAGGCCTATGATGTGGGTATTAAACCACTGAGAACCTTTATGTTGAAACAGACTTCTACAAAGGATTTGGATACTTTCTTAAAAATTGCAGGATATGAGGAGGGATCAATTAAATCTGAAGATGATATTTCTATCCAGGTCTTGATTCCTTCATTTATAATAAGTGAGTTAAGAATTGCATTTATTATTGGTTTTTTGATTTATCTTCCGTTTATTGTTATAGATATGGTTGTGTCGTCGACGCTTATGTCTATGGGTATGATGATGCTTCCTCCTACAACGATTTCAACGCCGTTTAAAATTTTGCTTTTCGTAATGGCAGATGGCTGGAATCTTATTATTGGTAACTTAATGACAACATTTAAGTAGTGGAGTGAGTATATGGACGCAGGTACAGTTATTAATATAGCCAGGCAGACAATCTGGATAATTGTTGAGACATCTGTTCCCATACTGCTGGTTTCAATGATTGTAGGTTTGGTAATCAGTTTGTTTCAGACTCTTACATCTATTCAGGAACAGACTCTTACATTTGTTCCTAAGCTTCTTGCTATTATGATTACACTTATGATACTGGGAACGTGGATATTGAATCAAATTACCGGATTTATGAATAACCTGTGGAATTTTTCGCAATATTTATGATAAAGGGTTAGTAATAAAATGATTAATTTTGAGGTTGCACTTGGACAATTTGAGCTATTTGTTTTGATACTTATGCGATTAGCTTCATTTGTCTTTGCTGCGCCTTTTTTTAATACTGCAAATGTTCCTGCCAGATTTAAAGTGGGATTGTCTTTGGCATTGTCAGTTATAGTGTATTCACTTCATCCTGATATGCAGGTTGAATATAATGGTACTATTGAATATGCAATCATAGTGCTGGAAGAAGTTGTGGTTGGTATCCTTTTGGGTATTGTTGCATCCTGGTGTGTCATGATTATTCAGTTTGCAGGTAAGATAATTGATATGGATATAGGTTTGTCAATGGCTCAGTTATATGATCCTACCACAAGAATGCAAGTTGGTATAATGGGAAATTTCTATTATTATCTTTTAATGCTTTTGCTGATTATATCTGGAATGCATAGATATCTTTTATCTGCCATTGTAGAAACATATAATGTAATTCCTATTGGTGGGGTTAAATTTGGAGCTACTATTTACACTTCGATAATACAGTTTATGTCAGATTATTTTGTTATAGGTTTTAGAATTGCATTGCCAGTATTTGCATCAACTCTTATGCTTAATTGCGTTCTTGCCATACTTGCAAGAATAGCACCACAGATGAATATGTTTGTAGTGGGTATGCAGCTGAAGATTTTTGTGGGGATATTTGTCATCTTCTTTACTATCGGCATGCTTCCTGCAGTTTCAACAGTTATTCTTAACGAAATTGAAACCTTGTTGTCTGCTTTGGTGAGAGGAATGAGTTAGAGAAATATCCTTTATTGAGTGAGAACTGTGTGGAAATGTATTTACACATAATTTTGAGACGCCTGAGGAACGGAGATAAATATGACTTTTGATTTTTATTGTGAAGAATATAATCTGAATAATACATTGTTGGAACTTGATATTCAGTTCTTTGCAAAAGATGGACCTGGAGGAGAAAAGACAGAACCAGCGACTAATAAAAAATTGGATGATGCCAGAAAAGAAGGACAGGTAGCAAAAAGCAAGGAAATTGTTACTGCGGTTTCTCTTATGGCATTGTTTATAATGCTCAAAGTGTATATTTCAACAATGGGTACAAGTTTTATTAATGCATTTAAAGAAATATATAATTATATGGGAATCTTTGTTGAAACAAGTACCGATGGAGTTACCATGAATGCTGCTGCAGGTATTTTAAGGGAAACCATAATGATCATAATAAAAGTTGTGTATCCTGTATTTATTGTTGCGGTGGTAATTGCAATTCTTGGAAATGCCCTACAGCAAAGATGGATGGTTACATCAAAACCTATGCAGCCCAAACTGAGTAAAATCAGCCCTTTAAGCGGGTTTAAAAGACTGTTTTCCACAAGGCAGTTAATGGAATTATTAAAGTCGGTGGCAATGATTGCAATTATTGGTATTATTGTTTACAACACTGTAAAAAAACAGATGAATATTCTTCTTACATTTTATGATGTAACACTTAATGCTGCTCTTGCAGCGATAGGAAATATTGTTATTAATCTGGGGATACAGATAAGTGCATTTTTCCTTGTGGTTGGATTTGTGGATTTGGTTTATCAGAAAATTAAGTTTAAGAATGATAATATGATGACCAAACAGGAAGTTAAGGATGAATTCAAAAATACTGAAGGAGATCCTCAGGTCAAGGGTCAAATCAGAAGAAAGATGCAGGAAGTTTCAAGACGAAGAATGATGCAGGCTCTGCCGGAAGCAGATGTGGTAATCACCAACCCAACACATTTTGCTGTGGCGCTAAAATATGAACCTAATACAGGTAAGGCACCTATAGTCATAGCTAAGGGTGCGGATTATCTTGCGTTTCAGATAAGAGACAGGGCAAAAGAGTACAATATTCAAATTGTGGAAAATAAACCTTTGGCCAGAATTATATACCACAACATAGATATTGGAATGGAAATTCCTCCTGAATTGTATCAGGCGGTGGCAGAAATTCTTGCTGCGGTTATGCGAACTAATAATAGATTATAGTATGACTTTGTGGTATTATATGTAAAGTGGGTTTTTGCCACTATCTATACTTAGGAGAGGAGGAATTAAGATGAGAATCAAGAAAAATGATTTGTTTATAGGCATATACATTCTTGCTGCAGTATTATTTTTTATTATCTCAATTCCTTCATGGCTTCTGGATATATTACTGGCAATTAATATAACCATTGCATTGGTGGTTCTTTTTAACTCATTGTTTGCAAAGGAAGTACTGGATATGGCTTCTTTTCCTACAATGCTTTTGTTCACCACAATTTTCAGAATTTCTCTTAATGTATCTTCTACAAAGCTGATTCTTAAGAATGGTTACGCCGGACGGGTGGTTGCCACATTTGGAGAATTTGTAGGTGGCGGTAACCTGGTAATAGGTATTATCATTTTCATAATTCTTATTATTGTGCAGTTTATAGTTATCAATAAAGGTACAGAGAGAGTATCAGAGGTAACAGCAAGATTCACTCTGGATGCCATGGCAGGAAAGCAGATGGCTATCGACTCAGATCTTAATACAGGTGCTATAAGTGATAAGGAGGCTGCAGAGAGAAGAAAGAAACTTCAACAGGAAAACAGCTTCTTTGGATCAATGGATGGTGCCACAAAGTTCGTCAAAGGTGATGCTACAGCGGGTCTTATCATAACGGCCATTAACCTTGTTGGTGGTATTGTTATGGGTATGATATATCAGGGATTGTCAATTAATGAAGCTCTTACTCAATATACAATACTTACAATCGGTGATGGATTGTGTTCTCAGATCCCTTCACTTCTTATATCTTTGTCTACAGGTATTCTTGTTACAAAGGCATCAAGCGACGGTGAACTTGGAGATGAGATGGTTGGACAGCTCTTCTCATTGGACAGGGTGTTGTTAATGGTAGGTGTTGCTCTCATTATATTTGGAGTTGGTACACCTCTTCCATGGTACATATTTGTTCCTTTGGGGGCAGTGCTTATTGTATACGGACGAAAGTTAAAGGTGAAGTCTGGAGAAGCGGGAATAGAAGAAAGTGCCGCTGCGGAAGAAACGGAGGCTCAGGAAATCAGAAAACCTGAAAATGTGGTTTCTCTTTTAAATGTAGATCCTATTGAATTGGAATTTGGATATGGAATTATCCCACTGGCAGATGTTAACCAGGGTGGAGATCTTCTTGACCGTGTTGTTATGATAAGGCGTCAGATAGCACTTGAACTTGGTGCTGTTGTGCCGATAATCCGTTTGAGAGATAATATTCAGTTAAATCCTAACCAGTATGTAATTAAAATTAAAGGCATACAGGTTAGTGAAGGAGAGATTTTATTTGATCATTATATGGCGATGAATCCGGGATATGTTGAGGAGGAAATAACAGGTATACCTACATTTGAACCTTCTTTTCATCTTCCCGCCATATGGATAACAGAAGGACAAAGAGAAAGGGCAGAATCTCTGGGATATACAGTAGTAGATCCTCCTTCAATTATAGCTACTCATTTAACAGAAATTATAAGACAGCATATTGCAGAACTTCTTACAAGACAGGATGTTCAGAATCTTATTAATAATGTTAAAGACAATAATACAGCACTTATTGACGAACTTGTTCCTAAGCTGCTTGGTATAGGTGAAATTCAAAAGGTCTTACAGAACCTTCTGGAGGAGGGAATATCTATAAGAGACCTTGTTACAATATTTGAAACGCTTGCAGATCATGCGTCTGTAACAAGAGATACGGATATTCTTACAGAATATGTAAGGCAGAGTTTGAAGCGTGCTATCTCAGGAAAGTATTTTCCGCCTAATGAGGTTACCAATGTGGTAACATTGGATCCAAAGGTTGAACAGGATATTATGGGGGCGGTAAAAAATACTGAGCAGGGTTCATATCTTTCTCTTGACCCTGATAAAACCAAAAGGATAATTGAGTCCTTGAGAAATGAACTTAAAAAACTGGAGGATATGGGTAAGAATCCAATAGTTATTACATCGCCAATTGTGAGATTATATTTTAAGAAACTTGCAGTTGACTACTTTAAAGACATTATTGTCATTTCGTATAACGAAGTGGAATCTAATGTGGAATTACAATCGGTGGGGATGGTGACGGCGTAAATGATAGTTAAGAAGTTTCAGGCTCCTACAGAGAAGGAAGCAATTATAAAAGCTAATGAAGAACTTGGAAGTAATGCAGTTGTACTCAATGTTAAGACTTTGAAACAACGAGGAATATTTAAATTCTTTAAAAAGGATATGGTTGAGGTTACTGCAGCTTTGGAAGAGAAGGATTTTGTTGAGGGAATAAACAACAGAAAACCTACATTTGAAAAAAAGAAAACTCCTGTGAAACAGGAAAATAAGACAGAAAATGCGGGAATGAGTTCTATCAATCTTGTAGCAGATGAAAAACTGGACACTAATTCATCAGCAGCAATAGAGCAGAAACTGGATTCGTTGCATTCGTTGTTGCAGAATCAGATGGTAATGCCTAAAAATTCTTCGGATTCCAAAGAAAAGTATAATAAAGATAGTGAGAATAAGAAAAAAGAGGATAACAGTACTACCGAAGGAGAGAAGGTAGCAAAAGAAAGAGAAAATGCTAATTATAAATTCCTTCAGCTTATATATAAAAAGCTTGTAGATAACGAAGTTGACGAAAAATATGCCGATGAAATTATTGGGGATATAGAGAAATCTTTAAAGAAGGAATCTAATATTGACAGTATTCTTGCTGCTGTTTATCAGAAAATAATTCTTAAGCTGGGACAGCCTAAGGTTATTAAATTTTCTGAAAAGCCTAAGGTCATATTTTTTATAGGACCTACCGGTGTGGGAAAAACTACAACAATTGCTAAGATTGCTTCCAGATTCAAATTGGAAAAACATGCAAAAGTTGCTTTCATAACTTCAGATACATATAGAATTGCGGCTGTGGAACAGTTAAATACTTATGCATCAATTATTGATTGTCCTGTGAATGTGGTTTATTCCGCTGATGAAATGGACGAATGTCTGGATGAATATAAGAATTATGATCTTATTCTCGTAGATACAGCAGGACGTTCACATAAGTCTGAAGAACAGATGGAAGAATTGAAAGAACTTATTGAACATGTTAAGAAACGTGATAGCGATTTTGAGTATGAAATTTATCTTACTTTAAGTATTACAACAAAGTATAAGGATTTGATAAATATTACAGAAAAATATAAAGAAATCAATGGGTGGTCAATTATATTTACTAAGCTGGATGAAACCTGTTCCCTGGGTAATATTCTTAATATCAGGCTGCTTACAGGAACGGATTTGTCATACACAACATCCGGACAGAATGTTCCTAATGATATAGAAGTTATTAACGAACAGGGAATTGCTAAACAATTATTGGGAGGTAATAACTAATGGATCAGGCAGAAAATCTTCGCAATATTATTAAAAAACAGAATCAGAATATAATTACCAATGCAAGAGTTATTGCTGTTACAAGTGGTAAGGGTGGTGTAGGAAAGTCCAGTGTTTCCATTAATCTTGCTCTGCAATTTACTAAAATGGGCAAGAAGGTAATAATTCTTGATGCAGATTTTGGATTGGCTAATATAGAGGTTATGTTTGGAGTAATCCCTAAATATAACCTTAGTGACCTTATGTTTAAGGGTAAGGAATTAAAGGAAATAATTACTGAAGGCCCGGAGGGCGTAGGCTTTATATCAGGAGGTTCAGGAATTGCAAAGCTTGTTAATCTTGATAAGGAACAGATTAAAAGGCTTGTAAATAAATTATCAGAACTGGAGGAACTGGCTGATGTAGTTATTATAGATACAGGAGCTGGCATTTCTCCAAGTGTGATGGAATTTCTTATGGCGAGTCCTGAAACTATTATTGTTACAACTCCGGAACCTACGTCTATCACAGATTCCTATGCACTTCTTAAAGCATTAAGTATATGTGACGGATTTAAACCGCAGGAGAGCAGAGTGAGGATGATAGCCAATAAGGTGTCGTCAGAAGCAGAAGGCCGCAATTTATACGAAAAACTAAGCATGGTTGTTTCAAAATTCCTTAACATAGACATGGAATATCTTGGAATTATTCCGCAGGATAACAGTATAACAAAAGCAGTAATGAAGCAGAAACCGGTTTCGCTTATGTATCCAAATGCTTCATCAACAAAACATTTTGAACGTATTGCTAGTGAGATAATTGATGATGCCGAAAAGATACCTACTCATAAAAGAGGTATCAGAGGATATCTTAAAAATGTATTTGCTAAAAAGTTATAGTTTCTAAATATAAAGATACGGGCTTTGCGGAGGTATATTATGTTTGAACCGTTATATGTGGGCTGTAAGGTGGAGTTGATACCTAAGCTGGATTATACAAATGATAACGATACCAAAATCAGTTATGTAAGTCAGATATTAGATATGACAGAAGAATATATAATTTGTGCCATGCCTATATATGAGGGAAGGCTTATTCCTCTTGAAATAGACAGCCAGTATGATGCTTATTTCTTTGTTCAGAATAACTTTTACAAAACAGACTGTACCGTGGTGGACAGAGGAAAAACGGATAATATTCATACAGCAGTTATCCGTCTTGATACAAAGCTGGTGAAATTCCAGAGAAGAGAGTATTACAGGCTTGAATGTACTACTTCTGCAATAGTTAAGACTCTTAGTGAAAAGGAACGGGAATATTATCTGAAATTCAACAAAATTCCCGAAAATATTGTGGCAATTGAGGATAAATGTATTATAATAGATATCAGTGGTGGAGGAGTACGGATTCTCTCCAAAATTAAGTACGAAAAAAATCAATACATTGCAATTACTTTTCCAATAATGCTGGGTGATGAAACTAAGTTGAAAACTGTTGTGGGCAGGGTTGTTATGTCCATGACCAGTGCAAATAACAGTTTGGTGTTTGATAATAGAATTCAATTTGTTGAAATCAGCAACAATGACAGAGAAGAAATAATCAAATATATCTTTCAGCAACAAAGAATGTTGCGTAAGAAGGAAAGGGGCTAGATATATGGCTAAAAAAATACTTGTAATAGATGATTCTGCACTCATGAGAAGGGTTATATCTGATATAATAAACGAAAGTAATGAGTACGAAGTCGCTGCAATAGCAAAAGATGGTTTGGAAGGGTTGGATTTAATCTCTTCAAATCCTAATCTCTACAGTGCGATTATCTTGGATATTAACATGCCTAAGATGAACGGACTTGAGTTGCTTCAGAAACTGCAAGAGAACCGTATTGAACAGACGGTTATTGTTGTCAGCACTGTTGCAAAAGAGGGAGCAAAGGAAACTATTCAGGCATTAGAGTATGGTGCATTTGATTTTGTAACCAAGCCTGAGAATTATCTTGATACTAAGGGCGACAATTTTAAGACGAGAATCCATCAGATGCTGGATGTTGCGACAAATTCAAAAGCATCTGTAGAGAGAACATTGAAACAGAGCAGCACATCAGGAATATCATCAGGTTCGGCGAATTTAAGAAGACCTTTGGGTTCGTCAACTGTTACGGGACGAGGAAGTACAATATCTTCAATAAAACATAGAGACGAAGATAACAGTATTCTTGCGGTAAAAGTCGACGGAAATAAATTTACGGGTGTTAAAACCGGACGAAATAAGCTTGTTGCTCTGGCTTGTTCTACAGGAGGACCGAAGTCATTACAACAGGTTATACCAATGCTGCCAAAGAATCTTGATGCGGGAGTTGTTCTGGTACAGCATATGCCGGCAGGATTTACAGCATCTTTAGCTCAGAGACTCAATGAAATGAGCGAGGTAAGTGTTAAAGAAGGCGCTGACGGAGATGTTATAAAGAAAGGCTGGGTTTATATTGCACCGGGAGGAAGACACATGAAGGTTGTAAAGAACGGCCGTGATTATGTCATTAGAATAGAGGATTCTCCTGCTATTGATGGATTAAAACCATGTGCCAATATTATGTATGATTCATTACAGAATTCGGATTTTGATGAAATTACATGTGTTGTGCTTACAGGTATGGGAGCTGACGGAACCAAAGGAATAAAAGGCTTGCATGATTGTCATAAAAGAATTCATGTTATAGCACAGGATGAGGAGACAAGTGTTGTTTATGGAATGCCAAAAGCACTTACTCAGACAGGTCTAGTTAATGACATCGTACCATTAAATAAAGTCGCTGAAGCAATTACAAAGAACGTGGGGGTATCTTAATTATGGATGTTAGTCAGTATCTGGAAATATTTATTGATGAATCAAATGAGCACTTGCAGTCACTTAGTGATCAGTTAATGGTTCTTGAAAAAGAGCCTGATAACAGTGACACAATTAATGAGATTTTCCGTGCAGCCCATTCATTAAAGGGTATGGCTGGAACTATGGGCTATAAGAGAATGCAGAATCTTACTCATGATATGGAGAATGTATTCTCAGAAGTGCGTAGTGGTAATATAAAAGTTAATTCTGAAATGTGTGATGTTTTATTCCAGTGTCTTGATGCTTTAGAGAATTATGTCTCTAATATTCAGGCTAATCAGGATGAAGGAACTGAAGACAATGAACCTATAATAAAGGCACTTAATTCATTTATTAACGGACAAGCAGCTCCATCACCTGATAAGCAGGAAGCAGTAAAGGAAACATCATCAACAACAGATGTGCCGGAGAAAACTTCCGTGGCAGAGAATGATATATCATTGGCAGATTTTGAGAAGAATGCTGTAAATGAAGCATTAAAAAAGGGTCTCAATGTTTATAAGTTGGATGTAACAATTGATGAGAATTGCATACTTAAAGCAGCGAGAGCATTTCTTGTGTTTAAGAATCTTGAAGGCCATTGTGATGTAATAAAAACAGATCCATCAACTCAGGATATTGAGGATGAAAAGTTTGAATTTGAATTTAAGATGGTTGTGATTTCAGAGGAAAGTGTGAAGGCTATCACAGACATCATAAAGAATGTATCTGAAATCAAGGATGCTGTGGGTGTGGCGATAACAACTCCATTTGCAGAGGAAGCGGAAAGTAAAGCGGAAGTTAAGGATGATGATAAAGGTCAGGAAAAGAAGCCGGAAGAAAAGAAAGCCGTTCCTGCCGCACAGCAGTCTAAGAAAGCACCTGCTACAGGAGGAACAAAGGCAGTAAGCCATACAGTAAGAGTTGATATAGATAAACTTGATGTTCTCATGAACCTTGTAAGTGAGCTTATTATTGCGAAGAACGGACTTGTTTCAGCCAGCGTTACAGCGGATGGAGAAACATCAACAAACAATCAGAATTTTACAGAACAGATAGAATATCTTGAAAGAGTTACAACCAATCTTCATGAATCAGTTATGAAGGTAAGAATGATGCCTCTTGAAGGTGCAATAAGCAAGTTCCCTCGTATGATCAGGGATCTTAACAAGAAACTTAACAAAAAGATGGAATTATACATCACCGGTGAAGAAACAGAACTTGATAGAACAGTTCTTGATGAAATTGGCGATCCTATTATGCACTTGCTTAGAAATTCAGCAGACCACGGACTTGAAAGTGCTGAGGTCAGAGCTGAGAGAGGCAAGCCTGAGGTTGGCTCAATTTTCCTTAATGCTTTTCAGGAAGGAAACAACGTCGTTATTGAAGTAGGAGATGATGGTAACGGTATTGATGTAGAGAAGGTTAAGGCCAAAGCTGTAGAAAAAGGAGCTATTACACAGGAACAGGCTGATGCAATGTCAGAGAAAGAAGCAGTTGATCTTTTGTTCAGACCAAGCTTTTCTACTGCAGAAAAGATAACGGATGTATCAGGAAGAGGTGTTGGACTTGACGTTGTTAAGTCAAAGATTGAAGCATTAGGCGGAGATGTTGAAGTAAAGACAACTTATGGGGAAGGAAGTACATTCAGTATCAGACTTCCGCTTACGCTTGCAATTATTCAGGCTCTTATGGTTAAGCTGGGTGACGAGAAATATGCTATTTCCCTTGGTACAATTGAGACAATTGAGGATGTTCCGATTAGTGAAATTAAGTATGTGCATGCAAAAGAAGTAATTCATCTGCGTGGAAGCGTAATACCTCTTGTAAGATTGAGGGAAGTGCTTGATGTTCCGGGAGAACCTGAACAGTCAGAAACAGAGGTTGTTGTAATTGTAAGAAAGGGAGACAGACTTGCAGGTCTTGTAGTTGACAGCCTTATCGGCCAGATGGAAATTGTTATTAAGTCCCTTGGTAAATATATTAATATCAATAGAATGATTAGTGGAGCTACAATTCTTGGAGATGGTTCAGTAGCGTTAATCATTGATGCAAACACATTAGTATAGGAGGGCTTAATTATGGAAAATATGAATGCAATTGAAGATAAGAAACAGGCGGCTTCAACAACAGTTCAGTACATAGTTGTTGCTATTGGTAATGAGCAGTATGGTATTAATATAAAATATATTGATAATATTGTCAGAAAGCAGCATATTACAAGAGTGCCAAAGACACAGTCTTATTATAAAGGGGTTATTAATCTTAGAGGCGAGATTATACCTGTTATGAGTGTAAGACTTAAATTAGGGCTGGAAGATGATGTGTTTACTGATAAGACCCGGTATATTATTGTAAAGGTTGAAGGTGCAACAATTGGAATAATTGTAGATCAGGTAAGAGAAGTTGTTACTCTTGATGAAGAAGATACAGAGAAAACAACAAAAACATCTAACGGCGATGCCGCTGCTAATTATATTAGTGCCATAGGTAAGCATAATGGTGAACTGATTTCTTTGCTTGATATTGTTAGCCTTGTAGTTGAGAATAATTAGTTAAGAGAGTGTGTGATTATGTCAAAGATTAGTTTGGAAAATCTCAATGATGTGCAGTATGATGTACTGAAAGAAATCGGAAATATTGGAGCAGGTAATGCTACAACTGCATTATCAAAGATGTTAAACATTCGTATGGATATGTCAGTTCCCAATGTTGCGTTGATACCATTTAATGACATTTCATCACTTATTGGAAGTGAGGATCAGATAGTTGTAGGTATTCTTCTTGGCATCGAGGGTGATATTGATGGAATGATGATGTTTATATTTGATGTTAAATCGGCACGTCATCTTGTAAATACTATTATGATGCAGGATAAAGATACAGGAATTGACTTGGGTGAGAATTTCACCGAAATGGAAATGTCGGCACTTAATGAAATTGGGAATATTGTATCAGGTTCGTATCTTACAGCAATATCATCTTTGACAAGTCTAAAGATGGTTTCCACCGTACCTAGTATGACTATTGATATGGTTGGGGCACTGCTTAGCGTACCTGCGTCAGAATTTGGAAAGTATGGAGATAAATTATTGCTTATTCAGTCGCAATTTGGAGAAATGAATTTTGTAACGGGATATTTTCTTCTTATTCCTGAATTGGATTCCTACGATAAGATTCTTACTTCCCTGGGTGTGTAATTATATTATGAGTAAATTCCTACAGGGAGAAAAAGAGTTTAGATGTAAATCTAAACTCTTTTTGATGGGAATTTCTATGAGAGATGATGCGTATGTATTTAAATGATATGATAAAGGTTGGAATGGCGGATTTAAAAACGTGTAAGTCTCCGGAAGTATTAACTACTTTAGGGTTGGGTTCATGCGTTGGGGTTGCGTTATACGATCCTGTCACCAAAATAAGTGGGTTGCTTCACTGTATGCTGCCGGATAGCACACAATTTCGTAACAATTCAAATGTTGCCAAGTTTGCGGATAGCGGATTGGAAGAATTGGTTAAGGAAATGATATCAAATGGAGCCAATAAGAACAGATTGGTTGCAAAGATAGCAGGTGGAGCACAGATGTTTGCCATGAATACAAGTAATGATACGTTGAGGGTTGGAGAGCGAAATGTTGCTGCTGTAAAACAGAAACTTTCTGAACTCAATATACGATTATTATCAGAGGATTGTGGCTTGAATTATGGTAGAACAGTAGAGTTCTATTCCGAAACGGGAGATTATATTATCAAATCGGTTGGTAAGCCTGAAAAAACAATATAATTATATTGGGGTGCATTATGAAAAAGTTTAGAAATATTCCGGCGATAGTTACATTGCTTGTGGGCTTTATTATGAGTATTATTATGATTATATCCAAGTATGAACTTGTTGAGTTTTTATGGACATTGGTTGTTGTCATGGTATTATTCTATATTGCCAGCCTTATTTTGTGTGTTATTCTTAACAGGATATTTGCTGATAAGGATGAAAGCATAGAAGAATCAAAAAAATCAGAGAATGATGATTTAAAAGATGACAAAGAAGAGTTATCAGACAATAAAGAATCAGATGCTGAAAAGTAATATATAGACTGACAATTTATCATATTTTAGTGGTAATATGTCGTAAAATGTGTTATTATGGTACATATTATTAAGCTTGGGGGCATTCTAGAATGGATGAGGCAGGAAGAAATAAACTGTGGGAAAGTTATATGGCATCTCGCAGCAGTGAGGTGAGAGAGCAGCTTATCTTAGAATATGCACAGCTTGTTAAACTTGTGGCAGGAAGAATGAATATGTATCTTGGATATAATGTTGAGTATGATGATTTGGTTGGGTATGGCATTTTCGGACTTATTGACGCAATAGATAAGTTTGATTACGGAAAGAATGTTAAATTTGAGACCTATGCCAGCTTGAGAATCAGGGGCGCAATACTGGATCAGATTAGAAAGATGGATTGGATTCCAAGATCTTTGAGACAGAAGCAGAAGAAAATAGATGCGGCTATGTCTAAAATTGAAAGTGAGAAGGGTAGAATTGCCACTGATGAGGAATTAGCTGAAGAATTGGAGATATCAATTGATGAGTTGAATGAGTGGCAGGGACAAACTAAGGCATCTAATTTAATTTCTCTTGATGAATATACTGAAGCAGGCAGTGAAGTTAAGATGGAAGCAGTGGGAAATTCACATTTTGAACAGCCTGAAGATGCAGTTGAGAAAGAAGAACTGAAGAAAAAGATGGTACAGGCAATTGATATGCTCACTGAAAAAGAGCGGAGTGTTATTGTACTGTATTATTATGAAGAGATGACATTAAAGGAAATAAGTCTTACCTTAGAGGTATCAGAATCAAGAGTATCCCAGCTTCATACAAAAGCACTTAATAAAATGAAGCGAATTCTTGGAGATTATGTATTTCCAATGTAGATGTGAAATGGTTTACAGATTTTTTTAACAAAAAGTAGACTACAGTTTTTACAACGATATTAATTATGAGCGAGACTTGGATGTATAATGTGAGGCATGTATGATTAAAGAATGTGGTGTAGGATATTTTCAATTTGAGACCAAAGAGGATGGATTGTATATTAATGTTTATCCACCTAAAGAAGGAAAAAAAGCAACATCTATAGATGATGTTATGTATTATATTGATAAGAAACAGATTAACTGTGATATTGTCAAACTTGATGAGGCAATAAAGCAGGGCAGGAGTACTGTAGCATCTGTGAAAGTGTCACCGGAGCAGGTACATACTTACAGTGAGTTCGGTGATTATAGGATAAGCAGGGACGGAATGAAAGTTGAAGCTGTTTTCTATCCTCCTTTCATTGGAGCAGATTTGCTTAGTGTGGATGAAATTGTCAGAGATTTGGAATATATCGGTATTAAACATGGAATTCAGGAATCGGTTATTAAGGATTTTGTAGCAACGAGAGAGTATGGGAAGGCCTATACTGTAGCATTGGGAAGTGAGCCTAGAAACGGTAGTGACGGGTATATTGAATACAAGTTTGATATTGATTTAAAGCCTAGTCCTAAGATGAATGATGATGGTACGGTAGATTTTCATTCTCTTGAAAATATTAATCATGTTTCCAAGGGAGATGTCGTAGCGGTTCTTCACCCGGAGGATCGTGGAGATGCGGGAATGGATGTCCTGGGAAGAAAGGTTAATCCTGCTAAAGTTAATCATGTTATATTCAGGTTCGGACGTAATATGGTGATATCTGAGGATGGATTGAAACTTATAAGCCAGGTGAGCGGACATGTTATCCTTGAAGGGGACAAGATATTTGTATCTAATGTATTGGAATTAGTTGATGTTGATAATTCAACAGGCGATATTGATTATGAGGGCGATGTAAATATCAAGGGAAATATACTTGCCGGATTTACAGTAAAAGCATCAGGAGATGTTATTGTTAACGGAATTATGGAGGGCGCAACTGTTATTGCAGGAGGTTCCATAACTTTTAACAGAGGTGTTCAGGGAATGAACAAAGCTGTGATAAAAGCAGGAGGCAATATTGTATCCAAATTTATCGAGAGTGCAGAAAGTGTAACAGCCGGTGGTGATATAGAATCTGACTCTATTCTTCACAGTAAGGTTATTTCAAAGGGGACTATAAGAGCTACAGGAAGAAATGGTCTTATTATTGGGGGAGATGTAAAGGCTATTGTCTCAATAGAGGCTAAAACAATCGGAAATTCAATGGGTACCAACACCACAGTAGGTGTGGGTGTTGACCCGGCTATGAAACGCAGGGTTGATGAACTTAAGAAGAGTTTGGGACAGCTTGGTGACAATAAAATTCAGCTTAACCAGGTTTTAACTGCGCTTAGGAAGAAACAGCAGGCAGAAGGAGAACTTTCTCCTGACAAAAAAGAACTTCAGGCTAAAACTATGCGTAATGTTATAATGCTGGAACAGGAAATTAATAAGCAAAAAAAAGAATTTGAAGAAATCAGAGGACAACTTGGCGAAGAAAAGAATGCATCTATTAAGGTGAGCAATACTTGCTTTGTTGGAACAAAGATTATGTTTGGTGATTTGTGTATGTTTGTCAAGGAAAAATATGACCATTGTCAGTTCAGAAAAGAGGGGGCTGATATTAAATGTATGGCGCTTTAGTGGGGTATTACAGTAGAGCTGGAGGAGTTTTATGATTATAAGACCTACAGAATTTGGAATGATTCAACAACAGAACTCGGTATCCCAAATACAGCATAATGCTGAATCCAGACCGGCGGTTGAACAACAGACTATTGCAGGACAATTGCGAAAGGATACAGAAGTTAAATCTGAGCAGGTGGTAGAAAAAGAGAATGTTGATAATTCCGAAAGAAAGTTTGATGCCAAGGATAAAAGTGATAATGAATATTCCAAGGATGATTCATCAAAAAAGAAAAGACAAAGTTCCGATGGGAGAGTTTTTATAAAAGGACAGGGAAGTATGGACTTTGACGTTAAAATATAATATATTATACACGTTTAGATAGTGAGTGAAAGATATTTTGTCTTTCACTCAAACTTTATTTTCTGTGGAGGTTAATATGACTGCGGTTGAAATAGTTCTTATAGTCATTGGAATAATATGTATTATTGCCAGTTTTATATTTGATATGATGGGCAGTGATAAGGATGATGTTAGCGAAGTTGTAACTTCGGAGCTTAATGAGGTCCAGAAGCAAAAAATAAGAGACCAGATTAATGGGATAATAGAAGAAGAACTTGATGGCATATCAGAGAGAACAGAGGCGTCATTAGATAAAATATCCAACACTAAGATTTTGGAAATGAATGAATATGCTGAAAATGTTCTTGGGGAGATAAACAGGAACCATAATGAGACAGTATTTCTTTATGATATGCTTAACGAAAAAGCAAAAGAAATTAAGACAACCGTAAAGGATGTTAATATTACAAAAAGACAGGTGGAAAAAATTAAGGCTGAAGTTAAGGCGGCTGATGATACTGCGGTAACAGTTGAACCTGACTCAACATTTGATAATAATCCTCCTGCTTATGAAAAATCAGAAAAGAGTGTCACAAATACAAAGGATATTGCTAAAGAGAGATTAATTGCCCTTGTGAAAAAAAGCAATGAAAAGGCGAGACTGCAGGATAATGATATTGTGAGAGCAAATCAGGCGGAAAATCTTGGAAATGTAGCGGGAACAAAAAAAGAAGTTTTAAATGAGACTGAAAAATCTGCTGAAGAGACAGTTGTAGAACATGCCAAAGAAATAGCTGTAGAACATGCT
>JAUNPK010000040.1 GCA_030536855.1 Eubacteriales bacterium
TAATGATAAACTTTGGATAAGATTAAACAGTAAATAAGGATAAACGGAGAGTCACTTGATGAATAAAAAAGATTTATTGTCATTTTTAAAAGAATATTCTGATAAAAATTATATTCCTATGCATATGCCGGGAGCAAAGAGAAGTTGTGATGTTTTTCGGAATTCAGATTTTGATATTGATATGGGAAATCCCTATTCTATTGACATTACAGAAATAGATGGATTTGATAATATGCATAATGCAAAGGGAATTATAAAAGATGCATTTGACAGAACTGCAAAAATATATGGTGCAGATGAAAGTTTATTTTTGATTAACGGAAGTACATCAGGAAATTTAGCTGCCATTTCCGGAACAACCTTTAAAGGGAACAAGGTACTCGTATCAAGGAATTGCCATGTTTCGGTTTATAATGCCATTTATTTAAATGAGTTAAACCCTGTTTACATTTATCCGGACTTTGATAAGAAGCTTGGAATATACAATGGTGTAAAATTAGAAGACGTTAAAAATGCGTTACAAAATAATGAAGATATAAAGGCTGTAATAATTACATCTCCAACTTATGAAGGTAATGTGTCGGAAGTCAGGGAAATAGCGGAGTATCTCCATAGTAAAAAAATCCCCTTAATTGTGGATGAAGCCCACGGAGCTCATTTACATTTTCATAAGGATTTTCCGGAATCTGCAGTGGATTGTGGGGCTGATATTGTTATTAACAGTGTGCATAAAACATTGCCGTCATTGACACAGACTGCAGTGATGCATATTAATTATGGTTTGATAGATGTTGAAAGGGTGAAAAGATATTGGAACATTTATCAGTCCACAAGCCCATCTTATGTGTTAATGGCAAGTATTGACAGATGCATGTCTATAATGGAGAATCAAGGCAAAGAATTGTTTGATAACTATGTTAGTAATCTCAATAATTTGAGATGTGCTCTGGAAAAACTTAAGAATATTCATATGATTGAAACTGATGATATATCTAAAATTGTTCTAGCCTGTGATGATGGACACAGATTATATACGGAATTATTAAATAGATACAATATTCAGATGGAAATGTGTTCCTTCAAGTATGTAATTGCCATGACATCCATATGTGATACTCCGGAATTTTACCAGAGATTTTTATGTGCATTGGAAAAAATTGATGAGCAGTGGGAAAGTAATAAACCATTGGCAAATGATAAGCAAACGGAAAATAATAAAGAACCGGAAAATGTGGTAAACACATTGAAATGTATAGAATGTATACCATGTCCAAAGCCTACAATAAAATTTAATATTGCAGATGCTTTAAATAGAGCAGATAAATATGGAATTGAAGAAATTAAGGTGAATAATGTTGCAATATATGATAAGATAAGTGCAGGTACAATTACGATTTATCCGCCGGGAATTCCGCTTGTTAATCCCGGAGAGGTAATTACCAAAGAAGTGATAGATACAATAAATTCAGCTCTGGAAACGGGATTGGAGATTATTGGAATTAGGGAAGGAAACATATCATGCCTGAGATAGCATTTATTATGGGAAAAAGCGCATCCGGGAAGGACAAGATATATAAAGCACTTATTGATGATGAGAGTCTGGGTTTGAGTACCATAACATTGTACACTACAAGACCTATGAGGGTGGGTGAAACTCAGGGACTTGAGTATAATTTCGTTGATAATGCAACTGCTCTGGAGATGGAAGCAAATCGAAAGATTATAGAAATGCGGAAGTACGATACAGTTTACGGAGAGTGGAAATATTTTACTGCTGATGATGGACAGATAGAGCTGGGAAAGGGCAGAAGATATGTTGTCATCGGAACGTTGGAAGCTTATGAGCAATTTTGCAGTTTCTTTGGAAAAGAACACATTTTGCCGATATACATTGAAACAGATGACGGAATAAGACTATTAAGGTCAATTCACAGGGAACAGAAGCAGGAAAATCCCAGATATGAAGAACTGTGTAGGAGATTTCTTGCAGACAGTAAAGATTTCTCAGAAGAAAATATTAAAAAATGCGGCATAACCAAGAGAATATATAATAACGGAGAATTGTCAGACTGTATTGAAGAAGTTAAGCAGGAGATTATCACCAATATGGAGATAATCTAAAATATCAGGTATTTAAAGGTGGGAAATGTATGGATATTAAGATTAGCGATATACAACAGACACAACCGGTACAAAATGTAAAGAATACAGAAGTAAGGGATGATAATTTTAAATTTACCCTTATAAGCAATATTGAGGAAAAGGATCTTCAGGAAAAGCTTGGTAGCATGATGCAGGAAATCACTGAACAGGGTGAGAAAATTTCCAAGCACATGGATATCAAGGATATGAAAAAGTACAGGGAAATGGTTAAGAATTTTTTAAATGAAGTTGTTAATCGTTCTCATCAATTTTCACGAGAGAATTTTCTTGATAGAAGAGGAAGGCATAGAGTATACGGGATAGTAAAGCTTGTAGATAAGAATCTTGATGAACTGGCAAGCGAGCTGGTTAAGGACGAGAAGGACCACCTTGCAATTGTAGGAAAGATTGATGATATAAGAGGACTTCTCCTTGATATATCAACATAATCATTATAAGTAAAGAGACTGGGAAAGGGGGATTGTATGAGCGATTTTTCAGACATTTACGGATATGAGAGTATAAAGGAACACCTTCAAAATGGGATAAAAATGGATAAAGTTTCCCATGCATATATAATTAACGGCGGTCTTGGAGCAGGTAAGAAGCTTATTGCTACAACATTTGCAAAGACACTTCAGTGTGAAAACAGAAGCGAAAGTATCAATCCATGCAATCAGTGTCATTCCTGCATACAGACTGATACAGGCAATCAGCCGGATATTATCTGGGTAAGACATGAGAAGCCATCAAGTATCGGTATTGATGATATAAGAGACCAGCTTATTGCGGATATGCAGATTAAACCTTATAGCAGCAAATATAAGATTTATATAATAGATGAAGCGGAAAAACTCACTGTTCAGGCACAGAATGCCCTTTTAAAAACTATTGAAGAACCGCCTGCTTATGGAATAGTAATAATGCTTACTACTAATGCAGAAATATTTCTTCAGACAATTCTTTCAAGATGTGTACTTCTTGATTTGAAGCCTCTTAAGGATAGTGTTGTATCTGATTATCTTAAAAAGCATTATGATATTGCTGATTATCAGTGCAAATTCGCAAGTAATTTTGCCCAGGGTAGAATCGGAAGGGCAAAAACAATTGTGGAAAGCAATGAATTTGCCCAGTTAAAGCTGGATGTGATGCATGTAATAAAGAATGCTAAGGAGATGACATCCCAGGAAATTATGGCTGTAGTTAAGGCAGTAGCAAATTACAAGCTTACAATTGATGATTATCTTGATTTGATGGCTATGTGGTTTAGAGATGTACTTATGTTTAAAAGTACTAATGATACTAATTTCCTTATTTTTACAGATGAGATGGCTCTTATTAAGTCACAGGCTCAGACCATGTCCTATGAAGGAATTCAGGATATATTGGAATCTATTGACAAAGTTAAGATTCGTCTTAAGGCAAATGTTAATTTTGATCTTGTTATAGAGCTTCTTATAATGGCAATTAAGGAAAATATGTAGTACAATAGTGTGGTTATAACACAGAGTAATGAAATGGAGATATGATGATTAAGGTAGTAGGCGTAAGATTCAGACAGGTTGGTAAAATATATTTCTTTGCACCGGGAAAATATCAGGTTAAAGAAGGACAACACGTCATTGTAGAAACAGCACGTGGCGTTGAGTATGGAAGCGTCGTTTTAGGGGAAAGAGAAGTAGAGGATAGTAAAGTGGTTCAGCCTCTTAAAGCTATTATCAGAATTGCTACTCCTGAGGATGACGAAAGAGAAAAAAAGAACAGAGAAAAAGAGAAAGAGGCATATCAAGTATGTCTTGAAAAGATAAAGAAGCATAATCTTGATATGAAGCTTATTAAAGTTGAGTACACATTTGACAATAATAAGGTTTTGTTTTATTTCACTGCTGACGGACGTATTGATTTTAGAGAGCTTGTAAAAGATCTTGCAGCTGTGTTTAAGACACGTATTGAATTAAGACAAATTGGTGTTAGGGACGAGACAAAGATATTGGGAGGAATAGGTTCCTGCGGAAGACCTCTGTGCTGTG
The DNA here is from genome assembly GCA_030536855.1 of Eubacteriales bacterium. Classification (GTDB taxonomy): domain Bacteria; phylum Bacillota; class Clostridia; order Lachnospirales; family Lachnospiraceae; genus Lachnospira. Next base: position 4,173 of record JAUNPK010000040.1, read on the forward strand.
CGACATATATGCCTGAATTTATTCCGGTTTCCATTAAGATGGCTAAAGAGCAGAATCTTTCACTTAACCCGACTAAAATTTCGGGTGTATGTGGAAGACTTATGTGTTGCCTGAAGAATGAGGAGGAGACATACGAGGAGCTTAACAGTCACCTTCCTAACGTTGGAGATACAGTAACTACCCCTGAGAAATTAAAAGGTGAAGTAGCAAGTGTAAATGTATTGAGACAGCTTGTGAAGGTTTATGTAACACCGGACGGGGATGAACGAGAAATTCGAGAGTATCCTGTTGATGAATTAAGATTTAAGTCTAAGAAGAGATTTGATAAGATTCAAATTGATGACAAGGAACTTAAAGAACTTGAGGAATTAGAGAGAAGGGAAGGAAACGCTCACATTAATGACGACTAATGAAAGAATTGACGATCTATTAAGGGATGACCTGAAGCTGATTCAGAATACGGATATATTTTGTTTTGGAATGGATGCAGTACTCTTATCTACATTTGCAACAGCAAAAAAGAATGACAAAGTGCTGGATCTGGGAACCGGAAACGGTGTGATTCCAATACTAATGCAGGCAAAGAATCCGTGTAGTAATTATACCGGACTTGAAATTCAGGAAGTCAGTGCGGATTTGGCGAGACGGAATGTTTTGATGAACAAGCTTTCACAGCGTTTGACAATTGTACAGGGCGATATCAGGGAAGCTTCGCATATATTTGGCGAGGCTTCCTTTAATGTTATTACAAGCAACCCGCCATACATGAATGAAAATCATGGAATTATAAATCCGGAAAGTGCCAAAGCTATTGCAAGACATGAGATTTTGTGCACTTTGGATGATGTGGTAAGGGAGGCTTCGCTGTGCCTGAAGGTTAAAGGACATTTTTACATGGTACACAGACCTCAGAGGCTTGTGGACATTTTTACAACTATGAAAAAATACCATCTTGAGCCAAAGAGAATGCGTATGGTGTATCCATATATAAATAAAAAGGCCAATATGGTTCTTATAGAAGGAGTAAAATGCGGCAATTCACAGTTAACTGTGGAGGAACCATTAATAGTGTATAACAGCGATGGAAGTTATACGCAAGAGCTGTTGGAAATGTATAATTAGAAGGTCATGGAATATAAAGAGAGGTATATATGGCTGATAGTTCAGAGATAAACAAAGAGACTTATAATATGGAGAATGGTTTGGAAAATGATGTTAATCCGGAAAATGTTAAATATAAACAGGAGGGAGAGGGAAAGCTTTATCTGTGTGCCACTCCTATAGGTAATCTGGAAGATATCACTTTCAGGGTGTTAAGGACTTTAAAGGAAGTGGATTTAATTGCAGCTGAGGATACCAGAAACAGCATAAAGCTATTGAACCATTTTGACATAAAGACACCTATGACCAGCTATCATGAATTCAACAAGTATGATAAGGCAAAAGTTTTGGTTAATAAAATGCTTAAGGGAATGAATGTAGCGGTTATTACTGACGCAGGAACTCCGGGAATATCAGATCCGGGAGAGGAACTTGTAAGACAGGCCCTTGAGGCAGGAATTAAGGTGTCATCACTTCCCGGTGCGGCGGCGTGCATAACAGCACTTACAATGTCAGGACAGGCTACCAGAAGGTTTGCATTTGAAGCATTTTTACCTTCAGACAAAGCGGAGAGAAAGGCTGTAATTAAGGAACTGGAAAATGAGACAAGAACAATAATTATGTATGAAGCACCTCACCGTCTTACAAAGACATTAAATGAGTTAAGGCAGATGCTGGGAGACAACAGAGCAATCACAATCTGTAGGGAACTCACCAAAAAATACGAGACCACTATGGTAACTACTTTTCTGGAGGCTTGTGAATATTATGAGAATAACGAACCGAGAGGGGAGTATGTACTTGTAATAGCTGGAAAAAGCAGGGAAGAAGTAATCAAGGAAGAACAGGAAAAATGGAGCAGCATGTCGGTTAAAGAGCATGTGGAAATGTATATAAGCCAAGGAATGGATAGGAAAGAGGCCATGAAGGCTGCGGCAAAGGACAGGGGCGTATCTAAAAGAGATATTTATCAGGAACTTTTATGATAATTATTAGGAACTTTTATGATATTTATTAGGAATTTTTATGATTGACTTTACATAATTTTAACATTATAATTACATCGTTGTTTTAGTGGTCGGGGGAGCGCCCGGGTGCCACGCTTATGAGAACAATTACTGCGAGGGAGCCAATGGTTTGGCTGAGAGGATGCAGGAAGCATCGACCGATTTTAAAGGAATAGTCAGACTTTCGCAGCATTGTTATTTGTATATATTTATATATTAAGTAAGATTAGAAGCTGTCAGAATAGTCTGGCAGCTTTTTTAATTTAATAGGCTCATCGGAACGGTTAGCACAATGGAATGCAAACTATCTTTTTTGTGCGATTTGCCGGGGAATGAAAAGCGAAAAATAGCAGGATAGGAGAACATTTATGAAGAGTAACAAAACAATGGTAATAAGGAAATTTGTATCAATATTTGCGGCATTTGCAATATCAATGTTAAGTGTTTTTAATTTTATGGCGTGTAATGATAAGGGGGCTTCTGATGAGGAGAGTAAATCTGTGGATACATTAAAGATTATGATTTCCCCTTATCAGGATGCAGATGAACTGCTTACAAGCATGAAACCGTTAGAGGAGCTTATAAAGCAGGGAATGGCAGAAAGAGGATATGAAATCAAGAATATAGAGATGACGGTTGGTACATCCTACAGTGCCGTGGGAGAGGCTCTTAGCGCAGGTTCTGTGGATGTGGGCTTTATTTCAGGAGGAACTTATGTTACTTATGATGAGGACTGTGATGTACTGCTTACAGCCTTAAGAGAATCTATCAATAAAGATTCTACTAATGCGAAGGATTGGAATGATGGTTCAGAAGAAAAATTTAACAGTGAGCTTACAACATATTACAGATCTGTAATCGTTGCAGGTCCAAGTAAGAAAGGGCAGGAGCTTATTTCAAAGGTAAATGCAGGTGAAAAGCTCACATGGGATGATCTTAACAGTGCAACATGGTCTACAATGGGTGCATCATCTGCATCGGGATATATGTATCCTTCACTTTGGTTAAAGAACAATTATGGTAAGCAGATTAAGGATTTAGCCCATGTTGTTCAGTCAGATTCTTACACAACACTGGCGGGTCGTCTTGCTTCAGGACAGGTTGATATTATTGTATGTTATGGTCATGTAAGGGCAAAATTTGCATCTACATGGGAGAGTAAGCTTGGTGGAACAGACAGTATATATAAGCAGACAGGAATAATAGCAGTTACAGATAAGATAATGGATGATACAATAAGTGTAAGCAAATCATCAGAGGTTATTACAGATGGATTTAAGAAAGCATTTGGTGAAACAATGATTGCCATTGGTGAAACAGATGAAGGAAAAGAAGCACTGAATACCATAAGTCATAAGGGTTATCAGTGGGCAAATAACAGTGATTATGATGCTGAGCGTCAGGTACAGCAGATGCTTAGAAATGGAGAATAGTTTGAAGGCAATAAGAGCATTGAATTTAAAGAAAGCTTATACAAAAAATATGGTGGCAGTGGATGATATAACATTTTCTGTAGAAAAGGGAAGCTTTACTTCAATAATAGGAAGAAGCGGAGCCGGAAAAACCACTCTGATAAAGATTCTTAACGGAAGCGTCACACCGTCTTCCGGGGAAATATGGATTGGAGATACACCATTGCATAATCTTAAGGGCAGGAGACGAAGAGTGTGCCAGAGGCATATTGGAACTATATATCAGGATTTCTGTCTTGTAGATAATTTAAATTGTATGAACAATGTTCTTAACGCAATTCTGACGGAAATGTCAGTGGTTAATGTTATTGTGGGAAAATTTTCACAGGAAAACAAAGACAAGGCGAGGGAATCTTTAAAGCTTGTAGGACTGGAAGATAAAGAAAATGAGATGGCCGGGTGTTTGTCCGGAGGACAGAAACAAAGAGTTGCCATAGCAAGAGCTATTATGCAGAATCCGGATGTTATTCTGGCGGATGAACCGGTGGCCTCATTGGACCCTTATACGGCAGGACAGATTTTGGAACTACTAAAAGATTTGCAGCAAAACAGAGGTATTACTATTGTTATGAATAGCCATAACGTAGAGCAGGCATTGAAATTTTCGGATATGATAATAGGTGTTAAAGATGGCAAAGTCTGTCTAAACAAAAAAGCAGAAGATGTGACGAGAGATGACATTGATATAGTGTATGGGACGGTAGATTAAAGTGGATAAGAGCATCCTTAATAAAAGAATAAAGAGCTTAATAAAGTTTCTGCTGTTTATGGCATTTGTTGTGATATCCCTAAAAATCACAGGGGTATCCTTAAAAGTTCTTAACAGGCGCGGGTACAGATTTTTTGAATTTATTGGGAAAATGTTTCCAATTGATTTTGCTTATGGAAGCAGGGTGTTTTCACCATTGTGGGACACCATCAGAATGTCAGTTGCGGGGACTTTTATAGGGGCTTTTGCTGGTATATTCACAGCCCTTTTATCATCGAAAAACCTTCACATCAATAAGATAATAGTTTATGTGATAAAAGTTGTGGTTCAGGTAATCAGGACAATTCCGGTATTAATAATCGCGCTTATATGCACATTTTTCTTTGGCATAGGAACATTTGCCGGAACAGTTGCGCTGGCGGTATATACATGGGCCATACTTACCAGAATCGGAAGTGAGCTGATTGACGGAACACCTGTAGATGCATACGAAGTGTTAGTTAATTCGGGATGTTTTGGAGTGAAAGCTTTTTTTAGAACAATATTTATTCAGGTTATTCCGGGATATTTGGAAAATGCTTTATATGTTCTGGAGTCTAACGTAAGGCAGGCGTCAATACTGGGTTACGTGGGAGCAGGAGGAATAGGCCTTCTGCTTAGTGAGGAAATGTCCTTCAGAATGTACGCAAGGATAGGTACCATATTGAGTATGCTCTTTGTGGCGATTGTTATAATTGAGGGGTTAAGTATTTTTCTTAGGAATTATCTCACAGGAAAAATCAGACATAGAAAATTTTTAAATATAGTGATGGGAATTGTATTTGCTGCTTTGGCGGCAGTTAGTATATTTTCCGTTCAAAGACCGGATGTGACGGTACTTGGAGTCAAGGTCGCATTTAATATGATAAAGGGAATTCTACATCCGGATTTGGCTTATATGTTCAAGTGGTCAACAGACGGCGTGCTTTATCTTGTATTTGAAACCATATGTATTGCAGGTTTGGGGACGATATTTGGTGCCGTAATTGCATTAATATTATCCTTGCTTGGCTCATTTTCACTTGTGCCTAAGTATCTTGCAGTTCCGGTGAGAATTGTGATTATGTCGATTAGAACGGTACCAGTCTTTATATACGGACTTATGTTTATAAGGGTCACGGGACCCGGGAATTTTGCCGGAGTTCTCACCATAAGTCTGTGCAGTGTGGGATTGTTAAGTAAAAGATTTATGGTATCAATCGACGATTATGATAAATCTGCCTGGAATGCATGTAAGGCAATGGGAGTAGGATTTGTGGGAAGAGTTAAATATTGCTTGTGGCCACAGATAAAGACATCCTTAAAGGCATCTGTGCTATACAGATTTGATGTGAATATAAGAGAAGCATCAGTATTAGGACTGGTAGGAGCCGGAGGAATAGGTGCACCACTGATTATGTATATGAATAATTATAGGTGGGACGCAGTGGGAAGCATACTCATAGTGCTATTTGTAGTAATACTCATAATTGAAATGGTGTCATATAGAAGCAGATAAAAGTTTATAAAAATTTAATGGGGTCAGACCCCATTAAATTTTTATAAACTTTTTTTTACTGTATGTTCTCTTATAATAGCTTTAATTGTTTTATTAAGATGAGGTTTGAGTGTGTTTATATCTGCCGGTTCCTGATACAGTATTGCACTGTAGCTGGTGGAACTTACAAGTTCTACGATAAGAAACAGCATAATTTCAGGGTCTTCCAATTCTATCTCCGCCGAATCAATCATTTTGTAATATACATCTCTGAAGTTAATATCGCTGGCAGCAACATTTGTTGTAAGAGCTTCTTTAAATATTCCCCAGGAAAGATTTTTCGAAATAAATGTCAATAATGTCTTGTTATTATTGAGAGCATCTATAATATGATTGGCAATAAACACAATCTGGTCTTCGAAACATGGCTCGAATTCGGAATCTTCTGCCTTCTTTTTATTAATATAGGAATGAAGGTCATCAGCAGCAGCCTGGAATAACTTGCTGGATTCATGAGATATAAGGCGGTTCCTTATGTCATATTTATCTTTAAAATACAGATAAAATGTACCCTTGGCAATTCCGGCCTTCTCAGAAATCTCAGCAATTGACGTCTTTGATACGCCTTTGGTTGTAAAGAGGTTAAATGCTGTATCCAATATTGAATTTCGTTTCTGTAATTTATTAGCCTCCAATTTTCCCATAAAGCACCTCCTTAAAAATGTATATACAAACCGGTAAACAGAGATTTAACACCGATTTTCACAATTCTAGCACAAAAAAAATAAAAAATCTATAAAATAAATGACTTTTGGTCATTTATGTATTGACTAGTGGTCATTTTGTGATAGAATAACATTTACAAATTAAAAAAATGACCAAGGGTCATAAATCAAAGAGGCGCAATAAAGCGTCAAATGGAGGTCAATATGAAAAAGTTTGGAAGAGTAGTTGTAAAGCTTAGGATTCCTATTCTGATCTTAAGTTTGCTGCTTTTAATTCCATCAGCCATTGGTTATGTTAAGACTCGTGTCAATTACGATATCTTATACTACCTTCCTGATGAGATTGAAACTATGCAGGGTCAGGACATTTTGCTTGAAGATTTTGGCAAGGGAGCCTATGCAATGGTAGTTGTCCAGGATATGGATGTGAAGAGTACATCAAAACTTATTCAGAAAGTTGAAGATGTGGATCATGTTGCAAAAGTCATATCTTACACAGGAATCGTTGGAGAGGATGTTCCATCAGAGATACTTCCCGATAAGTTCAGAAAGTATTTTGAAAATGATGACAGTAATTCAACTTTATTTGCAATTTTCTTTGATGATACTACTTCCAGTGATGAGACAATGAATGCGATTCTTAAGATAAGAGAAGTTACAGAGGGGCAGGCATTTATCAGCGGTATGTCGGCGGTAGTTACGGATACTAAGGTGCTTTCAGAAAAAGAAACGCCGGTATATGTACTTATAGCGGTTATACTTGTCTGCATTGTACTTGCAATATTTATGGATTCCATCCTTGTACCGGTATTCTTTATGTTAAGCATAGGAATGGCAATTGTTTATAATCTGGGATCTAATATATTCTTAGGAGAAGTTTCCTACATAACTAAAGCTTTGGCAGCAGTATTGCAGTTAGGTGTCACTTTGGACTATTCAATTTTCCTGTGGCACAGTTATAAGGAAGCTAAGGAGGAATATCCTTCGGATCACAAAGAGGCTATGGCACAGGCTATCGGAAATACACTTATATCAGTTGTGGGTTCATCAATCACCACAGTTGCGGGATTTATTGCACTTTGTTTTATGAGCTTTACACTGGGTCTTGATCTTGGTGTGGTTATGGCAAAAGGCGTTGTATTGGGTGTTATAGGATGTGTTACAATCCTTCCTTCAATGATTCTTACATTTGACAGGGCACTTGAAAAAACCATGCATAAAGAAATTATGCCTAACTTTGGGAAGCTGGCAGATTTTATTGTTAAGCATTCATGGATATTCCTTTTAGTTTTTCTCATAATGTTGTTCCCTGCACTGTATGGATACAACAATACTAAGGTTTACTACAATCTTTCAGAGACACTGCCGGAAGATTTGGACTGCACACAGGCAAATAAGAAAATTGAAGAAAATTTTGACATGAATTCAATCTATATGATTCTTGCGGATTCCCACATGTCCACAGACACAGCTAATGAGATGATGGATAAGGTTAAGGAAGTTGACGGTATTGAGTTTGCATTGGGGCTTGATACATTTTTAAAATCGGGAATTCCGGAGGAGATACTTCCATCATCTCTGGTATCAGAGCTTAAGGGAAGTGATTATCAGATAATGATGGTTGCAACCAATTATAAGATAGCCAGTGATGAGGTTAACGCCCAGATAGATAAGGTTAATGATATTGTTAAGAGCTATGATGCAAAGGCAATGGTTATCGGCGAAGCACCTTGTACAAAGGATTTGATTACCATAACAGACAAGGATTTCAAAATAGTAAGTATTGTTTCAATAGCAGCCATATTTGTAATTATCTTCTTTGTTTTAAAGTCTGTGTCATTACCTATTATTCTTGTTGCCGCCATTGAATTTGCCATCTTTGTAAATATGGGTATTCCATATTATACAGGAACGGAGATACCGTTTATTGCTTCTGTTGTAATTGGCACAATTCAGTTAGGTGCAACTGTTGACTATGCTATTTTAATGACAACAAGATATAAGAGAGAGAGAAGCCAGGGATTTACCAAGAAGGAATCAATTACGACAGCTCTTGCAACATCAATTCCTTCAATCATCGTAAGCGCATTGGGATTCTTTGCGGCAACCTTCGGTGTTGGTATGATAGCTTCAGTTGATATGATTGGTTCTCTTTGTACACTTATGGCAAGAGGTGCAATTATAAGCATGTTTGTGGTTATATTTATTCTTCCGTCATTGTTCGTTGTGTTTGATAAGATTATCATACACACAAGCCTGGGATTCCTCCCGAAGAAAAAAAGTGCACCGATAATAGACGGAAATCATACAGCAGATGTTGTGTCGTAATAAAGATTTTATGTGGGAACGTGAATGTTCCCGGAATGGAGGTTAGTATGGTTAAGAAGAAATTATTCAGATATAGTTCAGTTTTAATGTGTGTTGTATTAATGATGGCAAGTCTTACAGGTTGCGGTGCATCCGGTGCTGCCAATGAAGTATATAAAAATGCCGCTATATCGGAGGAAGCCGCTGGTAATGCGGAAAATGTAATTACCAGCGCAATAAAAAATGAGCTCTCAGTATCCAACACAAGTACACTTAAGACAAATGCAAGAGATGAAATGGTATATGTGTTTGATAATGCCAGCGGAGTTCAGAATCACATTACAGTTACAGAAAAGGTTACCGACTCAAAGGGAGAGACAACAACATCCCAGACAGAATCAAAGCAGGAAGCTCCTGTAACAATGAAAGTTACTTATTATATGGATGGTGTGGAGATTAAGCCTGAAAATATGGCAGGAAAAAACGGAAAGGTGACAATCAGATTTGAGTATATTAACAACCAGAAAAAGGAAATAACAGTTAACGGCAAGAAACAGACAGCCTACGTTCCTTTTACAATGGTAACAGGCATGATGCTTCCTACAGACAAATTCAGTAATGTGGAAGTAACTAACGGCAAAGTTACCAAGGTGGGTGATAATGTTGTTGCTCTTGGAATCACAATGCCGGGTTTAAAGGATTCATTAAATCTTAAGTTTGATACGGAAACATTGGAACTTGATATCCCTGAGTATTTTGAGGTTACAGCGGATGTTAAAGATTTTGAACTTGATATGACAATGTCCGTTGCCACAACCAACATTTTCTCAAGCCTGGATATTGATAATATGTCAGTTGATTCTCTTAAGGAGGAGCTGGATACTCTTCAGGATGCGGCAAATCAGCTTACCGACGGAACAGTATCACTTCAGGAGGGCACACAGCAGTTATCTGACAGTGTACCTGCACTGAAGGATGGTATAGAACAGTTAAATAGCGGAGCTGTATCTTTAAAAGATGGTATTTATGCTTATACTGACGGAGCAGCCACCGCTTATGACGGAGCAGTTTCCCTCAACAGCAATATGAAGGCTTATGCGGCAGCAATTAATCAGTTGTATGAAACCTTAAAGGATAAGGGTATTGATACAAATGTTACAGCATTATCTACAGGAGCAGGCAGGCTTAATGATGGCCTGGGAACATTAAAAACTTCACTTGAAAATGGTAAAACAGAGGCTGATACAAGCTATCAAACAGCCTATACCACATTTTATGGGGCTGCACACACAGGGGGACTGGATGCTGCCCTTACAGCTAAGGGACTTACCCAGGTACCGGAAGTGACAAGCGATACACAGTATGTTTATGCCACAGGTATAATTGCCAATTATTATTCTACATTTAAAACAGGAATGGAAACTGTTATTAAGTCAAAAATGAGAACAGAGTATATTGCTGCATATAAGGCCCAGACAGGTGTTGAACCGGCAGAGAATTTAATCAACGGATATATTTCAGCTAACTGTACAGCTGAGTATGTAGAAGGTAAGTCATTGGAAGTATTAAGTGGATTGTCTCAGGCGTATAAGGCATATGATATATGCGACAGCACACTGGAAACATTAACATCAGCAGGTTTGTTTACAGGGGCATCCCAGATTTCATCAGGACTTGCATCACTTGAAAAATCAATTGGTTCATTTAATGCATATCAGGAGGGAACTCTGTGTTCAAGCATTTATGCACTTAATATCAATGCATCAAAACTTCAGAAAGAGGGAACAGAGGCTCTTGAGGCAGGTCTTGCTACTTTAACAGAAAACAACGATAAGTTAAAGAGCGGAGTGGTTAAGCTGGCAGAGGGAACAGACAGCCTTAATGCAGGAGCAGTTACTCTTGCCGATGGAGTTACACAATTAAATGCAGGAGCCATTACTCTCAAGGATGGTATGGCAGAATTTAATGAAACAGGAATTAAGAAGATAACAGGTCTTGTAAATGATGATGCCCAGACAGCAATTGATACTGTGAAGGAAGTTGTTAAACTTGGAAAGGATTACAACACATTTCTTGGAAGGTCAGATGGTAAGGATAATTCAGTAACATTTATATACAAGACAGCGGGAATCAATAAATAAGTAATTGTCCGTAACCTTTAGGACATAAGAAAAAGGCGTTGATTTATTCGTGTAGAAAATGTACAGCATATTATGTGCATCAGGAAAACGAAATAAATCAGCGCCCTTATTTGTCAGGTATTAATTATAAGTAATGTCAAAAATATTTAATTATCTTTCTTATGCTTTTTAATAATTTCGTTGTAGCGTTTCTGGGATGCGATCTCCTCAGGAGTTGGCTCCTCGGGAGTTTCTTCAATATCCTTTAGCTGATCTAATACGTCAGCTAAATCATCCATATTAAGCAGGTTGTGATTTGACATGTTTCCCCTCCTTTAAATTAATTGATTATTAGCGTTTGCGAAACACCTTTTTTCACTTAACAGTTATGCATTTATACTATATTACCGCTAGGCACGCTCTCGCTGCTTGCTGCTCACAGAGGTGCATAAACACCTAATTTATTAAGTGTAAAACCGTAACTAAGGTATCTGTCTGAAATAATTCTCCAATCTTGTAAAGGTCTTGATAAGAACAGCAGCCTCTTCTTCACTTAAATCTTCCATAATATATTTAATCATATCACGATGAAACTGCATATGATGTTCATACGCACGTTTACCTTTATCAGTAAGAGAGGCATACACAATTCTCCGGTCTTTCTCTCCTCTGGTTCTTATCACATAGCCCTTTTTAACCAGACCATTAATACCAACTGTAAGAGTTCCCATAGTTACACCGAGAGACTTGGATATTGTAGTCATAGTTCCGGGCTCTTTGATGCCGATGGCTTCAATTATGTGCATATCAGTTACAGAGATATCTTTGAATTCATCAGTTATCAAAGCTTTTTCTTCGATGTTCATAATATCATTGAACAATATTACAAGAAGTGAATTCAATGACTTATAAATTTCCATAATAAGACTTCCACCCTTAGTTTAATAATAGTATAATTATAAAACAAGGTAGGATTTTATGCAATGACAGTTTGCATTTTGATATAATCCGTAGTATCATTTTTTATGATAACATAATTTTAGTGTGAGATTTTATTTATTAAACAGGAATATATGGAGGCACGTATGAAGTTTATAGCAATAGGAGAACTGATGTTAAGATTATCTCCGCCTAACTATGAAAAAATCGTAGCAACACATGATTTCAGGGTTAACTATGGAGGAGCTGAAGCAAATGTTGCTGTTTCTTTAGCTAATCTTGGTGTAGATTCAACATTTTTTACTGTATTACCTAAGACCGATCTTGGTAAGTCAACAATAAACTATCTGAAGTCAAATGATGTTCATACTAAACATATCATTATGGCGGAAGGTCGTATGGGACTATATTACCTTGAGGAAGGTATTTCCGTAAGACCTTCTCAGGTTATATATGACAGAGGAAGTTCTGCATTTGCTGAATATGATTATAAAGATGTAGATTTTGAGAATATTTTAAAAGATTATGACTGGTTACATTTAAGCGGAATTACTCCAGCGCTTTCATATAACTGCAGAAGACTAATCGACAAAGCTGTAAAGGCCGCTAAGAAGCTTGGACTTACGGTAAGCTTTGACCCGAACTTCAGAAGTACACTCTGGTCTTTTGAGACAGCAAGAGATGTTCTTAGTAAGTATCTTCCTTATGTGGATGTGCTTATTGGAATTGAACCTATTCATGTATATAATGATGACGGAACAGATGTAAAGGACGGACTTACAATGGACCCTTCATTTAAGGATATGGACAGGGTGTTCAAGGCAATTGATAAGCAGTATCATATGAAGGCAATAGCAAGAACTGTACGATATGTACATTCCGGAAGTAACAATTCCCTGAAAGCATTCTATTATACCGATGGAGAGACTTACGAGAGCAGGACAATCAATTTTGAGATTGTGGACAGAGTAGGTGGAGGCGATGCATTCTCGTCTGGACTTATATATGCACTTATGGACAATATGTCGCCGGAGGATACAGTAAACTTCGCTGTAGCATCTTCAGTAATGAAGCATGCCATAAGGGGTGATACTAATATCACAAGCGTTGACCAGATTAAGAGGCTTATGCAAAATGCTTCATTTGATGTTCAGCGTTAATGTCACACTTGACATTTTAAATATGATTATATAAAATCACAATATCTGCGATGACGAAGACAGTAGATTACAGAAGAAATTAATAGCGAGCCGGGTTGGTGGAAGCCGGTGAGAGTAAGCTGTAATTGAACATCACTTCTAAGCATCCAATCTGAAATTATGAATGATGTTTCAATCCTGATTGAATAATTCGGACATAAGACTAAGTGAGGACGGAAATCCCTCCGTTATAAGGGACGCATATGATGGTATGTCGTAATTGATTCAGGTAGATTAATTAATGCCCCTGTCGTATTACGGCAGGGGCTTATTTTGTTATAGGGCAAGAGCGATAGGAAGTTCAGAACTATAGCAGGATATAAACTTAACCACAAGCAATTATTATTTTAGCCTAAGGGCAGGAAAGGAAGTAGCACTATGGTATACGATAAAGTATCATCTGATATGAATTTCGTAGAAAGAGAAAAAGAAGTTGAAAAGTTTTGGGCTGACAATGACATTTTCCAAAAGAGTATTGATAACAGAAAGGAAGGAGAGACATATACATTTTACGATGGTCCTCCTACAGCCAATGGTAAGCCACATATAGGACATGTTCTTACCAGAGTTATCAAGGATATGATTCCAAGATACAGAACAATGAAAGGTTATAATGTTCCACGTAAGGCAGGCTGGGATACACATGGACTTCCGGTAGAGCTTGAGCTGGAGAAGGAACTTGGTCTTGATGGCAAGGAACAGATTGAAGAGTATGGTCTTGAGCCATTTATTAAAAAATGTAAGGAGTCAGTGTGGAAGTACAAAGGAATGTGGGAAGATTTCTCATCTACAGTAGGCTTCTGGGCTGATATGGACAATCCATATATTACTTATGAAGATAACTTTATTGAGTCAGAATGGTGGGCATTAAAGCAGATTTGGGATAAGAAGCTTCTTTACAAGGGCTTTAAGATTGTTCCTT
>JAUNPK010000041.1 GCA_030536855.1 Eubacteriales bacterium
AGTCTTTGAAGGCGCCGCAATCTACATTTCATAATGGGAACAAAAGCCTAAAACTCCATTAGAATTTTATTACTGAGGATATTTCAGTCTTTCAGGTACAGGATTATCCAAAACTTCTTCCTTAAACTTCTTCACATATATCTGTGCCAATTTTAAATTATTATCCAGGTAATTTCCGCAATCACGAGGAGAATACCCCGGTATCTCTCCTTCATAAGACAGGACAAATTCTGCTCCCTCTCTCAATACATCAATTATATCTTCCGACTCAAGGTCACCGGCAAAAATAACATAAAAACCGGTTCTGCATCCCATAGGTCCGAAATATACAGTTTTTGACGCCCACTCCTTATGGTTTCTTAAAAATGTGGCAAATAAATGTTCAATACTGTGAATTCCCGGATTATCCATAGGTGGTTCTTCATTAGGTCTTGTAAATCTTAAATCAAATGTAGTAATAACCTGATCTCCTATGTAATCCTTCCTAGATACATATATTCCTGTCAATAAATCAAGATGATTTACTGTAAAACTAGCTATTTTATTCATTTTTCCTCCTTATAATCATTGGATACCACAACTTTTTTGTTACCTTCTACATCTTCTATAGTCAGTTCCTTAATTCCGGATATAAACTTTGAAAGTGTGGAGTATCCATATTCTTTAACCTTAAACTTAGGATACTTATTGTGAATACGTTGTCCCATAACTCCCAATGCCACTCCTGAATCTTTACTATTTCTCACAGATTCAATAACATAATCTTTAACCTGGGCTTTAATATTATCATCCTCCTTGAGGCGAACAAGGACGGTATTATTGACCTTCTTCATTTCAAAACTATCCATTTCATTAATAAATGTAGACAGAGAACTATATCCATAATTACGTACATCGAAATCAGAATATTTCTTTTGAAGTCTATTTCCTATTTCACCCAAATCCGTTTCTTTACCTTTATTATCATTTTCTTGAATAATTTCAATTATGGCATTCTGTATCTTAGTAGGCTTGATAATATTATGGGATTTTTTCTTTTTAGGTTTCACCTCTGTATTATCCTCATCAGACTGCTCAAGAAGCAATTCAAGATCGGTAAACACTGAACAGGCGGCCCTGAAAGATCTTGGTGTCTTATTCTCTCCCATTCCAATAACATCCATACCTGATTCTTTCAATCTACCTGCAAGTCTCGTAAAGTCTCCGTCACTGGATACAATACAGAAACCATCCACGTTATTGGTATATAAAATGTCCATAGCATCAATAATCAATGTGGAATCTGTTGCATTCTTCCCCACTGTGTTACGGAATTGCTGAATCGGTGTTATGGAATTTTCCATAAGCTCATTTTTCCATTTTCCTGCTTGAGGACTTGTCCAGTCGCCGTATATTCTCTTGTATGTTATTACTCCATACTTGGTCATTTCATCCAGAATTTTGGATATATATTTTGATGATATATTGTCTGCATCAATTAACACAGCATATCTTCTATCCTCCATTTTTTCATCCCCCATATTAAAAATAAAATTTCTATAATTGTTACATCTGATGACGCACAATTTTATACTCATCATTACTCTGATAATATGGACACTCTTTATATTGAGATGTTAAAAGTCTGGCATAATCATCCTCATCCATGTCCACATCACACACATAATCCTCTGTTTCCTCATCGTACACCAGATTATTACAATAATCACAATTATACTGTGCTACAGCCATTTTAAGCCTCTTTTCTTTCTAATATTTTTATAATATTTTCCAATGTTTTTTCAATAATCATTTAATAATCATCTAAAAAAACATGCTTAACTCCATCTTTCTTATAGGCGATAACCGTTTCAAGATTAACATTTTCCACGCTTCTGAAAATATTCTTCTCAATATAAGGACTTACTTTAGTTAAATCCTTAATCAACTGCTTTATTTCTGCCCTCTTGGAGCCTTTCTCAGTACCTCCGCAAGATGCACAACTCTCTGTGAGTCTGCAGGCACACTGTATGAATTCAAGTTTATTGTACTCTTTCCAATGTATAATATCTGCTTCGCGTATAAGATACATAGGCCTTATAAGCTCCATACCCTCAAAATTGGTACTATGAAGTTTTGGCATCATTGTCTGAATCTGAGCTCCATATAACATTCCCATAAGTATTGTCTCAATAACATCATCATAATGATGGCCTAAGGCTATTTTATTGCATCCCAATTCCTTAGCTTTACTGTAAAGATATCCTCTTCTCATTCTTGCGCAAAGATAACAAGGGGACTCTTCTATATCAGCCACAGTGTCGAATATTTCCGTCTTGAATACTGTAATAGGAATATCAAGTGTCTCTGCATTATTTACTATCACCTGATAATTAAGATCATTGTATCCGGGATTCATAACAAGAAATACCAGCTCAAAGTTATTCCTTCCGTGCTTTTTCAACTCCTGAAAGAGCTTTGCCATAAGCATTGAATCCTTACCCCCGGAGATACACACTGCAATTTTATCCCCATCCTTAATAAGTTCGTATTCATTCAACGCCTGTGTAAACTTTCTCCATATAGGTTTACGGAATTTCTTTACTATACTTCTCTCTATATCCTTAACTCTTTCCTCATGGCTGACCGGCTGGATATCGTCCTTAAGATAACCTGTAAATTTCCATCTTAAATATGCACCAAATCCGCCATCAATACTGTATGCCTCAAAACCAAGAGATTCCAATACATCTGCTATATCATCTCCCTTTTGTCCTGTGTAGCATAGCAGATATATTGGAATTTCTTTTGAATAATCCTTTGTAAATTGTTCTTCATTCTCTTCAAGAACAGTCTCCAGGTCTTCCCAATAATAGTGGGAAGCTCCTGGCATTGTTTCTTTTTCATAACTATCTTTATCTCTTATGTCTATCAGGTATTTTTCTCTTACATCCTGATTAAACTCTTCTATTGTCCTCATCTTTAACCTCATGTTCCTGTAGGAACTTTACAAATTATGCAAGTGTCTTCTGCTTTTCAAAGAAATCATTGACATATGAAATAATTTCATCCTGCTTCATTGTCTTTAACAGATATCCCTCCGGCTTAAGCTTTAATACCTGTTTAACACTATCTAAATCACCTTTGGAAGTAAGGAATATAACAGGTATTCCACTTGTAGCAGGCTCCGCATGAATCATCTCCAAAAACTGTGGTCCGGAACAGATTGGCATCTCATAATCAAGAAGAATAAGATCCGGCTTATTAGTTGCAAGAAAATTAATTGCCATAGCTGCCGAACTTGCAATTGAAACTTTATATTTACCTGAAAGCCAGCTCTTTACTGTCCTAAGCATGGTACCGGAATCGTCAACTACAAGGATATGTTTCTTGTTATCTTCTACAGCCTCTTTTTCCATATCCTCCTTTATTCTCCCAACGAGTTCTTTAACATTAATAGGACGCTCATAAGTAGAAAAAATAAGCGGTTCCGGAAAAGTCTTTTTAAGCCTTGCAATCTCTTCAGAAAATCCGATAATACTAATCTTTTTTTCTTTTTCAAGACAGTAATCCTTTAAATAGACCACCATCTCCATAGACTCATCAATATACTCCCCGCCATACAGGAAAATCATATCGTATTTGTCAATTACCGAACTTATTTCTTTAACGTTGGCAGCAACATAATCTGCATCCAAATCGATTTCTTTAACTGTATTCTGAATTGACTTAAAAATAAATGATCCAGTATTTTCGCCTATGAATAATGCTTTCCTATTCATCATCTGTTATACCTCCTTAGAGTAAATGTCCTTAATCTCTTCAATAGCCTTCTGTGCTTCTTCCATATCAATATTAACTATTGAGGCCACAAGCTTTTTATAAACCTCGGATGCCTCAGGTTTAATCTCATACTGTTCAAGATTCTCTATAACATCATCGCAGCCGTCTATATCCAGCTGATTAATCTTCCCTTTAAGGATTTCCAGCAGATCCATAATATACTCATCGTTTATTATCTGCTTCTTTTCCCGTAATACTTCATCCATGCTTTCACATAAGTTTCCAGCCTCTCTCATAAGAATAGGATGAAGATTCCTTATTTCCTCTATTCTCATATCTCTTGATGCATATTCCAGCAATTTAGCCAGCGAAGAAACTGTCATAGAACCTAATAGCATTGAACTACTCTTTAAGGCATGGACCTTAATTCTATAATTACTTAATGCATCCACGTCTTCTATTCTATCATAAAACTCCTGAATTTTCTCTAGTTCGACAGGAAGAGTTTGATGAAAATTTCTTAAAGTTTCAAAAATAAGGTTAACATCATTGAAATGTGTCATTGATATCTTCCAGTCAAAACCTTCTATTACCGGAAGTCTTGAGATATCATTGTCATCATGATTGTCAACTTCCTCCGCAACTTCACCATTTGGCGATATCTCTATAAGTTCAGACGGAAGATACTGCCTTATAATACTTTCAAGCTGTTCCGGGATAATAGGCTTTGATAAAAAATCATCAAATCCCTCCTCAAGATACATTTCCTTGGCTCCCTTTATGGCATTAGCTGTAAATATTATAACAGGGGTATCCTTGCATTTATTATCCTCCATGTCCTTCATAAGATGGAACGTCTCAATTCCGTCCAGCTCCGGCATCATGTGGTCAAGAAATATTATATCATAGTGATTCTCTTTAACAAGAGATAATCCTTCTTTTCCGCTATTCCTGTCTGTAACATTAATTCCTGTCTTCTTTAAAAGATTCTTGAATACCTTACAATTGATTTCGTTATCATCTACTATGAGGATATTGGCCTTAGGAGCATAAAGCGCTGTCTTATACTCTTTGTCCATTCTTTGTGCAAGTTTATAATAATCGCCCATTGGCTCATCATCAATGATGGTCTGAACAAGATCAAAGTAAAATGATGACCCTTTCCCATATTCACTTTCCACATTCAGCCTGCTGTCCATCATATCAAGGAGGGATACAGCAATATTCATTCCAAGGCCGGTTCCCTCTATATTTCTGTTTCGCTGTTCATCTATTCTCTGGAATCTTTCATACAACTTAGAAATATCCTCAGGTTTAATGCCGATTCCCGTATCTTTTATCTCCACATGAAGTGTCACAGTATTGTCATTATTACGGGTTCCATTAATGTTAAACCATATTGTACCTGAACTTGTATATTTAACAGCATTTGTAAGAAGATTCATAATTATCTGCTTAATTCTTATGTCATCACCATAAAGAATAGATGGCATATTAGAATCCGCATTAACCACAAGTTTAAGGTTTTTAGCTTCTGCTCTGAAAAGTGTCATTGTTTCCAGATCATTAATCAATCCAAATAAATCATACTCAATAGGTGTAAGTTCCATTTTACCTGATTCAATCTTCGAGAAATCCAATATATCATTAATAAGTGCAAGCAGTGTATTTCCTGCATTCTTAATATCCGTGGCATAACTCTTAACCACCTTGTTATTGGATTCGCTAAGAATCATTTCATCCATACCAAGCACCGCATTGATAGGCGTTCTTATCTCATGGGAAATCCTTGCCAGGAAACTACTCTTGGCATCACTGGCATTCATAGCCTCGATACGCGCTTCCTCCGCAACCCTTCTGGCTTCTTCCAATTCTTCATTTTTTGCTGCAACTGCCATAACCTGTCTTTCAAGTTTTATATTACCCACTTCACTTTTAAGATCATATGTACGATACATATACAGGTAATGAGTTGCCGCCAATATGACACAATAAGCCACACAACACACTCTTTCATACATGCCGTTGTCGCCATAATTAAGGAAACTTACGGTTGCATTTCTTATCAAATCGAGTACAAAACCTAAGATTATTATTGAATATGCAATTACATGCACACGTATGTAGGTTGATTTTTCTCTTTTTGCAAACATAACAAGAAGTACTGCTCCACCGCATAAAACAAAGAAATCAATAGCGACGGTAAAATACCTCATTTCATAAAAATCTTTTATTCCCGCAATCTGTAAGGCTGACTGAATTACAATGTTGGCACATTCCACAAAAACCAACGGATTTATATATTTTACATAATCAGACAGAACATTTGCCTTGTAATATATTGTCAAAGATATAGGCATCATCATAAAGCAAATGTAAGACATATACTCAAAATAGGTAGGTCTTCCCAAAAAAGATGCCGGAATTCTAGTCTGAATAAAATAGTAGGCTGATGCAAACGCGGCAAATGCGGCAAGGTTCGGTATTCCCCTCACAATCACACCTGCATCCGACTCTCTTCCCATGGTAAGTGTACACATATAGCTTATGAGCCCGATTAGAATTGCTGTAAAGAACATTGTAAGTGTGAGTATAATTCTAAACACCCCTTCTTCTAAAAGCTCAATAGCCGCCACGTCTCTGTCAGCAAACTGAACTGTGCTTACTGCCTTTTTATCACCATGATACACCGACTCGATATATATCTCCAGCTCACCTTTATCAACATTTTCAGGCAATTTTACCACATTATATAATGTACCCGGAGTCTTTCCTGCCAACTCTCCGTCGTAACCCATCTGATATATTTCATTACCGTCTAAATAAACCTTAACTTTCTTATTGACAGTCAGGAAATACATTGACTCTCCATAAAATCTTTCAGGAATTGTATTCTTTAGCACAACTGTCTCTGAACAATCTTTACTAAGCATCTTAGGTAATGTAACATTCTCTTCTTCATATCCGTTATAATCTGTTATAGTCCATTCACCGAGAGTTTCAGGGCGTCCACTACCAATTCTGGAATCTACGCCTCCTCTTAATATTGCCAGGAGTACAAAAAAAATAACTTCCACCGTACAAAGTGCCAGAAATAAAATTCGCAGGAACTTATTCATAAAAATCTCCATTCTATTAATTTATAATAACCGTTATACCATGCAAAGTATTATCACGTACTTTTTACCAAGTTCAATTATTATATCACAGTTTCCATTAATTTTCTACAATAAGCATATTTTTTCTGACAATTATTCCCTCTGCTTTGCGAAATTATGTTAGATAGGTATGTGTAAGCACTTTCCCCATATTTTTTGAAAAAGACACAACAACTTATATTCAATTGGTGTCAAATGAAGTTCATTATAATATTAAGATAGTATACCACGCACATATATAAAAAAAAGGCTTCCCATCACCGAATAATACATCATCCGGTGATAGGAAGCCTTTTGAGGCAGGTACTGTTTATATCTGGCCCCTGCCTTTTTCATCTGCTTTAAACATATTTTTGCTTAGAAAATTTGTCCTGGAAGTTTCTTTTTTTCCTTATATGGAAAGCACTTGTCGAATTCTTCAACCTCTGCCTCGTCCACAAAATATCCCTGTGGCGTTGCATATTCCCCGGTAACACCTTCAAGATACCCGGATATCAGTTCCTTACACAAAAAGAAAGAAGCATCTTCCCCCTCCGGCAATCCATGATAACGGATGCCATAGTCACTGGCCAATGTAAAACCGCTCTTTCCGTAGAAATCAATATTGCCTTCAAAACATACTGCACCACATCCCAGCTTTGCTGCTTTATCTAAGGAATAGTCCAGCAAAATTTTTCCGTATCCCTGCCTCTTAAATTCAGGGGCAATACAGATAGGGCCCATAGTCATAATTGGAATATCTTTACCTGTGTCATCTTTAATGCTGGCTCTCATGAAAATGTTCTGCCCTATCAGATGACCATCCTTCTCCATTACGAAATCCAATTCCGGTACAAATGCTTTGTCATTTCTTAACTGATTCAGAACATAATGTTCAAAACACCCCGGACGATACACGTTCCAAAAGCTTTCCCTTACAAGGTTTTCAACTTTACCATATTCATCTTCTTTTTCTAAACGAATTACATAGTCATTTTTATTCATTATTTTTACCTCCTGACCTTTAATGACTAAAATTCCGGGAGGTTTGTGTGAGACTGTATTTACGCAAACCTTCCGGTTACTCTACAATCTCCAATGTGTTGTTTTTCTTCAAACAGCAATCTCCTTATTAATAAAATTTTGTCCGGCAATGGTGAAATCACGTCTGCAAAACAGACACCACATTTACCTGACTTTCTTTACAAATAACCCATCTCTATTACAGTAGAAAAAGATTTCTTTAACTCCGTTAATTTTAAATCTTGCCTCTGATTTTCCCTCCGGATACATTTTTACAATCTGTATTCTATCCGAAGATGTTGCTGCAATAAAGGAAATATAGTGTTGCTTACTCATCTCGTGATTTATCGAGACAAAGTATTCATCCTCCACTATTTCTACTGTTATTTCATGTGAATCATTGGTCTCTTCTGCCTCCAGAGGACTCAGATTAATCCCATGGCAGCTGATTACGGCTTCACCCATGCTGTGGATACTGTTACCGCATACAGGACATACATAGAATTTTCCGCGCATCATATTGGCAGATACGTTGACATTACTTACAGCATTTCCTGAAATCAATTCTGCAATTGATATATTGAATACCTCTGCAATTGATTCAAGCAAAGTAACATCCTGCATAAGTGGATGCCTCCTCTATCGTTTTTCCTCCTGCCACCAAAAATCCCAACAGAATAGGAATCGTAATTAAAATAAGCCCTCCTAAAAAACGTATTTCACTTGACTTGCAAAAATCCCTGATTCTACCCTTAAACAGCAGAAGAAGCAACGAAAAATTTGTTGTACCAATTAACATCAAAATGACAGTAATACATTCAATTGGCAACGAGTTATAGTATCCAATACTGTCCATTCTATTAGAAAATCCACCTGTAGATAATGCACACATGGAACGAACCCTCGCCATGCAAAATTTGCTTCGCAAATGGCTCGGTCTACATATCAAGTTTTCGATGAAAACTTGATACAAATTTCGCAGGATGCCGGTAATCCCTTATGCCGCTTCCAGAAACCGTTCCATAAATCGTTTCGCATAAGTCTCATACCGAAGTCTTTTTCCTTCTGCATCATCACACCAAGTTTCCCTCCTTCCTTCTTCGCTTCTGCATCCCATCAGAATAATTCCGATAATTCTTTTCTTGATGATACAGCCACGCTAAGGAAAAGGCAATATTTTTAGTTCAAAAAAATTCCGCTCACATATTTCCGGAACTTGTTATCAGCTAATTTCTTTTACAGATTTCTCATGGTGTCTGTTGCAAGATACGCATTTTGTGGCCACAGGCCATTTTCATGCATCTTGTTAGGGGAAAGTCTCCGTTCCACTTCGGTCCACGCTGAACGGATGTCCACCGGACATCCAGCGCCCCTAAACCCCCTGATATTTATATAGGTGCATCACTTTTTGACGCACTTTTCGGAAAAGTACTCCACTTTTTGGAGTCAATTTTTAAAAGGTGCTCCATTTTTTGACACATCTTATGTATTATAACAAAAATGCAGAAAAATTAGAGTTCATAATTTGCCTTATGAGAAGGGCGGCATAATTACTGAATAATTGTTTCTCTCACTGGATGTCCATATCATTTTGTTAGGGCAATAAAAATGATACAATCTTAACGATTGTACCATTCGGGGGTTCAAAAGGGGGTTCAAATGACCCCCCTTCTAAACGCATTATTTCCTATTAAATTCAGTACCCATAACAAAGGTCCAAGCTGAAAGTTGTTGGGTTCTTTACATAGATTAAATATCAATTTATAAATCAAACTCGTCTTCTATCTTTTCCTGTTCGCCTATAATATTCATCCTTATCTGCATACATCAACTTATCAGCCATTGCCTTAATTTCTTCAAAATTAAGTTCTATATGTTCTGAACAAACAACTACTCCCTTAGACACACTAAGTTCAGAAATAAGATTTCCCTGGAAGTTTTCAGTTAAATAATCAAATGTCTTAACTGCATCCTGTGCTTCTTCTCTCGTTCCTCTCAGTAATGCAACAAACTCATCGCCACCTACACGATACGTCCTTCCAAGACCTGAGAATGCATTATCCATACACTTCGAAGCGCCAATAATTAACTCATCCCCTGCTTCATGACCAATATTATCATTAGCTGCTTTTAAACCGTTCAAATCCATCATAATAAGAACGTATTCTATTAAGTTATTATTTTTCTTGATTATTTCACAGTCAACTTCAAACCCTCGTCTATTATATAAGCCTGTAAGCTCGTCCTTTATAGATGCTTCATATCTTCTGTTGTATGCATCCTTTGCCTTCTTCTCTCTCATACTAATAATAACAAATGAAGTTGCCATTATTAATACGCCTGCAATAAAGATTAAAACAATTGGAAGTATAATTTTATTTACATCCAATTTAACAGGATTATTATCTCTTATTACTATATACCAATCAAATCCTTCGAGATACTTGGTCATATAACAGCCATTCTCCGATAACTGATAATAAAAATCATCATCTGATATATTGCCAAAATATGAATTATCCAAGTAACCTGTTTCTATAGAACTTACATCCGTATCAACCTGTATAAGTCCATCATGATTAACTAAATATACTTTGATATTGTATTCTTCCTCGAACCTTGCAAGCATGTCTACAAGGTCATTCATATCAACTCCGACACCACATGCTCCCAAAATGTCTCCATTCGTGTCAATAATACCGTAATTAATAAACACCGAAAGACTCCCGTTATTATCTTCATCAGTATCAACATTAACTGTATATCTTTTCCCTGAATCCAAGTAATCCTTATACCATATATCATGGCTGTCATTTTCAACATCAAGATACCTACTTATTCCATTATATGTATAATATGCTCTTGTTTTATCCGAAACAACAAATACCATTTTATAATCAAATTCATCACCAATGGATACCAGACGATTAGTTATATCGTCTTTGACACTCTCCGACTCTTCTCTGGTTTTCCCCTCTATGTAGGTTCTTATATCAATATCACTGCTAATCGTCTGAGAAACAGTAATTGGCTTAATAAATTCATTCTCAATCTTTGCTGAAACCATCTGCGCAATTGTTCTGCTCTGTATTTCAGAGTTTTCCTTAGTTACCTGCTGAATCACATTCACACATGCTATGATGGAAACACTCATGCTAAGTAGCATTATGATAAACATAATAACAGCATCAAATCTGCTGTCATTAATCATATTCGTATGTTCATCCCCATTATGAGACCAATCATACATATATGCAGCAAACATTACGAATGAACCTATTCCCAGTCCTAAATTGGTTATAGAAAATCCATAAATAAAGGACTGTACAACTGTTGCAATTATTGGAATAAACGAAAACAGCAGCATTGAAATGAAGCTTCGTTTTTCCAAATACTTTCTATACTTAATCGCCATACCTGCTCCTATAAATATGACGACAAGTGATATTAGTGTATATACATACCAGAAATTATTCCTGTGATAATAATTTGCCTCATCGAAATAATACATCCATGGATAAAACAAATTAACCACAACAATGAAAATATTAATGCACGAAAAGATATTGGCAATTTTAACACTATTGCCACTTACTTCAGCACCTTTTTCAACAAAAACAGAACTAACATACCTAACATAGGTATTTGCCATTGCTATGTTCATAGCAAATACCATAAGATTAGCAATTCTAGTTACTAAAATATTAAAAGGACCAAGGTTACCTCTAAAAATATATGCCAAAGTCTCTCCAAAAAACAGAACTGTAGCAATAAGAAATAATCGAACGAACATCCTCATACTCTTCTGTTTTGGATTATTTGCTTTAATTGAAACAAACATTATTAGACAGAACAAACAAAAGAACATATCCATTGTTGCCTGTGCAATTTCAAGACTTGTAATATTCATCTATTTTTCTCCTCGTCGGTTGATACTCTTTTTTACCTTATATTTGAATTGATGGATAATGCTTGTTTTTTTATTCTTATACAAGATTACTGTTTTTTCTTCGAAAGGTAAATTTATCAATTCTGCAACTTCAAATTTTAGCGTTCCTTTACTTTCGCTCATACAACAAAATATTCTATCATAATAACTGTTATTTTTCTAGCAAAAAAAGCACCCAAGCATTTCTGCCCGAGTGCCATCAAATCCTATTTCTATACCCTTACTTCAAATCCGTTCTTGAATATGAATCTTATATCATCCTTGGCTTTTACAACCACTTCCTGCACAAGGCTACTCCAAGTCCCGGCATCGAACTCGTAGATTAAGCCGTCCTGCTTCTCTAAAGTGCGAATGAACCCTTTGAACAATTCTCGCTTAGCCTTCTTGCTTTCAATCTGCTCTGCGATGTCATCATACTTAGCTTTTGCCTTTTCATTGGTTATTAGCCACTTGGCACATCTGTACTGCACTTCTCTATCTTGATGTTCCATATCGGATTCCTCCTATCGCTAAAGATAGTAAAAGTAATCCTCTATATTTGAGATATGTCAAGCAGTATATAATTTTTTAACGATAGCACACATTTTAACGATATTAATTCCTATCGTTAAAAGGGTTTCATTTTAGAGATTTAGGATTTGCCCTGTGTTGCGATATCAGGACTTCAAATGGCATAACCCGGCGTTTGCTATCATGAAAAAGCCTTATTTCAAGGGATTTCTACATTTATGCTTGTATCATTTTCGTTGTAGGGTTGTTCGTTGGGACAATAAAAATGATACAATTCAACGATGAACCCTTTTCAAAGGAAAAGGTGGGTTCATTTGAACCCACCCCTCAAACGTGCATAAATACTAGCATTTTGGAACTCTTCGAAATCCATTTCCTTAGTTAGACTGAACTTTCGGACTCGTATATTACCTTTTCTTTGAATTATTTCATCCTCTGCCTTTCGCAGGCAATTTTGTAAGTGGAATACCCCTCAAGATATCTTTTATAAATATATCTGACGGTTACTGCCTGTTCTTCATTGATGATAAATTCGCCATCGGGTTTTGGATTTTCCCCCCCGTTTTCAGAGTGGCAATATGGCAGTTTCTATGCCTCCAGTGTGACTAAACTTATTTCTTTGTACTAATCTGTTCAAGCTTATCTATACTCTCAATGAAGTGCTTTTCTACAGGTGATAAAATATCATCTTGTTTCTTCTTAAATTTGTCATATTCTGCATGAGCTTTCTCAATTGCCTGCTGATGAGAAACTCTTCCTTTGGTCGTAAGTATTTCTCGTCTTGTCATTTTCAAATAATCATCTATGGTCTGTAGCCAATCCTTCATATACATTGGTTCATGATTCAAAGCCCGGAGCTCAGCAATATCTAAATACGCGGTTACAATTTTATTAAGAGCATCAATTTCCTCATCATTCAGATAATTCTTTGCAATTTCGGAATCCGATTTTTTAATCTGTTTTCCCTCCCAAGAGGTTAATCCCATATTTTCTTTTTCGGCATCGGCTCTATAAAATACCACTTCTGCTGCAGTATGCTTATGTGCAGCCCAGTGCATTTTATTTTGAACTTGCTTAAAAAATATAATAGATTCTTCAGCATTAGGATTATAATCAATGCTTGTCGCATATATTTCAAGTACTTTTCTCCAAAATACTTTTTCAGACGAACGAATGTCTCTAATTCTAGCCAAAAGCTCTTCGAAGTAATTACCTCCACCCAGTCGCTTTAGTCGGTCATCATCCATAGCAAATCCTTTTTTGATATATTCCTTCAGAATACCTGCTGCCCATATTCTAAACTGCGTGCCACGAAGGGATTTTACACGATAACCAACTGAGATAATTACATCTAAATTATAGTAATCAACATTATATTCTTTTCCGTCAGAAGCAGTGTAGGCAAATTTTGCCCATACTGAATTTTTGTCTAATTCACCTTCTTTGAATATATTTCTAACATGCTTTCCAATTACACTTCTATCACGTTGAAATAATTCTGCCATCTGATCAATTGATAACCAAACTGTATCATTTTCAAATGTGGCCTCAATCTTCGTAAGTCCATCCTCAGTTGTATACATTAATATGGTTGAATTTGGCATTATTTATCACCTCTTTCTCTCACAAGTTCCTCATACTTAAGCTGATAAGCAATCAGTCTGGGTATATATTCCGGAGGGGTTCTTCTTGCTGCTTCCCAGTCCTCTAATGTACGAACAGGGATGCCTGTATGCTCAGAAAACTCTTTGCGGGACATCCCTATACTTTCTCTTAATTCTTTTATAGTATTTGCTGTATCCATAGTTTTACCTCGCATTGCGTATCATTAGTGTAACTATAACATATATTATCTATATTCGCAATGCGTGGTTTTGTTACTTATGTCCTTGAAACCCGCATAAAATCAGTCTTTACGCGACAGTAAACAGACCGTCTCCACGTGCACCGTATGTGCAAACTGGTCTACAGGCTGGACTTTCACAGTTTTATATCCCTCTTCTTCAAGAATGGCCAAATCCCTTGCAAGGGTGGCACTGTCGCAACTTACATACACTATCCTTAAAGGCTGCATATCCGCTATTGTACTAAGCAAAATTTGGTCGCAGCCTTTTCTTGGAGGGTCCACTACCACTACATCCGGATGAATACTCCTTTCGGCATCTTCATCTCCGGCAGCTGCCTTCATTTTCATTTCATCATAAAATGCCGGAACCACCTCTTCTGCTTTCCCCACAAAAAATTCCGCATTTTCAATCCCATTAATCTTTGCATTATTTCTTGCATCTTCTATCGCCTGAGGAACAATTTCCACCCCATACACTTTTCTTGCTTTCCGGGCGAGAAATAACGATATTGTTCCTATTCCGCAATACATATCCCACACTGTTTCACTTCCGGTAAGTCCTGCAAATTCCAAAGCCTTTCCATAAAGTACTTCTGTCTGGGCCGGGTTAACCTGAAAAAATGAAAGCGGAGATATCTGATATTTTATATTCCCGATATAATCCTCTATATATCCTCTTCCATACAATGTTTTGCATTTTTTTCCAAGTATGACGTTAGTATTTTCCTTATTGGTGTTGGCAACAACCGACTGAATATTTATATTCCTGCTTCTCAGCTTAACCAGCATATCTACAAGAATTTCTCCTGCCTTTTTATCAATGTCATCACTGTTAACCACCACGCACACCATGCACTCGTCAGTGTGATATCCCACTCTTACAAGAATATGACGCACAAGACCACTTCCGGTCTTCTCGTTATAAGGTTCAATATTACACTTCTTCATCCAATTTTTTATTGTCTCAAGAATAGCACTGTTCTTTTCTGAGCCAATAAGACAATCGTTGCATTCTATTATGGAGTGTGTCCTTCCGGCATAAAATCCGGTTATAATATTTCCGTTCTTATCCATTCCCACAGGATACTGGGCCTTGTTTCTGTACCTGTAAGGTTTCTCCATACCTAAAACAGGCAGAAGCTCATAATCTGAGATTCCGCCAATTCTTTCCACATTACCTTTTACAAGATTATATTTATATTTTAACTGAGCTTCATAAGACATCTCAAGTATCTGACATCCGCCACACTGTCTCGATACCGGGCATTCAGGCTTTACTCTGTCCTTTGATGGTTTTATTATTTCTATCAGACGACCATATCCATAATTCTTCTTTGCCTTTATGATTTTTGCTTTTATAACGTCTCCGATTATGGCATCTTTAACAAAAAGAGTATATCCGTCGACCTTACCGATACCTTCCCCGGATGTTCCGCAATCATCTATTGTCAGTGTTACAAAATCGTCCTTGTTAAATGTCATATTTCCTCCATTGTTTTTCTTTAATAGCTTAAGGTGTCAAAAACCCATTTTAATTTTATGCCCTAGCAGATTGTGGTTCTCCTGATGTTAGAATCAAGCCATCTGTTAAATCCTAACCAGTCATTACTGTCTTTAGACTCAAAGGCTTCCCTTAATGTCTCCAGCTTTGCATCCATATTGTCTGCCATGGAGAGAGCTACCGCTTCTGCTATGGCAGGTTTTTTAGGAGACCCATATTCCAATTCCCCGTGATGAGATATTATGCAATGTCCGATTTCACTGGCAAGTATTGAAGGAAACCCTTCTATTGTTTTTATTTTTTCCATAATCATCTCATATCCCATTACAATATGTCCGATAAAATTCCCTTCATCCGTGTAATCATTTCTTGGGAATTCCGATAATTCCTTCACCTTGCCCACATCATGAAGCATTGCACATGTCAGAAGTAAATCTCTGTTAAGATATGAATAATTATCACTTATTTTACTACATAATCTTGTTACGCTTAAACTGTGCTCCAACAAGCCTCCAGAGAATCCATGATGAACTGTCTTTGCCGCAGAAACATTTTTAAATTTTGTGATAAACTCCTCATCTTCCGCAAAAAATGCTTTAAGGAGACTATTCATATATGTATTGGTAATACTGTTTATATAACCTGTCAATTCAGCATACATCTCGTCAATATCATACCTTGAAGAAGGAATATAATCCGACTGTATATATTCATCATTTGCTGCAATACGAATCCTCTCGATTTTAAATTGTAAAGCACCGTTATAACTTACTACCTGTCCCATAACAGCAACATAGTCATTAACGTCAAAATCTCCTATTCCCCCGGAATTAACATCCCATATCTTGGAATCTATCTGACCGGTCTTATCTATAAGTATTACATTCTCATATTCCTTGCCTGTTTTGGTTAAAGCCGTAGATTTTGATTTGCAAAGATACACATCCGAAATTCTGTCTCCGTCTTTAAATGTTTCTATATAACGCATAACTTCCCCTTTTCATCATTTTTATCTGAAATACTAATCCATCCGGATTCTTACAATGACATCAAAAGATACATTTATGTATCCTTCCTTGCCCTGCCTCTTAACCGAAACGTTCATAGTCTGACCATCAACGCACCTGTATAGTTTCTCACTAAATGACTGAATTGTCAAAATAGTTCCGTGATCCACTGCCGTAATTACATCTCCAGGCTGAAGTCCTGCCTGATATGCAGGAGAATCTCTCTCAATCTCAGAAATGTATATGCCTGTTGGCAATCCGTATTTATCAGATAATTCACTGGTAACATTTTGTCCCCTTATACCAAAATACATGGTCACCTGCTGATTTATCATTTTCTCAATTATAGACTTCAGATCTGAAATTCCCAGAGCCTTCAATGTGGTTTCCGTTGCGTCCGACTCAGCAGTTATCCCCACTACATTACCCAGAGAATTAAACAAAAATGCAAAATCATCCTCCATCTTATTAAGATTGGTATCTATTAACTCATAACTGTTATCCAAACCATTAATGGAGGTAATATTAGTTACTGTGCCGTAATCCACTGCTCTGTTAGTTCCATACATTTTTCCTGCTGCAATAACCAAATCACCCTTTTGCAACTTGTAGGAATTATCCATCATTGCAATATCCAGTGATTTCTTCACCTCTTCGTCAATCCCCCCATCATTGATACTTATAATGCTTATTCCTGTATCCTTGTCTGAGCACACAAAAGAAGCCATAATTTCTTCTTCTCCCGAGAATTTCACAACAAGCTTCGGACTTTTATCAGTAAATTTTTTTGATGTGAGTATAAGGTATCTTGAATTGATATGTCCTACAATAAGTCCGCTGGTAGACAGATTATTATTCTGGTTTTCCAGGTAAGCTTCATAATCCGTGCCGATTTCACGGTCTTCCACTGTTACAATGCATTTTTGGGCTCCATCAACCTTCTGCCTTAACATATTCATCACCGTATCATAATCCTTTTTAAGGTCTTCTGCCGTGATAAATCCATCATCCCTGGTCTCACCACCCTCATCTGCCAATTCATATTCGTCCTTTTGAAATTCAATTACATCTTCGCTTTCTTTCTTCACAAAAAGATATTTCTCTGCCACAGGGACGATATATATATCCGTAACTACAAGCACCACCATTGAAACAATGATAAACAGCACAAATTTTGCAAATGATATTATTTTTCTATACTTAACTCTCCTACTTGGAATAATTTTCTCCGTATAAAGGGAATATTCCTCGTGTTCTTTATTTACGTTTTCTTTATTTA
>JAUNPK010000009.1 GCA_030536855.1 Eubacteriales bacterium
AGAGTGAGACAACAAAGCCAACTGAGAGCGAGTCAACAAAGCCTTCAGGAGAAGTTGGTGCAGATAAAGATGATGTAAAGGATACAACTGTTGCAGAGCCAACAACAGCTGCAGATTCAACAGCTTCTTCAGAACAGTCTAAGAGTGGTGAAGTTGCAGCAGATACAACAAAGACAGCTGATGCCGGAAAGTTAGGATTATTTGCAGCACTTGCAGCATTAGCAGGCGGAACTTTAGCTGTGATTACAGGTAAGAAAAAAGAGGAAGAAGAGAATTAAATAAAACTAATGAGAGTTGCTTAGTCAGGGATCTGCGGAACGTGGGTCCTTGATGAAAAAGCTGGAAGCATGATATTGCGAATCATGTTTTACATACAATCGGATTAGGTTTCCCGATAAGTAAACTCCAGAAAAACACGAGATCCTGCCGGAGAGAAGTTTTCCCCGGCAGGATTTTGTTTTTTTTTTAAGTTTCTTAAATTCTTTGCAGTAAAATGCAAGAAGTGATAACATATAAGCATTATCGGAAATCAGAATGGAGAGAAGATATGTATATAATTGTTGGATTGGGAAATCCGGGAAAAGAATATTGCGGAACAAGACATAATGCGGGATTTTCATGCATTGACCACATTGCGGATAAATATAATATAAGTGTAGACACATCAAAGCATAAAGGACTGATTGGAAAGGGCATAATCAACGGAAATAAGGTTATTCTGGTTAAACCTATGACCTATATGAATAATTCAGGAGAGTGCGTAAGAGAGGTTATGGATTACTATAAGGCTGATATTGAAGATCTTATAGTAATATTTGATGATATAAGTCTTGCACCAGGAAAACTAAGACTCCGCCCGAAGGGGAGTGCAGGTGGACACAATGGTATCAAGAGCATAATATCACATATGGGAAGTGAGAATTTTAAGAGAATAAAGTATGGCGTAGGAGATAAACCTAAAGGATGGGATCTTGCAGACTGGGTGCTGGGAAGGTTTCCGTCGGAGGAATTTCCGGTCTTAAGAGAAGCCAATGATAAGGTTTGTGAAGCCGTTGAATGTATAATAACAGAGGGAATTGAAAGCGGTATGAACAGGTTCAACGGCTGATTGGTAACAAAGATATAAATAAACTAAATTTTTTATTTGATATAACAGGGGTGTTTTGTGAATACATTTTTTGGACCCATTAGGGATATGGCTGCATTTGAACAATTGAATAAGGTTTTGGAGAAAAAGGGAGGACAGGCCGTTTCAATAAGCGGTTGCATTGACACACAGAAGGTTCATATTTCAAGCGCTCTGGGAAGTTCCTTTAAGTTCAGGCTGTATATAACAGGTGATGAAGCTAAGGCACACAAAATGCAGGGAGATGCGGAATTTTTTAATAAAAATTCCATATATTATCCTGCCAAGGATGCCATTTTTTACAGCGCGGATGTTCATGGTAATCAGATATCGGGAGAGAGGATAAGGTGTATATCGAGGATAATTGAGGAACTGGAAAACAGTGATTCTCAAGGATTGACAGTAGTCACCACTATTGACGGTGTATCGGATATGCTCATCCCTTTGAGCAGGTACAGGGAATCCATAATAAATATAAAGGTTAACGGTGAGATTGATACAGAAGAATTTTGTAAAAATCTTGTAAGAATGGGCTTTGAACGGGTTCCAATGGTGGAAAATAAGGGTCAGTTTGCAGTCCGGGGTGGAATAATAGATATTTATTCTTATACGGATGAGGCGCCTGTACGAATAGAATTGTGGGATACGGAAGTGGATTCCATAAGGATGTTTGATGTGGAAAGTCAAAGATCCATTGAAAAACTTAAAGAATATAGGATATTTCCGGCAACAGAGTATCTGTTTACGGAAGAAGAGATAGAAAATGGAATTGAAAAAATCAGACATGAAGTTGAAGAACAGCTGGAGAAGTTTGATTACGGAAAGAGGAAGCGAAGTCCGGAACAGATTGAGGCGGGAAACCGTTTAAACAGGATTCTTTCAGATGCAGAAAGAACAGGAAATTATGAAAAATTTCTTGGGGCAATAATAGATAATACAGAGAGTTTTTTAGAGTATTTTCCCTTGGAAGATACTCTTGTTGTGGTTGATGAACCCAACAGATTGAGGGAATGCAGTGAACTGTCAGTATATGAATACAGGGAAAGCATGAAGAACCGTCTTGCGGCAGGATATGTAGTTCCTTGCGAAACCAATATGATAAAGGATTTCTCAGGTGTGGTATCAGGCATGAAGAATTACAAGAAGCTTATACTCACAACGTTAGATTACAAACCGGAAGGATTTGATATTGATTATTCCCTGGGTCTGGAAGCAAGGAGCATCAGTTCTTACAATAATAGTTTTGAATATCTGGCAGAAGATCTTAACAGATACAAGAAAAAAGGTTACACAGTGATACTTGTGTGTAGTTCCAGAACAAGAGCAAAAAGAATTGTAGATGATCTTGGAAATCTGGGGATTGAAAGCTTTTACACGGAAGATTTCACAAAGGAATATGGGAAAGGTGTGATAATGGTCACCTATGGAAGCCTCCATAACGGGTTTGAATATCCTGTGCTTTCTTTTGTTGTTATTGCGGAAAATGATATATTTACCGGTAAAAAGTTAAAAAAGATTAAGAAGAAAAAACATGATGGCAGAAATATATCCGGGTTTAACGAGCTTAATGTAGGGGATTACGTGATTCATGAAAATCATGGACTTGGTGTGTATAAGGGAATTGAGAAGATTAAAGTAGAAGGTGTGGAGAAGGATTACATAAAGATATCCTACGCTGATAACGGAAATCTCTATGTTCTTGCAACTCAGTTAGACAGATTGCAGAAATATGCAGCACAGGATACGGAAAAAAAGCCTAAGTTAAATAATCTGGGTGGAACAGAATGGGCAAAGACAAAATCCAGAGTCAACAGAGCAGTGGAGGAAGTGGCAAAGGACCTTGTGGAACTGTACGCCCAAAGACAACAGTCAAAGGGATATAAGTATGCACCTGACACGGTATGGCAGAAGGAGTTTGAAGAAATGTTTCCTTATGAAGAGACACAGGATCAGCTTGCAGCTATTGAAGATACCAAGGCGGATATGGAAAGCGACCGTATAATGGACAGACTTATCTGCGGAGATGTGGGGTACGGAAAGACGGAAATTGCTATAAGAGCCGCATTTAAAGCTATTCAGGAAGGCAAACAGGTAGCATATCTTGTTCCTACAACAGTTCTTGCCAGTCAGCATTATGCCACATTTACAGAAAGGATGAAGGGCTTCCCGGTAACAGTGAGCCTTCTTTCCAGCTTCAGAACTTCAGCCCAGAATAAGGAAACTATCAGTGAATTGAAGAAGGGATTTGTTGATGTTGTAATAGGAACACACAGACTGCTGTCAAAGGATGTATCCTATAAGGATCTGGGTCTGCTGATTATTGATGAAGAACAAAGATTTGGCGTTACCCATAAGGAGAAAATAAAACAGTTAAAAAAGGATATAGATGTTCTTACACTGAGTGCAACTCCTATTCCAAGAACTCTTCACATGAGCCTGGTGGGAATAAGGGATATGAGTGTCCTTACAGAGCCGCCTGTAGACAGAATTCCTATCCAGACATTTGTTACGGAACATAATGATGAAATGATACGAGAGGCAATTAACAGGGAATTGGCAAGGAATGGACAGGTGTACTATGTCTATAACAAGGTAAAATCCATAGATGAGATGACCTCCCACATACAGGAACTGGTTCCGGATGCCAATGTGGCTTACGCCCACGGACAGATGGATAAAAGGGCTTTGGAACGTATCATGTATGAATTTGTCAATGGGGAAATAGATGTACTGGTATCCACAACCATAATTGAAA
Organism: Eubacteriales bacterium; assembly: GCA_030536855.1. Classification (GTDB taxonomy): domain Bacteria; phylum Bacillota; class Clostridia; order Lachnospirales; family Lachnospiraceae; genus Lachnospira. The sequence continues at coordinate 3,882 of JAUNPK010000009.1, forward strand.
CAGGTATGGATATACCTAACTGTAATACTATGATTATTGAGGATGCGGATAAATTTGGTCTTTCCCAGTTATATCAGCTTAGAGGTCGTGTGGGAAGAAGCAACAGGACAGCGTACGCATTTTTGCTGTACAGAAGAGATAAGCTGATAAGCGAGGTCGCGGAGAAGAGACTTAGTGCCATCCGGGAATTTTCGGATCTGGGCTCAGGATTTAAGATTGCCATGAAAGATCTTGAAATCAGAGGAGCAGGAAATGTGCTGGGTCGTACACAACATGGGCATATGGCTGCGGTTGGATATGATTTGTATTGTAAAATGCTTAATGAAGCTGTAAATAACCTTAAGGGAATACAAAATGAGTACTCTTTTGAAACAACTGTTGATTTGGACGTTGATGCATTTATACCAGCCACATATATAAAGAGTGAATTTCAAAAGCTTGATATATATAAGAGGATTGCTTCAATTGAGACAAGGGAAGAATTATCTGACATGAAAGATGAACTTTCTGACAGGTACGGTTCAGTTCCCGGAAGTGCTAATAATCTGTTAAAAATAGCGCTCATAAAATGTAAGGCTCACAAGATAGGCATTATGGAGATTAAAGGTGGAATTGCAGCATCTTCCCAGGGACCATCAATCTGGAAAACTACAATGACAGTATATACTAAGGCTAATATTAATGCAGATAATATTGACGGTCTGATACAGAGTTACGGGGGAGCGCTGACATTTTCCACAAAAGGCTCTCCGTCCTTTGTATGGTGTGTTACAAAGAAGAAATTTACCAATGACAGGGAGTATCTGGATGGATTGCTTGATGTGATGGATGTAATGGAAAATTCTCTGATAACGGAGTAAGATTGTAAATATGCATATAAGTAATAAAGATAAATAATTCTATAAAATACGTTTATAAATAATTAAATAAATTCAAGTAAAATTCAAATAATTAAATAAAATTCAAATAAGGCTTTACATATTAATAAAATGTGATATAATTACAAACAGTTTAGCACTTTAAAGCGTTGCGCTTTAAAGTGACTCAGAATGGAGGAAGAATTATGGAACAAAAGGGAGAGTTAGTGTCATTCAGACCTGACATTAAAGTAGTTGATTGTACATTAAGAGATGGAGGACTTGTCAATAATTTTGAATTTACAGATGAGTTTGTCCGGGATTTATATAAGGCTAACGTGGCAGCAGGCATTGATTATATGGAATTCGGATATAAGGCATCCAAGGAAGTATTCAATGTTGAAGATTTTGGAAAGTGGAAGTTCTGTGATGAAAAGGGCATCAGGGAAATAGTAGGAGACAACAATACAGATCTTAAGATTTCTGTTATGGCTGATGTTGGAAGAACAGATTTCAGAAAGGATATTGGCCCGAAATCTGAGAGTGTTGTAGATATGGTCAGGGTTGCAACATATATTAATACTATTCCGGCTGCAATTGAGATGATAAATTATTGTGCAGATATGGGGTATGAGGTAACTATTAATATTATGGCTATCTCTACAGCAAGTGAGACAGAACTTGATCTTGCCCTTGAACTTCTGGCATCACAGAGTAAGGCAAGTGTTATATATCTTGTAGACAGTTATGGTTCTCTGTATCCTGAACAGATAAGAAGACTTGCAGATAAATATCTTAAGGTTGCAGAGAAGTATGGTAAGAGTGTTGGTATCCATGCGCATAATAACCAGCAGCTTGCATTCGCAAATACAATTGAAGCTGCCACTATCGGTGTAAGTTTTCTTGATGTAACAATGAGCGGTATGGGAAGAGGAGCAGGAAACTGTTATACAGAGCTTCTTATGGGATTCTTAAGAAATCCTAAGTATAGGATTTCTCCGGTTCTTAAGTTTATTGAGAAGCAGATTGTTCCATTAAAGAACAGTGGTGTAGTCTGGGGCTGCGATGTTCAGTATATGCTTACGGGACAGACTAACCAGCATCCTAGAACAGCTATTGCATTTACCGGTGAGAAGAGAACAGATTATGATGCTTTCTATACATCAATAACCAATTATGAATAAAGAGTAAGATAGGGCTGTTGTAATAAATAATCTTATTACGGCAGCCCTATTATTGACTTATGAATTAAGTGGGTTTACAATTATTCTCAAATGAAAAATTAAGGTAATGCGCAGGCCTTCAAAGCAGACACAATAAGACTTGTACACTAACTAATTGAATACGAAAGGAAGTATTTTAAAATGGCAGAGAAGAAAAATATTGATTGGGCTAATCTTGGATTTGGCTATATGAAGACAGATAAGAGATTTGTAGCTAATTTCAAAGATGGAGCATGGGATGAGGGAACTCTTACAGATGATGACAAGGTAGTTATAAGTGAATGTGCAGGTGTCCTTCAGTATGCTCAGACTTGTTTTGAGGGATTAAAGGCATATACAACAGAGGATGGACATATTGTAATGTTCCGTCCGGATATGAATGCCAGCAGAATGAAGGATTCATGTAACAGACTTGAGATGCCTGTATTTCCTGAGGATAAATTTGTTGAGGCAGTGGCACAGACAGTTAAAGCAAATGCTGCATATGTTCCGCCATTTGGTTCAGGCGCAACACTTTACATTCGTCCGTATATGTTTGGAAGTAATCCGGTTATAGGTGTTAAGCCGGCAGATGAATATCAGTTCAGAGTATTTGTAACTCCTGTAGGACCATATTTCAAGGGCGGTGCTAAGCCTCTTACAATTAAAGTTTCAGATTTCGATAGAGCAGCACCTCACGGCACAGGACATATTAAGGCAGGTCTTAACTATGCCATGAGCTTACATGCAATTGTTACAGCACATGAAGAAGGTTACGCAGAGAATATGTATCTTGATCCTGCAACAAGAACTAAGGTTGAGGAGACAGGTGGAGCAAACTTCCTGTTTGTTACTAAGGATGGCAAGGTCGTAACACCTAAGTCAAACAGTATTCTTCCATCAATTACAAGGCGTTCATTAGTTCATGTTGCTAAGGAATATCTTGGACTTGAGGTTGAAGAAAGAGAAGTTCTTCTTGAAGAAGTTAAGGATTTTGCAGAGTGTGGACTTTGCGGTACTGCAGCAGTTATTTCACCTGTAGGAAAGATTGTGGACCATGGAAATGAAATCGCATTCCCAAGCGGAATGGAGAAGATGGGTCCTGTAATCCAGAAGTTGTATGATACACTGACAGGAATCCAGATGGGCAAGATTGAAGCTCCGGAAGGATGGATTTATACAGTGGAATAATCCGTAGTTATAGTATTTATTTCATAACGTATTATTTGGTTCGGCTAAGATGTAAACGCTTAGCCGAATTTTTTTAGGGAGAATTGGCATAAAATGTCAGTATTTTAGAAAAAATGATGAGAAATTTTAACTGGATTTTTGAGCCAGGTTATGTTACTATACTTTTTACGAGGCTTTAGTAAAAAGAGGTGATATACATGTCTGAAATCGGAACTATGGAGCGAGTTATTCGTTCTGACATATCAATGGAAGAAAGCAAGAAGGTAGAGAAGATACTAAGACAGAATAACATATCATATTTTGAAAGATGGAAAGCACATAAAGGTTTGTTTAAATTCCTGAATAATGATAAGAATGCAAAGTGTGATATATTGATACATAAGGATTCCTATGAGAAGGCCAGAGAAGTGTTAGGAGATGCAAAGTAGAATAGGATAGTGTATATTTAAAGGGCTGTCTACTAAGTATTATTATGTAATATACTTAGTGCAGCTCTTTTGAGTTTCATAAAGTTTTATCAGATAAATGGAAAATATCTGAAAATATATATTTTGTATACTTTAGATAAAATATATGGTATAACTTATATGTTTGCGATTTAACAAGGAATTAAGGTAAAGAGGTGTGAAAGTGAAAGACGAAGAAATTATAGAGCTGGAGTTTATTGATATAGATGAACTTGACAGTGAGACGGATGATGAATTAATAAAAGACGTTTTCGAAGAAGATTTCGCGGAAGAACCACATAGGAAATATAGAAGAGGCGACGATGCGGAAGATGATAACAGTAAAAAGAACAATATCGTTGTTAAGGTTGTTAAAAGAACACTAATAAGTGTTGCAACCGCACTGCTTGTAGCCGTTGTTGGCATTATGGGTGTTATATTAATCCTTGATTACGGACCATCTAAAACAGCGAGAAATCTGTTTGTAAATTCAGCCATGGAGTCTAGTGCCGGTAAGTTCCTTGCCCAGATGTTTATTTCCAAGGAGAAGATAGAAGAAATAAGGAACATTAATTCCGTTGCTAAGACAGATGATGTAACAGATACCTCTCTTCTTACTTTTACAGGAGAAGATGCACAAGTAGTTAACGACGAAAGACCTGATATTGAAATTATTGATATCCAGGGGGATACGTACAGAGGCAAGCTTATGAAGATTAAGGATCCTTCAAGGGTTACTGTGGGTATAAGCGGTAATTTTGGTTCAGAGTATAAAGGAAAGACAGTAAAAGAAATGGCTGATTCTGCTGGTGCAATTGCTGCGGTTAATGGTGGCGGATTTGAAGATATCGGCGGCGTGGGAAATGGAGGAACACCTATAGGTGTTGTAATTTCCAATGGAGAACTTAAGTATGGTTCTATGGGTGCAACTTACGAAATGATTGGCTTTGATAATAACAACGCACTTGTGGTTGGAAGAATGACACCAAGCAAGGCATTAGAAAGAGGCGTAAGAGATGCAATAAGTTTTGGTCCGATTCTTATAGTTAACGGGGAAGCTTCTGAAGTAAGTGGAACAGGAAGTGGATTAAATCCTCGTACTGCAATAGGACAGTGTGCCGACGGAACTGTACTTCTGATGACAATGGATGGAAGACAGGTAAACAGTTTTGGAGGAAGCTATCAGGATATCATAGACGTAATGCTTGCAAATGGAGCTGTAAATGCAGCTAATCTTGATGGTGGTTCATCAACACTTATGTACTACAACGGTGAGTATATTAACAATTGTTCATCTTTGTACGGAGCACGTACTATGCCTACATGTTTTATTGTAAAATAGATTATATATATTATGAATAAAAGAATATTACATAATAGAGAATTTGATGGAGATCAGTATGGAAAAAAAAGGAAAAGGGGTATTTTGGAAGGTATACGGGATAGTTGTGACTATTTCTGTCATAGTGATAGTTGGCGTGTGGATTTTATTGTGGAGTTTTCTTTCTGCTTATGAGAAATCTCAGCCGGAATATGTTGCAGATAACGTTATAAAAGAATTTAACAATAAGACAACAGACGTTGTTACAGGATATCTTAAAAATGAAGCTGTTTCGGAACTTCAGGACAAGGCGTCATATGAGGAATTTATGTCAGAGTTTCTATCTGAATATCTTGAGGGAGAATGGACATATACAAAAAAACCAGGAGAGTATTCTAAGGAGAATCCGGTCTATAAGCTTAAAAAAGATGGTAAGGCAATGGCAGTACTTTATCTTAAGAAGGATGAACAAAGAGCCGCATTTAATACTCCAAAATGGAACGTGGACAGAATCGAAGGTATCGATGTCAAAGCAAGAACAATAACTATTGAAGTTCCTAAGGGTTCAGAGGTTACATTTAACAATACTGTTCTTACATCACAATTTATATCAGAGGATGATATTGAAAACAGTAGACTGGAAAATGTTAAAGAATTTGTAACAGCACCTAAAATGACAGTATATACAGTTGAGGGTATATATACAGACCCTGAGATTTCTGTTAAGGGGCCGGTGTATGGAAAAACTGTTTCTGTAGATGAAGTTGAAGGGGACAGGTATGTGTATGGTTTTGAGAGCGGAAATACTGATGTGACTGATCAGGAGAGTATGATAAAAACCATATCAGAAATATATGGAAAATATGTTTCTAACGATGCAAGATTCTCTGCGTTGTCTCCGTACATTCTGAAGGATTCGCATGCCTACGATATTCTGCGAGGCGTAAGTAATACTAATATATGGTTCGCAGAACATACATCGACAGGTTTTGAAGATATGAAAGTATTTAATTACCAGGTATATACGGAAGATTGTTTCTCTTGTGAAGTAACTTTCAATCAGTACATTATACGTGAATCAAGTAAACATACATATCCTACACGAGTTAAATATGTATTTATAAAAAAGAATTCAAAGTGGTATGTTGCTGATATATCAGTGAAAAGTGCATAGGAACAACCAATTAGCAGTTAAATACTATAAAGGTTAGGGCGTCAAAAGTCCCATTATGATTATATGTCATGGCAAATTCTCATAATGGACCTTTGACGCCCTAATCCTTTCAATTAATTACTCTTCGTCTTTAGGAAGTGACTGCATATATTCGTGCATTGATTCCGCCACAATCTTGCTGTGGGCCACGGCTTCAACCACAGTACGGGCACCATTTACTACATCTCCGGAAGCAAAGATTCCGGCTCTTGAGGTGTGACCTGTTTCATCAGCTTCCAAAAGACCGCGTTGCGTAGCTTTTAGACCTTCAGTTGTATTGACAATTCTGTTCATAGGCCCCTGGCTGATTGAGATAATAACACTGTCTGACGGGTAAAGCTTGTCCGTTCCTTCAACATCGGTAAATGAACCATCTTCATTCTCTATAACATCACGGAAAATAACGCCGTTGTCCTTTATCTCAACAGGACGTTTATTGTATTCAAATAATACACCTTCCAGTTGTGCGTAACTGAATTCATACTGACTTGCAGCAACTTCTTTGGTTATTGAAAAGCATGTAAGCTTCGTGACACCTTTTCTGATAGCTGTTCTTGCCACATCCATTGCCGCATTACCTGCACCAATAACAATTACCGTGTTGCCAAGCTTGTAGCTGTCAGGATTATTAAGATAATTTATTCCAAAGTGAACATTACCGAAAGTTTCTCCCTTGATGTGAAGAGAGTTAGGATTCCATACACCGGTACCTACGAATATAGACTTATAACCGTCTCTGAACAAATCATCGATTCCTATGGCTCCTCCGATAAAGGTGTTAGGTCTGAACTTAATACCTTTTAATTCAAGATGACGGTATTCAATATCATCAAGGACTGATTTTGGAAGTCTGAATTCAGGAATTCCATAACGAAGAACACCTCCAATTTTGTCTTTTCCTTCAAATATAGTAACCTGATATCCATATCTAGCAAGAATAATTGCAATAGTAATTCCGGCAGGACCGGAGCCTATAATGGCAACCCTCATACCGTTGGATGGCTTTGGACCTTCTGTCATCTTATGGGCATAAGTTGTAGATATGTAATTCTCAATGGTAGAAAAATGTACCGGAGCACCTTTCTTTCCAAGAACGCAGTGACCTTCACACTGGTTCTCGTGATTACATACAAGGCTGCATACGGTGGTTAAAGGATTGTTCTCAAAAAGCATTTTGCCTGCTTCGTCCAGCTTGTTCTCTTTCAGAAGTTTTATTGCCAAAGGTATGTTTGTGTTAATGGGGCAGCCCTTCTGACACTGGGGAACCTTGCACTGCAAACAACGATTAGCTTCATCCATAACATGTAATGCCATATATACACCTGCTTTCTGCACACTGGTGAATTATATTGTTCTTTATTCATTAGGGAGCCCTGTGAGTAAAGAAACTTTGATGTTAAATTGTGCGCGTTATTATATATATACATTTTAACATCACAACATGATAAAAGAAAGTGCAATAGTGGTAAAATGCTAGTATAATATTGTTGTTTACACCCCAGCCAGATTATTATAAACAATGTTTATCTATATCACACATTTATGCATAATTATAATCTGGCTGGGTGAAAAAAGTATTTCCCAAGCATTTAATATAAAGCATATAAAAGGAAGAATAAAATGAAAAAAATTTTTAATAAAGAATACATTTGTATTATTGGATTTGCAGTGATAGTGGGACTTCTTTACATATCAGGAGTAGGATGCCCGGTAAAATTTATAACTGGAGTATCATGTCCCGGCTGTGGAATGACAAGAGCAGTATATTCCCTTATGAGACTGGATTTTGCAGCAGCATTTCATTATCATCCCCTTGTGATAATGCTGCCTGTTATTGTACTGCTTTTAGCATTTCAGTGGAAAATGGACAGAAAAGTATTTAACGGATTGATGACGGCAATTATTATAATATTTTTGGCAGTATACATTGTAAGAATGATAAATCCCAATGATACGGTAGTTGTTTTTGGGATTCGAGATAATATTTTTTCAAGAATTATAAGGAAACTCTGTCTAAAATTTTCATAGCTTCGTATATAAAAACAGAGAGGGGGATTCTCTTATGAAGTGGGATTTTTTACGGGAAGATGATTTGTCTCTTGTGGGTCGGATAATCAGTGACAGAGATATGCAGGCGGCAGATGAACTTATTGGAAGACATTACAAAATGGTATATAAGATCGTCTATGTAAAAGTGTCGGATGAAGAACTTGCTATGGATATAACCCAGGAGGTTTTTATTGCCATGCTTAAAGGATTAAATTCATTTGACGGAAAGAAGGCATCTTTTAAGACATGGATTTCACGTATTGCCAACAATAAAGTTATAGATTTTTACAGAAGCAGGCAGAATCAGGAAAGAATGGTCACGGATATTCTCGAGGATTACGACAGGGAAGATGAGTCTGATTTGGAAAATGAAGTTCTGGGTAGAGTTTCCATGGAAAATGTAGATTTCATGTTATCAGATGAAAGACAAGATGTACGGCGTATATTTAACATGAAAGTACAAGAAGGTTATACATTTGAAGAAATCGGACATACAATGGGGATGAGTAGTTCAGCGGTTAAGAATAAATATTATGGGATTGTAAAAAAGTTAAGAAAGGAGATGAGTGCTAATGAGTAAGATACGTTATCCTGATGAAAAAAGGATAAAAAAAGAAATAAGAGAAATCATAAGAAAATCAGATATGTTTAATGACAGCATTGAGGGAAATGATGATTTTGAAGATGTTACAGAGTATGTACCAATAGCATCATCTCGCAGATACGTAAAGACGGTTGCCGCAATAGCCACGGCTGCAGCAGTATGTATGGTTGCTGCAGGGGTGGGTCATTATATTAACCTGAACAACAGCGATGATTTGCCTGAACCTTTGAACAATGTTGTGACAGAAGAGGAACAGGACTATACTATAAGGGATATTACAAGTGATTCGGTATTGTTTGACTGTGCATTTTCCGGCATGCTTGTAAAATATGATGGAATGAGCGTGGGCGGTTATAATTCGTATGTGGAAAGTAGGAAGCCTAAGTGGTATCTGGATGATTTTGAACATGAATATATGGCAAGAAGCTGGAATTCTTCCTCTGACAAATATGACATGCTTGAAGAAATAAGCTGTATGAGAGATGTTTATCAAATTACAGAAACCTCCTTAAATAATAATTCTGAACTGAGAAATTATATGAAAAGTCAGGATAAAATCAATGCAAGATCAAAAATTAAGAAAGCGGTTTTAGACATCCCTCGTGATTACATTGAAAGTGTAAAAGAGAATGGCAAAGTGGAGTCGAATGAGGTGCCTATGGTGGAAAATAACACTTGGAGATGCCAGAAAGTGGGAGATAAAGACATTTACATATTGAAAGAAGAATATGTGATGAGAATAGTTCATGAGTGTTATAATCCTTCCGGTAATGATGCAGGTTATATGTTTGTTCTTGATGATGACGGATATTACAGGTATAGGGAAACACTTTATTATTACTTCAACTTCGAGGATAATGTTATAATCAATATCAACGAGGCTTTGTCAAGCGGTACAGAACAGATGAAGCATAATCTTAAGGTTATTACGGATTCTTTGGGCTTAAGTGAAAATGCTGATATAATCGGAGAACTTGAGAAAGAACAGTAGTAGCTACATGGGATATATAATTTAAAATTACAGAGAATAAATTGGAGGAATATTGTTGGAAAACATAAGAAGAAATAACATGGAAGATAGTCTGGATAAAGCAAGGAAGATATTTGTCGAAGTAAAGAAGACAATAGTAGGAAAAAATGATGTTATATGTAAAGTCCTTATGGCAATTCTTGCAGATGGACATGTACTTTTGGAAGATATTCCGGGAGTTGGAAAAACTACAATGGCGGAAGCATTTGCAAAGACGTTAGGCCTTGATTATACAAGAGTGCAGTTTACGCCGGATGTAATGCCTTCGGATATTACGGGATTTAATATGTACAACAGGGAAAAGAATGCATTTGAGTATAAGATGGGTGCGGCCATGTGTAACGTGTTGCTGGCAGATGAGATAAATAGAACATCTCCTAAAACACAATCGGCTCTTTTACAGGTTATGGAGGAAAGAAGTATAAGCATTGACGGAAAAACATTTGGACTTAAGAATCCGTTTGTGGTCATTGCAACACAGAATCCGGTAGGTTCAGTTGGAACACAGAAACTTCCGGAATCCCAGATGGACAGATTTATGGTATGTCTTTCTATGGGCTACCCAACTGTTGAAGAGGAAATGGACATATTAAAATCTAAATATGGTAATAGTCAGGGAAGAATAAAATCATCCCGTGTGATAACTATAGATGAACTTATTGAGATGAAAAATCTTGTAAAAAATATATATGTTGATGATTCGATATATGAATATACAGTAAAAATAGCTCAGGCAACGAGACATAACAAGGGTATATTGCAGGGAGTATCTCCAAGAGGAAGTATCAGTCTTATTGCTATGGCACAGGCTGAAAGTTTCCTTAGAGGACATGATTATGTATCTGTTTCAGATATACAGAATGTTGCACAGGATGTACTTGCACACAGAATCATTTTGAAAAATGATTTTAAAAGGGGAAGTATTTCTGCCAGGGCAGTTATCGACGATATAGTCAAGAGCGTGGAAGTGCCTGATATTATAAAATAACAGAGCGTGTCGGGAGTGTTTACCTGATACGGTCATTGATTAGAGGTTAGCTATGGTTAGAAGAAAAGTGGCTTGCATTATTTTTGTATTAGCAGCAATAGTGCTTAATATATTTTATATTGATTATCAGTTTTTCTTCATATTGATTCTTACGGTTGCAATTCCTTTAATATCATGGATTTTATTTGGGCTGTCCAAAATAAAACTTTCTGTGAGATTAAAGACTGATTCTAATATTGTTACTGTGGATGACAGTATAAATTTATATATAAATGCAAGAAATGCCTGTCGTGTGTATATATCAAACGGCAGGCTTAAACTGGTTTCAACTTTCTCCAACCGGACCGAAGAAAAACAGTACGACATTAATGTTAATGTTTACGGTGACAAAACCCGGAATAAACTTAAGATTGTGCCGAAACATGCAGGGATTATGCATATTACTGTAGGACGTATGGATATTTATGATTATTTGAGAGTATTTCATTCTGTGAGAGAGTTTAAGGGTGTTAGGGACATACAGGTGCTTCCTAAGAAGTTGGAGGTAAACCGGACTTATGTTTATGGAGAAAAGTCACAGTTGTTGGAAGAGGATTATGTTCCGGAAAGAATTGGAAATGGCACGGAAATAAGGGACTTCAGATACTATATGGAAGGGGATAGTGAAAAAAATATTCACTGGAAACTCAGCGCTTCCAATGCAGAGCAGGAATATATAGTTATGCAGCATGAGGATGATGAGAACAGGTTTAACGCTATACTTGTTGATCTTAACATAAATAATGTAAAGAACGAAAAGACAGACACACTTGATAAAATATATCAGTGTGTATACTCCATAGCATGGGATTTTGTAAAGAACGGGGAGAAGGCCATTATTATGGTTTGGGATGACAGGAATGAAAGTATAAAATATTGGGAATTCAATAATGAGTATGATCTTATTGATGCCATGGGAAAGTTTATGAATATTGAAACACATACATTACCTTCAGAGAAGTTTATGGAAAAAGTAATGTACGGAGAAAATATGTATTTGGGTAAGTTAATTATACCTATATACGTTACTACAAAAGATTATGAAACAGATATGTTCCGGGTAATAAATGCAACCGGGGAATATTGGAAAGCGTAGCTGGTGAAGAGGTTTTTATGAAGTCAGGGGAAAGAGTATTAGGGTCGGTATACAATTTTTTATTAGCTGTATTGGGTAGCTTAAGTATTTTAAGTGCACCTCTTTTTACGATGTTTTCTTTCAGGGAAATATTGTGGATAACAGTGGTTACACTTATTTTAAATATTGTTATTGCCCTTATATTAACAAGAGTTAAACGCAAAACAAGAGTCTTAGGAGTATTATTTGCAGCGACGGCGGCAGCCGCCCTGTTATTATACAGAGTAATTTATAAGGGAGCATTGGCTGCTTATAACAGAATGGTTCCCCACCTTAATCGTGACAGCAATTATAATTTACATAAAATAAATACAGGTATAAAAACAGAAAGTCAGGTGGAATTATTTCTTGTTATATTTCTCATATTTATGGCGGTTATGGTCACATTACTGATAAATATTGAAGTTTATTATATTAAAAATATATTGGCGGCAGGTTTAATCATGGCACCGGTGTACGGAGCAATGTTATTTTTCAATGTTGTGCCAACGATGGGTTCATTTATACTTAGTGTATTATTTTTGACAGGACAGTGGGGAGCTCCCCTGAAAACAAAGAAACAGCGCAGGAATGCCATGAAATATACAGGGGCATATATATCGCTGGGGATGACGGTTGCAGTTATAGTTGTTGTATCTTTGGTATATCCGGAGAGCAGGTATAAGAGGAATAAGGTATTTATGGAGCTCAACAGCTTCATAAATATAAAAGTACAGGAAAAAGAAAGGTCTGAAAAAGAAGACGGATTTGGCATTACACAAAATAGCAGTACTAATATGGGACATCTCGGATATGCGGACGAGATACATTTTAACAATGAAAAGATTGCCATGGTAACTACATATGATACGGGAGCTACCCAGTATGTCCGTATGAATACCTACGGAAAATATAGCAAAAATATGTGGAGTCCGGGTGCGGTGACAGATGATAACATCAGTAAATATTACACTTCCACTATGTATAGAAGGATAGATTCAAATCAGGAATTGAGAGATTTATTTGCTGATAATGATGAGGCGTATTATTCAAAACTGGTACAGTATAATACAACAGTGTATCCGGGAAAAACAACTGAAGAGTATTCTGTCAGCGGTGAGTTTTATGTTAGTCCAAAGTACTATAGTCTGTTTTATAATATAAGGTTAAAAATGGACAACGCAGAGCAGATGAAAAAAAATGAGGAGTATATTTATCATAATTATCTCGAAGTACCGGAATCTGTCAGGAAACTTTTAGATTCCCTCGTAGAAACCCACAATATTTCAACTTATGAAGAGATGGCGGAATATATAGAGTTTGTTAAGAAATATCTGAGTGACAATTGCAGCTATACGCTGTCTCCGGGAAGTGTTCCTGCTGATAGGGAGATAGTGGAGTATTTTTTAACGGACAGTAATAAAGGGTACTGTACATATTTTGCCACCAGCGGAGCAATGATGCTAAGATATGCAGGAATTCCTACAAGATATTGTGAGGGGTATGTAATAAGTACCGCAGATATGAAGAAAAACGGCAAGTCTTATACCAATGGCACTGTTGACAGATATAAGGCAGGAACTCCTGTTAATAAATTAGGTTTTTCTAACTCCGAAATTGAACAATATTTTACCAAACGTAATTTAACTTACACTAACGTGGCAATATATGATAATCAGGCTCATGCATGGGCTGAGGTATTTTTGGAGGGTTATGGGTGGATTCCTGTGGAGTTTACTCCGGGTTATTCATCAAACAGCAGCGGATTCATTGGTGAAAAGGAAGAAAGACCATCTGATTCATATAAGAATGATGAAAATACTGAGAGTGAGGAAACTACTGATGTCACGGAGGAAAATCCGGATGGTGAGGAAGATACAGAAGAGAGCATAGGAGGCGGAATATCTGAAGTTATAAATACAGACTCATTTAAAAGGATTATGACAATTCTTTTGGCAATTATACCTGTGGGAGGTGTAATTACATTTTCCGGAGTAAGGATATACAGAAGAAAAAGATTTCTTAAAGGGGAGACAGAAGAGGGAAGATCCCCGCAGTTTATGTATAAGTATATTCTTTCATGTCTTGAGACCATAGGATATAAGAAAATGAATGAGACAGATTATGAGGAGTTCGCCGAATATGTGTCACTGGCGGAAAAAGGAATAGATGGTGAGGGTCTTAACAGGGCTACTCGGATAGCCATATATTACAGGTTTGGAAATCATGAAATAACAAAAGAGGATATTAACGAAATGTCAGACATAGTATATAATACAAGAAGGTACTGCTTGAAAAAGCTTAGTTTACCTAAGAAATTTATATTTGTATTTATAAAAGGATTGTAATGTTTGATTTAGTTGAGGAATTAAAGAAACTCCCGGATAAACCGGGAGTTTATATTATGCATGACAAGTACGACAATATTATATATATCGGGAAGGCAAAGATACTTAAGAATCGTGTAAGACAATATTTTCAAAACAGCAGAAATCTCTCTCCAAAGATAGTGCAGATGGTTTCCCATATTGAATATTTTGAATATATTATAACCGATTCGGAGCTTGAGGCCCTGGTCTTGGAATGCAACCTTATAAAGGAACACAGACCTAAATATAACACTATGCTTAAGGATGACAAAAGTTACCCTTTTATTAAGGTTACCGTGAATGAGGCATATCCAAGGGTTTTATTTGCAAGAAATATGAAACACGGAACAGGGAAATATTTCGGGCCATACACCTCAGCTTCGGCAGTTAAAGATACCATAGAACTTCTGTGTAAAATATATAAAGTGAGGACATGCAACAGACAGCTCCCAAGGGATATAGGTAAGGACAGGCCCTGCCTTAATTATCATATAGAGCAGTGCAATGCACCCTGTCAGGGTTGTGTAGGAAAGGAAGAATACAGAAAAAATATTGATTCCGTAATAAGCTTTCTTAATGGCAATTATTCTGAAGTTATGAAGGATTTAACAGAAAAAATGCAGGAAGCTTCCGAGGAGCTTCGGTTTGAGGAAGCGGCAAAATACAGGGATCTTCTTGCAAGTGTAAAGCAGGTAGCCCAAAAACAGAAGATTACTTCTGATGATGCCACAGACAGGGACGTTATTGCCTGTGCCATGGATAGAGAAGATGCTGTAGTTCAGGTGTTTTTCTTAAGACAGGGAAAACTTCTGGGAAGAGACCATTTTCATATGAAAGTGGCAGTGGAAGATTCCCGTGCTACAATACTTTCAGAATTTGTGAAACAATATTATGGTGGAACACCATACATTCCTAATATAATCATGCTTCAGGAGGAAATTGAAGATTCTGAGGTTATTGCCCAGTGGCTTACAGAAAGAAAGAAGAAAAAGGTTTCAGTTGTAACTCCGAAGAAAGGTGACAAGGAGCGAATGGTGGAACTTGCCCATAAAAATGCTCTTATTGTTCTTAGTAAGGATGCAGAAAAGATTAAAAGGGAAGAAAAGAGAACTATTGGGGCAATGAATGAGATTGCAGGCTGGCTTGGACTTGAACAGATATGCAGAGCTGAGGCTTATGATATATCTAACACAGGCGGCGTGGAATCTGTGGGCTCTATGGTGGTGTTTGAAAATGGAAAGCCAAAAAAGAATGATTATCGAAAATTCAAGATAAAAACAGTAAAGGGACCAGATGATTACAAGAGTATGAAAGAAGTCCTTACAAGACGTTTCCAACGGGGTATACGGGAACGCAGTGGAGAAGAGGATTCAAGAGGCTTTGGTGTATATCCGGACATTATCATGATGGATGGTGGAAGAGGACAGGTTAATATTGCCCTTGATGTACTGAAAGAGTTAGATCTTCATATTCCGGTATGTGGAATGGTTAAGGATGATAATCATAATACAAGGGGACTTTATTACAATAATGTGGAAATACCAATAGACAGACATAGTGAGGGATTTAAGCTGATAACAAGAATTCAGGATGAAGCCCACAGATTTGCAATTGAATATCACAGATCTTTAAGAGGGAAACTTCAGACTAATTCTGTTCTTGATGGAATTGAAGGAATCGGACCTGTAAGAAGAAAAGCCCTTATGAAACATTTTCTGGATATTGATAAAATACGTAATGCCACTGTGTCAGAACTTATGGAGACAGAAGGAATTACAGAAAATGTAGCACAAAATATTTATAAATACTTTCATTAACTAATGTTTATTTATCAATTAAGCTGTGATAAACTAATGGTGGGTTTACGCGGATAAAATCAGACGAGTCTGAGAATTTGTATTGTAGTTGCAGATGTTCAAATTAAGCTTTTGCAACCGGAAATGAGGTATAGATATGAACGGAAAAGAAAGAGTAAAGCTGTCAAAAGTTATAGAAAAGATGAATCTTGAAAATCTTACACCTGATATTGATGTGGGTGGTATATGGCTTAATATACCTGAGGTAAACAGACCTGCGCTGCAGCTTACAGGATTTTACGATCAGTTTGATAATGACAGATTACAGATTATCGGAAATGTGGAGTATGCATATCTCTCAAGTCTCAGTGAAACAGAGAGATATGAAAGATACATGCAATTGTTATCAAGTAATATTCCATGCCTTGTATTTTGCAGAAGTCTTCAGCCGGAACCAAAGGTTATAGAGCTTGCCTGTAAATATCAGATTCCGATTCTTATGTCTGCACAGACTACATCTTCCTTCACGGCGGAAGTTATAAGATGGCTTAAAGTTCAGCTTGCTCCGTGTATAGTTATTCACGGGGTTCTTGTGGATGTTTACGGTGAAGGTGTTCTTATTACAGGAGAGAGTGGTATCGGTAAGAGCGAGGCGGCTTTGGAACTTCTAAAGAGAGGACACCGTCTGGTTACCGATGATGCAGTTGAGATAAGAAAAGTAAGTGATGAAACTCTGGTGGGCTCTGCTCCCGGGGTTACAAAATATTTTATAGAGCTCAGAGGTATCGGTATTATAGATGTAAAGACTCTGTTTGGTGTTGAAAGCGTTAAGGAAAATCAGCAAATAGACATGGTTATTAAGCTGGAAGACTGGAACAAAGATAAAGAGTACGACAGACTGGGATTAGAGGAAGAGTATACGGAGTACCTTGGAAATAAGGTTGTTTGTCATTCACTTCCTGTAAGACCGGGTAGAAATCTCGCGGTAATTGTAGAGGCGGCCGCAGTAAATTACAGACAGAAAAAGATGGGCTATAATGCAGCCAAGGAGTTATACAAGAGAGTTCAGGAAAATCTTATGAAGGGTGATGATGAGGATGAGTTCTAAAGAGCAGGTTGTTTTTGGTATAGATGTGGGTGGAACAACGTGTAAGTGCGGACTTTTCCGAATGGATGGGGAATTGATTTCCAAAAATGAGATTCCTACCAGAAAAGATGAAGGTGGAAAATATATTCTCTATGATATAAGAGATTATATTGATATGGAATTAAGCGAAAAAGGAATAGATAAATCTCAGGTGGCAGGAATAGGTATAGGTGTACCGGGGCCTGTTACAGACGATGGAACAGTTAATAAATGTATCAACCTGGGATGGGGAGTATTTAATGTATCAAAAACCTTAAGTGATATTACAGGTATTCCCGTGAAAGTGGGAAATGATGCCAACATGGCTGCTCTTGGCGAGTTTTATGACGGAGGAGCCAGAGAGTATTCCAGCGTTGTTCTTGTGACAATAGGAACCGGTGTTGGAGGTGGAGTTATTATTAACGGCAAACCGGTGTGTGGTTATAATGGTGCCGCTGCGGAGCTGGGACATCTGCCGGTTGTGGAGGATGAGACAGAATACTGCAATTGCGGCAAAAAGGGATGCCTTGAGCAGGTAGCCTCAGCAACAGGAATTGTGAGGGCAGCAACAAGGATGTTAAATGCAACAGATACGCCATCATCCTTAAGAGAAGTACCTTTTATATCGGCTAAAGTTATATTTGATGAGGCGAAGGCCGGAGATTCAGTTGCCATAAGTGTTACAGAATACGTGTGCAGATATCTGGGAAAGGGACTTGCCTGCGCTGCAGGTATGGTGGACCCGGAGTGCATCTGTATTGGGGGAGGCGTTTCGGCAGCAGGAGAGTATCTTATTAATCTGGTTGAAAAGTATTATAAAGAATATGTGTTTCATCCATGTAAGGAAACTAGGATTGTGAGAGCAGAATTAGGGAATGATGCAGGGATGTATGGTGCAGCCAGATTAGCGATGACTGTATAGTATGAAAAATCATGCTGATGGAGTGATTTTATAATGTTAAATTTGAAATAGAAAGAGGCAGGATATGGATAGACAGGAAATTAAGAGTATGCTGGAGTCTATTGTAGGAGAATCCGGCGTAAAGATTGACGAACCTATGAATATCCACACAACATTTAAAATAGGCGGTGTGGCAGATTATTTTGTCACACCTTCTTCTGTTGATGAGTTACAATCGGTTATCACATTTTTGAAAAAATCAGATATAGTATATTTTATTATAGGTAACGGAAGTAATCTGCTTGTAAGTGACGATGGGTTCAGGGGTGTTATAATCCAGTTGAATGATACATTTGACGGATGCGAATTTATTGACGATACAACAGTAGAGGTTATGGCAGGTATGCTGATGTCCCGTTTGGGAAACAGGCTGGCCAAGAAAGGAATCGGAGGCTTCGAATTTGCCACGGGAATTCCGGGAACCATAGGTGGTGCTGTACGTATGAATGCCGGTGCTTACGGTGGAGAGATGAAAGATATAGTTGTAAGTGCTAAGGTTTTAGACAGTGACTGCAATCTTATGGAAATCAGTGCAGATAAGCTGGAGTTTGGGTATAGAACCAGTAGTATTGTAAAGAATAATTATACGGTTGTCAGTGTTGTTCTTAAGCTTGAGAAAGATGAACCTGATAAGATAAAAGCAAGAATTAAGGAACTTTCTGTGAAGAGAAGAGAAAAACAGCCTTTGGAATATCCCAGTGCCGGAAGTACATTTAAACGGCCTGAGGGAAATTTTGCAGCAAAGCTTATTGAGGATGCAGGGCTTAAAGGCGCATCGGTAGGTGGAGCTTTAGTTTCTACAAAGCATGCAGGCTTTGTGGTGAATAAAGGCGGAGCCACGGCAAAGGACGTGTGTGAACTGACCGACAGGATAAAACAGGAGGTTATGACAAAGTTTGGTGTGAAATTGGAGTTGGAAGTTGTAAAACTTGGTTTCTGATTTAAAATGTAAATCTATGGAGTGGTACTTATGAAGATGGTTATTGTGACAGGTATGTCGGGAGCAGGAAAATCAACAGCACTTAATGTATTGGAGGATGAGGGATATTATTGTGTTGATAATATGCCGATTTCCCTCATACCGAAGTTTGCTGAACTGGCCGATGCCAAGGAAGACGGATATACCAATATTGCTTTGGGAGTTGACATAAGAAGTGGACATGCATTGGTGGAACTTGATTCAGTTTTAGACGAAATGACAGAGAAAAAATACAATTATTCTATTCTCTATCTTGAGTCAAGCGATGAAGTGCTGATTAAGAGATTTAAGGAAACCAGACGTTCACATCCGCTGGCTAAGGATGGACGTGTGGATAAGGCTATATGTCAGGAAAGAGAACAGATGCGTTTTCTTAAGGAGAGAGCGGATGTTATCGTGGATACAAGCCAGCTTCTCACAAGAGAATTAAGGGCTGAGCTTCAAAAGATTATATTTGGAAAGCATAAATTTAATAATCTTTTTGTTACAGTATTGTCTTTCGGATTTAAGTACGGAATTCCGGCAGATGCAGATCTTGTATTTGATGTGAGATTTCTGCCTAATCCATATTATATCGATGAACTAAAGTATTTGACAGGAAATGATAAGCCTATACAGGATTTTGTAATGGGGTCGGAAGAGGCAAAGGAGTTTCTGACCAGAATAGACGGACTTATAAAATTCCTTCTGCCTAATTATGTAAAAGAAGGTAAGACAAGCCTTGTAATTGCTATCGGATGTACCGGAGGCAAACACAGATCTGTCACTCTTGCAAATGCAATAGCAGATATAATAAAGAAAACAGAGTACGGATGTAAGGTGGAGCACAGAGATATAGAGAAGGATGCCAGAAGAAAGTGAGGAAGGAATGTCTTTTTCATCAGAAGTCAAAAAAGAGCTGGAAGGAAAAATTGATTCGGCAAGACATTGTCAAATTGCCGAATTTGCTGCCATTATGGGAATGTCAGGACGTGTGCGAAGAAGTAGTGGCGGAGATATACAGATAGAATTAATAACCGAGAACGAGATTGCAAGGAGTAAATTTGTAGCCTTGCTAATAAAAATTTTTAATATGGAACAGACAGATATCATAGAACTGTCTGTTGAAGGTAAATCTTCAAGTCTGATTGTTGCAGACCCTGTGTATGTTGCCAAAATTCTTCAGACGCTGAAGTGGACGGATGACACATTTGATACAATTGAGCCGGTATTTGTTGATCCCCGTATTGTTCAGAAAGATTGTTGCAAGAAATCATTTATCAGAGGTGCATTTATATCAGCAGGATCAATAAGTGATCCTAATAAATTCTACCACTATGAGATAGTGTGCAATTATGAGGAAGATGCAGAGAGTCTCAAGGAGATGCTGTGCTTCTTTGATTTGGATGCAAAGGTAACAACCAGAAAGAACAGCTATATTGTTTATATGAAAGAAGGAAACAATATAACTGATGCTTTGAATCTTATGGGAGCTTATATTTCCCAGATGAATCTGTACAATGTTATGATTCTTAAGGATATGAGAAATGATGTTAACAGAAAGGTTAACTGCGAGACCGCCAATCTTAACAAGACTGTGGCTGCGGCAGTTAAACAGATTAAGGATATTGAATATATCAGTAGCACTGTGGGACTTGACGCTCTTAAAGATAATCTTAAACAGGTAGCAATCATAAGGCTTGAAAATCAGGATATGAGTCTAAAAGATATAGGTGACCTACTTGATCCGCCTGTGGGAAAGTCAGGAGTCAATCATCGTTTAAGGAAGATAAGCGAAATTGCCGACGAAATAAGATTATCAAGAGGGGATTGACAAGAAGAGTATAATAAATGTTAGGAAATTTTTAAGTTTTTACAGGCTGTTATTACAGCAGAAATGGAGTAAAGAATAATGACAAAAGTAGATATAATTTCAGGATTTTTAGGAGCAGGAAAGACAACGCTTATCAGCAAACTTTTAAAAGAGGCTTTTAAGGGTGAGCAGGTAGTCCTTATTGAGAATGAGTTTGGAGAAATTGGTATTGATGGCGGTTTCTTAAAAGAAGCCGGTGTTGAGATAAGAGAGATGAATTCAGGCTGTATCTGCTGCTCACTGGTAGGAGATTTTGGTACATCATTAAAGGAAGTTGTTGATACTTATCATCCGGACAGAATTATTATTGAGCCATCGGGAGTAGGCAAGCTTTCTGATGTTATCAAGGCTGTTAAGGACCTTCATATTGAGAATGAAATTAAGCTTAATAGTGCATCAACTGTAGCAGATGCATCTAAGGTAAAGGTATATATGAAGAACTTTGGAGAGTTCTTCAATAACCAGATTGAACATGCAGGAACTATTATTTTAAGCAGAACTCAGAATGTTACAGATGCAAAATTAAAGACTGCAATTGAATTAATCAGAACAGTAAATAAGGATGCCCATATCATTACAACTCCATGGGATGATATCAGCGGCGAGCAGATATTGGGTGCTATGGAAAATGTTACAAATCTTGAGCTGGAAATGCTTGCTGAGGCAGCTTCAAAAGCAGCTGAGGAGCACGAACATCACCATCATCATGACGGAGAATGCTGCTGCGGACATCACCATGATGAAGAGGGGCATGACCACGACCACCACCATGATGAAGAGGAGCACGAACATCATCACCATCATGACCATGAGCATGAACACCATCACGACCATGAATGTGACCATGACCATGAACACCATCATGATCACGACCATGAGCATCATCATGATGGAGAATGCTGTTGCGGACATCACCATGATGAAGAGGGACATGAGCACCATCATCACCATGCAGATGATGTATTTACAAGCTGGGGAACTGAGACACCTAACAAGTATGACAGGGAAGAGCTGGATGAAATTTTAAGAAAACTTTCAGAGACAGAAGAATACGGAAATATTCTTCGTTCTAAGGGTATGATTCCATGTACGGACGGAACATGGATGTATTTTGATTTAGTACCTGAAGAATATGAAATTCGTGAAGGTAATGCTGATTTCACAGGAAGAATTTGTGTAATTGGTGCAGATCTTAAGGAAGATGCTCTTAAGGAATTGTTCAGAATTTAATTTAGTAATATCATTTTGGGCAGAATGGAGAAATTTATGGCACAACAGGAAGAATATCAGATTCCAATATTTTTAATAAATGGACAGTTAGATAGCGGAAAGACAAAATTTATATCAGATACCATTGCTATGGGTCAGTTCGCTGAGGCACAGAAGAAGCTCTTAATCGTCTGCGAAGAAGGAGAGGAAGAGTATAGCGAGAAACTTCTTAAAGACAACGGTATTGATATGGTTGTTCTTGAGAAAGAAGAGTTTACAGAAGAAAAGCTTAAAGAACTTGATAAGCAGTATGATCCATGGATTGTTATTGTTGAGTACAATGGTATGTGGGAGCCTTCTTTGATAGGTGAAACCGCAAAACCCAGGGGATGGCAGATATATCAGTCAATTACCCTTATTGATGCATGTTCTTTTAACCTTCAGTGGAACAATATGAGGTCCATAATTGCAGAATCAGTTAAATATGCAGATTTGGTAATATTCAACAGAAGCAAGTCGGGAATGGATCTGGGAAGTTACAGAAGAAGTATGAGAGCTCTTAATCCATCACTTCAGATAGTATTTGAGGATGACAAGGGAGAAATGCTTTCAATTGCAGAGCAGCTTCCTTATGACGTAAATGCTCCAATTATTGAAGTTGATGATGGTGACTATGGAATATGGTACATGGATGTATCGGAAAGACCTGAGATATATGTAGGCAAAAAGGTAAGATTTAAAGGACAGGTTCTTAAAAATAAGTATTTTAAGGATAAAAATTTTGTGCCCGGTCGTAAGGTAATGACCTGCTGTGCAGATGATACCCAGTTTATCGGTTACATCAGTTTTTATGATAATATAGCGTCTTTAGAAAACAGACAGTGGGTGTGGGTAACGGCAACCATTAAGAATGAATTCCAGATGGCTTACAAAAAGAAAGGTCCTGTTCTTTATGCAGAGACAGTTGAACCGGCAGAGCCACCTGTAGAAGAAATGGTTTATTTCTAGGATAGGGAAGATACAGTATTATGATACAAGACATTTTTCCAAGTAAACTTAATATCCGGTATGTAAATGAAACCCCCGAAGAAAGAGATTATATCTTTTTCTTTGAGGGTTCATCTGTATTGGCAAAACCTGAGGAGGATTTTGACTGCGAGTGCCCGGAAAAGGGAGTTGTGGAATATCCACAATATAAGGATTTTTTAATGGGTATAACTTCCGGGGAAAATGAGGATTCTGTGGATAACTACAGCTTCACTTATCTGTTTTCTGTGGATGACAATAAGTATTTTCTATGTGAGAGGACAGAAGAACTCCTAAAGGGTCAGTTTGCAGGTGAAATGGCTGACAGCGGACTTCACAGAGAGTTCAAATCCATAATTGAGGGATATGAATTTATTGGAGTTAATATTTTCCGAAAGGCGCAACCTAAAGCTACAGCCTATGCAGCAATCACAGCTTACCATTTATACGGATGGTACAGGGATAACAGATTTTGCGGAAGATGCGGAAGCAGAACCCTACATGATGACAGGGAGAGAATGATAAAATGTTCCTGCTGCGGTAATATGATATTTCCTAAAATTTGTCCTGCAGTTATTGTCGCAGTAACCAACAAAGATAAAATTCTTCTAACAAAGTATGCGGGAAGGACTTACAAGAATTATGCCCTTATTGCAGGCTTTAATGAGGTTGGAGAAACCCTGGAGGAGACGGTTATAAGGGAAGTAAAGGAAGAAGTTGGTCTTGATGTAAAGAATATTACTTATTATAAGAGCCAGCCCTGGGGCTTAAGCGGCTCTGTTCTTGCGGGATACTATTGTGAGGTGGACGGAAACATAGATATAACCCTACAGGAGGATGAGCTTTCTTTCGGTAAATGGTTTAAGGCATCGGAGCTTGACGTGGAGGATGATGGAATCAGCCTTACACGTGAGATGATAGGAAAGTTTAAAAAAGATAATACAAATATGTAAATAAACATCTTGGAAAATCCATTATTTCCAAGATGTTTTCATAGTTATATTAATGTCCACATTTCCATTGATGCCATCAATTTCCCCGGTGCTTGTGTACTGCCACATTGAATACTTGTATGGGAAGTAAGGAGCAGAAGTATTATAACCTGCAAACCATTTGTCGTAAGATTCCAGTCTTGTGAGGTCTACGTTATCCATGAAATATTTAAGATTGCAGTAAATCATAGGAGTGTACCCTGCATTTTTTATGGTATCGCAAAATGCTATAACAACATCTGTGAGCTCCTGTTTATTGAGGTCTTGCTGGCGGAAGGTATCATTGGAGATAGCTTCCACATCTATGGCAACCGGATAGGTAACATTATATGGTTTAATCATATTCAACACATAATTGGCCTCTTCCACAGCCTCCTCTTTGCTTATTGCCTGAGTATAGAAATATACCCCAACCTTTACATCATTCTTTAACGCATCTGATATATATTTTTCAAATGAAGTGTCTTGAACCAGTTTTCCTGAGCCGTAAGTCCTGTAACCGCAACGAATCATGGCATATTCCACGCCATCAGCTTTAGCTTTGGCAAAATCCACTGTTGAATTGTATCTTGAAAGATCAATTCCCATATGAGATACAACATTATTATCTACATTATAAGTTATTCTTCCGGAATCGTCGGTTTTATAATTTGCCTTGTTATATTCTGTTTTGGCAAGGGATGGAATTATATCCGCAAATACATAATTGGAGTTGTCATTAACGTAAACAATCTTATCCGGATAATATTCTTTCAGGAGAGAAAGAGTTGAATCCCCTGCAGAGAGTCGTGTCTTTATTACATCTAAAATATTATCCCTTTCCTCCTGCCTTGCAGACAGGATATCTTCCTCTGTGTAATAATTCATATCTGTATTATCTGAGCTTGCGACGGTTGTCTTTGAGTTATTTTTTATAATAATTACAACATGAAGACCGCCGAAAAGAAGAGTTGTTATTAAAAATATAATTGTGGTTATGAGGAAAGGGGATTTTTTCTTCTTTGGTTTATTATCCGGTAGCATCATATTGTTGCCGTTTGTATCATAAGTTTCCATACTATTCTCCATTCCGCAGGCACTTTAGTGCCGAAGGAACCGCAAGCCAAATATCAGATTTGGTTCTGCGATAAATGATATTTGTGATGCCTGCCGCACAAATATCCGTATGAAAAATCAGCGCATCAGCGTGATTTTCCATACTATTATCCATTCCGCAGATTGTATTAAGAATATAAATATAAGCAAGATTACTTTTATAAAATCAGTGTAAGGTAGCTTAAACAAAATGTCAATCGGGGAGCATGGAAAGTGTTAGATGTGGAAATAAAAAATAATAAAATAAACCTCTTGACATTTTTATAAACTAATAGTATAGTTTACTTGTAACTTATTAAAAATATATTTCTTTAATTAGGAATATATATCTCTGATTCTTTTGCTTTTTGCAGAAGATATTTATAGCGTTTCTGTTCGGAGTTAAGCTGATAGATATAACAATCAATCAGATCGGGATCGGTAGCGTTATCAAAGTTTTCGTAAGCTGCACTTAATGCATCTTTCGTCATTTTAATTTCCTGAAGAAGATATTTTTCATCGTATGTAACAGGAACATTTTTTTTCCCAAACAGTTTCAATTAAATTACCTCTCAATACTTAAGATTAGAAATTGGCCGGTTAATGGAATTAACTGGAATTCTAATATTAGTATAGTCATAAACAGGTAATTCTATACATGGAGCTTTTTTGATAATTAAGAAACAGAGGAGTGATAAAGCATTTGAATAGCGTAATTCTATCTATAAGAATGATAGTTTCAATTTTATTGTCAATGGGCGCTTCCGTTGATGATTACAAACGATACCGAATTTCCAACAGGATTATAGTAGCAGGATTTATAGCAGGACTATCTTTAATCTTTGGAGATATTGCATTAGGCTGCCTGATGGGAGATGAGTTTTGGAGAGAATTAAAGCAGCAGTGGATTTATTTGACAGGATTTATCAGCGCCTTTGTAATTTCTTACACTATGTATCTGGTTAAAGGAATAGGGGCAGGAGATGTAAAGCTTTTTGCGGTGTTGGGGCTTATTCTTGGAATGGAAAATATACTGAGAATTATAGCATTCTCAATGGTGGCAGGGGTAGTAATCGGAATTGTGGAGATGAAAGTTACAGGAAATAAAAGAAGTATCAGCACCTTATATGGGATAAAACTTCATGTATTTCATTTTTCTTTTGGGATAACTGCGGGAATAATAATAAATTTTATGATATTGATGGGAGGGATGATACATTGAGCAAGAGAAATGTGTGTGTAATATACGATTCGGATGAGCAATATGCTAAGAGGCTGATGAATGTTATTAACGATTCGGAGTCCTCATATAACGCGAAGATATTTACCCGAAAGGAAGAGTTTTCAAGATATATTCTCAATAATAATGCAGACATGCTGATGATTAACGAAGACTGTTATTTTTATGAGGTAGAGAATAATCATAAAGGAAAGGTTGTGGTTCTTTGTGAAGATGAGAACCGTGCAGAGGGAATTAACAGAAAGAATAAAGAGGAAGTTATAGGTGTCTGCAAGTATCAGCCTTCTTTTCAGTTACTTAATTTAATTACAAAGCAGAATGGGAAGCATACTGAAAATAAAATGAGGGATTCCTGCATTGTTGGCGTATATGGATTTAATGCTACGTTAAGAGTGATTTTATCAATACTTATTGCCAGGGCATTTTCAGAAAAAGGAAGAACATTATTTATAAATCTGGATGAATTTTCTGGAGTGGAGGATATGCTGGACGGCGAAACGGATAAGAATCTTGCTGATGCAATATATATGTTTAAACAATCGGGGAAAAAATTTGTGCCCGGTATACAGAATGCTATATGTTGCAGTACATATTTTGATTATATCCCGGGGGTGGCCTGTGCTGAAGATGTTTCCTATGCGGATTCTCCCTTGATATATATGATGGCAGATACGGTGGGAAAAGAACTGGGATATGACAATGTGGTAATTAACATTTCCGAAGGAATTACAAAACCCTGGGAGATGTTAGAATACTGTGATGTTGTTTATATGGCAGATGGTGGAGATTATATCGAAAACAACAGATATCATTCCATGAAAAGATATTTTATTGAAAGCGACAAAGAGTCAATAACGGATAAGATAACCAGAATCAATCTTCGAATAGAAGATAAGATTGATAAGGATTTCATTCAGAGAGCAGAATATACCGAAGCTTATGAATATGTCAGAAATCTCATAGGAAGTTAGGTGAGTTGTTAGTGGATGAATTGTTTGTGACCCTGAAAAACATGGTATATGAGAGACTTGATATTAACGTTGAATTTGATGATGAAAGTCTGTATGAGATTATAGATGAATGCATCCATATTATGGGTAAAACACATATGTTATCTCTGTTTGTAAGGGATGAATTAAGAACCAGATTATACAACGCCATTAAAAAACTGGATATACTGCAGGAACTTTTAGAAGACGATTCCATTACAGAGATAATGGTTAACGGATATAAAGACATTTTTATCGAAAAAGACGGAGTTGTTTCAAGATGGAATAAGACCTTTGAAAGTAAAGAAAAATTGGACGATATAGCCCAAAGGATAGCAGGAATGTCTAATAAGACGATTAACGAAGCCTCTCCCATTGTTGATACAAGGCTGGAAGACGGTTCCAGGGTAAACATTGTCTTACATCCTATCGCATTGAACGGTCCCATTATTACTATACGAAAATTTTATGAAACACCCCTGGATATCAATAAGTTGATAAGTCTGGGTTCTATAACTGAGGAAGCCGCTGAGTTTCTTAAGAAGCTTGTTACAGCCAAGTATAACATTTTTATTTCGGGGGGAACCGGCTGTGGTAAGACCACGTTTCTTAACGTGTTATCTAATTATATACCTAAGGATGAACGTATAATTACAATTGAGGACAGTGCTGAATTGCAGATTAAGGGAGTGGATAACCTTGTGCGTCTTGAGGCAAGAACTGCCAATACATCAGGAGAAAACGGAGTGACTATAAGAGACCTTATTAAATCAAGTTTGAGAATGAGACCGGATAGGATTATCGTGGGAGAAGTCAGAGGATGTGAGACAATAGATATGATACAGGCTATGTCTTCGGGGCATGACGGAAGTCTGTCAACAGGCCACAGCAATAGTCCCAAGGATATGTTAGCGAGACTCAGAACAATGATTTTGATGGGGATGGATATGCCGGCAGATGCAATTGACAGGCAGATAGCTTCTGCTATAGACATTATCGTTCATATAAAAAGAATGAGGGACAAAACCAGAAAAGTTATAGAAATCACGGAGGTTGGGGAATATGAACAGGGACAGATTACTCTTACACCCCTTTATAAGTTTCTTGAAGAAGGGGAAGATAGCAGGGGGAGAGTTAAAGGATGCCTTAAAAAACAAAAAAATAGCCTTGCCAATATTGACAAGATGGTTTCCAGTGGAATTAAAGAGTGGTGATATTAAGTACATTTTAGAAGGAATTCTGGTTATTTTAGCAGTGGCTTGCCTGTTTTACGGAAATATTTTTGCTATTGTAATATTTAGCCCATATGTGATACTTCATGTAAAAATGCGTCAAAAAGAAAGGGATAAAAAAGAACGGCTCTTAAAGACAAAAAAGTTTAAGGATGGATTATTGTCGGTTTCATTTGCACTCAACGTGGGATATTCTATTGAGAATTCTTTTAATGAGGCGGTGGGAGAGTTAAGACTTTTATATGGGGATGATTCTGATATTGTAGAAGAGTTTTCCATGATAGTTAACAGAATCCGGCGTAACGAGAATCTGGAAGATGTTCTTTGGGAGTATGCCCATGAAAGCGGAATAGATGATATCAAGTATTTTGCCGAAATTTTCAGGTATGCTAAGAGAAGTGGAGGCGATATGAATTCCATTATAAAAAGGACAGCCTCCTCTATTAGTGAAAAGACTGAGGTTTTAGGTGAGATTGAAACCATAATAAGTGGAAAGCGAATGGAACAAAGAGTTATGAGCATGGTTCCCTTTTTTGTGGTTATTTATCTGAAATTTACATCACCTGAATTTGTATCATGTTTATACGGAAATGTTGCGGGTGTCATCATAATGACGGTTTGTCTTGGTATTTATATTGTGTCTGTTTGTATAGCAAGAAGGGTGGTGCAGATTGACGTATAAGAAAAAAGCAATAGCTGCACTGTTATCAGGAGTTGTTCTTGCCGTTGTGGTTTATGTAACAAATATAAACAATAAAAATATAACGGACAACATTATAACAAGACCTGAACCTGGAGCATCCGATGAGTTAGTAGAACTAAACGTTTATGATGAAGAGGGACATTTTAAAACCAACATATCTACATTTGTAGAACCAAGAAAGTTAACAGACAGTGAGACAGAAGAATATTTTGATGCTGCATATCATGAATTGGAAGTTGCCATGCTTGGTAATAATGAATCATTTCATGAGATAAGGCAGAATATTGAGTTGAAAAATACCGCAATGAACGGAATAATCAGTGCCAGATGGTATTCAGATAATTATGAGTTTATTGATTACGATGGAACGGTATATAACCATAGCCTTGGTAGTGATGATTCTGTAGATGTAACTTTAACGTTAATGTTGGAGTATGGTGATAAAACAACAGAAAAGAATATTGTTTTGACTGTTAAGGCTCCTGCTATGGATGATGAAGTTGAGAATGGTGAATATCTAAAAAAACAGATAGAGAGTGCCATGGAAGAAAGTAAAGAGCAAGAAAATATTTATCTGCCGGATAGTGATTCCGGAGGCAGACTTATTTACAAACGGGTTTCAAACCCCACGTCGCCTATGGTGTTTGTTTTTCTTGGGGCTTTGGCATCTTTTCTTATTGTTTATGAGGAAAAGAATAAGGCAATAAAAGAAGAAGCCAAAAGAAAAAAAGAAATTACCTATGATTACTCTGAAGTCGTGTCTAAGCTTACCCTTTTAATGGGAGCGGGTATGACAGTGAGAAGGGCATGGTCAAAAATTGTGGAGGATTATAACAAACAAAAAGAGATAACAGGAAAGAGAAGGTATATATATGAGGAAATGATTGAAGCAGAGTGTAGTATGAATGCAGGAATACCCGAAACGGCAGTTTATGAACAGTTCGGAAGGAGGTGCAATACCAAGGAATATCTTAAATTGTCATCATTGTTACAGACTAATATTAAAAAGGGGACTAAAGAATTAACATCACTTTTGGAACAGGAGGTTATAGAAAGTTTCCAGCAAAGAAAAAACATGGCAAGACAGAAGGGTGAAGAAGCAACCACAAAACTGTTATTTCCAATGATACTTATGCTTGTGGTGGTAATGATAATTGTCCTGGCTCCGGCAGTTATGTCATTTAAGTTTTAATAAGATGAAACCAATTAAAGAAGGTGAAAGGAGATTATTTTATGTTAATGAAATCATTGAAAAAATTGTGGAGAGAAGAAGAGGGAATGGGAGTTGTAGAGGTTGTGCTGATAATTATTGAGAAGTACTTTATCTCTTATTCATTATAGAATCTGTAGAAAGAATATATCTATATTTCTGTATCATATCAATCCTATCAATCAATATATCAGTATCAATAAGAAGGGAGTCTTTAATGTTTACCTATAAAGAGTTACATCTCATTGATAAAGGTTATTTCAAGGTACTTAGGTATCCTGTAGAGGATAACTTCATTGAGATTCAAAGTAAAAATACAAAGGATTCATGGATCATTCAAAAGAGGAATCCTGCTTATTCAGAATATCCTATTATCCTGTATCATAAACATCCAGGTCAGAAATATTATCATAGGCATTGGCAGTGCTACAACGTATCACAATGCATCAGATCCATTAAATCCCATGATGAATATTCCCTTTTGAGGAAGTGGAATGAACGTTTTATTAGACGTCCTAAATATAAGTGTGTGTAGGACTCTTGTTTCTTAAATTCATGTTTTTGCTCCTTTATTAAAATGATAGTATATCAGCCATTACATCGCTGATATTTTCATCTGTAGCTGGTTCTGGGGTATCCCATGTTTCGGGACCGGAGGAAACACAAGAAGAAGGATTAGCCTCTGTAGTTCCCGAAACAATGGTGATGTTACCGCCAAGTCTAGCTACGATTTTGTCTGCTAGTTCATCAAGTGGCAGTTCGTTTGATGAATGGTTGTTATGACGCTCTGCAAGTTCATACAGAGCTGTCACAACCATTTCATTGGCACTGCTAAAGCCGTATTCGGCATAGTTAGAAATTGCCTTTATTGCCACCTGATCTTTGTGAGTGTCATAGAATCTGATGGTTTTGGCAAAGGATTTCATTACTTTAGTCCTCCGTTTCTTATCTGATAGCGAATAAGGTCTTCATAGCCTTTCGCGTTAATGTGAACATCATCGATTACAGTAGCTTTTGGATATTTCTCAGCATCAAGGAAGTTCTTAATGATTGTGGAACCTCCACCGATAAAGATAAGCTGAGTTGTATCAAGGTTGAACTGTAAAGCACGAAGCTGTCCCATAATGTCTTCCACGTAGGTTTTAAGGTCGTTCTGAATGACTGTAAGATACTTAGGTGGAAGATCAATGCTTGAACCGGTAATCATTACATCCTTAAGTAAGATTTCATCTGCTTCACCGTTAAACTGCTCTCTTAAGTGCTCATTGATTTTGTGCATGCATGTAATGGTTCCAAGAGAAAGGCTCTTGCAGTTCCCAGCATCAGCTTTTCTCTCACGGATAGGCATGATATCAATCGTCCAACTTCCAATGTCGATAACAACAGCAAGTCTGCTGAATTTGTTGATATAATTGACGATTCCGGCATAGCCCTGTGGATATACATTTACACTTAAAAGATTGATGCTATAGGTTACATCTTCATACTTGAAAACAAGTCTACGATTGCGCTTATAGTAATCAAGCATAGGTTCTTTTTCGGCTCCCATACGTGTAAGTGGTACACCTACACCAAGATGGATGTCAGCCTGAGTCATGCCCTGCATCTTAAGTTCTTCTGCGATAGCAGCTTCGGTAAGAACGAGCATGTCCTCATTGTTCATTTTAGATTCCTGAATGGTAATCTTAGGATTGCCAACTGAATAGAATCCCTCATTTGTTTCAACCACCATGCTTGAAATAGGTGGCTTTGTGGAATGCTTAATCACTCCACTAGAAAATACTTTGTGCGATGTCTTTGTGTTACCAAATCCAACGTCTACTCCAATAATTAATTCACTCATTTTAAAATCCTCTCTTTCTTATAAATTGTTAACTAGGTCAAATTCTGAAGAGCTTTTCTTTTCTAGCTCAGCAGTTAATGTTTCAATGTTCTTTTCTAAAGAAATAATCTTTAGCTTTAGTAACTCGTTTTCTCGTCTGGTAGCTTTTAGAAGAGACTCTTCTTTTCTGTTAATAAAGACTTTTCCGATTTGTAAGGTGATAGCATTTGTAAGTGCTTCGTGAACATCTTTATTTTTGTAGAAGTAGTCTCTAGAAAAGCCAGTGCGTCTTACAAGTTCTGCAACAGTGACTTTTTCGCCATCCTCAACCATTTCCGAAATTGTGGTAAGGGAAAGGTTTAGCATAGCTTCTGATCTGTCGTGATTGCTTTTTACCATGTTTGTGTAGTTTGCCATTAGTTCCAACCTCCTTTGTATTTATTAATGGTTTTGTCCTTTTCTTCTCTAAGTTTTTTAGTGCCTTCAGCAAGGACTTTACTTGTCATTCTGCGGTAGTGCTTAACAGATGAAGTGTTGGCATGTCCAAGTAACTTGGCGATGATTGAATCATCAAGTCCCATATCACAAAGTCTTTTTCCATAAGTCTTTCTGAAAAGATGAGTACTTACAGTAAAGAGTTCTCCGTGGTCATCACGTAAGTCGTTTTCAATAATCATGCACTGTACTCGGTAATACATTGCTCCATAGGTCATAGGCTTATCGGGATTATTGTCGTCAACAAAGATATAATCTCGTGGACCGTAATGTGATGTTGTGTAAGCGATGGCGCTTTCAATAAGGTTTTTAATGTCATCGTTAATAGGCTTTCGATAACTTCTGTTAACCTTGGCCTGGTGAATGGTGATGTATAAGTGTCCGTTTTCATCTTCTCTAATACAATCCGTTCTTAAGGTAAGTGTCTCAGAGATTCTGCAACCTAAGATTTCATGAAGAATCATTAATCGTCCGGTCTGAGGATCTAGAGTTTTAAATCCTCTATTTAAAGTTTCAAGCTCGCTATCCGTATAAAAGCGAAAGACAGGAATATTGTTCTTTGGAATATCTTCAGGGAAGAATAATTTCGTAAGAGAATATTCATCTATTACAAGGCCTATGGTGGCTAATATGCTTTTTAGTACTAAAAGCTCTGTGCGATAGTTCTTGCGTCTAGTATCTTCCGTATTTAGGTAAATCAAGTAAGATTCAATTACCTCTCGATCAATTTCGGCAAAGGATTCTATTTGTGGGTAATCCCTTGCAAGATATTCGGTGAAAACATTAATTACATGTACATCATTTACTGCTGTTCTTGCAGAAACTTCCTTGAGACGAAAGAGAATAGCTTTCTTTGTTTCAGCTTTCATCTTGTCTTGAAGGATGTTCTCAAAATTGATGCTAGCAATTGTGTTAACCGGAGGACGCCTGACAGGAAAATCAAGCCTATCCAATATCCATATATCATCCTCAAAATGGAATAATCCGTCATCATAGGTAAAGTAAGAAAGGATGGTCTTTAGGTACTTAAAAAACGGATGTATCTTTGTTTCTGGATGCAACTTGTTTTTCTTATTACTGGTAATGGTTAAAGGTATCTGATGCTTCATAGCCCAAATTTTATATTTTCTAATACAGCTATCTTTGTCTAAGTCATATAAAGACTTGACGGATGGATAGGTATCGCATAAAAAGTCTGCTATGTGGCCAAAGCATCGTCTTTCATTGGTAATACTGGTAAAAGATAATTCCTTTCCCCTTGCAGTAATGAATTCTCGAAATTCTTCTATTAAGGAGGACGGTAATATATTAAGGTTGAAGAAGTACTCCGGATGATAATGTGCGGAGGATTGCTTCTTCTTTGGAACGTCTTTGTAGCAGTCAAGGTCTCTATAGAAGATGAAATTGTCCTTAGGTAAGCAATAAAAATGTGCTTGGCCTATGTAGCGAATAGCAGGATGCAAGACAAAACCATCTATCTGTTTTCTTCTAGGATTAATATTTTTGTCATGGAGAAAGCCAATCATTCTTGCAGTAGCTGCTTCAACATCAAGGTCTAACATAGATTCAAGATCCGGATAACAAGTGGTTATGAATTCAGCAAAGAGCATGTAGCTTCTGCGGTCTATGTAGAGACTTAAAAAGGTTAGCCTGTTCCCTCGCTCCAAGATAAATGGAGCTAACTGTTCTTGAAGAGAAAGTGTTGGGAGTAGACTTAAATCAAAGCCATACTCCGGTTTGTAGTAGTCAGATTTTAAGTCTTTTTCCGTTAGGTGCTTATAGCTGTTAAATTCTTTAAATTTTAGTTCCATTGAATGCCCTCCTTATTTTTGGTAGCGAAGTATTCTTCGTTTAATTTGTCTATCTTATTTGGTAGATGGTCGATGTAGTGCTTGGTCATGTCTTCACTAGAGTGTCCTAAGTATTCTCTGATGCACTGAATATTGGCGCCATCGTTGTAAAGCTCCGTGGCAAGTGTGTGCCTGTAGCCATGGGATTTGAACTTATAGGTTTCAGATATTCCATACTTGTCAAAGAGAATATTCATCTGCTGTCTAAAGGTTCCGGAGCGGTAAGGCCCAGTGGTATGTGGAGCCTTAAAAACATATTCATCTGGAGAGATATTGTTTCGCTTGATGTATTTTGTCATAAGGTCGTAAAGCTCTGTTGGTATAGGGATTCGCTTTTCTCTTTTGGCTTTGTTCTGATAGATTAAAAACCAAGCAGTTGAGCCATCAAAGAGGTAAGCATTTCCTTTTATTGTGCAGACTTCATTTACTCGAATACCTAAACACCAAAGATTTAAAAACATTAATCGAAGCTCCTCAGGGAAGTATCCCAGTACCTCGAAAACCTTTCTTTGATCTTCCTTTGAAACGGAAATGTCGTTGTGTGTGTAAACCTCAAATCCTCTGTATTTTTCAAAGTGAAATCCAAGAGGCTGTATACATTCTTTTGTTTCTAAGTAGTAAATGAATTTAGAAATCTCACCTAGGTGCGAATTTATAGTTGCAACACGGACATCTTTTCTTTGCAAGTAATTGATGTAGTTTTCAAGGTCTGACTTTGTAAGCTTAGTAAGGTAAATGCCATTTTCATCGAAGTAGAAAAGCATTCGCTTTACATTGTTGTAAATCATGTAAATAGATGTAATTGAAAGTCTCTGAGAAAGACCAAGTAGGTATTTCATGTAGTCTTTCAGTAAATCAAGGTTTTCTGTTATTTCAACATCATCAAAGTAGAATGCTTCACGTGGATTTGAAGGATTTGCTCTTCCTTCGGTAAAGGAGAAGCGCTCTAAAAACCAAGCGGATGCATCCCAATCAATTGATGGAGCATTTAAAAAGGTGAACTTTCGTATTCGCTTAAATGCAGCTCTGGAACATGTGGTGCTCTTTATTGGTAATGTATTTAAGTACTCTATAAATCCTTCTACTTCAGCATTTGTAACCCTTGATATGTCATCAATTTCATGCTCAACGCAGTATTTGTATAAGTACCAAAGCGGAGTAATACGATTCTGAAGAAGCATATGTGTAGTTACTTTGTCTCCGTCTTCAAGGTCGTATTTTAGTAATGCAAATACCTGACGCTTTAAAACCTCAGAAACATTGAGCGAAAAATCAAAGAAAAGCGGTTCCTTTACCTGTGTATATTCAAACTGCTTTGCAATTGCGATGTTTGGATGATATGTAAGGTAAATAAGCTTGTTCTCATAACGAAGTACATGTGGATGTAAATCGTTCATTGACTGCTCAATGGCATATAGCTTTGCTCTATCGATGATCTTTATATATTCGATTCGCTTTGCTACAAAGGTGTTTGATATGTAGCGTTCAAACTCTACTCTGTCGACTGCATCAATATCAGCTAAGTCGGTGATGTTTCGTAATGCAAGGAAGAACTCTAGCTTGTTTCGCTTGGATCTGTCCTTGATGACTTCTTTTAACTCAGGAAAAGACTTTCCTCTTAAGCGGATTATCATTTCAAGAGCTGATGCAAAGTGAGATTTCTGAGTATCTGTAATTGTTGTGCAAGTCAAAACCATGTTGTAGAAATCAATTGCAGTATCAAGATCTACGTCATCTAAGGAAGTTATTCTTCGGCTTAGTAAGAAGCCCTCAATTAAATCAATACCGGCGGCTTCTTTGTATCCAGTGCTAATGATTTCCTCATGGACGTAAGAATATTCAATTTGAGCAATTTTCAGTGCGCCCATAAGGCAATCTCCTTTCGTGTAATGTTTTTTCTTTTAGGATGCTTAGCTACTGCTCTTGGCTGTAAGAGAATCTGTCAAGCCGGGGTAAAAATATCAGTAGGTAGGCTTTACAGATGAACGAAAGCCATATCATAAGTGCGGCATCCTAAAGGAAGTCGTTAATGTCGACAAACTTCATAGATTCAACGAAGTAGTTGTCGTTTGCTTCGGCAAGCTCGTCATCTTCAACATTTAGGTAAGCTTCTGTAGTAGCAATGTTTTTGTGTCCTAAAGAAGTTGAAATCTGTGCCATGTCCCAACCAGCTTTTCTTCGCTCGTTAGCAAAGTAGTGTCGAAGCATATGGGAATGTCCGCTAATACCACATCTTTTTTCTAGTCTTTCAAATAAGGAATTTACTCCACTTAAGGTAAGGGGCTTTCCCTTGGAAGGACCGCTTTCAGAAACAAATAGGTAATCTGTGTTTTTGCGAAGCTCGGTTGTATCAGTTAAATAAATCATGAGAAGATCAAATGTAGAGTTTGAAATTCTTGCTCCACGTTCTTCTGCATACTTTGCATAAGCTCCGTTTGGGTTTGTTTCTCTGTAGCGAACAAATACTTTCTTGTTTTCAAAATCAATGTCTGTCGTATATTTAATTCCTAAGATTTCACCGATACGAAAACCGGTTTCTTCCAAAAGAAGAAGTAAGAGCTTGTCTCTTTTGGTTCGTGCTGATGAAATCAAAGTGTGTAAATCATCTTCTGTAATACTCTTTGCATGATGTTCTTCTCTGGGAAGATAACCATGAAAAGTCTTTACTGTCTTTGCATACCGAAGACCAATGGAGTTGGTATATACAAAGGTGGAATCTCTAAGTACCTTAAGTGCAGTGCCGTTGTCATATTCGAGAATTACGAAATCGTAAAAATCGAAGATGCTTCTTAAGTAGTCGTTTGCCGTGTTGTTGTCAGGGCATTTGCCTGATGTAGTGTGTCTACCAGCTCTTATAAAGTGTAGGTAGCTTGTGAAATGCTCCTGCTGTTCAAAAGCGGAAAGCTCTAGCACTTTGTTAACGGAAAGCTTGTTGTCTTCAAGGTAGTTAAGATACCAGGTAAGCTTTAGCGCTATGTTCTTTAAAGTCTTTTTCTTTCTGCCAAGATTCTTTTTGAATTTTAGATACTTGGTAGGAAGTGGAACAATTGAGTTGTTGGAAGTGTCGCGGATGATAAAGTACACGATTGTTCCATTGGAAACTGAATCAACGATGTATCTGTTCAATCCGCATCACCTCCCTTCTCAATCATTTGCGAATCAGAACCTACGCTGATAAGTCATCTTCTGTGAATGGCTCATATCTTTTGCTTATATCAACGCGATTAATCATATGGACTGTTTTGTAGACGTAGCCAAAATCCATGAGATCTAAGTAAAGCTGGCCGTTTTCTTCCTTTGTGACGAAGCCATACTCATCAGCAATGGAATTCATTTCATCCATTGATAATTTGGTAAGCTCACAAAACTGCTTTGGCGTTACCCAAATGTGTCTAAGCATATGTGTGTCCTCCTTTCTTAAAATTTGTATGTAAACTCCGGTTGGAGTTGATACCAAAAGTCCTTTTGTGATATCACCTATGGATATCATGGAAGAAGTGGTAAGTGTGGATGCTGTATCAGGTAAGCATTTATAAGTGATTGCATCCGATTTACTTCTTATCCCTCTACCTTATATTTGGACCGAGTCAGAACTGATTACTAAAAAACTCGTGTAAATTTTTAAAATAAATTTCAAAAAATATATGGGCTTATGCCCTTTCATAAAACATATGGGACAGTTCAGGCCTGAATCTGCAGAAATTTATCCCTCTATATACATTTGGGGGTCTAAATCGCTCATTACTAAACTGAAGCCCAAAATTTTTTCTTACACCCTATATATGGGTTGATATTTCATTGATTACTGAAAATAAACCAGTATTTTATAGAATATAGAATAGGATATATTCTATATATCTTTTATTAACATTATACACAGAAAATACAGGAATGCAACAATAAAATATATTCTATAACGAAATAGAATATATTTTGGAATATAGAAAGACGTATTTGAACAGAGTTTCGAGTAGAAATAAAATATATTTTAATGGGACAAAATATCGATTCCGTAGTATAATAGGGCTTAAATGGAGGATTACGCATGAAACGAAGTGTAGAACCAGATTTTAAGTTTGATAAAGACAAATTCGGCGAAGCATTGATGGCTGCAATTGGTACAAGAACTGTCGCGCAGTTTTCAAAGGATGCAGAAATAAGTTATGCATACTTAAGTAAGTATAAGAACCTGCGCGAAGATAAAACGCCAACACCGCAGACATTAAAAAAGATAGCCCTTGTATCACAAGGCCCATCTTATAAAGAGCTTTTAGAAGCTGCCGGATATGATTCAGATAAATATGAAGATGATGATATCAGTGCGACTATGGTAAATAGTGAGTGGTCACCAATGAACACTCTTCTACCAACACTTTGTAGAACTAGCTTCAAGTGGCAGTTTGTAAGTGATGGAACAGCCGGTGCACCACTTTGCGCAAAGATTGAAGGTGCACCATTTGAAAGTTGGTACTTCATTCCGGTAACAAAGGATAACGTAACAAAAGAAGATATTCTTGGCATTCTTGGAAGCAAAGAAGCTGAGGTAATCAGTCCAGATTCAAAGGTTACATTCATTACAGCAAATAAGGAAGTCTATAACCAGATGAAGGATATTGAGTTAAACCTTATTTCAATTAGAATATCCGTTGCACTTGTGAATAGGGATGATGGATTGATTGGTGAAGAAAGTTATTTAATAACGAGTATAGAGCTTTCAGATGAAGATAAAAGTATTGTTCTAACAAGCAATGGCAATGCTATATCGCCACTGTCACTATAATGGAGTCCGATTAATGGGACGGCAGAAGGCGTAAAATATATAAAAGAATATAAATGTAAGGTGAATATAAAATGAGAAATATTACTGAGTTTAAGTTGGGTGAATTGTTTTCTGGACCAGGTGGAATTGCGTGTGGGGCGCATAATGCTAAAAGTGATGACGGAAGATTTGTAATAAAGCATGCGTGGGCATCAGATTTTGATCCAGATACATGTAAAACATATGCAAAGAATCTCTGTGGTGGAGATGAATCAACGGTTTTTTGCGAAGATGTACGAGAATTGGATATCAATAAACTAGGTGAAATAGATGCATTTGCATACGGATTTCCATGTAATAGCTTTTCTAATGTTGGAGAACATAAGGGGTTTGAAAATGAGAAGTTTGGAATGCTTTATTGGTATGGAATAGAGGTTTTAAAGAAATATCAGCCTAAATGGTTTCTTGCTGAAAATGTTTCTGGAATGAGGTCAGCAGGCGCAGGAGAACATTTTAAGCAGATTCTCAAGGACATGGAGGATGCAGGATATGTTTTGGTTACGAACATGTATAAGTTTGAACAATACGGTGTTCCTCAGACTCGTCATAGAATAATAATCGTTGGCATACGAAAAGATTTAGATAAGCAGGGGATAAAATTTCGAGTTCCTTCGCCAGAACCATATAAGAATATTGATGTTACAGCAGGTAAGGCTTTGTCTGGTATTCCTAAGGATGCAAAGAATAATGAGATTCGAAAACTGAATGCTAGAGTAAAAGAGCGCCTTTCATATATAAAACCTGGCGAAAATGCATGGAATGCTGAAATGCCTGATGAATTAAGAATAAAGACAAAGACAAAGATTAGCCAGATATATAGAAAGCTTGACCCAGAAAAACCAAGTTATACAGTTACAGCAGCTGGCGGTGGCGGAACATATATGTATCATTGGTCAAATGAGCAACGAGAATTAACTAACCGTGAAAGAGCACGAATTCAGACGTTTCCAGATGATTATGAGTTTGTTGGAAATTATCAATCAGTTAGAAAACAAATAGGAATGGCTGTTCCACCAAAAGGAGCAGAGGTTATTTTTAATGCGATATTAAATACATTTGCGGGAATTGAATATCCCTGGGTAGAACCTAATATGTCAGAATAGGGGGGTTAAAATGGCGTATCAACATTGGTTTGTTTCGAGACAAAAAAGACAACTTACAACTATTCTTCCGGCCTTAATAGCATATAGTGATGTTTGTGTCGGCAAAAAATGGGCGGGGAATACAGGACTACAATTTGAGTTTGAAGATGAATTGTCACGAAGAGATATCACAAATCACGGTAAACTGCGTGCTAGAAAAGCAGGACAAGGTGGCGGAGGAATCCGAACCTTGTTTAAGCAGATGAAGGATTTGGGGTTGGTTTTTACTGAAGATGATAATGGTTTGTGCAGGTTAACTTTAATTGGAGAGGCAATTGTAAAAGGAGAAGTTTCATTTGTTGATGCAATGAGATTGCAACTTCAAAAATACCAATACCCATCTGCTGCGTGTTGGACTGGAAGCGGTGCGGTGGATCATTCATTTAAAGTTCATCCGTTTCAATTTGTGTTTCGTTTGTTAAATGATGTGGATTTAGAAAATTATTTAACGATGGATGAAATGGCATATATTGTGATTCAGGATGCTAATTCGGACTCGGAAGAGTGTTTTCAATGTGTTAAAAATGAAATTCTCACATATAGAGCAGGCGGTCAAGTTTCATCGAAAATAGTATCTGAAATTCGAATTGACGACGAAATGCCGGATGAGCAGAGAAAAAATGCTAAAACAAGAATGACAGCATACTTAAATATTGCTAATACATTATGGAATTATCTTGGCTTGACACAATACGTGGACCGAGGAAATAGAACAATTAGTATTAGGGATGGAAAACAAAAAGAAGTTGAAAAGTTTATTCAGAAGTCACCAAGATTAATTCCTAATCCTGAGTTGACAGAGAACTACCAACGTGCTTACGGAAGAGGAACTGCGGCTAAAGATCTTAGAGACTTTGAGAAGGATAATGGACAGTCTCAAAAAGAATTGAATGAGCAGAGAATACGAAAAGAGTTTGTTTTATATTCACTTCATAGGCCAGTGAGGGAGATTACGACGGAAGTAATTACAGCAGTTTCAAAGAACACTGGAATTGATGAATTGCAGGTTGAAAAGTCTCTTAGAAAGAATTATTCCAAAGGAAATGTTGATGATTTCTTTTTGTCTTATAAGGAATTGGCACATATGGGGACTGCAGGTGCAAGAGATTTTGAAGTGGCAACATGTGAGATGTTTAAAACAATTTTTCATATGAAAGCAAAGCATGTTGGCCCTGTTGGGAATACTCCAGATGTTTTTATAGAGTCTGATGAGTGCAATTATTGTGCAATTATTGATAACAAAGCATATAAAAATGGATATAGCATTACTGGAGATCATAAAAGAGTAATGGAAGATGTTTATATTCCCAATTATAAGAAGTATGGGAACACCAAATATCCATTGGCTTTTTTTACATATATAGCAGGGTCTTTCGGGAAGAATATTAATTCTCAAATTGCAGAAATAAAAAGGGATACAAATGTTGATGGTTCGGCAATGCCGGTAGATTTATTTATTAATTTGGCACAGGATTATGCTAACGGAAGATATAATCATAACGATATTAAAAGAGTGTTCAGTGTGAACAGAGAGGTTCTTTTGTCTGATTTGTAGGGGGATAAATATGCTTGATAACTATGGAAAGAAATGGTCTAGAGAAGAGACCATTCTTGCGTTTGACTTATATTGCAGAATGCCATTCTCTAAAATTGGTAAAACAAATAAAGATATCATTGAATTGGCTTCTTTGTTAGGAAGAAGTCCAAGTTCAGTTGGTTTGAAAATGGCAAATTTGGCTCATTTTGATGTTGAATTAGCGTCTCGAAATGTAAAAGGAATGTCAAATGCAAGCAAACTAGACAAAGAAATATATGAAGAATTCTGTGGCGATTGGGAGGGGTTGTCATATCAGGCTCAATTAATACTTGCAAAATACAAGAAAATTGATATTCAAGAAGTGGAAAAAGAAATTGATGAAGAACTTTTGCCAATTGGCTTGGATAAAAACGTATCTTCTAAAGCTAGAGTGGGACAGTACTTCTTTAGAAGAACTGTTTTGTCGTCTTATGGTGAACGATGTTGTATAACGGGAATAGCAAACGGAAAGTTACTTGTTGCAAGTCATATAAAACCTTGGAAAGTAAGTGATGAAAAAACGGAACGTACAAATCCAAGTAATGGCTTATGTTTAAATGCTCTTCATGATAAAGCATTTGACCGTGGTTTAATAACGCTTGATTCGAAATATCGAATAATAATCTCAAAACATCTAAATGATGTAGAAATGGATGAGCAAACTAGGGAATGGTTTTGGTCATATAATTATGAACAAATAAAAAAACCGGAAAAATTCAAACCAGCAAAAGAGTTTATAGAATATCATAATGATAAGATTTTTTTGCATTAGATAAGGCTTTTGTATAGAAAGAAAAATTAGTAGGGTGGTTTTAGTTAGTCATACTAAGTGATTGACATTTAATGTAATGAGGAAAAGAGAATGGAAAAGTTTTTGGAACTTATCAATAAGCTGAGAATATTTCTTGAAGGCGAAGAAATATCGGGGGAGAAAGTTTTACGGGTAGAAAGAGATTTTATAGCATCTAGCTTTGCTAGTGAGGAACAT
Organism: Eubacteriales bacterium; assembly: GCA_030536855.1. Lineage (GTDB taxonomy): Bacteria > Bacillota > Clostridia > Lachnospirales > Lachnospiraceae > Lachnospira. Next base: position 47,386 of record JAUNPK010000009.1, read on the forward strand.
ACGACATCGATTGTATTACACACGGGATCAGTATGTTATGAGGTTGTGGCATTTGTCTTGATTTGTTTGGCAGAAATTATATTCGATGAAGCGTCTGCTGAAGATATCATCAGCGACTTGCCAGAACAATCAATTGTTACATATAAGAATAAGCGTTGGATTTATTGCGGGAAATCACATGAATTTGAAGAAGTGAAATATGTTCTAAAAAGCGATGTGAATGGGACTATGTATCTTCCAGAATCCAGATTATGTGAAGTTGTACCATATAACGGGGAATCGACATCGTTAAATGGAAAAGGAATGGGAAAAAGTAAAGCAAAGAGAATCTCCTTTTTGAGAGAAGTATTGGAATATAAAGATTCTGATATTTCGCCTACAGTAGAACAGTCTGTAATTGTTTATATGGATAATCGAAAACTAGATTATTTTTTAAACAATATAAGAATCGAGGTGAATGATAAGAGTTATGATTTGCTAGATTTGGTTACCGTTTCTTATTTTACTGAGTCAATCGAAGTGAAGAAAAGAGGAAATGCTAATAATAATGAACCGATGATTAAGGTGACTTCAAGCATTTCAAAGATGAGAGAACTCGTAAAAAACAAAGGCGGAAATAAAGTATTTGGTGCGCTTGTTTTAGATGAGAAAGCATATATAAAGTATGGACTTGATCTAGAAGAAATAATGTATAGGAAGCGTATGCCATTTTCGTTGATAGTTTCAAAGATAAAAATAAACGATTGGATTGTTGCACAGTTAAACAGTGAGAACAAAATCAATTTGTTACCATTTACAAATGAAATCCTTAAAGCGATAAATCCTTCGCTTGAGAACGAGAATTCATTGATTAGTAAGAAGTTGTTTTGTGAAGTTAAAAGCGCTGAAAACGGAAATTGTAGGCCGGTATATATAAAGAGCGGGCCTCTAAAATGGAGGGATTATCAAAAGGTAAAAACGGATATAGCATTCATAATTAATAATTGTTATGAAGACCCAGCTGCCATTCAATTTGCAAGATGGTCATATTCAATTTTAAAAGTATATGAGAATGCTATTTTTACAATGGAAGAATACGAGCAATTACAGCAAAAATATCAGAGTAGTAATGTTATTAATGGTGTCATGCTGGAAGCTAATGAATATATGAAGACAATTCCAATGTTTCCGGTTACAGTTCAGAAAAAAGCTGAGCAGGTGTTGGATTATGTTATTGATATTCATGAAAAACTCTATGCTAATAATCCAAAGCGAGAAGAATATAGAGGTATGCTTCGAGATTTAGTGGATAGTAAATTATTGGTTGTTGTTCCAAGTATGAAATATAAGCCATACGTTGAGCGTTTTTATCCAAAGAAAATGGAAACTTTACGAAATCGCTATTCAGTGGTTACTGAATCTAAAGCAAGCACAGAAGAAATATATACATATTCAGATGTCATTTACTTATCGATTATGAATTATACAAAGTACAATCCGTTTGATATGGCGTTTCTTGTCGAGGCAAATATTCTTATAAATGAAACACAAGCATATTTGTTTAGAAAGTTACATAAAGAGTTTTTGGCATTTAAAAAGCTTTTGAATGATAGTGCTGCCAAGAGTTTAGATTTAAAGACTGTTTATGAGGAGCAGATTGCTAACGAAGAAAAAATGATTGAGGTGGCAGATGGCGAAAATGAGCTTCAAAATGAAGAATCTTTGGATTATGAAATCAACGATTCATTAATGCGTCTATTTGTTCAGAATGAGCGCTTTGTCTCTGCAAAAGAATATGGTGAAAATGATGATGCCGAGGAGCGATTCCAAGAAGCATATCGTTTTGGACAGTTTGCGACAGGAGAAAACATAATTTTTACACGTGGATATACTGCGTATGTAATTGATAAAGAGAAAGGTAGTGTTATTGAAAAGAATGTTGATGATCTTAAAGAGGGTGAGCAATTAATCTTTACAGTAAACGATGATCGTACCAAGGATATTGTTGATGAGTTACTTAATGGTGTGGCTGAAATGGACTCGGAAATAATGGCGGCATATTCATTGGTGCATGGATGGAAAAGAAATTGCCGTATGTATAAGAGCCTAAATGGGCTAACATATAACGATATTACGAAAAAACTACGATTAGTTGGTCTAAAGACGCAACCGCAGGTGATTAGAGGTTGGATTGACGCGCAATCACACATAGTGGGGCCTAAAAACGAGGATGCTTTTGTGTATTTGAAAAAGGTATTTGGAGATACATGTTTTAATGAAGAGAGCGAGGCATATGCTTTGGCCACAAAAAGAATTCGTTCAGTCAGAACAAGAATCTTAAAAATGATTGAAAAGGTTGTTATTTCTGAGGAATTAAATCAGAAGAATGAAATTCAATTGTTTGAGGGAATGCAGGATAAAATCAAAGAGATAACTATTGTAAAACAGCTTGAAAGAATTGAGGATATAGAACCTTTCAAGATACCGGGTTATAGAGCAAATAAACCAGTAGAGGGTTAGGAGAAGTGATATGGATAAAAGGTTAAGTGGCAGGGATGAACTTATTACGCGCATGAAGCATGAAATGCTTGGTCCTGGATCAGAATTATGTGGAGTAGATCTAGATCAAGAAATAATATCGGGAAGTCCGTTGCAAAGGTATTGCGTAGGGATATTATACCCTCAGAAAAATACATTGGATTTGGAAGATGATGACTTGGAAGGCATTAACAAGTCTGATAAAGAAGAGCAAATCAATGAAGAGGAAAAAGTTGAAAAGAATCTTATCAAAACAGAAAACGATAAAAAAGGATCCTTTATGGCGGATTCTGAGGATTCTATGGACGAGAATGTATCAATGGCTACAAAGTTATTGCCATCATCCATGGGTTTTACGTTTATTTCTAAGAAGAAACTTACAAGAATTAAGGTAGAAAGTTCCTTTGCAACTTATAGAAAAGCCATAGTTCCAGATTGTAAAATTAGAATTCCGGAGAAACTGTCAGAAGGATTTAGCGTACCGGAGGTTTTTTCGACTTATTTTACATATGACGTTGAGACTAGAATACTACAGCTGGTATCATCATTTGAAAAGAAACAGATTCATTACTGGTATGAAAATGATCAAGCGGATGATGGTACTTTTAAAAATTATGCGTATAAAATGCTGGAATTGCTTAAATCCGGATATGTTAGGGAGCCAAAGAAATATGTGTCTGAGGTGTGCTTTGATAAATCTGACTATTTTAAGGGCGATGAGTATTTTAATGATACAGAAGTTTCGGTAAGTGCATTAAGGCATAAGTTGGTAGGAGGTTTTTATTCTTACACGCTGATGTTGGTTAATCATGCAACTGGAAAAGCAACCCCGAAAAATACTATATTCCAACCAGAAATGATTGTCACAACCGATGATAATGAAGAGCTAATATTCTCGGATTATGATGATATGAACTTATCCAAAGATTATGATGAGGAAGAGGCAAGTAATTCTTTGTTGTATCGGAAACACAAAAAGTATGGAACTGGATTAGGAGTTTCTGTTAATTGGGATATAAAAGATGGGAAAGGATGTATTTGGACTGATTTCTTTCCACAGGTAGAAGTTCCGCAGATGGAATTCTCGGTGGATGACAAATACGATGTTGACAATGATGTCTTTAGTATGAAGTATTTGTCCGATTTAGATGATGCAGATTCAAAGCATAAACTTAAAAAATTACAATCTTTGGCAAGTGGATATAAAGCCTGGATAGAAGAGATAGAGGAGGAATCAAAAAAATTAGATAAACAGTATACTGATGCTGCAAGAAGACACATAACTAATTGTTATTTCTGCGTAGAAAGAATAAGAAAAGGAATTGAGTTGTTGGAAACAAATCCTTTGGCATGGAATGCGTTTGAGTTGGCTAATAGAGCAATGTATATGCAGCGAGTTCATGTTGGTGTCCAAGCGAAATTTGAAGAGTCATATCCTGATAATGAGGAATTAGGCGATATTTTGGATCAAATGGACTATTATGAGGAGCCAGATGTTCACAAATGGAGACCATTTCAGCTTGCTTTTTTATTGATGAGTATACCGTCTATGGTAGATGATTCTTTGGAAAATGAAGAACGAAATTTGGTTGATTTAATTTGGTTTCCAACTGGAGGTGGAAAAACGGAAGCGTATTTAGGCTTAACAGCGTTTACCATTTTTTATAGACGATTAGCCTATAAAGAGACATCTAGTGGAACAACTGTGATTATGCGGTACACATTAAGATTATTAGCGGCTCAGCAGTTTACGCGTGCATCTACTTTGATATGTGCCTGTGAATTTATACGACAAGAAGGGAAGCAAAAACGAAGTACATATCCTAAATATGATTTGGGAGATGAAGAAATATCTATTGGGTTGTGGATTGGAGGTTCACATACACCAAACAAAAATAAAGAAGCGAAAGTATGCTATGAAGAATTGGCAAAAGCAACTAATAAGAATTTGTCATATGTAAAAGATCAGCATAATAAGTTTCAGGTACTAAAATGCCCGTGGTGTGGAACAAAGCTGGTTAGAGATGTAAATTCTGAAAACAAGTTGATAGGCCGTTGGGGTTATCATATGGTTGCTGGCAAGAGTTTTGAAATGAGTTGTACACATGATGATTGTGTTTTTTCAAATAAGTTACCGTTGCAAGTCGTGGATGAGGAATTGTATAAGAACCCGCCAACATTGTTGTTTGCAACAGTAGATAAATTTGCAATGCTTCCATGGTACCAGGAGACGGGGAGCTTTTTTGCGGTAGATACGGATAATCGTGCACCGGAATTAATTATTCAGGATGAATTACACTTAATTTCAGGCCCACTTGGAAGTATGGTTGGTTTGTATGAGACAGCCATTGACTACCTTTGTTCAAAAAAAGGTGTTTCGCCTAAAATAATAGCTTCGACAGCGACAATATGTAGGGCAAAGGAACAATGCTCATCTTTGTATAACAGAGAAGTTTTTCAATTTCCGCCTCAAGGAATAGATGAAGCTGATTCCTTCTTTGCAAGAGCTGCAAAACCAGAAGAAAAAAATGGAAGAATGTATGTTGGTCTAATGCCATCCGGTAAAACAAAGGCCATGATGGAAAGTAGGATTTTGGCTTCATTACTACAGATTGTAAAAGAAAGCGATTGGGATGATGAGGTGAAGGATGCGTTTTGGACGTTAACTACATATTTTAATAGCTTAAAAGAGCTGGGTAAATGTTCAACAATCGTACAAAATGATGTTCGTGATAATATTGAACGAATGGCGCATAGAAATTTATATGCAGGAGGAAAAAGAATAATATTAAGTGCTGATGAGTTAACAAGTCGAGTTTCAACAACAGAATTGAATCAAACACTTAATAAACTTGAGAAAATCAAATATTCCAAGGAAAACTGGGATAACAAAATATATGCGGTAAACCTTTTGTTGGCTACAAATATGATTTCGGTTGGAATAGATGTGGATAGATTGAATGTGATGGTTTTGTTGGGACAACCTAAATTAACTAGTGAATATATTCAGGCATCTAGCCGAGTTGGAAGAAAATACCCTGGAGTTGTGTTTACCCAATACGACGGAGCAAGAAGTCGCGATAGATCTCACTATGAACAATTCAAATCGTATCATGAATCATTTTATAGATATGTTGAACCGACTGGTGTGACTCCGTTTTCTGAGCCTGCAAGAAAGAGAGCATTGCATGCGGTAATTGTATCATTATTACGGCATAACCACTTTCCGTCTGATGAAGACATTTCAATGTTTAAAAAAGATGAAAACATAGAGCTTTTGGAAACCATTACGTCGTATATTACAGATAGGATGGAAGCGATTAATAGTAGATTATCATATGAAATCGAAGATGAAACAGAGAATGTAAAAAATGAGATCGATATTATTTATGATAAGATTGATTTCTTGGCAGAGCAGACGGAACATCAGTATTTGGAGTATGGAAACATAATTGGCAGAAGACGACCTGAGTACAAGAGGATTATGAAACCGTACGGAATTGATGAAGAAGAACTATATACATTTAATACAATGACATCGATGAGAAATGTAGAGTCTACTGTAAACGTTAATGTCGTTATTTTGGAGGGTGAAGATGAAAACGAAGAGGCTTATTGATGTTGTGCCAATTAATCGACCAGGATATTCAACGAGAGCAACACAGTCAATACAACAGTATGGACCAGGAGCTATGGTGGATTTTCCTGATCAAACCTTAATGGCGGCGGATCCATTTTTTTGGAGACAAAGTGTTACACATATACATGATCCGAGACTTGAGAAAGCTTTGGGTGTAAAGTATTTTGGAATGCCTGGAACAGATTCAGATAACAATGCAACAAAAGCAGGAATTTCTTATGTAAGATTTCCAGAGTATTATTTTTGCCCGGTTTGCCGAAGAATGAAGAAGTTGTCGGAGTGGCAAAAAGAGCATGAAAAATATGCAAATGATGCTATAAAGAGCCGAGACGAATATATGGTTCAGCATCCAAAATGCTATAAAGACCATTGTCCATTGGTCGCGGCGGCAATAGTAACGGTATGTGATAATGGCCATATTAATGATTTTCCATGGGTAGAGTGGGCTCATTATAAAAATACTAATAAAGCTACTGCTAACCGCGTTTGTAGTAATCCAGACATAATTTTTACGACTGGTAATTCTGCAACAGAAGGTGTTAGAGGATTAAAGGTGACGTGCAAGACATGTAAGGCTACTGCAACATTAGGGGATGCGTTCAATCCAGATATTTTTAAAACACTTGTAGAAGAGAAGGGGATAGAGGCTTTTTATTGTCAGGGAAACCATCCATGGAAGGGAACAAAATCCATTTGTACTCAGTATCCTGTTGTTAAGCAACGAGGTGATTCGAATGTTTATTTTTCTTGCACCGCGAGCTCTATAGTATTACCCGCGAATATAGATGCTAATACTAACAAAATTGTAGAGTCGCAGAATTATAAGAGAATAAATATTATCTTATCAGACTGTGAGGATGAAGAAGAAAGAGAAGACACTATTAACAGTAAGTTGCAGAAATGGTCAGAGAAGACTGCTGAAGAAACGCATATAAGCGTGGTTACTGTAAGGAACATACTTAAGAATCTTCTTCAAAATGAAGATGAAGGTCAAAGTTCATATGGATTAAACAATCTGGAGTATAAGTTTGAAGAGTTCTGCGCATTAAGTGGTATAAATAAAATATCAGGTTCTGAGGACTTTCAAATTGAAGAAATGGATATCGAGAAATACGATATCCCAGGTGTTTCTCAGGTTGTGTTGGTAAAGAAATTAAAAGAGGTTCAGGCACTAGTTGGTTTTTCTAGACTTCAACCGTTGTCCATATCAGAAATGGATGACCCTCATTTTGTATCTATCAAGAGACCGGAAGAAGATTGGTATCCGGGATTTGAAGTAAGAGGTGAAGGCATTTTTATTCAGTTCAACCTAGATGAACTTGAAAAATGGGCAGATAGTGATTTCGCGATAAGGCGACAGGAGATGGCATTATTTAACCTGGAAAACTCAACAATGAGAAATAGGATAGATGAAATAATTGATTCTAGATATATACTTTTGCACACATTATCACATTTATTAATTAAGCAATTGAGCTTTGAGTGTGGCTATAATATAGCATCTTTGAGGGAACGTATTTACTATATGCCACCTAAAGATGAGGATACTAAGATGGCTGGAATATTGATATATACAGCCAGTGGAGATTCTGAAGGAACATTAGGCGGCTTGGTTAGACAGGGGAGAGAAGATTGTTTCCCTCGAATTTTTAAGGAGGCGTTAGAGCATGCCTTATTATGTTCTAATGATCCGGTTTGCATAACGAGTAATGGTCAAGGAAGGGAATCGTTGAACTTGGCTGCGTGTCATTCATGTGCACTTCTACCGGAAACAAGTTGCGAAGTATATAATATTATGTTGGATCGTGCGCTTGTTATAGGAACTTTTGAAGAACCCAACGGAGGTTTTTACAGCAAGTGGATTAATAATAGTTCGAATTAATGTAAGAAAACATAGTAGAGAGTAAACCAGTAAACAAATATTATAGGATTAGTAGAACTAGGAGAGAATGCTGTTTGCTTGAATCTTATCAAAAGGAGGCAATATAAGAAAAAATGGATATATCAACAGTTATTAATATTGTTTTGTGTGTATTATCATTTATTTTAGCTGTGATTTCTGTTGTGACAGTTGTAATAACGCTTAGGCAGAATAATAGAATGATAGAAGAATCGACACGCCCATATGTGACAGCAAGGATTGAACATATTGGCAATATATTTTATTTGTGTATAAAAAACTACGGACAGAGCGCTGCGATGATTAAAAAGATTAAGATAAATGATAACGTTAGGAAAGTTCTGTTTAAGCAGTTTAGAGATGTTTTCTCGGATTTAGAAGACTCAACAATGCCGCCGGGATACTCATATATGACTGCAATAAGTCAAGATGAAGTATCTGGTGAAGAAAACATATTAGAGATGGATATTTCATATGAATCAACCGCAAAAAAATATGATGAACATATAAGAATAAATTTGGATGCACATAAAAAGGCGTTAGTTGGTAGAACGGATGTAAAACCGGGTGAAGAATTAAAGGTAATTGCGAGGGTTCTCCAAGATATAGAATGTACTCTTGAGAAATAGAAAATGGCCTGGGCGATTAAGCCCAAGCCATTTTTTCTATCTTCTGCGACCGCGTCTTACAATATTGTGGTCAATCGGCTGACAGCCATGAGATTCTTCCAAGGATTTCATAGTGGAAGGAACATTATTAAGCATCTTGTCCGCAGTGGCAAGCGCAGTTGTGAAGCTGTCTGCTATTTCTTCTTTTGTTAACTCAAATTCATTTGAATTCAAAGCTCTTAGCATATCGACTTCTTTTTCAGGGCGGAAAGTGTTCCGCTTTGACTGTGCCAATGCAAGAACCATAGGGGAGGTTGACTTGATTAGCTCTGAAAGTTCATCTAGCAGTCTATATTCGTCTTGATATTCAAGTTCTATTTGTTTATCAATCCAACTATCCGTTCCCTGAGATGGTAGATACTGAGTTCTGAGAGTGTGATCGATTGCAGCAATTCTAGTGCGGATATCTTCAATGTGCTCTGCAACACTATCTGCCTGTGTCTCAAGCGTATTGCTTTTTAGTCCACTTCCGAAACCGAAAGACCTAAGCTGTTCAAGGCAGTGACTAAAGGTCTCGCGGAGCTTTTTACCCCAGTCAACGATTCCTCTAGTTCGTTTCGCTGTTTCATCAACTCTTCGGTTAAGTCTCTCAACTGGCCATTCTCTGAAAGTGCCATTGCCAGGCTTTCCTCCAACTGTGCTATTCTTTTCTGCTGACGTTCTATGGTCTGCATTTGGGTTAGCGTATTCTTCTGTAGCTTCTCGTACTGGTTTTTCCAATACTTTGCGTTCTCGTTTTCCTTCGTCTGTGATAGCAGACCGCTCTTTCTGAACTGCGCTGTTTCTGTTAAAAGCATCTTCTAAAACCTCCTTTGATAATTCGATACTATATGTTTCTGCTAAGTTCTTATCTCTAAAAGATTTGCCGGATTCGATGTGTGTAAAGGTGATGTATTTTCTGTTGTCTTCCCACTTTACTTCATAGCCATGTTCTTCCATCTGTGAGATAAATTCTTCTTTGTTTGTTGCAGTGGTCATGCAAGCAAGTACTGCGCTGATGCAATCTGTTTTCAAACTCTTCTTTCCATCCGTAGTCATAAGGCGATAGTCTCTTTTATCGTAAGAACGGATGGTGCCTTCTTCGATATCAGATCCATCAAAGTGCTTTCCTTTGACACAGACTGACAAACCATGAGCTTCACAAATTTCATCATTAATCTTTTTCATCTGTTTAAAGTCTGATTTGGACAGATGAACTTTACTTCCATCAATGCTATTTACGGAATTTACAACCACATGACAGTGGCAATGATCAGAGTCGATGTGGCTCGCAAGAGCGCAGGTAAATCCGGGAAAGCATCGTTCTGCCCATTCTTTACCAACAAGCAAAGTCTCTTCTGGAGTTATCTTTTCATCTGGATGAAAGGATATAACGAAGTGCTTATACTGTCTTCCACCAGTTTTATTCCAAAACTTCTTTGTTTCTTTGAACTGCTGATACACAAGATCGGCAGTAACCTTTTCTTCAAAATAATCTCCGGTTACGAGCTTAAGCTCTTCAGTGACTTTCTTATCTTTGTAGATATAGTCAAGGGTGTTACTTAATGCTGCTGAAGATTTAGCTCTCGTATTAATAGCTTTAACGACTGACATAGTGGCAATACCTCCTTTCCGGTTTCATGTATATCGTTTGCAAGTTCCTTAAGTTCATTTTCATTTGCTGGCTGATTATATGTATTTGCAATCTTAGCCATCTGGTTACAATTGATGCCAATACCTTTGAACTGATTTAAAAGTTCCGTAAGCTCAGACAAGAGCTTCGGGATATCTTTTAAAGCTTCTGGATTGGCAAGCGTTGCTCCTAGTGTTGCGTTGATAAGGTAGGTCTGTTTATTCAGACCGGATTCTGTTACTAGTTTGGTTAACTTTCGATACTCTTCATCGTTCATATAGAAGTTAACCTGATGATTTCTAGTTCTGTTCTTTTTGGCTGCTTTTGTTCCCATGTGTATCATCTCCTTTCAAAATTGTGCGGAACAAATCGGTTACAAATGATTGGATTGATAGGATGGAAACATTCCATTTGTGAGCGACCGGGTTATCCAAAAGGGGCGGAGCTCCTTTGGCGGGATGCAAGGGCAGAGCCCTTAATTCTCTTAGTAGGGAATGGGATAAAACCGATGGGACAGTTTTCTGACGGTTATTAGGTCGGTTTTTCGTCCATTACCGGATAAGAGGATGTGCTCTAGGGGGCGGGGGAATGAAAGTCCCCAGTGGGTTCCAAGGGCTAGCCCTGGCAAGCTACCGAAGTGAAACGAGGGTACCACGAGACTAGGAACGATAGTGACTAGTCAAAGTGGGTAGCTTGCCTATTATTCTGAAAATATATACAGGGCTGCAGATAATCTGCTGTAGATATGCCCTGTGAGTAACAAATCAGAATAATGGTGGTTTGGTAGGCCGCTGTATTCGTTGAATAAGTGGAATTGGCACACGGATGTGTAGTCAAATTCCGCTGATAATTTCATTAAGCGGACTACATGTCGCAATCTCCAGTTGGATGAATATGATTATTAGAAAGACTAACGTTGCTGATATCAGTTAGATATCTTTAGGTGATATCAGTTAGATATCAGCAGAGTTTCTTTGGCTTGAACAAAGTTCTTAAATAGATATTTGATATACACTGTAGAATCTGTGCGAGTGCTTTTCTTTCTTTACTTCCCTGGGGGACAGGGTAATTAATTATTGTCTTAATCGGGCTTGTTGTTCTGTTTAAGAATCAGGTAACTTCTATGGTAAAGAGTATTCTTAGTAAGATGTCAAGTCAGGCAAATCAGGTGTAATAATATATGGTTAAATTAAAAGGACAGATAACGGTATTAGCATCACTTACCCTTATGCTGGTTTTGTCCCTGGTATTCGCCTGTTTTAAATCATCAGGGGATTCCTCGTATAATACTATAATAAAACAAGCCTGCGAATTATCCAATGAGGCAGTGTTTGCAGGATATTGCAACGACATGTTAAATGAATACAGTATTCTGCTATTGAAAAAATCGGACAAGAACAATAAAGAGCTTTCATCATATATTGCTGATAATATCTCAGCATATTCTAACAACATCTCACTTGTAAAAGCCGAATATGACAATTGTGTATATGTCACAGATAACGGTGGCTCGGGTATTCGGGATGAAATTCTAAAATATATGCAGTATGGCGTATATTCAGAGGTTGTTAATTCCTTTAGGGAGTCAGAGCAACAAGTTAATAAATCCAAGAAAATAAATGAAATATCAGATGATATAGCTCAATGTGAGGAAAGAATATATGAAATGGATAAAAGCGTTCTGGAACTGATAATGAGTGTGGAAGGGATAAAGACTACAGAGGCAGGAATAGTAACAGAAGGTGGCAAACCTGTAAGAAGCGGTAATGATTTTGTAAAAGCTTTAGTGAGGGGAAATGTTTCCATGTCATCGGTAAATATTAATAATGAAAAGGTATACAACGTGATGAAAGATAGTGGCATGTACGTAGACATGGATCAATGCTTAACGGATATGGATCAATGTCTGGAGGGATTGTATAACGAAGGTGATGAGGTAAGTGAATCAAGAGGAAGCAGTTCTTACGATGCCATATATGAAAGGAATCTTAATAAACTTAAAAAAGCGTATTTCGGAGCCTGCAAAAATATAGACAAAGCTTTAAGTACAATAGAACAATATAAGCGTGTTAACAAAGAAGCATCATCATCACTGGAACGCTGTAAAAATAAGGTGGAAGAAAGCAAAGATATTATTGGTGAAGAAATCTATTCAGGGTTAAAGCAGGATTTATGCGACATTGAAAAAGACGGATTATCAGACAGTCGAAAAATGTGCGATATAAATGCGATGGAGAAATGTCTCAGGGAAGATAAGCAGGTACTTGATAGTGCATCTTCTTATATTAACAACATGGATGTAAAAATAACTGCGTCAAATTCCATGGAGATAAAAGGATATGTAAAACAGGCAGAGTATATACTCACAGCTTATACAAATAATGGATTGAAATTTGATTATTCTGCTGTAGATTTTTCATCACAGGCAAAGGGAATGGATGCCATAAGAAAATTATATGAAACTATGAGTGACGGTCTTGTGGGGTTGGTAATTGACGAAGGTAATATTTCGGACAAGACAATACAATATTCCGATTTGGCTTCCGGTCTTGGCGGTGACAGTTCATCATCAGGAAATCTGATTAAAGCTACTATTGATACGGCCTTATATGACGAATACATATTATCCCATTTTAATAACTATATGGATTACACAGGGACAAATAAAACACTTAATGATAATGCATTGTTAAAGTATATGGTTGAGTATGTGCTATGTGGGAAAGATTCTGATAAGGATAATTTAAAACAGGTGATGATTGAGTTATCAGCAATTAGGGAAGGGATGAATTTTGCATATCTTCTTACAGATTCCGGGAAAAAAACTGAAGCATATTCTCTTGCAGCAACCCTTTTGGGATTTACAGGAAATACTGCTGTAATTAAAGCGGGACAATATTTAATATTGGCTGCATGGGCCTACGGGGAGTCTATACTGGAACTTAGGGAACTGTACAAAGGGAAAAAAATTGAGTTCGTTAAGACGAAGAATAACTGGAGATTAAGTCTTGGTAATCTTCTTGTAATGAACCTGGATGGAGATGAAAAAAATGATGGAAAAACCGGAATGGATTATAAGGATTATTTACGAGTCTTGCTTATTACAGAAAATGGAGTAAAGAAAAATTACCGGGTTATGGGTGCCATGGAATTGAGAATGATGGAACTTGGGCATTCTGATTTTAGAATGAGAGAATACATTATTTCTGCGTCGGGAACGGCGGTGTTTAAGAATAAGAGCAAGGGAAATCTGTATTCTCAACAGATATATTATTCCTATGTGTAATATGCCTTTTTTATAAGCATCAGATAATAAACGAAGAAGGAGGCATCAGGCAGATATGTTAAGAGCAATATCTTTATCTTTGTTGAGAGAAAAGATTAAGAAAAAAATAAACACCAAGTTATGTAACAATGCTGTAAAAGAGGCATATTTACCAGCATCGACAACTGTAGAAGCATCACTGGTTGTCCCTATATTCGTTTATGCAGCAGTTGCTGTCATGTATATGATTCAGATTATTGCAGTGAGGGCAAGGGTTAATGAAGCTTTATATGATACTTTAAGAAAATCTGCAAGATATGCATATGTCTATGATAGTCTGAAAGGTTTGTCAGGGGATGATTCGGGAAATGCAAAAAGTAAGATTACAGCCGATGAGAATAATCCATCGCAATTGAGTGGTATGCTCTCTTCTGGATTAAGCGTTGTAGCATTTCAGCAACTTTTTATTTCTGAATTAGGGGAAGATTTTGCAAAAAATAATAATATTGTGGGTGGTAATCCCGGATGGAATTTTGCCCAATCAAAAGTGCTTAACAACAATTCCTCACTTGAAATTAAATTGACTTACTATATAAAGAATCCTTTTGATGTTTTTGGAGTTGCAATAATAAAGGTTTCGGAAGCAAAGAAAACCAATGCATGGCTTGGTGAAGACAGCGATTCTTTTACTTATGACACAAGTCAGGTGGTAGATAAGGATAATTATGTGTATATAACAGCAGGAGGAAGCGTGTACCATACAAAAAAAACATGTACTTATCTTACAAGAAACATAAAAAACTCAAATGTGTTGGGAATAGGTTCTCTACGCAATAATTCGGGAGGAAAGTATTATCCCTGTACCATATGCAAGGCAGATGCTGCAACCGGAGAAGTTTTTTATACGGATTACGGTGACAGATACCATAAAACAGCCATTTGTACCAAGCTTTCAAGAGATATATTAACCGTTAAAAAAAGCAGTGTTCCCGAAAGAAGAGAGTGTGAGAAATGTAAAGCGGAAGCGGGAGGCTCCTAATGATAAAAGTAATTTATTTAATTGTATGTATGGTTCTGTTATCTATGGAGGACATTAAATATAAATCAGTGAAAATTCTACATTTTATAATTATGTTTGGGTGCATACCTTTTGCTTTTATTGGAGACCACATTTTTTTTCAGTTGAATATTTCATGGAAAAGCTTGCTGTATTCACTACTTACAGGGATTGGAATGTTCATAATTTCTAAAGTTACCGGGTTGTTTGGAACTGCAGATGGGATAGTAGTGTCATTGATAGGTATTATCACGGATTGGAAGATGGGAATAGCGGTATTATTGTTGTCTATGCTATTAATATCTTTTTTTGGACTGATATTATTAGCAGTAAAAAAGGTAAAACTCAAACAGGAAATTCCCTATATTCCCTTTCTGCTAATATCGTTAGTGGGGGTATTGTTAGGGGGATAACGAAATGGTTCGAAAAGTTGAAATAATTAAAATAATCGAAATTATTACAATAAAGGTAAAGAAGGCAGTGAGGATTTATAAAAGGGATATTAAGACAAAAAGGTTGAAAGGAATATATGTGGTTGAAAATTCAGTAATAGTTCCGTTGTTTACTCTGATAATAGTGGCTGTAATATCTTTATGTTGTTATATGCATGATAAGGTGGTGGCGGGGAACATAATGGAGCAGGTGTGTATAGAGTGTAGCCGGCAGGATGACAAAAATGAGCAGAATGTAATAATGTCCAAAGCACGAAATTACATTGAAACCAAAACACTGTTTTTAAAGAATATAAGGGTTTATATGAGTGGAAATACAGGTAAAGAGACGGTTACATGTATTGCTGACTGTGGTTTAACACCTGCTTTTTTAAGCATAAAAGCTTTTACCATTAATAAAAAGATTAGTTATAGTCATCCGCCGAAACTAATAAGGATAACCAATGCAATTAAGGAGGCGATAAATTAAAATATGGATAATAATGATCAAGAATATATGATTTCTTATGAAAGGGAAAACAACAGCAGTTATATGGTGTTGCGTAAGGAAGATTTTAATGATGAGGATTATCAGATAAAGATGGTGAGATTGAATAAGCCATCCCATTTTCTGAAATTTACTATAAACGAAGTCAATGAAAGAAAGTGCATATATTATGATATCACTTCCAAACAGCAAATGAGCAGAGTGTATGAATTTGGGAAAATGACAATAGAAGATATTAAATCAATATTTGTAAATATATCGGAAATGGTAAGAATAGTGGATTCATATATGTTGGATCTGGACAAGGTTATAATGGAACCGCAGTATATTTATATGACTATGGTGGATAAAAAGCTTTATTTTGCATATTGCCCGGGAAAGAGTAATTCGGATTTCTATGAGAAAATGCGAAGCTTATTTGAATACATAATGGAAAGGTTTGATCATTCTGTTGACAAAAGCTGCATAGTGAAGCTTTATGATATATATCAGAAAATTCTGGTAAGAGATTATGACCCCTATAATCTTATATGGCTTTTCAGGGAGCCATTGTCCAGGGGTGGGAAACCGGATGATAAACCAGATGATAAACCGGAAAATATCATAAATAAAGCAGAGGAAATCAATAAACCGGAGGAGATTTATAAAGAAAGAAGCATTGATAACAAAGATGATAGAGACAGAGACGTAATAATTCCCACCGTGATGACTGAAACCTTAGTTGAGGACGAGGATGAGAATAGGACAGGACCTAGCAGAAAGACCATCGTTAATTGCATATCCCTGTTATTGATTATAACAGGAATAATAAGTCTGTTTTTAAAGCAGTATGCTGTAATACGAATTGGTGTAATTCCTTCTGTTTTGTGTATTATAGTGGGAGTGCTTATAAGTGTTTTTAAAGATTTTTTCACCGGCAAAGAAGTAAAAAGAGAAAAGAAGGTAGAAATTCCTTACAAAATACCACAGCCAAAGATAAAATACTCATATGACAAAGATGAAAATATCAAGCCCTATATGCCGCAAATACTGGCGGAAGCTGTTGCTGATGAAACTATGGAGAAAAGTGCCCAACAGTATGATAGGGAATGTAATAAGACCATGCTACTTTCAGATTATGTTAGAAAGCTTAAGGCTGATAAGTTTTCTTTAAAACCTTTGGATTTTGAAAGTGTAAATATCCGGGTTAAGGATAACTCAGGAATAGATATAGGACGGGATTCTGTAATTAAAGTTAATAAGTTTCCGTGCATTATTGGGAGTATGAAGGAGATTTGCGATTTATGTATTAAAGAACCTGTAATAAGTAAGATGCATGCCTGTATTTCTGTAAAGAATGGAGAGTACTGTATAGAAGATATGAATTCCACAAACTGTACCTATCTGAATGAATCCGTAGTGGAAAATCATAAGCAATACACATTGAATAATGGGGATGTTATAAGAATTGCAGACAAGAGTTTCTCTGTTGAAATAAGCTAGATAATATGCTATATTCTCCATATAATTCTACATGAAATGGGGGATTGGCGTGAAGGTTAATATATACTACGGAGGACGTGGTCTTGTTGATGATCCTACACTATATGTTATTAATAAGATTCAGACAGTGTTAGAAGAACTTAATGTAAGTGTAACGAGATATAATTTGTATGAAATGAAGAATACTATAACAACATTGTCTCAGACTGTTGCTGATGCTGATGGTGTTGTGCTGGCCACTACAGTAGAATGGATTGGAATGGGTGGTTATATGCAGACGCTTCTTGATTCGTGCTGGTTATATGCAGATAAAAGTAAAGTATCATCAACATATATGTTTCCGGTTGTTATGGCAAGAACTTATGGGGAAAGAGAGATAGTTGTTGCATTAAATAATTCATGGGAAATTATAGGCGGAAGAACAGGTAATGCCTTGAGTGCCTATGTGGATGATACCACAGACTTTGAATTTAATTCAGAATACAATGAAATTATTGAGCGATATGCGGAGAATATATACAGGACTGTTTCAAAGAAGACTTCAAGCCTTCCTTCAAGCAGTAATACCATAAAAACTAATCTTATCAAGGATGTGGTTAATTATACACCGCAGGAAAGTGAGCAACTTTCAAAGTATGCATCTGACGATACATTCGTTAGAACACAGAAAGAGGATATAGAATCCCTTGCAAGCATATACAAAGAACTCCTTAATGATCAGGAACAAGGAGGAGATGACTATTATATTGATGCGTTCAGGAATAATATTGTTGCGTCTAACAGGGAAAGGGCTTCTTATATGCTTATGATAAGCGATAAAGATAAATCTATTGTTATTGATGTTAATGGTGTAAATCTTTCTGTTGAATTTGGAGAAAATAATAACGCCGATGTTATAGGAAAGCTCTCAAAAGAAACCTTTGACCAGATTGTTAATGGTAAAATGACATTTCATAGAGCCTTTATGACAGGGGATATGACAGCCAAAGGCAATTTCAGAGTGCTTCGTATGTTGGATGAGATATTTAATTTTGGATAAAATCCTCGTAAATGTGAGTTTTATTCAATTGGAATATTAGTGAATCAAAAGGCAGAAATCAAACAGGGATGACTATTTTAAGTTCAGTTATATTTGACTCTGTAGATATTGTCCAGTTAAATCCGTAAGTAAGACATATCTGGTTTAGTATAGATAGTCCAACACCTGCATGTTTATCTTTTGTTGTGTAAAATGGCTGGGACAGTACAGAACTGTCCTCTGTTATTGCATTTTCAGTATTGCAGCTGTTGATTATGGATATATAAATAACTTTGTTCTTGTTAGAATCTTTTTCTGCGCTCATTGTAATCTTTCCATTATCGGAAGCTTCAAGAGCATTGATAACCACTTCTCTCAATCCCGACAGAAGATGTTCGTAACTGCAATTTATTGATGGCAGGTCATCTGCCACATTAAAGATATATTCTGCACTTGAAAATTTATCGGAATTTTCTGGGGCAGCCCCATCATTATCCTTCATAATAACTTCATCTACAGCATCCGGGATGTCGTATAAAATATCTTCAAGAGAAACAGATTTAAGTTCATAGTTTTTCATGCTGTATCTGTATTGGGAAAGCCGGGACATATATTTTATAAGTTCTTGAATGGTTGTTCCCATATTATTGAAAAATGTATTTTCTTTTAATTCGGGATTCCTTTTGTTTATCAGTTGATGTGCGGTTTTAAGATATGATACATAGTTTGAAATATCATGTGATGCAATTGAAATTTCCTTAAGGGTTTCCTGCTTTTGTTTCATAAGAATATCATAAAGTTCCTTATTGCTTTCTTCAGTGGATGATAAAATCTCATATTCTTTTTTGTTCAACATAATCAATGTTCCTTTTTTACTAATTAACAATTTTTTGTATCAAACAAGGTTGTAATCCACAACTCTTTAAGTTATGATATTAAAGTATATACTGAATTACATTACAAGTAAATAATGTAGTAAGGAGGCAGTTAATGAAAAAAGACAATTGTATTTTTTGTAAGCTGGCTAATGGAGATATTGAGACCAATTCCATTTATGAGGACGATGTTGTAAAGGTTATCTTTGATGCTAGTCCGGCAGCAGACGGTCATGTACTTATATTACCTAAGAATCATTTTGATAATATTTACGAGTTGGATGATGAAACTTCAGGACATGTATTTCAGGTGGCAACAAAGCTGGCGAAAGCATACAGAAAAGCTCTTGATTTTGATGGACTTAACATAGTTCAGAATAATGGAGAGGCTGCAGGACAGACAGTTTTTCATTTTCATATGCATCTTATTCCAAGATATAAAGCTGATAAAGTTAAAGTATGTTGGGAACAAGGGAAGGTTGATGATGACGTGATTAATACCATAAAAGAAAAGGTGACACCATTTCTTTAGTCTGAACTGATATGTGTATAACACGGTTTTAGATAGATTTTATTAGGACTTATATAATTAATATATATCTTATTATAACATTATAGAATATAAACAATAGGAGGATTTGACATGGTTAAGATGAGTAATGGCGGAGCATATCTTATTAACGGTGTTGAAATTATTGAAGATGGCGTTAATGCGGCAGCAGAAGTTGAAGCAAAGACTGGCACTAAGGTTTGTAGGGAAGAAGCATCAAAAAATACCATTGCATACGGAATTTTAAAGGATCATAACACATCCGGTTCAATGGATAAGCTTAAGATTAAGTTTGATAAAATGACATCACACGATATTACTTTCGTTGGTATTATTCAGACAGCCAGAGCATCAGGACTTGAGAAGTTCCCAATTCCTTATGTACTAACTAACTGTCATAACAGTTTATGTGCTGTTGGGGGAACAATTAACGAAGATGACCATATGTTTGGACTTACATGTGCCAAGAAGTATGGTGGAATGTATGTACCGCCTCATCAGGCAGTAATACACCAGTTTGCCAGGGAAATGCTGGCTGAGGGTGGTAAGATGATTCTCGGTTCAGACAGTCATACCCGTTATGGTGCATTGGGAACAATGGCTATGGGAGAAGGTGGTCCTGAGCTTGTTAAGCAGCTTCTTAACAAGACTTATGATATTAATATGCCGGGTGTTGTGGCTATTTACATGACAGGTGAGCCTGCGAAGGGCGTTGGACCTCAGGATGTGGCTCTTGCCATAATCGGAGCGGTATTTGGTAATGGTTACGTTAAGAACAAGGTTATGGAATTTGTGGGCCCGGGAGTTTCAAACTTAAGCGCAGATTTCAGAATTGGTGTTGACGTTATGACAACGGAGACAACTTGTCTTTCATCTATATGGAGAACTGATGATAAGATTAAGGAGTTCTACGACATTCACGGAAGAAGCGAAAGTTATAAGGAACTTAATCCGGGTAGTGTAGCATATTACGATGGAGTTGTATATGTGGACTTAAGTAAGATTAAGCCAATGATAGCAATGCCATTCCATCCAAGTAATACATATACTATTGAAGAACTCAACAGCAATCTGGAGGATATTCTTCATGATGTTGAGAAGAAGGCTCTCGTTAGTCTTGATGGACAGGTTGACTTTAACCTTACTAACAAAATTAAAAACGGCAAGCTTTATGTAGATCAGGGAATTATTGCAGGCTGTGCAGGCGGTGGATTTGAAAATATATGTGCAGCGGCAGATATACTTAAGGGAAGATCAATTGGTGCGGATGAATTTACTCTCAGCGTATACCCTGCAAGTACTCCTATTTATGTTGAGCTGGCAAGGAACGGAAGACTTGCGGATCTTATGGCAACAGGTGCTATTGTTAAGACTGCTTTCTGCGGACCTTGTTTTGGTGCAGGTGATACTCCTGCTAATAATGCATTTTCAATCAGACATTCAACAAGAAACTTCCCTAATAGAGAAGGTTCTAAGCTTCAGAACGGACAGATTTCATCAGTTGCACTTATGGATGCCCGTTCAATTGCAGCAACAGCAGCTAATAAAGGTTTCTTAACAGCAGCAACAGATTGCGATGTTGAATTTACAGGTCCTGTATATCATTTTGATAGTTCAATATATGCAAACAGAGTATTTGACAGTAAAGGAGTTGCGGATCCGGAACAGCAGATTCAGTTTGGCCCTAACATTAAGGATTGGCCTGCTATGGTTGAATTGCCGGAAAATCTTATCATTAAGGTGGTTTCAGAAATTCATGATCCTGTAACAACAACTGATGAGTTGATTCCTTCCGGCGAGACTTCTTCTTTCCGTTCAAATCCTTTAGGACTTGCAGAGTTTGCCCTTTCAAGAAAGGACCCTGCTTATGTAGGACGAGCTAAAGAAGTTCAGAAAGCAGAAAAAGCAAGAGAAGAAGGCAAGTGCATGGCAGAAGTACTTCCTGAGATTGGCGATATTATGAGCAAGATTAAGGAAACTTATGATGTTGATAAGACAAATGTAGGCGTTGGTAGCACAATCTTTGCAGTTAAGCCGGGTGATGGTTCAGCCAGAGAACAGGCTGCATCATGTCAGAAGGTTCTTGGCGGATGGGCTAATATTGCTAATGAGTATGCTACTAAGAGATATCGTTCAAATCTTATTAACTGGGGTATGCTTCCATTTATAATAGAAAAGGGAGAACTTCCATTCACTAATGGTGATTATATATTTATCCCGGGAATTGCAGACGCAGTGAAGAATAAGGCTAATAAGATGAAAGCTTATGTTGTCAATAGAGATATGAAAGAATTCGAACTTGGCATGGATGATTTAACAGATGATGAACGTCAGATTATTCTGGATGGTTGTCTCATCAATTATTACAGAAATACTAAATAATAATAGTATAGGGGTTAAATACGAAGATGGCAGAACAGAATTTACTCAGTGGAAATCAGAAATTATTGGAACAGGTTCTGGGTGATATTAAAGAACATACAGAGAAAAAAGAACGTCTTGAGAAACTGGGCGTAATTGTTAAGGATATTACAAAGGAACTTGAAAATTCAGAAAAAGCCAAAGATGACGAAATCACATCAAGGGTGAAAGAAAGCACAGATGCAATATGTGCAGGATATGATAAGTCAATATCCAGTGAGAAAGACAAAATAAAACAGATTCAATCAGAGAGAGACAAAGCGAAGATGGCTGGAATAAAGGAACGAATTGCTTTGGAGACAGCTTCATTGAGAAAAGAAAATGAAGAGTTATCCAACCAGATTAACGAAGCTTTTATCCAGGAGAATATATCTAGGATTTGTAACAGCAGAATTTTCTTTGCATTGTTTATATCGAAACAAGCATTGGATTATGTTATCTATATTATGTTTCTTCTTGTTGCTTTTGTGGCGGTTCCTTGTGTACTTTATTTTGTACCGGTAATTCCAAATTGGAGTATTTTGGTGTATGGCGGATTGATGTCAATAATAGTAGTGAGCCTGTATAAGGCTGTATGTGCCAATACACTGCTTTCTCACAGAGATACAATTCTTGCGGCCAGACAGACAAGATTAAGTATTAACAGCAACAAAAATCGGATAAAGAAAATCGAAAAGGGAATAAGAAAAGACAAGAATGAAGAGATGTATGGTCTTGAAACTTTCGATTATAAGATTAATGAGGCGCATGACAAGATAAGTAAGATTGAAGCTGAAAAGATTGCTGCTTTGGATGAATTTGAAGAAACAGCTAAGAAAGATATTCTGACGGAGATTGAAGACAGATATCAGGGCAAGCTGGATAAGATGAGAGATGAACTGTCAAGAAAAAAGGCGGAGTATTCAGAGTTGGATGATTTAGTAAAACAACAACGGATTTATATATCATCCAACTATGAGGCTTATCTTGGAAAAGAGTTTGTCAATGTTGATAAACTGACAGAACTTAACAGTATAATGAGGTCAGGTTCTGCAGATACAATTTCTCAGGCGATTGCAATTTATAAAAATCGTCATTAGAATCATACTCAAGTATCAGAGTATGATTAAGAGCTAAGAATATTGTGTCAGCAAGTTGCATTATGGTAGACAATCGGGTTGTCTGAAGTACGAGATGATTGGTATTAGTGGAAGTGTTAACGATTCCAGTGATATGAAGATCTCCGACTTCAGGCAACTTTTTTTTTACGCCCATGCCCGGTCTTACGGGACCTGTCCCCAAAGTAATCAGACCCACATGATCTTTTCTTCCCAGTGAAGCATCAATGGCTATTATATATGGATTGTAAAAAGATTTTTTAATATGGGCAATGTAGGCAGACAGATTTCCGGCATGCACCGGATGCTCTAAATCTCCATATACATAATAGCCACTCATACTGGTTTTTTTCAGTTTATACCCTATGATAGGACCTAGACTGTCACCGGTAGATCTGTCGCTACCTATGCATAATATTATCAACTCCTGGTGGGATTTTTTGTTATCCCTCATTATTTCTGTTATTTTGCAACCTAACTGTGTAGGTGTTGTTTTGCTTAATGAATCATAATAATACGACATAAAATCCTCCCATAAACACAGACAAAGTGCCTGTCTAAATAAATATTTATTGGGGACGAGCATTTTTTATTACAAAATTAAAAATAAATTATTTTAGCGACATAATATGATAAATTTTGTGAAAATGTGGTGGTAATATGCATATATCATAGTGGACATCCTATAGGGCAAAATGTGAAATTGCGCTTTATCACATATATGCAAACCCGGGATGAAACAATGCCAGGCGCAGGAATGGGGAGGTTATGATTGAAATAATATGTAATAGCGATGATTCAGATAAAGATGGCAGAAAGTCGAAGGACAAAGGAAGCTATATTAGAAGACCAAAGAATATTAAACAAATTGGAGATGTCAGTTCTGATAAGAAGATTTATATTGAGGATTATGCTTTTACATATATTAATTCTATAGCATATAACAATCCGGGGATTGAGCAGACGGGAGTACTTTTAGGAGAATTTCAAAAGGATAGTGAAGAAAAATGCGTGTTTGTCAAAGGGGTTATAAAAGCAAAGCTGACGGCTTTACGTGACGAAATACACTTTGATGAGGTTATATGGAACGGAATATATTCAGATATAGAAAAATATTTTCCAAATCTGACAGTGGTGGGATGGTTCGCTGTTTTTCCTGGAATTAACGCTGAGCGTATGGCAAGATTGAGAAAACTTCACATAGATAATTTTGCAGGGGCAATGAAAACATTGTATCTTGTGGATACAGAGGAAAAGGAAGAAAGCTTTTTCTTATATGAAAACGGTGGGTTAAAAAAACAAAAAGGCTATGTATGTTTTTATGAGAGAAATTACGAGATGCAGGAGTACATGCTTGAGAAAAGGGAATCCAAATCAAGCGAAGAAAATGGACAAGATAAGGTGATGAAATCAATTAGGAATGTGATTAAAGAAAAAGAGGAGCAAAAACAGCAGAAAAAATCCAGCTCCTTTATGTATGGAATAAGCACATTTTTAGTTGTGGTAATTCTTGTGATTGGAATAAACCTTATGAACAGCTACGAAAAAATGAAAAAATTTGATAAATCCATTAATACACTTATGATCCAAATGTCGGGAAATAATGATGGGGATTTAAGTAAGGATACTAATACAATAACAGTAAATAAATTGTCTGGGGACGTGTATCCTATTGAAGATGAAACTGTAAGTGGAGAAGTTGCTTTGGAAGAATCTTCCACAGTAAATATAACGGAAAAACAGACAAGGGAAGAGCCTACAGAAACATCAACATATACAGAAACTGTTACGGAGGTAGCTACGGAAGATACTTCTGTATACATATACACAGTTAAGTCGGGGGATACTTTGATGAGTATATGCAAGCGTTATTATGGTACATCATCAAAATATACAGAAGTGGCAAGCTGTAATGGAATATCTGACGGGAATTATTTATATGTGGGCCAGCAGATAAAACTTCCTTGAATATTTGCTACGATATTGTATAATTAAATCAGTTTAGCCTTGTGCAAATGATACACAAAGGGGATAGTAAATGGCTGATATAATTTCAGGAAATTCAAGGTTTAATGGGGATAAAAAAGCACCAGTTAAAAAAGTTATTCAAATAAGGACACCTGATTATAAAGTACATGATGCCGCTACAGATGAGCTGGATGAAGAGGAAGTAAAACATAGAATCAGAAGGCACAGATTAAGAGTTGCAGGAATTATTACACTGACAGTAGTTGTGATTGTTGTGATTCTATTTGTAATCAGACAAGCATTGGATAATTATAGCTATACCAGTTATGTCATAACCAATTCTGTGAATAGGGAAGATATAGAATCTTCGCAATATGTAACTTTTGGAGAAGGATACATAAGATATAGTAATGACGGAGCTTCTTATTATACTGAAAAAGGAAAAGCAATATGGAATCAAACATTTTCCATGCAGAAACCTCAGGTGAAAATATGTCATGACTGTGTGGCGATAGGCGACATTAATGGCAATACTATATATACATTTGATAAGAAGGGGCTTATAGGCAAAGTTGACACATCTCTTGCAATATCTCAGATAGAGGTGGGAAAGCAGGGGGCTGTAGTGGCAGTGCTGGAGGATAATGAAGCTAACTACATCAATATGTATGATAAGGATGGAAGTAAGATATACAGTGTCAAGACGACCCTGTCAGGAGACGGATATCCTCTGGATATAAGCATGTCAGAGGATTCTACAAGACTGATGGCTTCCTACATATATGTAAGCGGAGAAGAAATTAAGACAAATGTAGTTTTTTATAATTTTTCAAATGTAGGAAAGAATGAAACTGAAAGAGTTGTAGGCGGATTCAATCATTACGGTGATACGCTGGTGGGAGATGTTCAGTTTATAACCAATAACATGGCAGTTGCTGTAGGGGAAGATATTGTAAGCATATATAGGATAAAGGAATATCCAAGTCTGGAAAAAGAGATGAAGATAGATAGTAAGATTGAAAGGGTATTTTACGGCGACAGCTATATAGGGCTTGTGTTGGATAATTCAGCATCAGGAGAATTGTACAAGTTGGTTGTATATAATCTTTCAGGTAATAAAGTGTGTGAGACTACATTCAGTACTCAGTATGATGTGATTCAGTTCGATGAAAAAACAATAATTATGAATAATTCATCATCTTTTGCGATATATAATATCAAAGGTAAATGCATAGCTGACATGGATTTTGACATGCCTTCCACAACATTGCTTCCTTTGGGAGAAAGAGGAAAATATATTTTGGTAGGCTCAAAATATATACAGAATATTAAGTTGAAATAGAAGTTAGGTACATAAAATAAAAAGTAAGAATAATATGAAATACGGAGAGATAATATGCTTATTTTGATTGTGATTTTATTAATAGGAATACTGACGTTATACGGATATAAAAAGGGAGTTATATCTATTGCTGTATCCCTTGTATCAGCAATCGTCACATTATTATTAGCTACAATTGTTGTGCCGGTAATGTGCAGGCAGATAAAAATGGAAACTGATGTAGATGAGAAACTGGCAAATACCATATACGAAAGTTTAATAGACAAGGAAGAAGTCAGTACATACCTAGAAGACGCAGAGTATGTTGTTGATTTGGACAATGAAGATATAAAAGATACATATGTTAAAAATTATCTTGAGATTATCGGGCAGAAAGCCAATCTTCCTGAAAGTATTGTTAACACCATTTCCAATACTTCTTTGGATGAAATCGGAAAAGATATTGAATCGTATGCACAGGCAACAGCGAAAGAAATAGTTTTGAGAATATTTTCCGCGAGAATGGCAGATATTATTATAAGTGCAATTGTTTACTGCGTAGTTTTTGTTGTGGTATTTATTTTGTTAAGAGTTATAGCTGGAGCAACAGGAGTTGTTTCGAGACTACCTGTGATTCATCAGGCAAATAAAGCCGGAGGCGCAGCCTTGGGATTTGTTGAGGGATTGATTGCCGTATGGCTGTTTTTTGCTTTGCTTACCGCTATGGGAAGTAACAGTTTTGCGTTGGATATGATGAATCAGATTCATAATAATAGTGTGCTGGAGTTTTTGTATAACAATAATCTTGTATTAAAATTAATTTTTAATTTTATCTAATAAAAGAAGATGGTTATTGAGAAATTCTTGGTAGATGTTTGGGCTATGTATTGGGGTTTGCTAGAGAAAAAGCACAAGATATAGATGTAAAATAAACAAAAAAAATTATACTCAAAAAATACTCAAAAAATTTCAAAATTTTTGTTGACAACAAAAAAACAGGATGATATTATATACAAGTCGCCGCGGTAAACGA
>JAUNPK010000001.1:0-196661 GCA_030536855.1 Eubacteriales bacterium
GCAGACCGTCAGAATAACGACGTCCCGGCATAATACGTCCTGTAAATTCATCTACAATAAGAACTTCATCATCCTTAACAACATAATCCTTATCTCTGAACATAAGGTTATGTGCTCTCAATGCCAGATTGACATTATGCTGGATTTCAAGGTTCTCAATATCTGCATAATTGTCTATATGGAAGAACTGCTCTACTTTATGAACACCCTGCTCGGTAAGATTAACAACTTTATCCTTCTCATTAACTATAAAGTCTCCGTCTTCCTCGAGTTCTTCCTGCATCATTATCTGCATTTTGGTCATTTCGCCCTTATACTCGCCCTTAACAAGCTGACGTGCCAGAATATCACAAAGCTCATAAAGTTTTGTAGATTTACCACTCTGACCTGAAATAATAAGAGGTGTACGTGCCTCATCAATAAGGACAGAGTCAACCTCATCAATAATACAATACTTAAGGTTACGCAAAACAAGCTGCTCCTTGTATATAGCCATATTATCACGAAGATAGTCGAATCCCAGCTCATTATTAGTAACGTATGTAATATCACATGCATAAGCCGCACGTC
The DNA here is from genome assembly GCA_030536855.1 of Eubacteriales bacterium. Taxonomy (GTDB): domain Bacteria; phylum Bacillota; class Clostridia; order Lachnospirales; family Lachnospiraceae; genus Lachnospira. The sequence continues at coordinate 571 of JAUNPK010000001.1, forward strand.
TTTCATCATCCTTCAGATCATGAAGAACAACACCTACGGTAAGTCCAAGGAACTGATGAATCTGGCCCATCCACTCAGCATCTCGCTTTGCAAGATAATCATTAACTGTAATTACAAGCACTCCTTCTTCCGTAAGTGCATTAAGGTATGCCGGAAGTGTACACACAAGAGTTTTACCTTCACCTGTACGCATCTCTGCAATACGACCCTGATGTAAGATGATTCCTCCGATAATCTGTACTCTGTAATGCTCCATTCCCAGCACACGCTTTCCGGCTTCTCTTACAGTTGCGTAAGCTTCAGGAAGAATCTGATCCAATGTCTCGCCCTTGGCAAGTCTTTCCTTGAATTCTTTTGTCTTACCCTTTAACTCTTCATCACTTAATTTAGAATACTCATCTCTATAACTTTCAACTTTATCTGCTATTGGATATATTCTTTTTAACTCATGCTGACTATGAGTGCCGAATATTTTTTGAGCTAATCCCATCACCTAATTCTCCTTATAACTGTATAGCTAAAATATGAGTAATTGTACCACCAATTCTTCATTTAAGCAAGTTAACAGCTTATAATAGATTTTTCGATAAAATGTGACAAAAAAGCTCCTGAAACAATACCATCACCGGCATATTTCAGGAGCATCTTTTCATGCTGTATAAACCCTGTAATTTATATTACGTAAAATATTAATCCAACTCAGGTTCAATAAGTCCGTATGTGTTTCCTTTTCTTTTGTAAACAACATTGACTTCCTCTGTCTCTGCATTGAAGAATACATAGAAATTATGTCCAAGAAGTTCCATCTGCACGCAGGCTTCTTCCGGATCCATAGGTTTAATTCCGAATCTCTTTGTTCTGATTATCTTAACCTCATCTTCATCATCGAAATCCTTATCAACGAATTCCCGAGCAAAAAGTGCTGCATTCTGCTGCTTATCAACGATTTTATTCTTGTATCTCTTTAATTGTCTTTCAATAACCTCCTCTACCAGGTCAATTGAAACATACATATCGCTGCTAACCTGCTCACTTCTAATAATATTACCCTTAACAGGGATAGTAACCTCAATCTTCTGTCTCTCTTTTTCTACACTTAAAGTTACATTTACTTCTGTCTCCGGTGCAAAAAACCTGTCAAGCTTTCCAAGCTTTTCCTCCACTGCAGATCTTAAACCATCTGTTACATCAATATTTCTTCCTGTAATAATAAAACGCATGATGTCCAACTCCTTCTATCATTATTATTATCGTGCAAAAATATTATGACTCATATGTTTAAATTTAAAAAAGAAAAGCTATTTGTATTTTCTCCCAATACTAATGCCTTTCCCGAAACCTCCTTAATACACATTACATATGAATGCTCACGACTTATTGATAGATATATTATAACACAATTTGAGCAATTAACAAGTATATTCACACAATTTATATTTTTATAATTAATTATGTATTCAAAATATTCTTCCCTTATGTCTGTCAAGTACTACCACCATTTTTTTTGGCCATTCAACAATTTTTGGATAAATTAACAAAACATCCTTTCGGTTTTTTTTAAATAAATCCAGATTAAATTAAACATAAACCATTGTGGATAATGTGGATAACTCGGTGTATAAATTAAAAATATGGCAATTACTGGATTTTCAATTGTGGATAACTTTTGGCGTTTTTGTCAAGTCATTTTACAAATTAATACAATTCATTTTACGATTTGTTAATGATGCACAATGATTTTTTTGTCAACTAATTTTTATATGTTTTTTACTGGTATTTTAGAACTATAAACCAAGGTAAATTTATTACTGCATAGGCCAAAAGCTTGTATTTATGCGGTTTTCGAGTTATTATATTTTTGAGTCATATATAAACATTTTTATTACAATATTACAGATTTCAAGGAGTAAACAGCGCTTTCATGAGTAAAACAATATTAATTACAGGTGCCTCAAGAGGCATAGGAAAAGCCATTGCTTTAGAACTGGCGAAAGAAGATATCAACATAGTTATCAACTGTGCCCATGATATGGATAATCTGACCATGCTCAGAGATGAATTGCTCTCAAAAGGTGCCTGCTGCGAAATGTATAAGGCAGATGTGAGTAATTTCGATGAAGTTTATCGCATGTTTGATTTTACTTTACAAAAATTTGGAAAGATAGATGTACTGATAAACAACGCCGGGATAGCGTCCATTGGATTGTTTCAGCATACAACCCCGGAAATGTGGAATAACATTCTGGGGTGTAATCTTAATTCTGTGTATAACTGCTGCCATTTTGCAGTAAATGATATGCTTAAGAGACATGAAGGAAAGATAATCAACATTTCCTCTGTATGGGGATTGTATGGTGCAAGCTGCGAGACAGCATATTCTGCTTCCAAAGGTGGTATAAACGCATTTACAAAAGCATTGGCAAAAGAGCTGGCACCCAGCAATATCCAAGTCAACGCCATAGCCTGCGGTGCAATTGACACATCAATGAACCATCACTTAAATGATGAGGAGATAAATGAACTTAAAGAAGAAATTCCGGCAGGTCACTTAGGAGCCCCCGCCGGAGTTGCTAAACTTGTCTCTTTGATACTTTCTTCTGATGATTATCTTACCGGTCAGATTATTCAATACGACGGCGGTTGGATATAATTAATACATCTGTTTATCAACATGAATCACTGCCTGACAATTACTGTGTTGGTCAGTGATTTTTTTCTGTATGGTGTGAACCACTTCCTCATCCGACATTTTGAAACCATAAGGAACCAGAATATCAAAAATAAGGTTAGTTAAATATGGTCCTCTCACTGTCCTGAAATCATGTATGCTTAATTCGCTGCTGACTTCATTTACAATATCTACAACCATCTGCTTCAGTTCGTTAATTATCTCATCATCAATAACCACGGGATCCATATGTATTGTTATAAAGCAACCCATTTTTTTGCCTATCCGTCTCTCAGCCATATCAATTACATCATGAGCCATCATCATATCAAGGTTGGAAGGCACTTCTGCATGAGCCGATACAAACACTCTTCCCGGTCCGTAATTATGTACTACAAGGTCATGCATTCCTATAATATGTTCATCTTCAAGAAGAAGTTTTTCTATCTCCTCAACAAACTCCCTTTCCGGTGGCTGTCCCAGAAGAGGCTGAAGCGTATCCTTAGCTGCTCCAAATCCTGCATACATAACAAAAAGTGCTACAATTACACCGGCAATTCCATCAATGTTAATACCTGTAGCCTGTGTAAATATAACTCCGGCAAGAACCACTGTGGTTGATATGCAATCTGAAAGACTATCTATTGATGTTGCCTTCATTGCTGCCGAATCCACTCTGTTACCCAGCTTTCTGTTAAATGATGACATCCAAAGCTTAACAAAAATGGAGCCCACAAGAATTACTATAGATACAACTGAAAATTCCAGTGGTTCCGGATGTATAACCTTAACCAAAGAAGTTCTGAAAAGTTCAAAACCCATTATTACTATCAGACCCGAAACTATAAATCCTGATATATATTCAATTCTTCCATGCCCATAAGGGTGTTGTGTATCTGCCGGCTTAGATGCCAGCTTAAAGCCGGCAAGAGTAACTATTGAAGACCCTGCATCAGAAAGGTTATTAATGGCATCTGCCATAATTGAGACAGATGAGGTTACAAATCCTGCCGTAAGTTTAAACAGGAAGAGTATAATATTACACACTATTCCCACAATTCCTGCAAACATGCCGTAAGCCAGCCTTACATCCGGATTTTTTGTATCTTTATAATTCTTAACAAATAATCTGCTTAATAAATCCGTCATATCATTCCTCCATACCTTTCATAAACCTGCAAACATCGGGATTCAAACCCGTTTAATAAGACTGATTATACCAATATTTGACAATATATGCAAAAATTTACAAACTATAAATAAATGATAATCTGATAATCTGTTACAAATAAATGTTGCCACAATCGACAAAATAGTAATATAATTATTTTATGTTTGGTTTATTCCCATGGATAAATGAACGTAACCAATCTAATATATACAATCCGGAGGTAAATATGCGCGGCATTTTTAATTACGTTAATCCTTCTGACTGCAATATCAAAGCCCAATGGCTGATTAATTTTGCAAAAAGACTTGAAGACATAGATTTACCCATACACAGTATAACTGTTATGAGGGGCAACAACATCTGTATGGAAAGTTATTATGCTCCCTACACAAAAGACTCTCTTCACAGAATGTTCTCCGTAACAAAAAGCATGGTGTCAATCGCAATAGGTTTTCTTATTGATGAAGGAAAGCTCTCCCTTGACAGTCACATTGTTGATTATTTTCAGGATAAGCTTCCCAAAGAAGGAGCTCATGAATATGTGAAAATGATTACCATAAAAGATATGTTGTCCATGAAAACCTGTCATGATAAGACAACCTACAAGAAACCCGGAGTTACCGACTGGGTAGGTTCTTTCTTTACCACACAGCCTTCCCACGTTCCCGGCACCCAATTCTCTTATGATACATCTGCAACTCATGTACTGTGTGCCCTGGTATCAAGATTATCCGGAATGAAATTGTTAGATTACCTTAGAGTTAAGTTTCTTGATAAGATTGACTTTTCCTCAGATGCGTATATGTTAACAGCAACTGATGGCAGTGAACTTGGAGGCTCAGGTTTATGCGCCAGACCTATTGATATATTAAAGGTTTTATATATAATTTCCAGGGAAGGAAGACTTAATAACCAGCAGCTTCTTCCTAAGAATTATGTAATTGATGCCGTCAAAAAGCACAGCGACACCTACTGTAAGAGTCCTGTAATAGAAGAAATGCAGGGATACGGTTATCAGATGTGGCTTGTCCGCAATAACGGATACGGATTCTATGGTATGGGAGGACAGTTGGCATTTTATTATCCTGATAAGGACATTTTTATGATGACAACAGCTGACACTCAGGACAGACAGGGTGGAAACCAGGCGATTTATGATGCTTTCTACCAGGAAGTATATAATAAGATTGATGATGAAATGTGTAGCATAGCACCGGAAAATGATATGCTGCCGGAATATTGGGAATTTGTTAACAGCCGTAAAATTATATCTCTCTCAGGAAACTTTTTGGATTCTGTGGAAGAAAAGATTAACGGAATTACCTATCTGTGCGATGAAAATTCCTGTGGAATTAAGAACATAAAGGTTGATATTATCGAAGATGGAGATGTGAAAAAAGGAACTCTCACGTATACCAATGCCACGGGGGAACATTTTATTCCTTTCGGATTCGGGTACAATGAATTCTTCAGCTTCCCTGATTACGGATTTTTCTGTGGTGCAAGCGCAGCTTACAAAGACAATAACAATCTCCTTATAAAAGTGCAGATAATCGACAGCGCCATAGGAAGTATGTATATTTCCTTAAGCTACAGACAGGAATACATCACTGTATTGTTTAAGAAAAAGGAAGAGACTATGCTTAACGAATATAACGGCACGTTCGGTGGCCGGATTAGTCAAATATAATGTTTAACACATAATAATATGCAGAATATTTTCTACTCTCTGCTTGTATGAATGATGACATTTCACAATATCATGTCCGTTTTTTGCAATTGTCATACGTTCATCCTCATGAGACAGATAATATTCTGCTTTTCTTTTGCAGTCATCAAGATCCTGAAAATAAACCATATCCCTGCCCTGCTGAAAGAAATCCGGCAGTTCTACCTGAAAATTTGTAAGTAAAAATCCTCCTGCCCCAAGTATATCCCATACTCTTAATGGAATCCCTGTTCTTATGTTTCTTATGGTAAAGTTTAAATTTATCTTAGATAAGTTAAATACTTTTGGAGCATCCTCCATATATGAAACGGTACCTTTGTTTTCAACTCCTACAAGCCCATCGTCAAATTCATCCGTATACAGCGATACATTCATAGAGGAAGCAAGCTTATTAAGGCCCTTAACTCTTTCCATATTGGCCAGCTTGAAACCTAAAAATGTAGACGAAAAAACTAGGACGATATCAGAAAAAGAACGATTATCCTGCTTAAATTCCAGGGTTCCCATCAATTCCTTTATAACGTCCACGTTAAGTAATTCATCTATTATATTATCTCCGTATATACACATTTGTGCCATCATGGCTGCCTGAAAGTATCCCTGCAGATAAGGCGACAATTTGTCCTTAATCCTGTCGTAAGAATTTCTGTGATACATACTTCCCACAAATGTAACATCATTCCGGTACATCTGCTTATCACTGTCAGTCATAGAACTAAGCTGGTTATCAAGCCTTTCCGTATCCACTGCCAAAGGAAGATAAAATACATTTTTAATTCCTCTGTTCTTCATCTCAACACAATAAAATCTGTCAAAAATAAATATACGGTTACAACTGTTATAAACAGATTCATGATAAAGAGAAATAAGGGGACTATCCACAGTCCAGGATATATAAAGAACATGCAATTTTTCACACAAATCAGATACATGTGAAAAATAATTTAAAGAAAAGACAATATCATATTGGGAAAATACATCTGAAAGCAACACCAAATCATGACTCTTATATCCTGTCACTTCATCCTGCTTCTCTACCTGCTCCTCGTACATATCCACATCATGTCCGAAATATTCAAAAGCAGTTTTTATATCGTGCTGATTAAACACGTTCCATTTATATATCAGTATCTTCATATAAGTATCTTCCGCTCAGACATCCTTTTTCTCTGTTTAACTATCAATATCTTTCCGTCATTCCATACAGGCATACTTTTATATGTAATATATGTAAAAATATTTATTTCATAAATTTATCAATAGCATCATTGAGCTCATCTACCGCTTCCATGTCCCCCTCATCCACAGCCTCAATAATACAGTGACTTATATGCTGTTTCAGAATTTCCTTGCCCGTATTATTAATGGCTGATTTTACCGCTGCAAGCTGTACTAAAACCTCGCTACAGTCTCTTCCATCTTCCACCATACGTTTAACAGATTCCAAATGTCCTATTGCTTTGGCAAGTCTGTTGGAAATCGCCTTCACATCTTTAGGATCATGGGTATGGGTATGATTATGGGCGTGAGTATGATTATGGTTATGGTGATATTCATCATAATGATGCATATGTTCTATTTCCTCCGACATAACAGCCCCCATTTACACATTATTCACGTGTCGCTTTTTCCAATACCTCAAAATAATCCTCAAAGGTTTTTCTGCAGCACTCATAATCATCAATAATGATTCCATCAACCTTAAGTCCAATAAGAGCAAAGGCCATCGCCATACGATGATCTGCATGCGTCTTAACAACACCCGGTTTTACTTCACCAGGCAATATCTCAATCCGGTCTTTGCCTTTCTTAATATCTATACACAGATTATTAAGCTCTTCTGCAATCGCTTCAATTCGGTCAGATTCCTGTAATCTGATATGTTCAATGTTTCTGATACATGTTGGCGTATTGGCAAAAGGTGCAATAGCTGCAAGTGTCATTGTCTGATCTGAAAAATCATTCATATCCACGTCAATACCATCATACTTTCCACCTTCAGGGCCCTTGACACTTATACCATCCTGCTCTTCCGTAACCACACATCCCAGCTTCTTAAGCACCTCAAGAAACTTCATATCTCCCTGCATAGAAGAAAAACGGACATTTTTTACAAGAGCATATCCTCCTGTAAGTGCTGCTGCCGCATAGAAATAACATGCTGCAGACACATCAGGTTCTATCTGATATGTTTCCGGAATATAAGAACTCCCCGCAGGAATCTCATAAACAGCCCCCTCATGTCTTACCTCACAGCCAAAATGTCTCATCATATTGGAAGTGATTCTGATGTAGGAACCATCTGTCTTTTTGCTGGTTATATTAATCTTTAATCCACTCTTTAACATAGGTGCAGTCATCATAAGTGCACTTAAAAACTGTGTACTTTCACTTATATCTATGGAAACCTCATTTTTAGGGGTCCTGCCGTTACTTGCTGCTCCTATCACCTTCACAGGAAGATGTCCGTTTTTTTCAATAAATGCAAATTCTGCTCCCATGCTTTCCAATGCCTCAAATAACGGAAGCATTGGTCTTCTCTTCATCTGCTCAGAAGCATCTATAACATATTCACCATCTGATAATGACAGCATAGCTGTGAGAAATCTCGCAGCTGTTCCGGCACTGCCAACATTAATGGTTCCTGTCTTTTTAGGAATATCTCTGCCATGACCTTCAATTATAATATAATTTTCAACTTCATTAGCCTGGATTATATATCCCAGCGAAATAAGGCTCGTAAGAAAGAATCTCGAGTCGTCCGAAAATAATACTCCATTAAGTCTGCATTCTCCATCAGAAAGTGCTGCCATAAGCAATGCTCTGTTTGTTATACTCTTAGAGCCCGGAACTTCAACAGTACAATTAATGGGTTTATTTAACTTTCTAACCTTATATTGTGACATATCCTTATACACTCCATTGTGTTTCTTATATTAACGTTCATCCATCACTATATACTCTCTGTGATGTCCTACATATTTATATGCAGGACGAATAATTTTACCTGCATTAACCAACTCCTCAAGACGATGTGCACACCATCCTGAAATTCTTGATGTTGCAAACATTGGTGTAAACATCTCTTCCGGAATTCCCAGCATAGTATACACGAATCCGCTGTAAAAATCCACGTTGGCACAGACAGGTTTAAACATTTTTCTCTTATTCATGATAAGCTGACCTGCCTCACGCTCTACTGTCTCATATAATGCAAATTCTTTCTGCATTCCCTTCTCTTCCGAGAGATTCTTGGCAAACTGCTTAAGGATTACTTCACGAGGATCCGAATTGGTATATACAGCATGTCCCATACCGTAGATAAGACCCAGCCCGTCAAAGGCCTCCTTATCAAGAATCTTATTAAGATATGCGCAAATTTCTTCTTTATTGTCCCAATCCTTGCAGTGCTTCTTAATATCTGCAAACATTTCCTGAACCTTTAAATTAGCACCACCATGTTTAGGTCCCTTAAGGGAAGCAATTGATGCCGCTACTGCCGAATAAGTATCCGTTCCTGATGATGTTACAACATGATTGGTAAATGTTGAGTTATTACCACCACCATGTTCTGCATGGAGAACCAGGCATATATCCAATACCTTTGCCTCAAGCTCTGTGAATTGTCCATCATCCCTTAACATATAAAGTATATTCTCAGCTGTGGAATAACCCTTCTTAGGATTCTTTATCATAAGAGTTCCATCCAGCTTAAAATGTCTGTATGACTGATATGCATAAACAGTCAGCAAAGGCATTTTGGCAATGAGCTGCAATGACTGACGAAGCACATTTGGAACCGATATATCATCAGGATTCTCATCATAAGAGTACAAACTTAATATACTCTTCATTAATGAATTCATGAGATTGGTACTGGTAGCTTTCATAATAACATCTCTTATAAATGCTCCCGAGAGTTCCTGAAGATCTGTCTGAATTCTTATAAAACGGTCAAGCTGGTCTGTAGTCGGAAGCTTTCCAAAAAGAAGAAGATATGTAACCTCCTCAAATCTGAATCTATCTGTCTTAGAGCCTTTTATCAAATTTTCAACATTATACCCCTGAAAATACAACTCGCCTTCCACAGGAATTTTCCTGCCATTAACACTATGAACACCACATACATCAGAGATTTCTGTAAGTCCCGTAAGAACACCATTACCATTACTGTCACGGAGTCCTCTTTTTACGTCATACTCCGTATATAAATTTTGATCAATAGAACCGGATCTGGTGCACTCTTTGACAAGCTGTTCAAACTCGCTCTTATCAACAGTTGTAAGTTCCATCATTTCCTGATTATTCATACATACCACCCCTTCATGTTTAGTCCTTTATTTATAATGCAATTTAGCCTATTATCTATTATCTTTTACTTTTTGTCAATTTATACGTCCTTTGTACTTTCCTCTCTCAATCCTATCACAGCCTGCGCAAGCTGCCTTAAGTCTTCCTCTGTTCCCTCAATAAATCCTTTCTTACTAAATACAAGACTGTCATCCTGTCCCACAAATATGTAAATGTTATCTGCATCCTGAGCCCATCTGTTAACCTGTTCCCACATAAATGTGTCACTGTCCTGCTCTTCATCATGAACCACAATCTTTTCGGCATCCACCTCATAATAAAACGTAATCCCTACCATCTTTCCATAAATATTATGGTACTTTTTCTTATTATTCCTGTCCATGGCTACCATTCCAATATAAAGAAATAAGGCTGTGAGAATTCCGTAAAATACAATCATGAATGAATCTGCCTTATCGCTTCCCATCACCTGAAAGACCATATACCTTACAAAAAGCATCCCAAATATGAGCCCGAAAATGTTATATATCATTTTAAACATTTTATACTTATTATTATCAAAATTGGCAGCTCTCATAGCTCCTTCCACACAGTCGTTTGTAAATTTTGTTTCGTTTTTAATTACCATATTTGTCACCTTGTTTACTTTCTGTTACTAATTTAATAATAAATGTGTTACAATTGTTTATATTTTATAGTACCATTGGTAAACTTACAAGAACTTACATGAGATTTACATAGGCATTTGCAAAACGCCTTTTTGGTGCTGAACAGTTGTGCAATTATACTATATTGCAAGCTAGGTGCTTTGCTGCCACCGGTGCTTAACAGCTGTATTTTAGCCGTTTATGCACCGCTGTGAGCAGCAAGTAGCAAGAGCGTGCCTAGCGGTAATATAATATAATTGCACAACGTACAGTATTAAATCACAGAGTTTCGCAAACGCCTATGAGATTTACATTTAGGAGGTGTTAATATCAATGAAAACAGCATGTATTACCGGAGCCAGCAGTGGAATCGGAAGGGAATTAGCAAAAAAACTCAGCATGATGGGATATAATCTTATACTCATATCAAGAAATACCAAGGCATTGGATGCGTTATCCGGAAAGCTCCCCACAAAATGCGAAATAATTTCCTGCGATCTTTCCCATGAAGATAAATGTAAAGAGTTGGCAGAAACTCTCTCAAAAAGAAATATTTATATTTTTATTAACAATGCAGGATTTGGCAGTTTAGGGAGATTTGACGAAACGGACGCCAACAATGACTTATCAATGATAAACGTGAATATAAAAGCTGTGCATATTCTTACAAAGGCCATGATTACAGCTTTTAAGAAAAGGGATTGTGGATATATCATGAACGTAGCATCCTCCGCAGGTCTTATGCCGGCAGGTCCCTACATGTCTACTTATTACGCCACAAAAAGCTATGTTACAAGCCTCACAACTGCAATACATCATGAGTTGAAGGAAAGCGGCAGCAACGTACACATATGCATGCTGTGCCCGGGACCTGTGGATACAAATTTTAACAACGTGGCAGGAGTTACCTTCAGCCTTCCCGGCATTTCTTCCTCTTACTGCGCCGAATACGCACTTAAAAAAATGTTTCAGGGGAAATTAACAATCGTCCCTACGCTTACAATGAAACTGGCAGTAATTGCAGCCAAGATTTTTCCGAGAGAATTTATGACCTCTATGGCTGGAAAACAACAAACAAAAAAAGGGAAAGGGTTAAGACCCCATAAAAATTTTAAAAAATTTAACGCGAAAATTTTATAAAAATTTTTTGGGGTCTGACCCCATTTCCCCTTTTCCCCTTTTCCCTCTAAAACTTCCTCGAGTATGTTATTACCCGTGGTTCTTTTATTGATGCCACGTTAAAAAACACATTTACAGCATCTTTATAGTCCCCCATTTTCTGGGATTTTTTAATAGCTTTTATTTCCTTCTTATTATCGGGAAATATGTACTCCATATAACACCACATTTCCTTCATACGGTGTATGGCATGTTTATCTCCTGACATTATTGTCAGTCTTTCCTCGTAAACACTGTCATGAAGTTTCTTCATATTCTCTAAATCCGCCGAAGTATCTCTTTGATAATTTGCGGGATTATCACTTGAAATTACGTTAATAAGTCCCGGATCTGTGATAAGACCTCTTCCTAACATCACTCTTTCAGTATCGCCAAATCTTTCAAGGAAACTTACGTAATTATCCGCCGTAAATATGTCTCCGTTATAACAGACAGGATTAACGCTCTCCTCCAGCGCCATCTTATAAGCATTATACTTAATATCGTTTCTATAAAAATCTGTCCTCACACGGGGATGAACTATAAGTTCTTCCATTTTAAACTTATTATACACTTCTAATATTTCAGCCCACTCATCCTCCGACTCAAGTCCGATTCGTGTTTTTACCGAAATTTTAATTTTATTATTCAAAATATATGAGTCAGAAAATATTTCATAGAGAATTCTTTCTAATTCATCTGTATCCCCCAGCATTCCTGCCCCTTTATTCTTGGATACCACCGTACCTGAAGGGCACCCTGCATTCAGATTAATTTCGTCATACCCGAACTGTTCATGAAGGAGCCTGGCTGTCCATATAAAATCTCTATGATTGTTAGTCATTACCTGAGGTATTGACTTTACTGTCTGATTGTTAACCCTGTCAATATCCCTCATCTCCTTAGCCAGAAATTTATCCGACTTATTGGGAGATATAAAAGGCATAAAATATTTATCTATCTTTCCCTGTCCAAAGAACTCATCATATGCATTTCTATACATATAATCTGTCAGTCCTTCCATAGGGGCAAGGTATATTTTCATATTAATCCTCCATTCCGCAGGCACTTTAGTGCCGAAGGAAACGCGAGCCAAATATCAGATTTGACTCTGCAATAAATGCTATTTTCCGTTCTAATAATATCTGTATTATCTAAAATTTCCCGTCTATACTAAAGGGTTCATTGTAAAAATGTCTCAACGCCCTGATCATATAAGCAGTATCCTTAACACCTGCAGTCTCGTAAGCAGAATGCATTGCAAGCTGTGCAAGTCCGATATCCACTGTATTAATCGAAATATGGGAATTAGATATATTACCAAGTGTTGAGCCTCCTGCTATGTCAGAACGGTTAACGTAGGTCTGGTACGGCACACCGGAATCTGCACACACTTTTTTCATTATAGCTGCGGAAACCGCGTCAGTACTGTACTTCTGATTAGCATTATACTTAATTACAACGCCTCCGTTCATATATGGTCTGTTGGTAGGGTCTGATTTGTCCGTATGATTAGGATGAACCCCATGGGCATTGTCGGCAGAAATCATAAATGATGATGATAAAGCCTGTAAATACTCATCTCTTGTCTTATTACAATTAATAGAAATCCTCTCGAGAACATCTGAAAGAAAAGTTGAATCTGCCCCCTGTTTGGTTGTGCTTCCCACTTCCTCATTATTGAAAATAGCACAAACTGTAACATTATTTTCATTTTCACTTTCAACAAATGATGCAACAGCCGAGTATGCACATTGGATATCGTCAATTCTCGGTGCAGAAAAATACTCATTATCTTTTCCCCATATTGTACCTTCCTGTCTGTTATACAGGAATAAATCTGAAGACAATATAGAAAGCTGTCCACTCTCTTCCAGCAGGCTGTCATCGGAAAGTTCTGTTGAAACTTCTTCTTTAATCATTTTGTCAAATGTATCTTTAGAATCAATACCCCCAAACAAAGGAATCATATCCTTTTGAGGATTAAATTTATAGCCCTCATTAATCTCCCTGTTAAAATGTATGGCCAGATTAGGTATTACAAGAAGATCTCTGTCAACATCAACCAGACATCTTGCAATCTCATTTCCCTTTGTGACAACAGCTCTTCCTGCTACGGATAAAGGTCTGTCGATCCATGTAGACATAATCATTCCACCATATTTCTCCACATTAAGAGATACATACCGGTTATCTGAGACAATCTCAGGATTTTCTTTTATCTTAAAGCAAGGTGAATCACTGTGGGCTGCCACAATCTGAAAACTTCCGAATTTAGAAATATCCTTCATATTAGGAAGCCTGAATGCAATTATGGAAGAGCCTCCTCTTATAACAAAATATTTTCCTCCGCTTACAAGATTCCATTTACTTCCTTCATCAACAAGCGTATATCCGGCATTTTCAAGTATTGAAGCTATATTTGCCACTACATGAAAGCAAGTGGGACTTTTCTTTATAAAATTTAATAACTCTTTTGTAGTTTCTTCGTACATATATTCCATAAGATATTACCTGAACCTTTTTATTTATGCATTCGTCACTTTGCAAATCTGTCATTTTATTTACAACTGCGGTCTGACTCATTACCTGCGGTTCTGACCGTTGCGTCTTCTTCTCTGCTTTTCCCTTCGTTGTCTGTCTACATTTATCTTAAGAACAATTAAGACTGCTGCCACTATAACGACCAGGATTACAGATACAATTATAATTATATTATTCTTTGATTTATTGTCTTTTATACTATCTTCATTATCCCCGGTGTTTCCCTCATCTCCATTTTCTAAAAGACTCACTTCATCAATGCTCTTTTCCTGATAAATCACCTGATTGCATCGTGTACACACACCTTTGGTAAGATGCATGTACTCCACATTATATCCTTCTACCTTTTCCTCCTCGCCTAGGCTGTGTACAGGCTTGATATATGAGCTTTTATATGTGTATCCGCACTGATTACATTTGCTTAATACATATCCGTAATCAGGACAGTTATTGTTTACAACTGTTGTTGTATAAGTTGCATTTTCACAGGTATGAGGTTTCAAATCAGTTGAGTAATCGAACACTTCATTTCTCACAAATGAATCCGTATTCTCAACAGGCGCCTTATGTGCACTCATAGTCTCACCAACCACAGCCCTGCAATACGCTCTTCTGTCAGCATTGTCTTCGAAAAATGTTATCTTACCCTCTATGTTATTTCCCGAAATTTCACCTACGAAGCCTGTCTCTTTAGGATATACAATATAAAGTCCCGTAACACCTCCTGAATGAACATAACCATGGTCTGATATATATCCGTCTATCTTAACATTACAGTTTTTAACCTCTGTATACCCATCGGAATATACTCCTCCCATAAACTGCTCATCCTTAACAGTTAAATTTGTATCTATACTCACCAGAGTGCAATCCACGGTACTTTCCTCGATAAGTCCGTTACCAAAGCCCAGGATTCCTCCTACTCCCCACATTTTTTCCGAACATGTGAGAGAAATGCTGGTAACAACATGACAGTTGGAAATTGTTGAATTATCCATATATCCGGCGATAGTTCCAACCATTGTATGTTCCTGTGATGTTACATCAATATATCCTCCCACTATCCCAAGATTCTTAACGGTGGCATTCTTAAGAATCCCAAAAAATCCTGCAAAATGTGTGTCATAAGATTTCAGATTACCGTCATATGTCTTTTCTGTTTCTGATGTTGTACTGTTAATTCTAAGATTATAAATAGTATGTCCGTTTCCATCAAATGTTCCGCTGAAATTCCACGGTTTCCAGTATCCGTCATTCTGCTCATCCAAATCTATGTCTGCCATAAGAATGTAATTTCCATCCGGATGCTTTGCTGCCTCACAAAGTTCCGTATAGGTTCTGATTTCAATAGGCGAATCATCAGCATTAGTTTTCTGTGGACTAAGAAGTGTAACACAAACACCTGTTATTACTAAAAGCAATACCATCGAAACGGTTCTTTTAAAAATTCCTTTTTTCATTATTCCTCTCCTTTATCCGGATATATATCCAATTAGTTACTCCTAAATGTATACTTTAACACCTGACAATTCTTTATTCCGTAGGAAGCAAACTCTTCATTAGTGCAGTCATTAAAGTATGAATTAACCACTCTGGCAATACCATTATGAGCCACAAGAAGGTAAGTCTTATCCTCCCTGCTTATATCATCGAGAAGATTATATATACGCTGTGCCAGGTGAAGCATGGTTTCCCCACCATCAAAATGGCTAATAAAATTACATTTTGCTACTTTAAATTCCTCTCCGTCTCTCGGAGTGGATTCATATTTCCCAAAATTCTGTTCTTTGAGTCGTATTTCCTCCCGCATAGAAATTCCCGTTATTTCCGAAATATGTCTTGCAGTCTCCTTTGCCCTCACCAGTGGGGAATACAGAATTTCATCTATGGGAAGTTTCTCTTCTGCTATCCTGTGTCCCAGTTGTATAGCCTGTTCATGTCCCAATTGTGTCAGCTCTATATCCGTTGCTCCGCATATCTTATTCTCAACATTCCATACTGTCTGTCCGTGTCTGGTAAAATAAACATCTCCCATGAATATCCTCCCTGCCATAAAGTAATTAATGATATCATTTCATATTGCACAATTATACTCTAAAGAATACAGAAATTCCAGCACTCCCATTAAGAAGTGCCGGAATAATAAACATCATATTCGATTCCTTAGACAAAAATAAGTTGCATATATTAAGATTCATTTACTGCCTATTGTATGGAATACTTTGCTTCAAACTCTCTTACCGGTATTGGTTTTGAAAAATAGTAACCCTGAAACATCTTACATCCCATTCCGGTGAGCATCTTTAGCTGTTCCTCAGTTTCTACTCCTTCCGTTATAACCTCCATACCAATTTTTCCGGCAAGATTAATAACGCTTTCCAATATATCTCTTCCTTTAGACTCATTTTCAGATTGTCTTAAAAATCCCATATCAATCTTTAATACATCTGCACTTATATCCTTAAGCATATTAAGAGAAGAATATCCGCTTCCAAAGTCATCAATTTCTATCTTGAAGCCGAAATCCTGCAGCTTATGTATAACCCTCATATTTTTTTCAAAATCAGACATGAGGGCTGTTTCTGTAATTTCCAGCTTAAGATTTACAGGATTTATATTATACTTTTCAATAAGGTTTTTAAAAATCTGGTATATATTAATAAAATAAAAATCTCTGGCTGATATATTAACTGAAATATATAAATCTTCCCGTCCGATTTCTTTCCACTCTTTAAGCTTTTTCGCGGCCAGATTCCATATATACATGTCAAGCTTGTAAACCAGACCGGTCTTTTCAAGAACGTCAATAAATGCACCAGGAAAGAGCAATCCACGCTCAGGATGTTCCCAACGCACCAGTGCCTCCGCTCCATATATGGTACCATCCTCTGCTGCCTGAGGCTGAAGATACATAACAAACCGGTTATTTTCAATAGCATTTTCAAATTCCCCGATTATCAGTCTCTCCTCAACCGACTTTTCAAAAAGCTTTGCATCGTAATAGGCTATATTTCTCTGATAATTATTTCTTATTGTCTCTGCAGCTATATTCGCCTTATCCACCATGCTGCTTATGGCTTCGCCGCTGTCTTTTATGTTATATATACCCACCATTACATGAAGATGAAATGATGTATCCAGAAACTCTTTTTGCATCTGCTGAATAGATGTAAGAATAAGTTGCTCTCTTATGAGTCTGGTAGGCATACATAAAGCATACCTGTCTCCTTGAATCCTGCCATAAACTCCCCCTGACAGAACAAGATCATTCATAATCCGGGACTGCTTAATCAGTATCTCATCTCCTTTTTGGAGTCCAAAGAGCTCGTTGATAAGCTTAAAATCTTTTATATTACTGCATATCATGCTGTAATCCACATCCGGATTTCTTTCTATAAGCTCTCTTACCTCTACAAAGAAATTCTCTCTGTTATACAGCCCTGTTAAACTATCGTGGGTGGCACGATACTTTTCTCTTTCGTAAGACTGTATCTGTGCTGACCTGTCATTGAATATAAAATAATCACAGATGAAATTGTTGTCTTCATCATATACTTTTTTATATACAACTTCATATATTCTCTTATCATCACAAATTTCCATCTGTATTTCGAATCTAAAGGATTCGCTGTCAGAAGAATCATTCTTTGCCATCCACATTTTATAATAATCTTGTGCATTCCCCTTATTAAGGTGTTTGTCGTAGATATCACACAAAATATCACTAATATATAAACACCTGCCATTATTATCAAAGCAGATAATACCACAATTCATATCTTTGATAATTAATGAGAGGGTATTTTCTATAATCTCATTGGGAATATAATCCAGAGAATAATAATATATGAGTATAGACATAAGTCCATAGGCAGCAACAGATACATCATATAAATAATTGGTTCCTGTTACCATAATGTTAATCACATTGGCCGCCACCAAAGATGAAAAAATCCATTTATATCTGATTCTATAAAATCTGGAAGTCTTTATCATCTTTATGCCAAATACCAGCATAACCAATAATATGCCCACATAATTAAAAATATAATGTATTCTCATCAGAAGACCTGTCTGGGTAAACTGATAAACAATACCGTCACACATCATATCTTTAACAGGAAACATTATCTCATTCCACGGGTTACTGATAAGCATAATGGTATCCGCCAGACAATACAATGATAATATTATCTTGATTATCCTATGCGTTCTGAATACCTTTGTATAAAATTCAGTATAAAAAATAAGCAGCATAACAAGCCAGTCAAAACAGGAAAGCATTATTCCCCGAAACAACATGGCCATATTAGTATTTTTTACAAAGTAACAACCAAGTACTGAAGCAGCACAGATAACTACCATACTCTCATATAACGCAATAAATTTCGCCAGGTTGTTTTTACCTTTGAATGCCTTGCAGGCACAAACAGCCAAGCAGAACATTTCCGCCAGCACTACACAGACAAATATAATATTCATAAAAATACCCCATTTCACATATAGCTCTCTCCCTTACTACAGGGGATATATCACGAATCTGATGAGACTAATTATATATGAAACAGGGTGACTTGTAAATCTTATTAAATTTATTCTTTTGACTTTTCACGAGTCCTTGGACCCATTACAAGGCATAAAATTGATACCAGTAATACCAGTGCAACGCACATCCATGAAAGAAGCATTACGGTTCCTTTTGTAGAAAACATATCATAGTAACCTTTAAGATAGATGATAACTATCACTGCCGGTACAAAATAAGTCATATAATATCTTATTCCGTTAGTGAGACTAATTCCTTTACCGGTGTTAGCTTCTTTGAGAAAATTACCCCATCCCCATCCATTCTTCTTTACACAGAAAAGAACGAAAATAAGGCTACCCAGAGGAAGAATATTATAAGAGACCAGGAAATCTTCCACATCCATAATTGTAGTTCCTTCACCTAACAGGCTGACAAAGGATAGAACACTAAATCCCAGCACTGCCGGAATTGATGTAACTGTAATACCCACAAGATTAACTGCAACAGATTTCTTTCTGCCCCAATCTTTAGCTTCCTGAGTCATCTTAACAATATTTTCAAATACAGCTATTACCGTTGAAAGAGCCGCAAATGTCATAAATATAAAAAACAGTGTTCCCCACACTCTTCCCCCAGGCATATGATTAAAGACGTTTGGAAGTGTAATAAACAGTAATGATGGTCCTGCGTCAGGCTCAACTCCATATGCAAAACATGAAGGAATAATTATAATTCCTGCCATTAACGCAACAAATGTATCCAGAAGCATAACATTCAAAGCTTCTCCTGTAATCTTTCTTTCCTTAGAAAGATAGCTTCCAAAGATTTCCATTGAACCCATACCAATACTGAGGGTGAAGAATGCGTGTGTCAAGGCTGCAAAAAATACATTTCCCACTCCGGCATCTGCCATTTTCCCAAAATCAGGAACCAGATAAAACTTAAGTCCTTCTTTTGCACCGCTTAATGTAACAGACCTGACAGCAAGCACCAGCATAAGACCGATAAGCAAAAGCATCATAACCTTAGTTATCCTCTCAACACCGTTTCTAAGACCTAATAAACATATTCCAAAAGATAATACAATGACAATTACTGTCCAGAACATCATCATTCCCGGATTGGACAGCATATTGGAAAACACTTTTGACACTCCCTGAGTATCAAGGTTTTCAAATGTACCTTTCGCTGAAAGAAACACATAATACATCATCCACCCTGCAACCATGGTGTAGAACATCATAAGTAGATAATTACCTGAAAAACATACCCATCTTACCTTACTCCATCTGGTTCCCTCAGGCTGTAATTCAGTATAAGCTCTCATTACACTTTTTCCGCTGCCCCGTCCCACTGAAAACTCACATATAAGACAAGGAAGTCCCACAAGCACAAGAAGAATCAAATAAATAACAATGAATGCCGCACCACCATTCTCTCCGCAAATATAGGGAAACTTCCATACATTTCCAAGACCAACAGCACATCCTGCGGATACTAATATAAATCCAAGTCTTGAGCCAAATTTTTCTCTTTCCATAATCCTCCATTTCTGTACATCTTTTAAGTACATAACGAGTTAATAATATTTATCCATAATCTCGTTTTAATATTTATTTATAAGTGTACATGATAATGTACTTTAACACCAGTAATTTTTACAATAATTACTTGTTTTTTATTATTCATATAAGTATACTTTTAGGCTGGAATGATTATTCCCTCAAATTTGTACCTGTGGTTAAAGTTTTGCAGGTTACTGAAAGGTATGGTTATTGATATGAATTATATACTTATCGGCATGCCCGGATGCGGCAAAAGCACTGTAGGCGTTGTTCTGGCTAAGAAAGTGGGATTTAAGTTTATAGACTCAGATCTTGTTATTCAGGAACAGGAACATAAACTTTTGCATGAAATAATATCAGAAAATGGTATTGAAAAATTTAAGGATATAGAAAATAAAGTTAATGCCGGTCTGACAACAGAATACTCTGTTATTGCCACCGGCGGCAGTGTAATATATGGCAGGGATGCCATGGAACACTTGAAATCAATGGGTACTATTATCTATCTTAAACTCTCCTATCCGGAAATTGAAAACCGCCTGGGTGACCTGACAGAAAGAGGTGTAGTTCTTAATCCGGATCAGACACTGATGGATTTATATAAAGAACGTACACCTCTTTACGAAAAATATGCCGATGTTACTATAGACTGCGACAACAAGACAATAAGAGAAATAGTAAACTGTATTGTCAACCCCTAATTACTTTACGCACTGCTTGTACTGCTGCTTCACTTCATCAAGCTTTTTCTGCTCTGCCGCAGGGGTTGGGTAATACCCCTCTGCATGCATCATATTAAACACATCCTGCTGAATATCATGTTCTTCCTTCAAAATGTGAAGCATCACCTGTCTCACATCCTCATGAACGCATTCATTTGCATAGGTATTGAAATTACCTGTTGATGCTTTCTGTGCAGCGAGAGCATCACTTAAGATTTCTTTTTCGGTATAAATTCCTGCCATTATTTTCCCCTCCTTATGACAACTTTGAATAAAGCTGATTAAAATGTTCCTGATGCTTGTCCGAAATACTAATCATTTTGTCCTTTAATTCACTTGTTTCTGCATGTTCTGCAAGCATCTTGAATTTTTTTACAAGGAGATCCTCCTCTGACAGTAAATCCTTAATTGAAGATAATTCTTTTTCCGACAATTGAGTCATGGTTCTTCCTCCTATCACAATAAATCCGGCTTCCTATTCTCATAGTTACCACTTTCTTTATTATTTCCGTGAGAAATGAATTTATACAGCACAATCAATAATTTTCTTCTGTTACCGCAGACTCAAGGGCATTATTTACAGCATTAATAATTCCCTTAGATGAGTATGTTGCCCCTGACACAGCATCAACATTCAGTGTCTGGTTATGTATTTGAACCTTCATAAACTCCATCTTTTAACTGTGCTCCGGAAGCTTCTGTAGATGAATTGGTCTGATTTAAAATACTATTTACAACATCATCTTTATAACTATCATCATTGTTATCATTCTGAGTATATTCCTTATTTTTTGACTTATTCACAATCCTCGACGGAAGACTGATTCCCACATCTGCAATATGTATCACAATAAAACCTATCCATGAATCAATCCCATAATAACCATTAAAATCCCCATAGGAATATGAATTTTATGAAAAAAACGATTAAGCTTTGCAGACTTGCTTTTTCGGGCAATATATTTTAAAGATGTCATAATTCCCAACAGGACAGCAATCCATGCTAATATAAGACTAACAATACTTTCCGACGCACTTTTACTCTTCGCAAGAAACACGATATCAGCTTTTTAGGTATATGCTGTAGGAGTTACTACCCAACTCAGTGGCAGTTGATTTCTCTCACACATAACATGATAAATTATTTAAAAGATAATTAGAACCGAGATATATTACAAATTTCGTAATAAAAGTGGTAGTATTATTATGGATTTTTATAAAATGGGGATTTTTGAAAAGAAAAAAGTCCCATAAATAGCTTGTTATCACTATTTATGAGACTCTTGTTTATGCTATAAATTGAACAAATCCGCATGTGTTCCGGTTAGTATTAATTCATATTGCATTAATCCATATCCTCCAAAGCATCAGAAAAGCTTGCATATCTCTTTGTATTAGGATATCCTCATTATTTTTATATCTCATTATAAAAAAACGGAGCATCATTTGGAAAAACATCCCTAATAATTTACATATAAATGTCCATTATATAATACTATTAAGTTACTTGGTTGTTACCTTTATAATTCTATACACATCTACACTTTCCCAAATAAAAACTAAGCTATTCTCTCTTTCACATTAGGTAATTCATACAACGTATCCGGATCAATATCCAAACAGGTCGTATTATCTCTATTTTTACAAATATCCCATGCCAGAGTATCATTCAGTACCGTACAGGTATCTATAAAAACATTTATATCTTTTAAGGTTTGAAACGCTTCTTTCTCTAACATTGGGGTCATATCATAGCATACAATTTTTCCATCTTTAGAGAGTTCCCAATTCTGCATCAATTCATCCTGATGCAAAACACACCACGCCAAAATCAATTTCAATTGCCTTGAGGGTAAAGCACCTTTTATCACTCTTGCTCCATCTATTTCAATTAATGCCTTATTTCCATATATCCTTGACAGTGTAAGCATACCACAAATATCACTGAAAAAAACCCACAAACTTGATGTTTGTGGGTTTCCATATAATAAAAATACTCTTTTTCTTATCTCTTTGTTAACGTTTTGAGAGCGAGAAAAGCCCTGAAACAAGGGATTTGTTGGTAGCAGTGTTGCATATGTGTTTTATGTTGAGAACTGCCCACAACTTCCTTTAGCTTCCATATATTTCAAATCTATTTGTCAATTTCACTTTTAATTGTTTCCTTCAAATTATTTTTATTGCATACTAACCATTTTACTGTTATTATTAATTTGGTGCTACCCTATTCGGTAGGCGGTTAGTTCTTCAGCATAGGGACTGTGACCCTCTGATTACATAGAAATCATCTTGTATGAAATCTTTCAAAGGAGGGATGCCAATGTTGACTCTTGAAAGTCTCATTGCAGTTTTAAGTTTTGGCTTAACCTGCTTTGGACTTGGATATACACTCGGTAATAAATCACGAAAAAATAATCGCCACCGGTCTGGTAAACTGAGGCGATTATTTTAATCAATTCATAAACTGGACTAACCGTCTATCGGTAGCACCTTTTATGAGATAATAATAACATCATTAACAAAACATGTCAAAAGAATTTTCATACATTATTTAAGTTTTTTTCTTTTGTCATTCAATTCTGCCAATGCTACAATTGACAAAAGGAAAAGTGCTGTCCAAAGTGTTGGATTGCATTCATCACCTGTTTCCGGTTTATTCTTCTTTGTTTCAGTCTCTGTTTCCGATTTAGGTTTCCTTGCTTCAGCCTCTGCCCCCTGATCATTATCGGTCTGGGGTTCGTTTTCGGCAGAAGCGGATTTCTGAAACCGAGCATAATAAGTAGCCTCCCCTGTGGTGGTGTAGCTGATAGTATTTCCATTGTTGATCAAAATATCTTCATCAACCTTTTTACCTTCTGCATCATACCAGCCCACAAATTCGTAACCCTCTTTTGCCGTTGCGGTGGAACTGGCTGTTGCTCCCACTACATCCGTATGAGTATAGCAGTCAAGAGTTGCTATACTGTCATCCGTGGTAACCTTCCAGTTATCTCCATCCTTTACTTGACGGATGTAGGTCTGGGTCACGGTTTCGGCAGATACGACTTTCTTAAACCGGGCATAATATGTAGCATTCCCGGTTGTGGTATAACTCAGGGTTGTTCCTTTGTTGCTTAACTTATCACTCGCAACCAGATTCCCTTCTGCATCATACCAGCCCACGAATTCATAACCTTCTTTCGCTGTTGCAGTGGAACTGGCTGTTGCTCCCACTACATCCGTATGCGTATAATAGTCAAGGGTTGCTATTGTGTCATCCATGGTATTTCCCCAGATATTTCCATCTTTAATTTGGCGAATATAGGTCTGTGTCACCGTCTCGG
Organism: Eubacteriales bacterium; assembly: GCA_030536855.1. Lineage (GTDB taxonomy): Bacteria > Bacillota > Clostridia > Lachnospirales > Lachnospiraceae > Lachnospira. Next base: position 24,937 of record JAUNPK010000001.1, read on the forward strand.
CTGCTTCAATTCTCTGAAACAATGCATAATAGATAGCATTTTCTGTGGTGGTGTAACTCAGGGTTTTCCCATTGTTGCTTAACTTATCACTCGCAACCAGATTCCCTTCTGCATCATACCAGCCCACAAATTCGTAACCCTCTTTTGCCGTTGCGGTGGAACTGGCTGTTGCTCCCACTACATCCGTATGAGTATAGCAGTCAAGAGTTGCTATACTGTCATCCGTGGTAACCTTCCAGTTATCTCCATCCTTCAACTGACGGACAAAGGTCTGTGTCACCTTTTTTTCAAATCTTGCGATATATGTTGCGCTCACAGTTGCTGTGTAGCTTAGGATGTTACTGGTTGCCCCCAGCATGGATTCTGCCACTGCATTTCCACTTTCGTCATACCAGCCCACAAACTCATAGCCTGTTCCTGCCGTCGCTGTGGAACCGGCTGTGCTTCCATACTCAACTATTAAGCTTTCAGGTGCGACAGTTCCGACGTTGGTATCGCTGGTAGCTTCCCATGTTTCCCCATTCTTTACCTGTCTCTTATAAGTCTGGGTTACCTTGACTTTCTGGAATCGTGCGATATATGTAGCATTTGCAGTTGCTGTATAACTCAGGGTGGTTTCTGTTGTTGTTGCTGTTTCTGCTACTGCTTCTGTTTCACCGGTTGTTTCCACTTTATACCAGCCCACAAACTTATAGCCTGTTCCTGCTGTCGCTGTGGAAGTAGCAGTTGCTCCCACTACATCCGTATGGGTATAATTGGTCAGCATTCCTACTTTATTATCTGTGGTTTTTATCCATGTACTTCCCTCTAATATCTGACGGTCAAAGGTCTGGGTTACTGTTTTTTCAAATCTTGCAATATAAGTGGCACTTCCGGTTGTTGTATAACTGATGGTTTTTCCATCACTACTTAATCCTGTTGTCACCTTATTTTCTGTGGAATCATACCAACCAACGAATTTATAGCCTTCTCCTGCTGTCGCAGTAACACTAATGTCCTTTCCTGCTACATCAACATAAGAATAACGGTCCAGGTTTCCTGCGTCATCATTATTTTCGCCCTGAATCCCTTTCCAGTTATCCCCATCCTTTACCTGGCGCTTATAGGTCTGGGTTACTGTTCCAGAAAATCTTGCATAGTAAGTGCCAACATTTTCTTGCATTTCGGTAAAACTGTAGGTTGCATGCGTCGTAATCAAATTTGCATCACTGCCGGTACCATCATACCAGCCCTCAAATACATAACCCTCTTTTGCCGTTGCCTTGGCAGTTACAATTTCATCCGTTTCGGCAAAATAAGCTTTTCCACCGTTTGCATTATATGCAGCCACATAATTGGCATCCGTATTTGGTACACTGGTAATCTCAACCGTTCCACCTGTATCAGAATTGGTATATCCTTCACCACTATTTATTTGCGGAAGAAATGCCTGCCGCCACCGCCACTGGGCAACCATAGTAAGACCTTTGTGGATATTGGCATAACTAAGTGTTGCACTCGAATCATTTGTGGTCCATTTTGTATATGTTGATCTATCAGTCTCCTGCTTTAGGTCAGGCGCAGCAATACTCTTATTCCATATTTGAAAATACTGTTCCTTCTTCGTACTTTCTCCACTAAAATCACAAGCAATGGTATGCTCTGCCGGAAGCAGTAATGAACCTAGTTTATCAGCATTTACCTTAACCGTACCCTGCGGTATATCACTCACTGTATCACCGGTCAATAACCATCCCATAAATTTCCAGCCATCTTTACCTTCTGCTGCATGGGATACATAGGGAGAAATATATGTAAATGTATTTCCCTCACCCGTTTGAGGAACCGGCTTGAAGCTGTATACATTACAAGCTTCTTCCGTATTATAAGTCCTTTCAACAGTATAGACACTTCCCCCATTCGGGTCATAAGTCACTGTAGGACTCTTGATAAAGACAAAATGCAAATCTGTTGCCGTAGTGATATTATCCAGATAATAGGTATAAATGATATCTCCGCCATCGTTAGTATATTTTATCCATTTATTCTTCTTTTCTTCATTTGTCAAATTATCCTGATAATCAATCTCATTTCCATCTTTTTTCAAAAATGTAGTTACCAAATTTCCCGATGTATCCTGTACCGTATAATATAATCCGACAAATTCACATCCTTCATCAGCATCCTTTTTCTTAATAACCGCCTGGACCTTCAAGGGTTCCCCATCCACGGCATAGGTAATCAGATGATTGTCCACTGTAATCTGGTGTCCTGAACTTATAGCCGATTCGCCTGATGTTGCTCCAGTGCTGTCACTAACCACACCGCTTCCGTGAAGTGTCGAACTTCCTGACAATGGATGAAATATCTTAAAATTAATATTGTCTAGGAAATTTCCAAAAGTCTTTTGTGTACTAGGAGCACCTGATGCATTCGTAACACATCCAACAGACACAAATCCAAATATAGTTTCTGTCTGATCAGCAGGTACAGTATAGAAATAATCTCCACTCAAGTTTCCCCCTGTAATACTGTTAGCGGGATCATTGGCACCATATTTGCCCCATGGATTCGTACCACTTGAGATATTTCTGTCTGCTATAATCCAGATTTGCCATTCTTCCGTATAGATGGCGCTTGGTTTCAGACTGAAAGCATTATTTCCGGAATTATTTGCAAAGGTACCATTTGCAGCAAATTTCTTACTGTAAACTGTAAGATGTTTCTCTATACCTGCAGATGCCTTTACAGACGTCTTTCCCTCGGCAATCAGCCAGTCTACCATCTGCATCAACTGATCCCGTCCGCCTTTATCCGGTTTTCCATCGTTATTCGTATCCTGTTTTGATGGATCCACAGTCTGTTTTGGTCCGATTACCAATGCCATGGTATCCGCATAATTACGGGCACCATGATCCAATCCCCATTCATAGATACTGGCGGGAGTTGTAGCAACATTTTGATACAATGTACTCTCTTCTTCAGCATTTAACTCTGCCGCAATAGTACCTGCTGAAGGTATTAATTTCACACCTTTTATATAAGTACCCGTATTTTCTTTAAATAATTCTATTTTTCCATCAGTGGCTGTTGTGTTCCATGCTGTAACCTTTTCTTGGGTTGGTGATGCGTAACAACTCGAAAACGTAACACCGTCAGCAATATTTTCAAAGCTACCGTTTAACAGCATTTTATTATTTGCATTGGTTGCCTCTTCTGAATTTGCTACATGAAGACTCATACCGGTAACAAAACACAGCTCCAGTATAAGTGCGAATAATATAATCAAAAAATGATTTTGTTTATGTTTTCTTTTGTACCACATAGTTTTGCCTTTCCCCATTTACATTTATCAAACATAAATACTGTTCAAAAGAATTACCTTAGTTTTTCCTCAGTATATGGCTTTCACAGACATAACGGATATTTCTACATTTGTCACAAATCAGTCTACACTCGGTAGCATATTATCACACCCACCCTTACAAAAACCTTACACTTTGGGTTTTTTTACTAATATTTTACAATTTTTACTTTATCTTCAAATGTCCAAAACGTAAAAACAACACAATACAGATAGCTCCTACTACCTATATTGTGTTGCTCATATTGTCATAGTTTTTTCATATTTTAATTATTTTTCGCTGCCGGTATCCTTTTCCCATTGGATTTTCTGCTCCGCAAGCTGGGCATTCCGTTCCTCTGCCCAGCTAAATCTTTTTAAATATGCCCCATGATAATCCGCAATCGCATCTTTCTTTCCCGATAATATCCGGTACAGGTCACATTCCACCTGATCCGTACGAAGATATTTCGTTTTTCCGTCTGTTCCGATAATATTGTCAATCCCCACTTCCTTAAGCTTATCCTTAAGCCTCGACATGGTAACCCAGTAAATGCTATCTCCTACGGTCTTATCCGGCCACAGACAGGCAATCGCCTCTCCTCCGGTAATTCCCACGTCTCCTCTGTCAACCAGCAGTGCAAACAACTCCTCATGCTTTGTGTGCCCCAAATGCAGTGGACTGCCATTTACCGTCACAAGCAAATCCGGCATGGTCTGTATTTCTATCTTCTTCTTTGGTCGTGAACCAATATAAGAGGCCTTCTCCAGTTCCTTCTCTACATCCTCCCTGAAATAAGGCTTTAGAAGATAGCCAATAGCATCTACCCCAAAAGCCTCCAACGCATACTGCTCATATGCAGTCACAAAGACAATACGGATATTCCGGTCTATGCCTTTCAACCTCTTCGCCAGTTCAATACCATTGATTCCCGGCATCTGAATATCTAAAAAAGCCACCTCCACAGGATGATTCTGTGCCCATTTCAAAGCTTCCTCGCTTTTACGGAACAGGTTTAGTTCCTCCACCATAGATAACCCTTCAACCGTCATGCGGAAATTATCCAACAATGCGGTCTCATCATCTACATATATTACTTTCATTCCGCCTCCATTAGTATTTTTATAGTTACTTTCGTCCCCTCCCCGGGAGTACTGTCAATAGCAAGGCTTCCGCCTGCCATGTTCTCCAGACGGTATCGGACATTTCGAATACCTACGCACTCCTTGGATTTTATCTCCTGTGGAACGAATCCTACACCGTCATCCACAATCGTTATCACAACCATCTCTCCTTCCCGCTCTGTCCGGAGTATCACCATTCCGCTGCGGTCTTGTTCCAACAGCCCATGTTTGATGGCATTCTCCACAAGTGGCTGCACGGTAAGAGGCGGAATCCTGAAATTCATTTCCTCTATGTCCTTAGAAAACAGAATCTTGTCAGGGAAACGCATCTGCTCCAACGCAACATAATCCTCCAACTGCTCCAGCTCTGCTGAAAAATCAATCATACCTTCTTCCTCAATGATTCTTATATTCTTTCGCAGATATCTGGAAAAACGAATCAACGCTTCATCCGCCTTTTTTGCATCAGACTTGCAAAAACCGCTGATTGTGGTCAGAACATTGAAAATGAAGTGTGTACGTATCTGGCTCATCATAACGGCGATACGCCGTTCCGTCAGCTTCCGCTCCGTCTCAGCCAGTTCCTTCTCCTGATTGGCAAGCTGTCTTTCCTGCTCTGAAATCCTTATCTCCTGTTCACTGTAATTATACATAGTAGCAATACCTAAAAATACAATATAAAACAAAAACGCCATCAGCGAAAATAGTAGTCCGGAAGAATTACCCTTAATATAAAAAGCTGCCACATCTGCCATCGCCCCTGCCACAAACAGATAGGAAAGTCTTCTGGCTGCCGGTATTTCCTTCTTCCGCGGATACTTTTTCCGTTCCTGCACTGCAATACCAATCATTATGACGGCATCTGTTCCAATCAGGATATGTGTAAGCACTAGCATTTCCCGAAAATCTAGGATGCCGCAGATTTGGAACAAAACCTGAACAAGACATGCAAGTGCATCCACAATGCAGCAGACATCCAGCACCTGCCGCCCTTCCTTCTCAAAATATTCCCCAAACCATTTCATCAGAGGTATCATCCCCAGCATTAACATACAGATAGACACATAGAAGAGAAAGACAGGTTTCTCCGGCAGGATAAAAGGGGTGAACCTTGTATCCGTCAGCCTCCACAAACCTATCATTGTAGAAAACAACCCTAAAGAAATCAGGCTCTTACCCCGTCCCTTTTCAACTACATTGTAAGTTGCCACGCAGAGAAAAACAATTCCCACAAATATCGCCATGATACCAAGAATAATCTGCGGCAAATCCAACGCCAGGCGATAACGGTAAATGGCAAGTGATGAACCAAAAAGGAACTCAACCTGCCTGTCCCGGAAGCTTTCATAGACTGGAGTAATCTCCACACGAATTTCTTTTCCAGCATCCTCCCTGTAAAGTGGTATCATAACCCAGTTGCTGCCGGCTGTTTTGATGGTACTTCGTTCCTCCACAGGTTCCATCCGGAAAACACACTCTCCCTCCAGATACACCTCCACATTCTGATGCACGGTATAAAACGCAAGGCTTGCATCGTGATCACTCCTCTGGTCCAGGAAAAACACATATTCCTTTTTGATACCTATAGGTGCTTCGGCATCCTCAATCTCCTGGCAGGCCACCTCCTCCAGCACCTCATAACTACAATCCTCTCTGCTCTGATAAACCTCAATATTATCCGTTACTCCCAGCCACAACAAAAAGCCTGCCATTGTAATCCCCGCTGCTATCGACAGCAAAACGGAAATTTTTGACAAGCTGTCACTTTGTTTTGAATTATAATGACTTGCTAAATTCGGCATAGGTTTTTTCCTCTTCTGTAAAAGGTGGATTTGGATTTATCTTGTTTCCATGATACCACTCCTTTATCGTCTCATTTTATGATATCATTTATTGTATCATTTAATAACTCATTTTATTCGTTCGTCTATGATTTTCCCACGTTATCTGCGAACACAAGAAGAACCTCGATTCCGCTTCGCTTCATCTCGGTCATTCTTGCGTTCCTATGTATTGCATATGTGTTTTATGTTGAGAACTGCCCACAACTTCCTTTAGCTTCCGTATATTTCAAATCCCATTTGTCAATTTCACTTTTAATTGTTTTCTTCAAATTATTTTTATTGCATACTAACCATTTTACTGTTATCATTAATTTGGTACTACACTATTCGGTAAGCGGTTAGTCCTTCAGCAGAGGGACTGTGACCCTCTGATTACATAGAAATCATCTTGTATGAAATCTTTCAAAGGAGGGATGCCAATGTTGACTCTTGAAAGTCTCATTGCAGTTTTAAGTTTTGGCTTAACCTGCTTTGGACTTGGATATACACTCGGTAATAAATCACGAAAAAATAATCGCCACCGGTCTGGTAAACTGAGGCGATTATTTTAATCAATTCATAAACTGGACTAACCGTCTATCGGTAGCACCTTTTATGAGATAATAGTAATATCATTAACAAAACATGTCAAAAGAATTTTCATACATCGTTATTAAAATATCCGGTTTCTTCCCATACTGGAGCTATGTCAAGACTTTGGACATTGAAAATCAACAACATTTCCATCCTCATAATATTCAATTCCTCTATCTAAAATGTGCTGTCTAAATAATGTATACTAGTTCATATTGTATCATACTTATTTTTCAAAGCCATATTCCGTCTTTAATCTTTCAAATATTTCAAATGCAACCAGACAAACCTGAACAGCCTCCAACATACTATACAAACTATGTAAACGTTCTGGCTGGTTTGTAGATGCATCTTTCTTTATATCAGATAAAGGTATACTCCCATAATAGCACTTACAACAATTTCTACATCTACTACAATCATACTCTTCAAACAATTTATTGTGTAATTTGGCAAATTGCTCATCTAATTTTTTTCATCTGCACTACACTTCAAAAACATGCGGAACTCCAAATTTTCTCTTTCCATTTTCTCCGCCATATGTTTTATCTTTCTTGGTGCTATCATAATTGTCCTTCCCTGCATATAAATATTTTCACTATAAGTAATTTTACCACAGTTATCATAAAAAACACCCCAGAACAAAAGTCCTGGAGTGTAATATACTTTTCTGAAACGTCCTGAGACGTTCCGGATTGTGAAATCGATTATCTCTTTGAGAACTGTGGAGCACGACGGGCTGCTTTGAGACCGTACTTCTTTCTTTCCTTCATTCTTGGATCTCTTGTTAAGTATCCTGCTTTCTTAAGTGCTGGACGATACTCTTCAGAATCTGCCTGAAGAAGAGCTCTTGAGATACCATGTCTGATAGCTCCGGCCTGACCTGTGTATCCACCACCGTGTACATTAACAATTACATCAAACTTCTCAGTTGTTTCTGTAAGTACTAATGGCTGCTTAACAACAACCTTAAGTGTTTCAAGACCAAAATATTCATCAAGTGATCTCTTATTTATTGTGATATTACCATTACCTGGTACTAAATATACTCTAGCAATACTGCTTTTTCTTCTACCTGTTCCGTAGAACTTTCCGTTTGCTTTCTTAGCCACTGTTAATTCCTCCTTATTAATTGTCCCTTAATTAAAACTTTAAAACTTCTGGCTTCTGAGCTGCATGATCGTGATCCGGACCAGCATAAACGTGAAGCTTTGTGTACATCTGTCTTCCTAAAGGTCCCTTTGGAAGCATACCCTTAACAGCAAGTTCAATAACTCTCTCAGGTTTCTTTTCCATCATTTCCTTAAGTGTTGTTTCCTTCATACCACCAACATAATCTGAGTGATTGTAGTAAATCTTCTGGTCTAACTTCTTACCTGTAAGCTGAACCTTCTCAGCGTTGATAACGATAACGTTGTCACCACAATCAAGGAATGGTGTATAAGTAGGCTTGTTCTTACCTCTTAATACAGCAGCAACCTGTGATGATAAACGACCTAATGTATAATCTGCAGCATCAACAACATACCATTTTCTTTCGATGTTTGACGCACTAGCCATATAAGTACTCATTAGTTTTCCTCCTAAAATATTGCTTAAATGCTTTTATAATTGTTTACTGTTAATATATATTAAATGCTTCTCCGGGGCATTATTGGTGAAACACTTAAATCAGATTAACTATGAATTGGGCGCACTTTTGCACGCCACATTTAAAGATTATATAACACGACCCCTGGTGTGTCAATAAAAAATATTTATAATTTTTTAAAAATGTTTTTTAAAAAATATGGTCCTTTCCACATTTTCCTCAATTAAAATTTCAGTTATCCACCAGACGCATTGCTATTCAACATATTCAATGTTCATAAGTGTCAGACCTTGAGGCGGAGCTGTCTGTCCTGCCTCTGTCCTATCACACGCAGAAAGCATCTCCTTTATATAATCCGGTTTATATTTTCCTTTCCCCACCTGAACCAGCGTTCCTGTAATTATCCTAACCATATTATAGAGAAATCCATTTCCCATTATGTCAAGGTATATCTCATCATTATGGCGTTTAAGTTGAATATCATAAATGGTTCTCACTGTTGATTCTGCCTGCGTCCTCACGCAGCAAAAACTTTTAAAATCATGTTCACCCACTATGTATTTTGCAGCCTCTTTCATAGCTTCAATATCCAGTTTTCCCTTTACATTCCATGTATAATTCCTTTTCTGTGGCACAGGAAATTCGGTATTTAGTATTCTGTAACGGTATGTCTTTCTGGTCTCACAATGTCTTGGATGAAAATCCGGGGCAACCTCACATGAACTTTGTACAGCAATATCCTCCGGTAAAAATCTGTTAAGAGCATAAGAAAATCTTTCACCGGGTATTGAAGATTCCGTGTCAAACACAGCTACATTACCCAGGGCATGCACACCGGTATCCGTCCTGCTGGCACCTGTTACATGAACCTTCTCTTTTGTAAGTTCATATATGGCTTTATCCAATTCATTTTCTATGGTTGGTTCATTAGGCTGTATCTGCCATCCGCAATAGTTGGTTCCGTCATAAGCAACCACCAGCTTAATTCTCTTCATACTATTCCCCACTCCGCAGGCACTTTAGTGCCAAAGGAATCGCGAGCCAAATATCAGATTTGGCTCTGCGATAAATGCTATTTGTGGTGCCTGCGGCACAAATAGCCGTATGAAAAATCAGCGCATCAGCGTGATTTTTCACACTATTCCCCACTAAATTCAATCATATTTACAAAAATATTCTAATTACAACGGCGATCAAAAGATAAAGTCCCATATAAAGATACGCCATCCGGTCTCTCTTCTCATATTTTAACGGCTTCATCTTAGTTCTTCCCTCGGAACCATGATAACATCTGGCTTCCATGGCAAGCGCAAGATCATTGGCTCTTCTGAAGGCTGATACAAATAATGGTACAAGTATGGGAACCATCGCCTTGGCTCTCTTCAATAAATTGCCATTTTCAAAATCTGCACCTCTTGCCATCTGGGCTTTCATTATCTTATCCGTCTCTTCTATAAGGATAGGAATAAATCTTAATGCTATGGACATCATCATGGCAACCTCATGTACTGGCACCTTTATATATTTTAAAAATCCCAGCCCTTTTTCAAGTCCATCCGTAAGATTATTAGGTGTAGTTGTAAGTGTCATAAGAGACGAACCGATAATCAGGTATATAATCCTTATAACCATAAATACAGCCGTTTTTAATCCCTGCTTTGTAATTGTAATCTTCCATACCGTTATCAACGGGTCTCCTGTGGTAAGAAAAAGATTAAATGCTGCACTTATTACTATTAATATAACTACCGCTTTCAAGCCCTTAACAATGAACTTAAAAGGTATTTTGGAAATTTTTAAGACAGCGGCAAGACAAAATGTTATGAATATATACATCCATAAATTCTGTCCAAGAAATAGCGACACTATAAATATTAATGTACCCATAAGCTTTACTCTTGGGTCTAATTTATGAATCACTGAATCCGCTTTATAATACTGACCTATTGTAATATCTCTAATCATATATTCTCCTGTTGACGTCGTGTCCGTTCGCCACTTATATGTTAATTGCTAATTAAAATTCCGGTTATCGTATTGCATTTAAAATGCTGTTTCTCGCCTCGTCCACTGTGATTACATTGGTATCCACATTAAAGCCGGCATTTTTAATATCATTCATAATGTAAGTTACCTGAGGCGCAGCAAGTCCGATACTTTCAAGTTCTCTATAATGTGTAAATACATTTGCAGGTGTATCATCATACATTAAAATGCCGTCATTCATCACCATGATTCTGTCCACATATTTGGCTACATCCTCCATGCTGTGAGACACCAATATTATTGTCATTCCTGTTTCTTCTTTCAAATATTTCAAGCAATCCAAAATGTCATCTCTGCCTTTTGGATCAAGCCCCGCCGTTGGCTCATCCAGAATAAGGACTTCCGGTTTCATGGCAAGCACACCTGCAATTGCCACCCTTCTCTTTTGTCCTCCTGACAAATCAAACGGTGACTGATAATATAGATTTTCATCAAGTCCCACCATTCTAAGACTTTCAAATGCCCTTATTTCATATTCCTGTCTGCTTAGCCCCTGATTCTTAGGTCCGAAACACACATCCTTAAATATATCTGTTTCAAAAAGCTGATGCTCGGGATACTGGAAAACCAGACCCACTCTGCTTCTTAAATCCTTCATATTGTAGCCGTCTTCATATATATCCTTGCCATTGTAATATATATGACCGCTTGTAGCCTTTATCAGCCCATTAAGGTGCTGTATAAATGTTGACTTACCGGAACCTGTATGACCTATCAGTCCAATAAATTCGCCATCTTCAATAGCGCAGGAAATATTTTTTAATGCTTTTTTTTCAAAGCCTGTACCAATTTCGTATGTATAACTTATATTATCAACGATTATCGACATATGCTCTCCAATCTAACACGCAAAATGTTTCACTATTAAATCCCTGTTAATCAGCTCTGACTCTCTCCAATTCCTGAATTAATTCCTGATTAGTAAGAATACCGTCTTTTATAGGAATACCTGCCTTTTTCAACTCATATGCCAGCTCAGTAACCTGAGGCACATCCAGTCTCAATTCTTTTAACTTCTCAACCTGTGAAAAAATCTGTCTCGGTGTTCCGCTCATGACAAGCTTTCCTTTATCCATAACATATACATGGTCTGCATCAATTACCTCTTCCATATAATGTGTTATAAGAATAATCGTAACATTTTCCTGTTTATTAAGCTGATGTAATACATTAATCACTTCTCTTCTTCCCAGAGGATCAAGCATTGCAGTAGGCTCGTCAAGAACTATACACTTAGGCTTCATTGCGACTATTCCCGCTATGGCAACCCTCTGCTTCTGTCCTCCGGAAAGTTTGTTAGGTGAAGCATTTCTATACTCATACATTCCCACTGATTTTAAGCTGCTCTCTACTCTTTCCCATATCTCATCAGTAGGTACACCAATATTTTCAGGACCAAATCCAACCTCCTCATCAACCAGGGTACATATTATCTGGTTATCAGGATTCTGAAACACCATTCCTGCAGTCTGGCGCACTTTCAATGTATTATCCCCATCCTTGGTGTCCATACCATCAACATAAACGGTGCCCTCTGTTGGCATAACCAATGCGTTAAGATGCTTTGCAAATGTTGATTTGCCGGAACCATTATGCCCTAACACAGCCACAAAATCTCCGGCTTTAATATCTATATTAACGTTGTCAACCGCTGTAGTTATTCCCTCAACGTTACCATCTTCATCACGACGAATGTATTCAAATGTAAGATTTTCTGCCCTTATTATTCCCATTATACATTCTCCTATCTGTAACCTCTCATTATATACAACAAGAGCGGACAGAAGTAGAGGCCCCCATCCGCTCATAAATTATAATATTAATACTAAACTAATTCAAGAAGTACTTCCATAGCTGCATCGCCCTTACGTAAACCAATCTTTACGATTCTTGTGTATCCACCCTTGCGATCAACATACTTAGGAGCTATCTCATCAAATAACTTATCTGTGAGATCAACCTTCTTTGTGTTCTTCTTCTTTCCAGCAACTTCAGTAGGAACTTCTGTAACTGTGTAAAGAATCTTATCCATCTGCTTTCTTGCATGGAGTCTTGAAGGAAGATCCTTTTTGATTTCCTTCTCTACTGTATCATAAACAGTAACCTTCTTGCCATTAACAACTTCTTTAACTCTCTTGCCGTTAGCATCTTTCTTTGCAACCTTAGCTGAAACAGTAACTGTCTCATAGTTGTCTTTTTCCTTAACTGCAAGTGTTATAAGCTTTTCAGCAATCTTTCTTACTTCCTTAGCTCTTGCCTCTGTAGTAACAATCTTTCCATTCTCGATTAAAGCTGTTACCTGACCTCTTAATAAAGCCTTTCTCTGGCTTGATGTTCTGCCAAGCTTTCTATACTTTGCCATTTTATTTAACCTCCATTTGTAACGTCTATACAAGCGCATATGGTCTTACTGTATAGATGTCTTTGTCTACAAATAATTAATCTTCGCTAGATTTAAGATGCAAATTTAACTGCTTAAGTTTCAAAAGCACTTCATCTAATGACTTCTTACCAAGATTTCTAACCTTGATCATATCATCTGGTGTCTTATTGCAAAGTTCCTCAACTGTGTTGATTCCTGCTCTTCTAAGACAATTAGATGAACGAACTGATAACTCAAGATCTTCAATACTCATTGAAAGAACCTTTGTTGATTCATCTTCCTGCTGCTCAACCATAATTTCAGCCTTAGCTGCATTTTCTGAAAGATTAATGAATCCCTTTAAATGTTCACTGAGAACCTTAGCTGCAAGACTTAATGCTTCGTCCGGAGCGATAGTTCCATTTGTAAATATATCAAGAGTAAGCTTGTCAAAATCTGTATCCTGACCTACACGAGTGTTCTCAACAGCCATATTAACTCTCTCTACAGGTGTGTAAATTGAATCAATGGCAATAACGCCAGCTGCCTGATCGTCTCTCTTATTTCTTTCTGAGCTTACATAACCACGTCCATTTGTGATTGTAAGTTCCATAACGAGCTTGCTATCTGCATTATTAAGATGTGCAATAACAAGATCTGGATTTATGATTTCAATATCAGGGTCTACCTGAATATCAGATGCTTTAACTACACCTTCGCCTACGAAGTCAATATGTGCTTCCTTAGGCTCAACAGAAACTCCGTTGTTCTTGATTGATAACTGCTTAATGTTCATTACGATTTCAGTAACATCTTCCTTAACGCCTGGAATTGAGCTGAATTCATGAAGAACGCCTTCAATCTTGATACTACTTACAGCAGTACCAACTAATGAAGAAAGCATAATTCTTCTCAATGAATTACCAAGTGTTAAACCATATCCTCTTTCAAGTGGCTCAACTACAAATCTTCCATACTTTCCATCTTCTGACTCTTCAGTCATCTCAATCTTTGGCATCTTGAAATTAAAATCTGCATCAACCATGTATAGCCCCTCCTTCATTATTGGGTTTAAATAAGTTTATTCTTTGCTAACCCTTAAAGATTACTTAGAATATAACTCGACGATAAGCATCTCATTAACTGGAACATCGATAACTTCTCTTGTAGGTAATGACTTAACTGTACCCTTAAGAGCATCAGCATCAGCCTCTAACCACTCTGGAACTAATCTTCCATTAGTAGATTCAAGCACTTCCTTATATCTTGCAGAAGACTTTGACTTCTCTCTGATTTCAATAACATCTCCAGCCTTAACTAAGTATGAAGGGATGTTAACGCACTTACCATTTACTAATACATGCTTATGATCTACGATCTGTCTTGCTTCTTTTCTTGTTCTGGCAAAACCTAATCTGAAGATAACATTGTCAAGTCTGAGCTCAAGCATAACCATAAGGTTCTCACCAGTCATACCCTTCTGTCTCTCAGCCTTCTTATAGTAATTTCTGAAAGGCTTCTCTAATACACCGTAGATGAATTTAGCCTTCTGCTTCTCACGAAGCTGTAAACCGTACTCGCTAACCTTTCTTCCGGCATTCTTAGCCTTTCTTCTAGACTTTTTATCTATTCCTAAATATACAGGATCTAAATCAAGAGATCTACATCTCTTGAGCACAGGTGTTCTATTAACTGCCATTGTTATTTACCTCCCTAAATTAAACTCTTCTACGCTTTGGTGGACGGCATCCATTATGTGGAACTGGAGTAACATCCTTAATACTTGTAACTTCAAGACCGCATGCAGAAAGAGCACGAATAGCTGCCTCTCTACCTGAACCAGGTCCCTTAACCATAACGTCTACAGACTTTAATCCGTGAACTAAAGCAGCCTTTGTTGCTGTTTCTGCTGCCATCTGTGCTGCATATGGAGTAGACTTCTTAGATCCTCTGAATCCAAGTCCACCTGCAGATGCCCATGATAAAGCATTTCCTTCTGCATCTGTTAAAGTAACTATTGTATTATTGAAAGATGACTGAATATGTGCCTGTCCTCTTTCAACATTCTTTTTAACACGCTTCTTTGTCACTTTTTTTGTAACTTTCTGAGCCATGATTATCTAACCTCCTGTGAGTTTAACAATTATTTCTTCTTATTTGCTACTGTCTTCTTTGGACCCTTACATGTTCTTGCATTAGTCTTTGTTTTCTGACCTCTTACAGGAAGTCCCTTTCTGTGACGGATTCCTCTGTAGCAACCGATTTCCTTTAATCTCTTAATATTCATGGCAACTTCTCTTCTTAAGTCACCTTCTACTAAATTCTCTGTGTCTGCATCGATAACCTTAGCGATCTTTGCAACTTCCTCATCTGTTAAATCCTTAACTCGAGTATCTGGATTAACACCAGCCTCAGCAAGAATCTTAGATGCTCTAACTCGGCCAATACCATAAACATAAGTAAGTCCGATCTCGATACGTTTTTCTCTTGGTAAGTCTACACCTGAAATACGAGCCATGTGTTCTTTAACCTCCGTTTAATCAATAAATAATAATATTATGTAGTTTATACATACGCAGCTCGTCACTTAGTGACGCCTGAAATGTGTGCGTTGCCATAAAACTACGGATTTATAATATAGTAACGTTCCACCTACAACATAGCCTGGTGGTTCATTACTGCAGCCGCAAAACTATTATCTTACCTCTTACTATAATTATGAGGTAAAACTTATGTTGTGATGCCAACTAGTGATATTGACTTCACAACGCACAAACATGAGAAGTATCTCTACTTCTCTCCTTAAGGATTAACCCTGTCTCTGCTTGTGCTTAGGGTTTTCACATATTATCATGATTCTACCCTTTCTCTTAATGACTTTGCATTTTTCACAAATTGGTTTTACTGATGATCTAACCTTCACTGCAAAAGCCTCCTTTCAGACAAGTTCGTTGACTATTATAGCACAGTATATTTTTATAATGCAAGAAAAATTTTTACATTTTTTTACTTATCTCTCCAGATAATTCTTCCTTTTGTTAAATCGTATGGAGAAAGTTCAATTGTTACCTTATCTCCAGGAAGAATTCTGATAAAATTCATTCTTAATTTTCCGCTTATTGTTGCTAAAATCTGATGTCCATTTTCAAGTTCTACCTTAAAAAATGCATTAGGTAACTTTTCAACAACAGTTCCTTCAATTTCGATTACATCTGCCTTTGACATATATTGCCTCCTTTAATATCTTTAATCTGCTTTTTTATTGCCAATTTTATATCTTCGTTTCTTATTTCAAGATTTTGCTCGAGTTTATATGAAATCGTTTCATCACATTTTTTGATTACCTGAATATGTTTAATCTTCTTCTTCTTTAAATTGTCTGTAGTTCTTATCTTACCGTCACAAAGATAAACATATTCACCTTTCACATCAACAATAACATATATTGAACCTTTGTCATGTCCTGCCATTGAATATGCAAAATATCCAACTTTATAATCTATCATAACAGCTGTCTGCCTTTCTTTATTCAACTAAGGATAATATTTCCGGTCCGTTTTTTGTGATTAACACTGTATTCTCATAATGGGCGGCTAAGGATTTATCCTGAGTTACTACTGTCCAGTCATCATCCAGCCACTTAACCGAATAACCTCCCGCCGAAACCATAGGTTCTATGGCAAGGGTCATTCCTGAATATAGCTTCATTCCCCTTCGTTCCTGTCTAAAGTTAGGAATCTGTGGTTCCTCATGAAGCTCTGTGCCAATTCCATGCCCAACAAGATCTCTTATTACGCCGTATCCAAATGATTCATTATAATCAGCAATTGCATTTGAGATTTCATGTAGGTGGCAGCCTTCCTTGGCAAATTTTATTCCTTCAAAGAAACTCTGCTTTGTTCTTTCAATCAGTTTCGATGCTTCCTCACTTATCTCACCCACGCCTACTGTTCTGGCAGCATCTGAATGGTATCCGTGATATATAACTCCGGCGTCCATACTTATGATATCCCCATCTTTAAGAATACGCTTCTTAGATGGAATACCATGTACAACCTCTTCGTTAACTGATGTACATATTGAAGCAGGATATCCCTGATAATTTAAAAATGAAGGAATACATCCGTAGCTTCTTATCATCTCGTCGCCTAATTTATTAACCTGATAAGTTGACATTCCCGGGTGAATCTCCTTACTTAAATCCCTAAGTACTGTTCCCAGTATTCTGCCCGCTTCTCTCATTAATTCAATTTCACGCTCTGATTTTACTGTTACAGACATAACAAGCCTACTTTCCTAATACATTTACAATTGAATTAAACACATCTTCCATGCTCTGTGTACCGTCAACCTCTGCTAATATACCCTTCTTAGAATAGTAATCAATTAATGGCTGTGTCTGATCATGATATACGGATAATCTGTTCTTTACTGTCTCCGGCTTATCATCATCTCTTAATATAAGTTTCTCTCCACAAGCATCACAGATACCTTCAACCTTAGTAGGGTTGAACTGAATGTGATATGTTGCACCACATCCTACACATGCACGTCTTCCTGACATTCTGTTAATAATATTTTCATCCGGAACTTCAACATTAATTGCAAAGTCTACAGATTCATTATTTGCACTTAAAGCCTTATCAAGAGCTTCTGCCTGAGGAATTGTTCTTGGGAAACCATCCAGAACGTATCCGTTGGCACAATCTGCTTCCTTAAATCTATCCATAATAAGGTCAACTACCAATTCATCCGGTACAAGCTCACCTTTATCCATATATGTCTTAGCCTTCTGACCAAGTTCTGTATTATTCTTTATATTCGCTCTGAATATATCTCCTGTTGAAATATGTGGGATTGCATATTTTTCAGCAATTCTCTTAGCCTGAGTACCCTTACCTGCTCCCGGAGCACCTAACATAATAATTTTCATATTTTTCTCCATTCTTGCGCATAGCGCTGTAAAGTCCTAATACGTTTTCTCATTATACACAAATGACTCGCCCAGCATTTCTGCCAGGCAAGTCTATAATCATACATAAGCTTACTCGCTTAAGAATCCCTTATAATAACGGTTAACCATCTTTGATTCAATCTGCTTTAATGTCTCAAGTACAACACCAACAATAATGATTATTGATGTTCCTCCAAATGAAACACTGGCATTAAAGAATCCTGTGCACATGATTGGAATCAAGGCAATGATGAGTAATCCGATTGCACCGATAAACACGATGTAATTTAAGATTTTGTTGAGGTATTCACTAGTAGACTTACCAGGTGTAATACCAGGTATTACTCCACCAGCTTTTTTCAAGTTATCTGCAACTTCAATAGGATTAAATGTAATTGATGTATAAAAATATGCAAAAACAATAAGTAAAACAATGTATAATATTAATCCGATTGAATACTTAGGTGTTGCTACCTTACACCAGTATGATGAACTAAGGTACTTAGTCCACTCATATGATTTACCGAATAACTGCGCAATAATTACAGGGAACTGCATAAGTGAGGATGCAAAAATAATCGGCATAACACCTGCAGTATTAACCTTTAATGGAATATTAGTTGACTGTCCGCCAACAGATCTTCTTCCGGTTACCTTCTGTGAGTACTGTACAGGAATTCTTCTCTCTCCATCCTGTAAAAAGCAAACCAAAACAACCATTACAACAAGAATCGCAATAATGATTGCTGCTGCTAAAACTCCTTTAGCAATTGTTCTCGGAGCAACGAATGTACTGTATAATGTTGCAAAATCACCTGGCATTCCTGAGATAATGTTAATTAACAACACAATAGAAATACCATTACCAACACCATTTTCTGTGATTCTTTCACCAAGCCACATAAGCATTGCTGAACCTGCTGTAAGTGCTGCAACAACAACAATAAGACTTACTACATAATGCAATGTACTGAAATCTTTATATCCCTTAATAAGACCTGATCTACCGAATCCAACTGCCATTGCAATACTTTCGATTAATGAAAGACCAACAGTTACATATCTTGTAATTGAAGCTATCTTCTTTCTACCATCTTCACCTTCTTTTTGCATTTCCTCTAACTTAGGAATTGCAATAGTAAGAAGCTGCATGATAATAGAAGATGTGATATATGGGGTAATACTTAATGCGAAGAGGGACATTCTTTCGAATGAACCTCCCGTAAATGCACTAAGGTAACTTAAATCACCTGTATTAATTCCACTAAGTAAGCTACTGAAATAATCTGTATCTACCCCAGGAATAGGAAGTAAGCTTCCCACTCTAACGACTACAAGAATCATAAGAGTATAAAGAATTTTTTTCCTTATATCTTTATTTTTAAATGCAGCTACAAGTGTTTTTAACATACTAGATCACCTCGCAAGAACCACCAAGAGCTTCTATCTTTTCTTTAGCTGAAGCACTGAATGCGTTTGCCTTTACATTAAGCTTCTTTGTAAGCTCACCATTAGCAAGAATCTTAATTCCATCCTTAGGATTCTTAACGATTCCTGACTCAATTAATGTATCTACAGTAACCTCTGCACCGTTATCGAATCTCTCTAATGTGCTGATGTTAATAGCAACGAATTCCTTGCGGTTTCTATTTGTGAAACCTCTCTTAGGAATTCTTCTATATAATGGCATCTGTCCACCTTCAAAGCCTGGTCTTGGTGCTCCTGAACGAGCCTTCTGTCCTTTGTGACCCTTACCGGCAGTCTTGCCGTTACCAGATCCATGTCCACGACCTCTTCTGAAATTATCACTTGTTACAGAACCTTCTGCAGGTCTTAAATTAGATAAATCCATCTCTGCACCTCCTTATCTGATTTATTTATTAGATTTCTTCTACCTTTAACATGTAACCAATCTGCTGAATCTGTCCTCTTGTTGCAGCATTATCAGGAAGTTCAACTGTCTTATGCATCTTTGTAAGACCCATAGCTTCAACAGTTCTTCTATGCTTAGGAACAGCACTGATTGGAGACTTTACTAAAGTTATTCTTAACTTCTTATCAGCCATTTTAACCTCCATGCCGCGAGTGCTAACGAATTATTAATAACACAGTTTGTGGAGCTCGCGTCACAAACTGCCATGTGAAAAGCTATTATGCAGACCTCTCACATCAACCTTCATTTTATAGTTAATTAACCAAGAATTTCGCTAACTGACTTTCCACGAAGTCTTGCAACTTCTTCCGGAGTCTTCATTGCCTTAAGTCCTTCAATTGTAGCTAAAACAACGTTCTGCTTATTGTTAGAACCAAGTGACTTTGTACGGATATTCTTGATACCTGCAAGCTCGAGAACTGAACGAGCTGGACCACCAGCGATTGTACCAGTACCTTCAGGAGCTCTCTTAAGGAGAACTGTAGCTCCTCCAAATTTTCCGATGAAATCATGTGGAACTGAACCATTCTCATCCATTGGAACTTCTACTAAATGTTTAATAGCATCTTCTTTTCCTTTACGGATAGCTTCAGGAACCTCAGCTGCTTTACCAACACCTGCGCCAACATGTCCGTTGCCGTCACCAACAACAACCAAAGCTGCAAAACGCATATTACGTCCACCCTTTACAACCTTTGTTACACGCTTGATTGATACTACATTATCATTCAATTCTAAATTACTAGCATCAATTATTGTACGTTTCATATTGTCTGTTTCTCCCTTCCGCTTAGAATTCAAGGCCAGCTTCACGAGCTGCCTCTGCTAATGCTTTTACTTTACCTTCATATATATAACCGCCTCTATCGAAAACGACAGTTGAAATGCCTTTCTCTAAGGCCTTTTTAGCAACTACTGTACCTACTACTGTAGCAGCTTCAACGTTATTAGTCTTTTCAACCTCAGCCTTAACATCTTTATCAAGTGTTGATGCTGAAACTAATGTCTTACCAACTGTGTCGTCAATAATCTGAGCGTACATATGATTATTGCTTCTAAACACAGCCAAACGTGGTCTTTCTGCTGTACCACTGAAACGATTACGTAATTTTCTATGCTTATTTTCACGAACTACTGTTCTTGACTTCTTACTAACCATTGTGTATTCACTCCTTTAATTATTTCTTACCAGTCTTACCAACTTTACGTCTAATAACCTCATCAGAATATTTGATACCCTTGCCCTTATATGGCTCCGGAGCTCTCTTAGCTCTGATTTCAGCTGCGTACTGGCCAACTTTTTCTTTACTGATACCCTTAACAATAATGATGTTGGTTCCATCAAGAACTGTTTCAATTCCTTCTGGATCTTCCATCTCTACCGGATGTGAGTAACCTAATGATAATACTAACTTCTTACCCTGCTTCTGAGCTCTGTAACCAACACCGTTAATCTCAAGCTTCTTCTCATATCCATCAGTAACACCAATTACCATATTGTTAATTAATGTTCTTGTCAAACCATGTAATGACTTCATTTTCTTTAAGTCGTTTGGTCTGGAAACGATGATTTCCTCGCCTTCCTTCTTAATGTCCATCTCTGCAGGTAAAACTCTCTCAAGAGTACCCTTAGGACCTTTTACAGTCACTTTATTATTTTCTGCGATCTCAACAGTGACACCTGCTGGGACAGCGATAGGCATTCTTCCTATACGTGACATGCCGTGCACCTCCTATAAATGATTAAGAAAACATTTTACTAAGATAGGAATATGTTTTCTTTGTAAGTGAGTATCTATAATAATTACCAAACGAAGCAGAGAACTTCTCCACCAACGCCCAGCTTTCTAGCTTCCTTATCTGTTACAACACCCTTGTTTGTAGAGATGATTGCAACACCAAGACCACCAAGAACCTTAGGAAGTTCTTCCTTGCTTGCATAAACTCTAAGTCCCGGCTTAGAAATTCTCTGAAGTCCTGAGATGATCTTCTCATTCTTATCAGCTCCGTACTTTAATGTAACACGGATATCCTGGAAGTTTCCGTTCTCAACGAGCTCATAAGACTTAATATAACCTTCATCTAAAAGAATCTTAGCAATTGAAAGCTTCATCTTTGATGATGGAATATCTACTGTATTATGCTTTGCTGTATTAGCATTACGAATTCTTGTAAGCATATCTGCAATTGGATCTGTCATTGTAAATGTTCCTCCTTAATTAATTCACTGGTTTCCTGTATATACAGGACTACGTCAATTGTTCATGCACATATAGCATACGGCCTTAGCCGTATTACTATTTCATGCATATATATCTTGAAAATCCACTACGATCTACTCGTATACAAATCTTACCAAGATGCCTTCTTAACTCCAGGGATCTGACCCTTGTAAGCTAATTCACGGAAGCAAATTCTGCAGATTCCGTATTTCTTCAAAACAGAATGTGGACGACCACAAATTGTGCAACGTGTATAAGCTCTTGTAGAGAACTTAGGTGCTCTCTGCTGCTTTACTTTCATAGAAGTCTTAGCCATAGTAATTTACCTCCTCCTTTTTAATTTTTGAATGGCATGTTGAATAATCTTAATAATTCACGTGCCTCTTCATCTGTCTTAGCTGTTGTTGTGATGATAACATCCATACCTCTAACCTTATCAATCTTGTCATACTCGATTTCAGGGAAGATAATCTGCTCTTTAATACCTAAAGCATAATTTCCTCTTCCATCGAATGAATCAGCGCTAACGCCTCTAAAATCACGTACACGTGGTAATGCAAGATTTACAAGTCTATCAAGGAATTCATACATCTTCTCTCCACGGAGAGTAACCTTACATCCGATTGCCTGACCTTCTCTTAACTTGAAGTTAGCAATTGAATTCTTTGCTCTTGTAAGAACTGCCTTCTGACCTGAAATAGTTTCAAGTTCTTTAACAGCTGCGTCAAGAAGCTTTGAGTTCTCTTTAGCTTCGCCAACGCCCATATTTATTACAATCTTATCGATCTTAGGAATCTGCATAGGATTCTTGTAACCGAATTTTTCTGTCATCTTTTTAGTGATTTCATCATCATATAAATCTCTAAGTCTACTCAAAATTATTGCCTCCTTCCTCTATTATTTGTTAGCCTTCTTAACTACGTCGATAACCTTACCTGTTGACTTTGCAACACGAACTTTATCTCCGTTGTCTTCATATCGGAATGCAACCTTTGTAGCTTTTCCATCAACAACTAACATAAGGTTAGAAATATCGATTGGAGCTTCCTGATGGAGAATTCCACCCTGCTGGTTAGCTGCACTTGGTTTAGCATGCTTTGTAACCTTGTTAACATCCTCAACGATAGCTGTATGTTTTTCAGCATTTACAGACAATACCTTGCCTTCCTTGCCCTTATCTTTTCCTGCGATAACCTTAACAATATCGTTCTTTTTAATTCTACAAGCTGACATTGTGGCACCTCCTATAATACTTCTGGAGCAAGAGATACTATCTTCATAAACTTCTTATCTCTTAACTCTCTAGCTACTGGTCCAAAGATACGAGTTCCCTTAGGAGTCTGATCATCTTTAATTATTACAGCAGCATTCTCATCAAATTTAATGTATGAGCCATCTTTACGACGTGCGCCCTTTACAGAACGTACTACAACGGCCTTAACAACATCGCCCTTTTTAACAACGCCGCCTGGTGTTGCTTCTTTAACAGTAGCGACAATAACATCTCCGATATTTGCATATCTTCTTGTTGATCCACCCATAACTCTGATGCAAAGGATTTCTTTAGCACCTGTGTTATCGGCAACCTTAAGTCTGGTTTCCTGTTGTACCATAATACTACCCCTTTCAGTAATATCAAATATAAATTATCATTAATTATTTTGCTCTGCTGATAATCTCAACTAATCTCCATCTCTTATCCTTAGATAAAGGTCTAGTTTCCATTACCTTAACAACGTCACCGATTAAACATTCATTGTTCTCATCGTGAGCCTTTAACTTATATGTTCTCTTTACAATCTTGTTGTAAAGTGGATGCTTAACATTATCTTCTACAGCAACAACGATTGTCTTATCCATCTTATTGCTGACTACCCTACCTGTACGAGTTTTTCTTAAATTTCTCTCTTCCACAGTCGTTCTCCTTTCCTAGGAATATAAACATATAAAATGTGATTTAAGCATTCTTCTGAGCAATTACAGTCTGAATTCTAGCAATATTCTTTCTAACTTCTTTGATTCTTGCTGTATTATCTAACTGATTTGTTGCGTTCTGGAATCTTAAATTGAAAAGTTCCTTTTTAGCAGCTACTAATTCCTCATTTAAATCTGCAGCTGATTTTGCCTGTAAATCTTTTACATAAGTATTAGTTTTCACTGTTATCACCGCCTTCTAAGTCTGCACGTGAAACGATCTTGCACTTGCAAGGAAGTTTATGAGTAGCAAGACGTAAAGCTTCTCTTGCTGTTTCTTCAGGAACTCCTGAAATCTCAAACATAACACGTCCAGGTTTAACTACTGCTACCCAGCACTCTAAGTTACCTTTACCTTTACCCATACGAACACCGATAGGCTTACCTGTTACCGGCTTATCTGGGAAAATCTTAATAAATACTTTACCGCCACGCTTGATATATCTTGTCATAGCGACACGGGCTGCTTCTATCTGATTTGACTTAATCCAGCATGGTTCTGTTGCAACAATACCATATTCACCATTAGTAATCTTGTTGCCTCTTGTAGCCTTACCAGCCATAGAACCACGGAACTGTCTACGATGTTTAACTCTCTTAGGTAGTAACATTACTTATCGCTCCCTTCCTTATCAACATTAGTCTTAGTTGGAAGTACCTCACCTTCATATATCCAAACCTTAACACCAACTTTGCCGTATGTTGTGTTTGCTTCTGCAAAACCATAGTCAATGTCAGCACGAAGTGTCTGAAGTGGAATTGTACCTTCGCTGTAGAACTCTGTACGAGCCATATCTGCTCCGCCAAGACGACCTGAGCAAGCTGCCTTAATACCCTTAGCTCCCTGCTTCATTGTTCTGCTCATGCAAGACTTCATAGCTCTTCTGAAAGAGATACGATTTTCTAACTGCTGAGCAATATTCTCAGCTACTAACTGAGCGTCCTTATCCGGTCTCTTAACTTCCTTAATATCAATGCTTAATCTCTTAGCAGATGTTAACTTCTCAACCTGTTTCTTTAAGTTCTCGATCTCAGCACCACCTTTACCGATAACAACACCCGGCTTAGCTGTGTAGATGATAACCTTTAATCTGTCTGAAGCTCTTTCTGTTTCAATCTTTGAAATTCCTGCAGCGTAAAGCTTATTTTTAAGGAATTTTCTAATGTTATAATCTTCTACAAGGTTGTCTGCAAATGTTTCTTCTGCATACCATTTTGAGTCCCAGTCTTTGATAACGCCGACTCTCAAACCATGAGGATTAACTTTCTGTCCCATAAAATCTCCTTTCTATTCTTTAGGAAATGTAATTATCTTTCATTTAATATAACAGTGATATGGCTCATTCTCTTTTCGATTCTATAAGCTCTACCCTGTGCTCTTGGATGAACTCTCTTCATTGTAGGTCCTTTGTTAGCGTAGCACTCTTCTACATATAACTTGCTTGGATCCATACCGTTGTTGTTCTCAGCATTAGCTGCTGCTGATTTCAATAACTTCTCTATAAGTGATGAAGCATATCTTGGATTGTACATAACAATACCGAGTGCTTCTTCAAGGCTCTTGCCTCTAATAGCATCTAATACGAAACAAGCCTTCTGAACAGATACTCTGGCGTAAGATAACTTTGCGCTTGGTCTTGTATCCTTAACGGCGTTTCTTTCACGTTTAATCTGGGATCTATGTCCGTTTGCCATCGATTAAACCTCCTTTCAAAATATCCTAATTATCTACTCTTCTTTTCGTCTTTACCGTGTCCTCTGTAAGTTCTTGTAGCAACGAACTCACCGAGCTTATGACCAACCATGTCTTCTGTAACATATACAGGAACATGCTTTCTTCCGTCATGAACAGCGATTGTATGACCAACAAAAGATGGGAAAATTGTTGATCGACGTGACCATGTCTTGATAACTTCTTTATTGTTTGCTGCATTTAATGCATCAACCTTCTTAAGTAAGCTTTCATCTGCGAATGGTCCTTTTTTTAATGAACGAGCCATAGGTTGAAACCTCCTTATAATCTTTCAAAATCTTAGTATAATCTAATCAAGGTACAATCAAGTAATATAATTACTTGATTGCCTTTCCGTC
The DNA here is from genome assembly GCA_030536855.1 of Eubacteriales bacterium. Lineage (GTDB taxonomy): Bacteria > Bacillota > Clostridia > Lachnospirales > Lachnospiraceae > Lachnospira. The sequence continues at coordinate 50,974 of JAUNPK010000001.1, forward strand.
TCTTCTTCTTATGATAAGCTTGTTAGAAGCTTTCTTCTTCTTACGAGTCTTGAGACCCATAGCAGGCTTACCCCAAGGAGTCATTGGGCTTGGACGACCAACTGGTGCTCTACCTTCACCACCACCGTGTGGATGGTCATTAGGGTTCATAACAGAACCACGAACTGTAGGTCTGATACCCATATGTCTCTTACGTCCAGCCTTACCAAGATTGATAAGGTTATGATCACCATTACCTACAACACCGATTGTTGCACGACAGATAATTGGTACCATTCTCATTTCTCCGGAAGGTAATCTAAGTGTTGCATACTTTCCTTCCTTAGCCATTAACTGAGCTGAGTTACCAGCAGAACGAACAAGCTGTCCACCTTTACCTGGATATAATTCAATGTTGTGCACCTGAGTACCTACAGGAATCTCTGTGAATGGTAAGCAGTTACCAACTCTTACTTCTGCACCGGCACCGTTCTGAACTGTCATACCGTCTGTTAATCCCTGAGGTGCAAGGATATATGATTTCTCTCCGTCTGCGTAGCAGATAAGAGCAATGTTAGCTGTTCTGTTTGGATCGTACTCAATTCCGATAACCTTAGCAGGAACGCCTTCTTTATTTCTCTTGAAATCGATAATTCTGTATTTCTGTCTGTTTCCACCACCGTGGTGTCTAACAGTTATCTTACCCTGGTTATTACGACCAGCTGTCTTGCTCTTCTTAGCGAGCAATGATTTCTCAGGAGTAGTCTTTGTGATTTCTGAGAAATCTGATCCAGTCATGTTTCTTCTGGAAGGTGTATATGGGTTATATGTTTTAATTCCCATTATATTCTCTCCTTTCGAGTCTGTGTAATATTGTTTTCTACACGTTAAATGTTTCTAAATCTTAAAGTCCTTCGAAGAGCTCGATATCCTTGCTATCTTCAGTTAACTGAACAATTGCCTTCTTTGTCTTAGCAGTTGTACCAACTGTTCTTCCTCTTCTCTTCTTCTTTCCAATGCTGTTCATTGTGTTTACTGAAGCAACCTTAGTTCCTTCGAACATTTTCTCAACAGCTTCCTTAATCATTGTCTTATTAGCATCTGTATGAACTAAGAATGTATATTTCTTATCAGCCATATCAGCCATAGACTTCTCTGTGATTACAGGTTTGAGGATTACATCATAATACTGTACGTTTGCCATTATGCATACACCTCCTCTAATTTCTCTACAGCTGCCTTAGTTACTACTAAAGTATCATACTTAAGAACATCAAATGTATTGATTTCATTTGTTGCTGTAACCTTAACTGTAGGAACATTTCTACCGGAAAGAACAACATTCTTGTTCTCACCTTCAAGAACAACTAAAGCCTTATCAACTTTAATATTATTCATAACTTCAACAAATTTCTTTGTCTTGATTTCATCTAACTTGAACTCGTCAAGTACAACGATCTTGCTATCTGCAACCTTTGATGATAATGCAGAAAGAAGAGCGAGCTTCTTTTCTTTCTTATTCATCTTAAATGAATAATCTCTTGGCTTTGGTGCAAATACAACACCACCGCCTGTCCACTGTGGAGCTCTTGTAGAACCCTGTCTTGCATGACCAGTTCCCTTCTGTCTCCAAGGTTTTCTTCCGCCACCAGAAACTTCTGAACGTGTCTTAGCGTTCTGTGTTCCCTGACGATTATTTGCAAGCTGATTAACTACTGCCATGTGTACAAGGTGTTCGTTAACCTCAACACCGAATACTGCATCATTTAATTCAATAGAACCAACTTCCTTGCCTTCAATATTGTAAACAGATACGTTTGCCATCTGTATGGTCCTCCTTCCTTAGCAAAAACTACTTGCTAGCCTTTACTGTTTCTTTCAGTGTTACTAATGATTTCTTAGGTCCAGGTACTGCACCCTTAACTAAGATTACGTTATTTTCAACATCAACTCTTACTACTTCAAGATTCTGGATTGTGATTCTCTTTGAACCCATATGTCCAGGCATTCCTTTTCCCTTGAATACTCTACCAGGTGTTGTTGCTGATCCGTTTGAACCCTGATGTCTGTGGAACTTAGAACCATGAGCCATAGGTCCTCTTGACTGGCCTAATCTCTTGATTGCGCCCTGGAAACCTTTACCCTTTGAAATAGCAGTTGCATCCACCTTATCGCCTACTGCGAAGATATCTGCCTTAATTTCGTCCTTAACATTGTATTCAGAAGCGTTCTCAAACTTGAACTCTCTTACGAATCTCTTATAAGGAACTTCTGCCTTATCAAAATGTCCTTTAACAGGCTTGCTGACTAACTTTTCTTTAATATCAGCGAAACCTACCTGAACTGCATCGTAACCGTCGTTTTCTACTGTCTTAACTTGTGTAACAACACAAGGACCAGCCTGAAGAACAGTTACAGGTGTTAACACACCGTCTTCATTGAAGATTTGAGTCATTCCGACTTTAGTAGCTAAAATTGCTTTCTTCATTGATTTTCCTCCTGTTTAATCTACAGCGGACAAGATGATATGTTCATTACTATATGAAACACAGCGCATCCTGTCATCCTAGAACAGCTAATATAAGTGGAACCTGCACCACTGTGCTGCACTTTCGTGCATCGTTACTTCTATATTAAACCCTTAGGATTATTGCTTTTACTACTTACGCGAATTCATTCGCTAAAATGTTGTGTAATGATTAGTTCATTACCTTAAGATTGATGAATACACCAGCTGGCATCTCTAATTTAGATAATGCATCTACAGTCTTCTGAGATGGCTGTAATACATCGATGAGTCTCTTATGAGTTCTCTGCTCGAACTGCTCTCTTGAATCTTTGTACTTGTGAACAGCTCTAAGAATTGTAACAACTTCCTTCTTTGTTGGAAGAGGTACCGGACCACTTACCTGTGCTCCTGTCTTCTTAGCAGTTTCGATGATTTTCTTAGCTGACTGATCTACTAACTGATGATCATAAGCTTTCAGTGTAATTCTAATTACCTGATTTGCCATAAAAAAAGTCGCCTCCTTCGCACTTTATAAATGTAAGTACGACAAGCGGTGACTGTACACACTCCCACGCGTATCGAAAGTTTTCACTCGACAAAACAACGCGCGTCATTTCTGCCTGTGCAGATGATATAGGTACAGTGACTTGTCGCCAGATTATTCGCCGGTTACCCGGCCTTGACATTCGCTCCACGGAAAAACCTGCATATTAGCAGCAACCTCACGCTTCTACGCTATCAATGTCACAGCAAGTATTACTATACACTACCGGAATAATAAAATCAACCAAAAAAATTGTTTTTTTTGAGATACAAAAAAGAAGGCTGCTCCGCCGGAATTACTATGTAATCCCAACGGAGCAGTCCTATAATTTTATGCTTACAACATATTGTAATCAACACATAATTTTAAACTATAATTACATATATAAACTGAATGTGTTAATTAACCATGTTCCGTTCTCTAATACATACTCAATGTAGTATGATGAAGATGAAGCTGTTCTTGTACGAGTTCTTTCATCTGTAGAAGTTGATGTTGTATACTTCTCTTCTAATGTATATCCTACAGTAACTCTTACTGTTGGCTTTCCATCCGAATTGAGAGTGTACTTTGTTGTATAAACAGATGCCTTTACATTAGATAATGTACCGCTCTTCCATGTATAGCTAGATGATAAATTACTTACTAAATTGTTATATCTTGTCTGGCATGTAGACTTAGATCCTGAATTGCAGATAGAGCTGATTGAAGAAAAATCTTTCTTAGCAATAACTGCATCTACAATTGTCTTCAAATCCTTTTCAGCCTGTGACTGTAATGAAGAAACCTTTCCTGTATCAATTGTAAGGCTTGATGAGCTGATTGATGCAGAATCTTCATCATAATCAAGCGAAACTGTTTTTGTGAAATCCTCAATCATATCGCCTGTAACTTTTAATTCATTAGTTCCTTCAAATAAGAATGGCAAAATATACTTATCATATGATGAGCTTGAGTTATCAGATGACTTGTAAGCATCTGACACCTGAATATCATTAATATAAAGAGTAAGACCCTTTGGCACTGAAATTTCGCAATCTTTTACTACAAAGCTGTCTGATGAAACAACATACTTATTAAAGAATAACATGTACTTCTTGCTTGACTTTGTTAAAATAAGTTCTTCAGAATCAAAGCCTGTAGGTGTCTGATATGTAACTGTTACAGCCTTGTTACCAGGCAAGTTACCAAGTGTAGAAAAGCTATCAGTAACTGTCATTGTTGTTACAGCCTCTCCTGTTGCATCCTGATTAACCTTTGCTAATGCTTCCTTTGTAAGGAATTCGCTCTCAGGAATATTCATAAGTGAATATGCTGTATTCCAATCACACTGTTCTACAGCCTTAATATACTTCTTGGCTGTCTTCTTATAATCTGTGTTGCTCTTTCCAATACTTACAAATGTGATAATTGCTGCTATAACTACAACAACTGCTACTGCAGCACCAATAATTGCACCTGAAATCTTAAATGGTTTCTTTTCATTTGGTGCCTGTGGCTGAGCATTGTACTGTGGCTGTGCGCCAAACTGTGGCTGCTGTGGCTGTCCACCAAACTGTGGCTGACCACCAAACTGTGGCTGTTCCTGTGCAGCCTGTGAATTATCTACTGATGCTGTCTGAACTGCATCTGTTGCAGATGCAGATGTATCTGGTGCAAGAGCTGTTCCACAGTTAGCACAGAATACTGCATCATCTTCGTTTTGTGTTCCGCAATTAGGACAAAACATGGATTATTCCTCCTCGTCTCAACGTAAAATATTATATGCCTGAATTTTTTCCAAACATTACCTGTATACTAACATATAAAAAAATAACTTTCAACAAAATTGTATGCACTTTGTTTGAATTAAAGTTTCAATTTATACACTTTTCTTACTGTTCTCTATTTTCTCTGCAAGATCGTTTAAATAAACCCACCTGTCCATTTTCTCCTCAAGCGCTTTTTCCTTGTCTTCTTTTTCCTGCATAAGCTCATTAAGCCTGGAATACTGGGTTGCGCATTCGGCAATCTGAATGTCCAGTTGTTCTATTTCCTTCTCCAGTCTCTCTATATCTTCATCTATGGTTTCATACTCTTTTTGCTCCATATACGTGAATTTTATCTTAGCTTCTCTCTGCTTGGTATATGAACCTTTATTAGCATTTTTATACATATCATCTGCTGCCTTATTATTATCGAAAGAACTACTTACACTTCCAGAAGAGTCTTTCACATTAAATATAGAAGAAACACATTTTTCTTTATAGTCTGTATACCCACCTTCATATTGTGAAATATGTCCATTAGATTCAAATGCAAATATTCTATCCACAACTCTGTCCAGAAAATACCGGTCATGAGAGACAGTAATGACAATTCCGGCAAATCCATCCAGATAATCCTCCAGAATCTCCAGTGTCTCGATGTCAAGGTCATTGGTAGGCTCGTCCAATATCAAAACATTGGGTGCACTCATAAGGACGCTTAGGAGATACAATCTTCTCTTCTCACCACCTGAAAGCTTTGAAATCTGTGTCCATTGCTGCTTTGGCGGAAACAAAAATCTTTCGCACATCTGACTTGCCGTTGCCTTTCCCGTTGCAGTTGTCACATACTCACCAATGCTTCTTACAAACTCCAGAACCGTAAGACTTTCGTCAAGAGGTTCATTTTCCTGCATAAAATAACCTATCTTTACAGTTTCTCCAATCTCCACGCTTCCTTCATCCGGCTTCACATCCCCGTTAATAATCTTCATAAGTGTGGATTTTCCACAGCCATTGTTTCCCACAATGCCTATGCGGTCATCTCTAAGGAAAATATATGTAAAATCATCAATGAGAGCTCTCCCCTCATAGCTTTTCTTTATTCCCTTTAATTCCACTGTCTTTTTTCCCAGTCTGCTGCTTACGGAATTCATATCCAGAGTGGAATTATCAAATCTTGCCCTTGCCTGTCTTGAAGCTTCCTTCATATCTTCAAATCTGTCTATACGTGCCTGCTGTTTTGTAGAACGGGCCTGGCAACCCCTTCTTATCCAGGCAAGTTCCGTTCTCAATATATTTTGTCTTTTAGCTTCTGTTGCCCGTTCCATCTGTTCCCGTTCAGTCTTAAGTTCAAGAAAACCCGAATAATTCGTGCTGTAACTGTACAGTTCTCCTCTGTCAAGTTCAACAATCCTGTTGGTTACATTATCCAGAAAATATCTGTCATGAGTAACCATCAGCAATTCTCCTTTAAAGCTCTTAATATACTGTTCAAGCCACAACACCATATCACTGTCCAAATGATTTGTAGGCTCATCAAGGATAAGCACTTCTGTGGGCTCCACCAAAGTTTTTGCCAATGCCACTCTTTTTTTCTGCCCTCCCGAAAGCTTATCCATAAGGATGTCATACTCCGTAATTCCCAGTTTATTAAGAATGCCCTTCGCTTTCGGTTCATTTTCCTGAGATCTTCCCCGAAGAACATATTCCAGCACATTTTCATTCTTATAATAATCCGGAGACTGGGCAAGATAAGATACCGTTACATCTCTACCCTTAACCACCTGCCCCTTATCTGCCTCTTCAATTCCGGCGATAATTTTTAAAAGGGTAGACTTACCTGTTCCGTTAACTCCGATTACGCCTATCTTATCACCTTTATTAACCCCTAAAGTAATATCCGTAAACAGTTCTTTCTCACCAAATGTCTTGCTTACCTTTTCTACATTTAATATATTCACCTTAATTTCTCCTGCCCTGCATACATTCTATTAAAGATTTTATTTTCCGTTTTCTTTTTCACCGTCTTCTTCACCATCATTTATATGATATAGAAGCTTCATCTTCTTTGCCAGCTCAGGATTCTCCCCTGCCAGCTTTTCAACATGTTCTTTTCTGCGCTCCATTATATACCTGTAACCCTCCGGATTATTTTGCTTAAATCTCGCCAGCACCTCATCTCTGTGCTTATGAAGCGTTTTTATAGCCTCAGGGTTAAGCTTTGCTATTTTCTCTTCAACCTTAAGGCGCCTCTCTTCTATCCGTTTCTCAATCTCTTCAGGGTTATGGTCTTTATACTGAGTCATTGCAAAAAGACGCATTTCCACCCTCTCAAGAAGTTCATCTTCATCAAATAATCCAATACGTCCCCACTCGCCGCTGTTCTCTGCATGAAGGATAATATCCTCCGTTGTCTCATTGCTTTTGGAAATATCATCCACCACTCTTACAGCAGCCTTCTCAAGCCACTCATCTGCATCTTTGCCAAATGCCCACTCAATTTCCGCCAAACGTTCATTATCCTCGATGAATTCCTTCGTATCTTCTTCGGAAACAGTCTCCCCTACAAGTGGATAAGGTCTCATGACTCCTGCATCTCTAAGAGCCAAAGAAATAGTTCTTCTCGTAACTCCTTCCTCCACAAGACTTCCGGCTCCCAATGTTCTAAGCTGATCATTAACATTTCCAACATGCTCTGTTATATAAAATTTGATATTTTTCTCCTTTAACATTTTGTTAAAAGTTAAAAGTCTGTCAGCCGCAGTTATATCAATGCTTCCTATTCCGCTGGCATCCACAATAACCTGTCTGGTATCAGGCTGTATTGCATCTTCAATTTCCTTCTGGAACGTAGCTATATTTGCAAAAAACAGCGTTCCGCTGAATCTGTAAATTATGGTATGTTCAATCTCCCTCGCATTTCTATTTCTTTTAATATTGTAAAATCCTTCATGTCCCGGAATAACTCCCAAAAATGTTGTGGGAGGAACCACCGCTCTTATAATTACAGCAATAAAAGACAGTACAATTCCAATTACAACTCCATATATGGTTCCCAGCAACAGCACGCCAAACATAGCTGCCATAAATATAAAAAACTCTGTGCGGTTAACCTTCCAAAGCTTGGCAGCCAACTTATTTTCTATAATACCAATAAGGGCAGCAATAACTATTCCTGTAAGAACCGGAACCGGAAGATACTGAAGCAGAGGTGTTCCAAACAACACTACCAAAAGCATAGTTAATGCAGCTGTAATTGACATAATCTGTGATTTGCATCCAAACTGGTCTGCTATTCCAGTCCTTGAAACGCTTCCGTTAAGCGGGCAGCATCCCATAAAAGCTGATGCTACATTTGACACAGAATATGCAAATACCTCACGGTTGTTGTTAACCTTATACCCGTATCTGTTGGCATAATTATTGGTAGCAAGTAAGGTCTGTGCCATAATTACCAGGGCCACGGTAAGTCCCAAAATAATGATTTCTTCTGTGTCATTTTTAAGAAGAGTTAAATCAGGCACAACAAACTTCGGCAGTCCCGCTTCCACCTTGGGTAGCAACTTTACACCATACCTGTCAATATGAAATATTGCTGTGGATAAAGCTCCCGCTCCCATAAGGATAACTGACATAGGGAATTTAGGTGATATTTTCTTTGAGATAAGAATGATGACAACTGTAGCTATTCCCAATACTGCCGACAAAATATTAAAGCTGTCAAATTCCAGTATTATATGTACCAAAAGTTCAAACAGTTCTCCCGTCCCCGGATTTCCTCCAAACAGTTTAGGAACCTGCATAAGAATAATGGTAATTCCTATTCCGCTTATAAATCCACCCATAACAGGTGTAGATATATAATTAACTATGCGTCCTGCTTTCACCACACTAAACAACAGCAGCCACGCTGCCACCACAAGAGTGATAACAGGCACCAGTTCCATGGCTTCCCGGGAGCCACCCACAATACCAAGAGAGGCAAGTGTTCCTCCCACCAATACTGCAGGGGTAGCATCAACGCCAAACACAAACTGAGGTGACGATGTTATCAAACCATATATTAATACAGGAAGCAGCGATCCATAAAGACCATATACCACCGGCAGTCCTGCAAGGCTTGCATATCCCATGGATATGGGAATAGAAACCAACGCCACAATAATTCCGGCTAAAATATCGTTTTTTATGTTCTTTTTATCCATGTGTTTTTTTAACGTATTCTCCACCCTGATTCCTCCAAGCAGTCCTTATAACTTTTTATATTCCTTATGTTACATTAACAACGGGTTTATTTCAATTAAATGAAAATTAACTATTTACATTTATTCAAATATATTGCCCCAAACTGCAATAATGTTATATACTGATATAAACATTGGTTTGAAAGGATAATATATATGTTTATTGCAGATAACTGGAAAGACTATGAAGTTATAGATACATCCAAAGGCGAAAAGCTGGAAAGATGGGGAGATTATATTCTTGTAAGACCTGATCCTCAGGTAATATGGGATACTCCTAAAACAGACAGCAGATGGAAACACATGAACGGGCATTACCACAGAAGTTCTAAAGGAGGCGGCGAATGGGAATTCTTTAATCTTCCCCAAGCTTGGACAATCAATTATTCCTGCCCCTCTTTTGAGACTCCTCTTACCTTCAATCTGAAGCCCTTTAGTTTCAAACATACCGGAATCTTCCCGGAACAGGCCGCCAATTGGGACTGGTTTTCTGAGCTCATCGTTAAGGCAAAGCATAATCAGCCTGAAAGGCAGATAAAAGTTCTCAATCTTTTTGCTTATACAGGAGGTGCGACTCTTGCCTGCGCTGCTGCAGGAGCACATGTTACCCATGTGGATGCATCCAAAGGCATTGTAGCCTGGGCAAAAGAAAATGCTGTTTCTTCCGGACTTATTGACAAACCAATAAGATGGATTGTTGACGACTGTGTAAAGTTTGTTGAACGTGAAATCCGTCGCCAAAATCATTACGATGCAATTATTATGGACCCTCCTTCCTACGGAAGAGGTCCTAAAGGTGAAATTTGGAAAATCGAAGATTCCATTTATCCTTTAATCAAATTATGTGCACAATTACTCAGCGAAAAGCCTTTATTCTTTCTTATAAATTCATATACCACAGGATTGCAGCCTGCAGTTCTTACGTATATGCTGAGCACTGAGTTGAAACGTTTTGACGGATACTGTGATTCCAATGAAGTGGGACTCCCTGTAGTATCCAATGGTCTTGTACTTCCTTGCGGTGCATCCGGAAGATGGATAGGAGAAAAATGACAAATAAACACAAACATTTGGAAACCTTTGTAAAATGGGCCTATGCTCTTGGAATACTTATATGTATTGTAATTTCCATCTATATGTGGCTATTCATTAAAAATGACATTTATGAAACGAGACCTCATGACGCTTATTCCATTATCAGGGATTACAAATGCATAGAGGTTGATGATCCGGAATCGCCTGCCGGAAGCCACATGGAAACTCTGTTTTCCATAAACTACATAGGTCAGACTAATTCCTGTCTTGTATTTTACACAAGACATCAGGGTGTTGAAGTATTTATTGAAGACAAATTGGTATACTCAATGAATTCAAGTCCTGACAACGCATTTTCTAAAACAGAAGGAAATACCTGGAATTATATTATGCTTACCCCTGAGGACTCAGGAAAGAAAATAAGGATTGTTTATCATCCGGCATATAAAAACTCCAATCAAATTGTAGATGAATATTACTTTGGTTCAAAACTTGACATTTTCAAGTATTTGATTATGTGCAATTTTTTTCCTTTTTCTTTGGCTCTGATTACTGTATTTATAGGTATTTTCTTTTTTGGATTTACACTTATTAATTACAACAACAAGCATTTTGACAGAAGTTTGATGATGATGGGTATATTCTCCATATGCATAGGTGCATGGAAAATCGCTGATTTGCCAACCACAAGCATTCTTATACCTGCCAGCACAGCTTTAGCTTATGTTCCTTATTTTGCGCTGTTGCTTTCAGCAATCTCTTTTGTTCTTTACATAAAAGAGAAGTTTACCGAGAAGAACAATATTATTTGGTACCTGCCGTGCTTATTCAGCATTGTATCAATTTTTTTAAACATCATACTTCAGCTTACAAATGTATATGATATGCGTCAGTTACTTAAATTGACACATCTATCCATGTTTTTCGTAATGGTTTCTTCTGTGATTATGATAATCAGAGAGGCTAAGCTGTATGGTATAAGCAAAAAGATGAGAAGAACATTTATATGCATCCTGCTTTGCCTTGCAGGCTTTGTTGCGGATGTGATTCTTTACTATAATTCTAACGGCATACAAAAAGCCGTTGTGGGAATAATCAGTTTTCTTATTTATATCCTTGTACAGGGAATAGATACAATCAAGGAAACAAAAAAACTTATGGCCATAGGCAGTCAGGCAAAAAAACTTGAAGAAATAGCATACCATGACCAGTTAACAGGCCTATACAACAGAACCGCCTACGCAGAAACAATAAAAAGCGATACATTTTCTCCTGATAATTATGGCATTATCATGGTAGATCTCAATAATTTAAAGACCTGTAACGACACTTTAGGTCACGAGATGGGTGACAAATATATTGCAGACAGCACCAAAATTATTAAAGATATATTCGGAGAATATGGAAGCTGTTACAGAATGGGTGGAGATGAATTTTGTATTCTCACAAATAAATTAGACAGAGATGATATCCGTGAGCTTATATCCAAAGTTAACGACGCCTGTGATGCATATAACAAGGCTAATCCGGATATTTACCCTATGGATATTGCATGCGGTTATGCCTTTTATGACCAGCTTCTTGATTATGATATTGGAGACACTCTTAGACGTGCTGATAAATTTATGTATGAGAACAAGCTTTATATAAAAATGCAGAAGGGAGAACTTCCTCGCTAACCAGCATTATGGCGGGATATATACCTTGCCTATAAGACAAAACAAGCTGCTCACCAATTATTTATTTGATTGTCACGCAACCAAAAACGAGCCAAGAAACGCCGTAAATTCGGCATTTCTTGGCTCATGTTCGTTATTCAAACTCAATAATGACATCCTATAACTCTCGTAAATGCTTCGCATTACTTTCGTACAGTGCGAGCCTGACTCCGTCAGTCTCTACGCGCTATCGCACTCTATGAGAATAAATATAAAAGACCTCAGTTACGAGCAAGCTCGCACTGAGGTCTTTTATATTTATTCTCGCACTGTACTCTTAGTACGCGATTATTCAATAATTGTAGCAACAGCACCTGAACCTACTGTACGTCCACCTTCTCTGATAGCGAAACGAAGACCCTGCTCCATAGCTACGTTGTGGATAAGCTCAACTGTCATCTCTACGTTATCACCAGGCATGCACATTTCTGTACCTGCAGGAAGCTCACAAACACCAGTAACATCAGTTGTTCTGAAGTAGAACTGTGGTCTGTAGTTGTTGAAGAATGGAGTATGACGTCCACCTTCGTCCTTTGTTAATACGTAAACCTGAGCTGTAAACTTATGATGTGGTGTGATTGAACCTGGCTTACAAAGAACCTGACCTCTCTGGATCTCGTCTCTCTGAACACCTCTAAGAAGAGCACCAATGTTATCACCAGGCATAGCCTCGTCAAGGAGCTTTCTGAACATCTCGATACCAGTTACAACAACCTTACGGATATCTTCATGGATACCAACGATTTCAACTTCCTCGTTAACCTTAAGTACACCTCTCTCTACTCTACCAGTAGCAACTGTACCACGACCTGTGATAGAGAATACATCCTCTACAGGCATAAGGAATGGCTTATCTGTATCTCTCTGTGGATCTGGAACATACTCATCAATTGTATGCATAAGCTCAAGGATCTTATCACCCCATTCGCTGTTAGGATCTTCAAGAGCCTTAAGAGCTGAACCCTGGATAATTGGTGTATCATCACCTGGGAACTCATATTCGTTAAGAAGTTCTCTGATTTCCATATCAACTAATTCAAGAAGTTCTGGATCATCAACCATATCACACTTGTTCATAAATACTACAATATATGGAACACCTACCTGACGAGCAAGAAGGATATGCTCTCTTGTCTGAGCCATAACACCATCAGTAGCAGCAACAACGAGGATACCAGCATCCATCTGAGCAGCACCTGTAATCATGTTCTTTACATAATCAGCATGGCCTGGACAGTCAACGTGAGCATAATGTCTCTTCTCTGTCTCGTACTCAACGTGAGCAGTAGAAATTGTGATACCTCTTTCTCTTTCCTCTGGAGCCTTATCGATATTTTCGAATGCAACAGCCTCACCTGTACCAAGTCTCTCATGAAGAGTCTTTGTAATAGCAGCTGTTAATGTAGTCTTACCGTGATCTACGTGTCCAATTGTACCAATGTTGCAATGTGGTTTTGTTCTTTCAAATTTAGCCTTTGCCATTGTTTAAAATCCTCCTAAATATGATAAATAGAATTATTACCCTTTTCGGGTTTTCATAGCTGATATCTATTATATAAAACTTTATAATTTTTTTCAACTATAAATTTATTAACATGCCATACAGAATGCATAAACTACATTCTGTATAGCATATTTTTAACTTTATTGATTACTTGCCTGACTTAGCAGCAATAACCTTATCCTGAACTGACTTTGGAGCCTGCTCATACTTATCAAAGAACATAGAGTAGTTACCACGACCCTGTGTTTTAGAACGAAGGTCTGTAGCATATCCGAACATCTCTGAAAGTGGAACGAAAGCCTTAACCATCTTACCACCACTGATGTCTTCCATACCTTCAATACGACCTCTACGAGAGTTGATATCACCGATAACATCACCCATATATTCTTCCGGCATAGTAACTTCAACCTTCATGATTGGTTCAAGAAGAGCTGGAGCTGCCTTAGCCATAGCATCCTTGAATGCCATAGAACCAGCAATATGGAATGCCATTTCTGATGAATCGACTTCATGGTAAGAACCATCATAGATATCTGCTCTAAGTCCAAGAACCGGGAATCCAGCTAAGATACCTGAATTAGCAGCTTCTCTGATACCATCTGCAACTGAAGGGATGTATTCCTTAGGAATAGCACCACCAACTACTGAAGACTCACAGAAAAGTACCGGAGGCTCATTAATTAATACTGTATTCTTTGTCTCAACATCAAACTTATCAACGTTAGCTTCAAGTGGAGAGAAACGTACTTTACAGTGACCATACTGTCCACGTCCACCTGACTGCTTAGCATACTTACTATCAATATCAACAGACTTAGTAAAGCACTCTCTGTAAGCAACCTGAGGAGCACCAACATTAGCCTCTACCTTGAATTCACGAAGAAGTCTGTCAACGATGATATCAAGGTGAAGTTCACCCATACCAGCGATAATTGTCTGGCCTGTTTCCTGATCTGTATGAGCACGGAATGTAGGATCTTCTTCAGCAAGCTTTGCTAAAGCTTCACCCATCTTACCTTGGTCATTCTTTGTCTTAGGCTCGATAGCAAGCTCGATAACTGGCTCTGGGAATTCCATAGACTCTAAGATTACCGGATGCTGCTCATCACAGATAGTATCACCTGTAACTGTAACCTTAAGACCTACTGCTGCAGCAATATCTCCTGAGTAAACCTTGTCTATTTCATTTCTCTGGTTAGCGTGCATCTGAAGGATACGGCCAACTCTTTCTTTTTTATTCTTATTAGAGTTAAGTACATATGAGCCACCATTTAATGTACCTGAATAAACTCTAAAGAATGCTAACTTTCCAACGAATGGATCTGTCATAATCTTGAATGCAAGAGCTGAGAACGGCTCATCATCTGATGACCTTCTTGTTACTTCATTGCCATCTTCATCAATACCTGTGATATCAGGGATATCTGTAGGAGCTGGCATGTACTCGATAACTGCATCCAAAAGCTTCTGAACACCCTTGTTCTTATAAGCTGTACCGCAAAGACAAGGAATAGCTTCACCTGAGATAGTACCTTTTCTTAAAGCAGCCTTTAACTCTGGAACTGTAATTTCCTCATCATTAAAGAACTTCTCCATAAGATCTTCATCAAGTTCAGCACACTGCTCAACAAGCTTATCGTGATATTCCTGAGCCTGATCCTTTAAATCATCAGGAATCTCACCAACGCTGATATCATCTCCCTTATCTCCGTTGAAGACATACGCCTTCATCTCAAATAAGTCAACAATACCTGCAAATGAATCTTCCTTACCAATAGGAATCTGTACAAGTACAGGATTCTTTCCAAGCTTAGTAATAAGCTGTTTGCATGATCCGAAGAAGTCAGCACCCATCTTATCCATCTTGTTCATAAATGCCATACGTGGTACGTTATACTTATCAGCCTGACGCCATACGTTCTCTGACTGTGGCTCAACACCGTTCTGTGCATCAAATACACCTACAGCACCATCAAGTACTCTAAGGGAACGCTCAACTTCTACTGTAAAGTCAACGTGTCCTGGAGTATCGATAATGTTAATACGATATTCTGGCTGTGTCTTATCTGGCTTACCCTCTTTTTCAGGTGTCCAGTGACATGTTGTAGCAGCTGAAGTGATTGTGATACCTCTCTCCTGCTCCTGAGCCATCCAGTCCATAGTAGCAGTACCTTCATGAGTATCACCAATCTTGTGATTAACACCAGTATAATAAAGGATACGCTCTGTTAATGTTGTCTTACCAGCATCAATATGAGCCATAATTCCGATATTTCTGGTTCTCTCCAATGGATATTCTCTTCCAGCCATGGATAAAACCTCCTATAATTATTATTAGAATCTGTAATGAGCAAAAGCCTTGTTTGCCTCTGCCATCTTGTGCATATCTTCTTTTCTCTTTACTGATGCACCTGTGTTGTTAGCTGCATCAAGAATTTCATTTGCGAGTCTTTCTTCCATAGTCTTCTCGCCTCTAGCTCTTGAAAATGTTGTCATCCAACGAAGAGCTAATGCCTGTCTTCTATCAGGCTTTACCTCGATAGGTACCTGATAAGTTGCACCACCGATACGTCTTGCTTTTACTTCGAGTACTGGCATGATGTTGTTCATAGCCTCTTCGAATACTTCAATAGCAGGTCTTTCAGTCTTAGCTGCAACTCTTTCAAATGCTCCGTATACAATCTTCTGAGCTACTCCTCTCTTACCATCAAGCATAATGTTGTTGATAAGCTTAGTAACCACCTTGTTATTGTAAATAGGATCTGCTAATACTTCTCTTTTTTGAGTATGTCCTTTACGTGGCACGGTTCTTCCCTCCTTAACATTGTTTTGTTGTTCTCATTTTGCTTTAAAAATTCCATACAACATACAAATCTTCAAAGTCATGTGATAAACAACTTCATTAATTCATAGGTACTCACAAATTAAATTGTGTTCGGGCCGTTTATATTAAACCTGCAACCTTCGGATTAATCTAACTCCGGCACTTTATTAATTTAATTGTTCGTAAATTATTTGTTGCAATAATTTGCAAATCTTATGATTTACCATGTAAATCACCAATCGTTAATTTAACTTAAGCCTTTAAGCTTTAATTATTTAGCGTCCTTAGGTCTCTTAGCACCATACTTAGAACGAGCCTGTCTTCTCTTAGCTACGCCTGCAGTATCAAGAGTACCTCTGATGATGTGATATCTTGTACCTGGTAAATCCTTAACTCTACCACCTCTTATAAGAACAACGCTATGTTCCTGAAGATTGTGTCCCTCACCTGGAATGTAAGATGTTACTTCGATTCCATTTGATAAACGAACTCTGGCAATCTTTCTAAGAGCTGAGTTAGGCTTCTTAGGTGTTGCAGTCTTAACTGCTGTACATACACCTCTCTTCTGTGGAGAAGAGATATCTGTTGCTTTCTTCTGAAGAGAGTTGTAACCCTTCTGAAGAGCTGGTGCTGTAGATTTCTTTGTTACAGACTTTCTACCCTGTCTAACTAACTGGTTAAATGTTGGCATTCCTTTTTCACCTCCCGGAATTAGAATAATGAATGGTTGCACTTAGTAAAAATACTAAGAAATATATGGACTTTTGTCCTTTAAAACGCACAAAAAGAAAGCTTGCCTTTTCGCACGCTTAATTAGTATATATTCTTCAAATTCATAAGTCAAGAATTTTTTCATTGAAATCTTTTAAGAATTCTTATAATAAATCTTTTAAGAAAAGAATAAATTAAAAAAGCATATCCCTTCGGAAACTATTACAGTTCCCGGAGGAATACGCTCTAAAATACATTAGCATCAGATTAGCACTAAGACTTTTCTTATTACTCTTCTTCGCTTAATGTTAACTCCATCTCTTCTGTCTCTTCACTGTTATCCTCGTAGTTCAATCCGGTATCAAGCTGTACATTCTGATATCTCTTCATACCTGTACCTGCCGGAATAAGCTTACCGATAATAACATTTTCCTTAAGACCAATAAGTGGGTCAACCTTTCCATTGATAGCTGCATCAGTAAGAACCTTTGTAGTCTCCTGGAATGAAGCTGCTGAAAGGAATGAGTTAGTTGCAAGAGAAGCCTTTGTAATACCAAGGATGATAGGAGTTCCTGTTGCAGGAGTCTTTCCTTCCTCCTCAAGTCTCTCGTTAACTTCTGTAAATTCAATTGTATCAACCTGTGAACCTGGTAAGAAATTGGAATCTCCCGCTTCATCAATTACAATCTTCTTTAACATCTGTCTAACAATTAACTCAATGTGCTTATCATTGATTTCAACACCCTGAATACGATATACCTTCTGAACTTCACGAAGCATGTAGTCCTGAACAGCACGTACGCCAAGGATTCTAACTATATCGTGAGGATTTTCAGAACCCTCTGTAATTTCCTCACCCTTTTCAACTATCTGGCCTTCCTTAACCTTAACTCTTGTATCTCTTGATACAGGGTAAGCCTTTGAATTGCCTTCGTCATCGGTAATAACAATATCTGTCTTCTTCTCTGTCTTTGCAAAGCTTACTGTTCCACCAAATTCTGCAAGAACTGCAAGTATCTTAGGTTTTCTGGCTTCAAAAAGTTCTTCTACTCTAGGAAGACCCTGTGTGATATTATCACCGGCAACACCACCTGTATGGAACGTTCTCATAGTAAGCTGTGTACCTGGCTCACCGATTGACTGAGCTGCGATAATACCAACTGCTTCACCTACCTGAACTGTCTGTCCTGTAGCAAGGTTAGAACCGTAACATTTAGCACAAACTCCAATATGTGAACGACATGAAAGTATTGTTCTGATTTTAACCTGTGAAACACCTGTCTTAATAATAGCTTCTGCTCTCTTAGGAGTTACAAGGTGGTTTGCTGCAACCACAATTTCTCCTGTCTTTGGATCTTTAATATCCTCAGCAAGATATCTTCCCGTAATACGCTCCTGTAATGGCTCAAGAATATCCTCTTTAGCATCACTTGAGTTTGTTGCTCTATCATTAACAAATGTATAAACATACATACCAGGTATTGCTCTACCAACACTACAATCTGTCTCTCTAATAATAAGATCCTGAGATACATCAACAAGACGTCTTGTAAGGTAACCTGAATCGGCTGTTCTTAACGCTGTATCTGAAAGACCCTTTCTAGCACCATGAGCTGAAATAAAGTATTCCAATACATCAAGACCTTCACGGAAGTTAGACTTAATAGGAAGTTCAATTGTATGACCTGATGTATCTGCCATCAATCCACGCATACCTGCCAACTGCTTAATCTGCTGGTTAGAACCACGGGCACCTGAATCGGCCATCATAAAGATATTATTATACTTATCAAGACCATCAAGAAGGGCCTTAAGAAGTGTATTATCTGTCTCCTGCCATACTCTGATTACGTTCTTATATCTTTCTTCGTCAGTTGAACGTCCTCTGTTATAGTTAACTGTAATCTGCTCAACTTTCTTCTCTGCCTCAGCAATAAGCTGTTTCTTAATAGGTGGCACTGTCATTTCTGAAATAGAAACAGTCATGGCAGCTCTTGTTGAATACTTATAACCCATAGCCTTGATATCATCAAGAACTTCTGCTGTCTTAGTAGTTCCATGAGTATTGATAACTCTCTGTAATATAGCCTTTAACTGCTTCTTACCTACATGGAAATCAACCTCAAGAAGGAGAAGATTTTCTTCCTTACTTCTGTCTACATATCCAAGATCCTGTGGGAGAATTTCATTGAAAATACATCTTCCCAATGTAGTCTCAATTGTACCTGTTACTTCTTCTCCATCAGCCATAGTCTTAGAAACTCTTACTTTAATCTTTGAATGTAATGTTATAACACCATTCTCATAAGCAAGAAGTGCTTCATCGACACTCTTAAAGAATTTTCCTTCGCCCTTAGCTCCCGGTCTTTCCTGTGTAAGGTAGTAAATACCCAGTACCATATCCTGTGAAGGAACAGCAACAGGTCCACCATCAGATGGCTTAAGAAGGTTGTTAGGTGACAAAAGCATAAATCTACATTCTGCCTGAGCTTCTACTGATAACGGAAGATGCACAGCCATCTGATCTCCATCGAAATCGGCGTTGAACGCTGTACAAACCAATGGATGAAGTTTTATAGCTTTACCTTCTACAAGAATAGGCTCAAATGCCTGAATACCAAGTCTGTGAAGTGTAGGAGCACGGTTAAGCATAACCGGATGTTCCTTAATAACGTCTTCAAGAACATCCCAAACTTCATTCTCAAGATGCTCAACGCTTTTCTTAGCCTTTTTAATATTTTCAGCAAGACCACGTCTTACCAGCTCTCTCATAACAAATGGCTTGAATAACTCAATTGCCATTTCCTTAGGAAGACCACACTGATAAATCTTAAGCTCAGGTCCTACTACGATAACTGAACGTCCTGAATAGTCAACACGCTTACCTAAGAGGTTCTGTCTGAAACGTCCCTGCTTACCTTTTAACAAATCTGACAAAGACTTAAGTGCTCTGTTACCAGGGCCTGTTACAGGACGTCCGTTTCTACGACCATTGTCGATAAGTGCATCAACAGCTTCCTGAAGCATTCTCTTTTCATTACGAACAATAATTTCAGGTGCTCCAAGATCTATCAATCTTGCAAGACGGTTATTTCTGTTAATAATTCTTCTGTAAAGATCATTAAGATCTGATGTTGCAAATCTACCACCTTCAAGCTGAACCATAGGTCTTAAATCTGGTGGAATTACAGGAATCTCTGTAAGAATCATCCACTCCGGCTTAGTACCAGCAGCGATAAATGCATCAATAACCTCAATTCTCTTAATAAGTCTGGCTGCTTTCTGAGAAGTTGTAGTTGCAAGCTCCTCTTTTAATTTAGCAGCTTCCTCTTCAAGATTTACATTTTTAAGAAGCTCTAATATAGCCTCTGCTCCCATGCCAACCCTGAATGTATTACCATACTGATCATAAAGATCTCTGTACTCTGTTTCTGTAAGTATTTTCTTGAACGGAATATCTGTTTCTCCCGGATCAAGAACTATATAAGAGGCAAAATACAATACCTTCTCCAAATTCTTAGGTCCGATATCGAGAATAAGATCCATACGGCTAGGTATTCCCTTGAAATACCAAATATGAGATACAGGTGCCGCAAGGTGAATATGTCCCATACGGTCTCTACGAACGCTTGCCTTAGTAACTTCTACACCACACTTATCACATACGATACCTTTATCTTTAATCTTCTTATACTTACCACAGTGACATTCCCAGTCTTTGCTAGGTCCAAATATTTTTTCACAGAACAATCCGTCTTTTTCAGGCTTTAATGTTCTGTAGTTAATTGTTTCAGGTTTGGTAACCTCACCATGAGACCACTCTAAAATATTCTCAGGAGAAGCAAGCTTAATCTGAATCTTATCAAATTTCATTGACTTGTTTGACTTAATTTCTTCTGCCATTGATGTGCTCCCTTCCATTATTCCTCAATATTTCCATCGCCATAATCATCAGCTAAATCCATATCATCTGCATAATAATCACCATCAAGCTCATCTAAAGATGTTTCTCCATCCTCACCTGCGCTCTCAGCATGGTATCCTGCATTCTTAAGTTCGCTTTCTTCATCACGGCTACTTCTCTTGTATCCGCCATCGTCAAGGACTTTCTTGAAGTCTGTTACTTCGTACTCTGAACTTTCAAGGAGCTGTACTTCATTATCGTCAGCATCAAGAACTCTTACATCAAGTGCAAGAGACTGGAGTTCCTTAAGAAGAACCTTGAATGATTCCGGAATACCAGGTTCAGGTATATTTTCGCCCTTAATAATTGCTTCATATGTCTTAACTCGTCCAACAACATCATCAGACTTAACAGTTAAGATTTCCTGTAATGTATAAGAAGCACCATAAGCCTCCAGAGCCCAAACTTCCATTTCACCAAATCTCTGTCCACCGAACTGAGCCTTACCACCTAATGGCTGCTGAGTTACAAGTGAGTAAGGACCTGTTGAACGGGCATGAATCTTATCATCAACAAGGTGGTGAAGTTTCAAGTAATGCATGAATCCTATAGTTACAGGGCTGTCAAAATACTCACCTGTTCTACCATCACGAAGTCTTACCTTACCGTCGCGTCCAATAGGAACGCCCTTCCATTCTGCTCTATGAGCTCTGTTCTCAGAAAGGTATTCAAATACTTCCTTATCGAGAACATCCTTATACTTATCTGTAAATGTAACAACATCCGAAGGATATTCTATTCCCTGATTTTCAGCTTCTTCTCTCTCTGCCTTTAACTCATCATCATCAAATGGTGAATTTGCATAGTCATTAGCCATATCAAGGGTATCCATAATATCATTTTCGTTAGCACCGTCAAACACAGGTGTTGAAATATTAAATCCTAACACTTTAGCAGCAAGACTGAGGTGAATCTCAAGGACCTGACCAATATTCATACGAGAAGGAACACCTAACGGGTTAAGTACGATGTCAAGCGGACGTCCGTTAGGAAGGAATGGCATATCCTCCACCGGAAGAACTCTTGAAACGACACCCTTGTTACCATGACGTCCGGCCATCTTATCACCAACAGAGATTTTTCTCTTCTGAGCGATATATATACGAACATTCTTGTTAACACCAGGTGATAATTCGTCACCATTTTCTCTTGTAAATACCTTAACACCAACAACGATACCATATGCACCGTGAGGAACCTTAAGCGAAGTATCTCTTACTTCTCTTGCCTTCTCACCAAAGATAGCTCTTAAAAGTCTTTCCTCAGCTGTAAGTTCTGTTTCTCCCTTAGGAGTAACCTTACCAACAAGGATATCTCCAGCTCTTACCTCAGCTCCAATACGGATGATACCATTCTCATCAAGATCCTTAACCGCATCAGAACCTGTAGATGGAAGATCTCTTGTAATCTCTTCCGGTCCTAACTTAGTATCTCTTGCTTCAGTATCATATTCTTCAATATGGATAGATGTATAAACATCATCTCTAACCAGTCTCTCACTTAAAAGTACAGCATCCTCGTAGTTATAACCTTCCCATGTCATGAAACCGATAAGAGGGTTCTTTCCTAATGCTATTTCACCATTAGATGTTGAAGGGCCGTCAGCGATAACATCTCCTGCCTTAACTTCATCTCCCTTAAATACAATTGGTCTCTGATTATAACAGTTACTCTGGTTACTTCTTGAGAATTTAGTAAGTCTATACTCATGTGCTTTTCCGTCTTTTTCTCTAATAACAATCTTATTAGATTCAGAAGAAATAACCACACCATCTGCCTCTGCAATAACACATACACCTGAGTCACAAGCAGTCTTATTTTCAATACCTGTACCGATTACAGGGGCTTCTGTTACAAGAAGAGGTACTGCCTGACGCTGCATGTTAGAACCCATGAGGGCACGTGTACAGTCATCATTCTGAAGGAAAGGAATCATTGACGTAGCAACAGAGAATACCATCTTAGGAGATACGTCCATAAGATCAATCATACTCTTATCAAACTCAGATGTTTCCTCTCTGAACCTTCCGGAAACTGTATTCTTAACAAAATATCCATTTTCATCAATCTCAGCATTAGCCTGAGCTACATGGAAATCATCTTCCTCATCAGCCGTGAAATAGCGTACTTCATCTGTAACTCTAGGATTCTTTGGATCTGACTTATCAACTAAACGATAAGGAGCCTCAACAAATCCATATTCATTAATTCTTGCATAAGATGCAAGAGAGTTAATTAAGCCGATATTTGGACCTTCAGGTGTCTCGATAGGACACATCCTTCCATAATGTGTATAGTGTACATCTCGAACCTCGAAACCTGCACGATCTCTCGAAAGACCACCAGGACCAAGTGCTGAAAGACGTCTCTTATGTGTAATCTCAGATAACGGATTGTTCTGATCCATAAACTGTGACAACTGAGAGCTTCCGAAGAATTCTTTGATAGCAGCTGTAACAGGCTTGATATTAATAAGTGATTGTGGAGAAATTCCGCTGAGATCCTGAGTTGACATTCTTTCACGTACAACTCTCTCCATTCTTGAGATACCAATTCTAAACTGGTTCTGAAGAAGTTCTCCAACAGCTCTGATACGTCTGTTTCCAAGGTGATCGATATCATCTTTTGTACCAATACCATACTCAAGATGTAAATTATAATTAATTGAAGCAATAATATCTTCAACTGTAATGTGCTTAGGCACAAGATCAGCTGAATTCTTAGCAATAGCCTCTTTAATATCTTCAAGAGACTCATTATCTGCAAGAATCTGACTAAGAACAGGATAATAAACCGCCTCTGAAACGCCTAATTCCTTAGCTTCCTCTGCAGTAATATCCACCCATTTGGTGATATCTACAGCAAGGTTGGATAATATCTTTACTTTTCTTTCAGTAACATTGCCTTCAGCATCTTTTAACTCAGCAGTTACAAATACTGCCGGCACTGCTGCATCCTGAATAGCCTGAGCAGTCTCTCTTGTAAGCTTATCACCGGCTTTAGCAAGAACATTACCTTCACCGTCAACAACATCCTCAGCCAGAACTTGTCCTGCAAGTCTGCTTCTGAAAGAAAGCTTCTTGTTAAATTTATATCTACCTACTCTTGCAAGATCATATCTTCTAGGGTCAAAAAACATACCCGAAATAAGAGCCTCAGCACTTTCAACTGATAAAGGTTCTCCCGGTCTTAACTTCTTATAAAGTTCAAGAATACCTTCCTGATAATTTGTTGAAGAATCCTTCTCCATTGTAGCCAAAAGCTTTGGTTCTTCACCAAATATGTCAAGAATCTCAGCATTAGATCCAAAGCCTAACGCTCTGATTAATACTGTAACAGGAACCTTCTTATTACGGTCAACTTTAACATAAAATACGTCATTAGCATCTGTTTCATACTCTAACCATGCACCACGGTTAGGAATAACTGTTGAACTGTAAAGGAAAATCTTTCCATATTTATCCTTCTGTATATCATAATAAATACCAGGTGAACGCACCAACTGGCTGACTATAACACGCTCTGCACCATTAATTACAAATGTACCTGTCTTAGTCATCAAAGGAAGGTCTCCCATGAAAATCTCATGCTCACTGATATCTTCACTTTCCTTATTATGAAGTCTTACTCTTACTTTAAGAGGAGCTGCGTATGTAGCATCTCTTTCCTTACACTCCTCAATCGAATATTTAACTTCATCTTCGCACAATGCAAAATCCACAAATTCAAGACTAAGTCTTCCATTGTAATCTGCAATTGGAGAGATGTCATCAAAAACCTCTTTTAAGCCTTCTTTTAAAAACCACTGGTAAGAATCCTTTTGAACCTCAATAAGGTTAGGCATCTCAAGAACTTCTTTCTGTCTTGAATAACTCATACGCATTGATTTGCCTGACTTTATTGGACGTATCCTGTTTTTCTCCATTGACGTTTCACCCCTTAGTTTTCTTTTCATAAAATTATTACATTATTGATATGTGTATAGCTGATAAGCACACCATACCACAATAGTGCATTGTCCATAATAACAAAAAAGTCCCTAAACGTCAATAGACATTTGGAACTTTTTGCATATACTTTTATAAATATTTTTTAGCTAAACGTTAAAAGAAGTGATGAAAAGAACAAAACCTTTTCATCACTTCCATAATATTCATAACAATATCCTGTAGGATTACAATTACTTAAGAGTAACCTTTGCTCCCTCAGCTTCAAGCTTCTTCTGGATATCCTCAGCCTCTTCCTTAGTAGCGCCTTCCTTAACGATCTTAGGAGCTCCATCAACAACATCCTTAGCTTCCTTTAATCCAAGACCTGTGATCTCACGAACAACCGAGATACCGTTAACCTGGTTAGCACCTGCTTCTGTAAGCTCACCATCACCTGCATCCGACTCCTCAGCAACTGCACCTGCTGCACCTGCTGCTGCCACAACAACACCTGCTGCTGCAGAAACACCAAATTCTTCTTCACATGCTTTAACTAAATCATTTAATTCTAATACTGATAAACCTTTAATAACTTCGATAATTTCCTGTGTAGTCATTATTATATTCTCCTTTTAATTATTATTGTATGTGGCATAGCCACTGAGTTAATAGATATTCCCTATTTGGTAATTATGCAACTTCGTTCTTTTCAGCGATCTGCTTAATAACACGAGCAAAGTTTGTAATAGGTGACTGGATGCTTCCAAGAAGCTTAGAAATAAGCTCATCTCTTGAAGGAATAGAAGCGATAGCTGCGATTCCCTTAGCATCGTAAAATGTACCTTCAACAACACCACACTTTAACTCAAGTGCTTCTGCTGTCTTTGCAAAGTTAGCTAAAACTCTTGCTGGAGCTGTAGCGTCATCTTTGCTGATTGCAATTGCGTTAGGACCTTCAAGTAAATCTACTATTGATTCGAACTCTGTTCCTGCAACTGCTCTTCTTACTAAAGTATTCTTATAAACCTTGTAATTAACACCAGCTTCTCTTAACTGCTTACGAAGAGCTGTATCCTGTTCAACAGTTAATCCACGGTAGTCAACTACTACAAGACCCTGTGCACCTTCTATTGCTGCTTTGATCTCGTCTACTATAGGCTGCTTAAGTTCTACTTTTGCCATGAATATTTACCTCCTGTTAGATTAGTATCTGTTTCCAGATAATATTCTGCCCAGACGCATAAAAAATCCTTCTGTCGCAAAGACAGAAGGACTGAATAATCTCATAATCAGCATATAATGCTGCGTCATGTCCTCGGTAGGCGTATTACCTTTAACCCGTTGAATAAATCCTTCGGGGCCATACTGTCTTAGGCAAAAAATATTGGTGTGAACCCATCACACGCTTGATAGTATACTATCATAATATATTGGTTGTCAATCATAAATTTAAAAATTCATGAATACCAATCCACAAATTAACCAACGTACTTAGCTGTGCTTATCTTAACACCAGGACCCATTGTCGATGTAAGAACAACACTCTTTAAATAAGTACCCTTAAGTGAAGCAGGCTTAGCCTTTATGATTGCATCCATAATAGCTTGGAAGTTGTCTGATAACTGCTCCTCTGTGAAAGAAGCCTTGCCAATTGGCACGTGAATGATATTTGTCTTATCAAGTCTGTACTCAATCTTACCAGCCTTGATATCATTAACAGCTTTTGTTACATCCATTGTAACTGTACCAGCCTTAGGGTTTGGCATTAAGCCCTTAGGTCCGAGTACACGTCCTAAACGACCAACAACGCCCATCATATCAGGTGTAGCAACAACTACGTCAAAATCAAACCAGTTGTCATTCTGGATCTTTGGAATTAATTCCTCACCACCAACGTAATCTGCTCCAGCGGCCTCAGCCTCATCAGCCTTAGCACCCTTAGCAAAAACTAAAACCTTTACTGATTTACCTGTTCCGTGTGGAAGAACAACAGCTCCTCTGATCTGCTGCTCAGCGTGACGTCCGTCACAACCTGTTCTGATATGAGCTTCAATTGTCTCGTCGAACTTTGCAACAGCGCACTTCTTAACTAAAGAAACTGCTTCTGATGCTTCATATAATGTCTGGCGGTCAATATTCTTGGCAGCCTCAACATACTTTTTACCTCTTTTCATTATATAAACCTCCTAGTGGTAGTATCGGAAGGATTCTATCTTTCCTCCCACATATTGAACAAACTCGCGATTCATTCTAACCGCATGTTCTTCTATGAATATTTCAAATTTATTGGTACTTGTTAATTAATCTTCTACAACAATACCCATACTCTTAGCTGTACCTTCAATCATTGAAGTAGCAGCTTCGATTGATGCAGCATTTAAATCAGGCATCTTAAGTTCAGCAATCTTCTGAACTTCTGATCTCTTAATTGTAGCAACCTTAGTCTTGTTAGGTGTACCTGAACCTGACTTAATATTGCATGCCTTCTTAAGAAGAACTGCAGCAGGTGGAGTCTTTGTGATAAAGCTGAAACTTCTATCAGCATATACTGTAATAACTACAGGAATAATTAAATCTCCCTGATCTGCTGTCTTAGCATTAAACTGCTTTGTAAATTCTACGATGTTTACACCGTGCTGACCAAGAGCCGGACCAACTGGTGGAGCTGGTGTAGCCTTGCCGGCAGGAATCTGTAATTTGATATAACCTGTTACTTTCTTTGCCATTGTGGCACCTCCTAATTATAAATGTGGTTTATGGCGGTCATTTTACGGAATTGATTACAACTCCTAACCTCCCACAGGTAAGAACACTTACCTCTTTACTACAATAACTTCACTTCTGTGAAATCAATTTCGACCGGTGTTTCACGACCGAACATCTCAACATTAATTGTAACACACTG
The DNA here is from genome assembly GCA_030536855.1 of Eubacteriales bacterium. GTDB lineage: Bacteria > Bacillota > Clostridia > Lachnospirales > Lachnospiraceae > Lachnospira. The sequence continues at coordinate 78,591 of JAUNPK010000001.1, forward strand.
TTTTCCTTCGTTAATGTTGACAATCTGTCCAACTGTATTTTCCCAGGCTCCTGAAAGGATTTTAACCTGGTCGCCAACCTTGCCATTAAATACAATGACAGGTTTAGCTTCTTCCTCTCCCGGAAAATTAATTCCAAGAGATCTTATTTCAGCCGGAGTAAGTGGTACTGGCTTAGATCCAGGACCAACAAAGCCTGTTACGCCTCTGGTATTTCTGACAACATACCAGCTGTCATCATTCATAACCATCTTTATGAGGACATATCCAGGGAACATCTTCTTCTGGGCAGTCTTCTTAGATCCGTCCTTAATCTCAACAACTGTTTCGAGAGGAACAATAACCTCTAAGATCTGATCCTGAAGATTTCTGTTTTCAACTGTTTTCTCAATGTTTGCCTTAACCTTATTCTCATAACCTGAATAAGTATGGGCAACATACCATTTTGCTTCGTCCATCTAATCACCTTTTCCTTACTTTACAATGAATTCAATTCCAAAGCGAACAATTAAGTCCACAACCGAAATAATTACACCTAATAATACGGATACAAACAAAACAGCGACGGTTTCTTTTGTAAGTGATTTTTTGTCTGGCCAAATGATTTTTGAAAACTCAGCCTTTAAGCCTTTGAACCAGTTTTTCTTCTGCTTCTTAGTTTTAACAGCTTCACTCATTGCCTTCACCTCACTGAACTAAATTACTTTGTTTCCTTGTGTAATGTGTGTGACTTACAGAACTTGCAGTACTTCTTAGTTTCCATTCTGTCAGGATGAGCTTTCTTTTCTTTAGTCATGTTGTAATTACGCTGTTTACACTCAGTACATGCCAATGTTATCTTTACTCGCACAACCTCCACCTCCAATTATTTATTTTGTAGGTGTTATTAACACCAATTGGCTTTCCTTTATGCTTTGAAACTGTTGGGTTATTAATTTCCGGGCATAAAAAAAAGACCGCTTCCATAGCCAAACTAATATATCACAGTACATTTATTAACGTCAACAATTTTTTTCATTCTTATCATAATATTATCATAATATCTTTCCGTAAAATGTATTTTCGCCTCTATCTGTAACAGGTATTGCCATCTCCTTATAACTCATTTTGAAAGCAAATGTGTCCCTTCTCATATCATTCCACACTTCCCGGTCAAAGGGATTACAGGCGTAATCCATAAGCTTCAGGGACTGAAAATTATTCACAGGGATATTATCAATAATATTTCTTATAGTTTCTACATTTTCATATGATACATTAATCAATCTGTCCACGAGAAAATAATCCAGAAGATCATCCCTGATTGACCAGTACAACTCAAAGGCTTCAATAACAAAACCAAAAAGAGGATTCTGCTTCTTTGACAACATAAAATTTGCCGCCCACTTCCCCTTTGCAGTCACATCTCCTGTCCAGGAAGGTTTACCCGGCTTTATGGTATAAAAATCCTCCTTAAAAATATCTTTAAACCTGTCATCACTGATAAAATATGTAGCATCCAACCACAGTCCGCCATATCTGTATAAAAGCTGCACCCTTAAAATATCCGACAGATGAGTCATGGAAATTCTGCCTTCATTAAAGCGGTTAACAATTGTTTCTGAAAATCCGGCATAGTTCATATAATTATCAAATGTGATAAAATGTATCTTGGCAATATCCTCAGGGAGATGCTTATATACACTATCAACACATTTTTTCACCAGCTCCGGCGCATTTTCCAAACCCTGCCACCAGCATATCCATACCGGAATTTTATTTTCAAAATCAACCTCTCCTTCCACAGGCAAAAGTTGAAGGTACTCTCCCCTGTTATATTTATCAATAAGATCAATTGATATAAGGTACAAATACCTGTTGATTTTTTCACTCATCTCTTCAGTATAGTTAGTCTCAAACATATTCTTTCGCCTCTCTTAAATACGAAACACAGAAATCAACAGCCTCCTCAACATTTCTGATGCCATGCTCCACCGCATTTACCGTAAATCCGTCTTTCCTCATAACCTCATCGTAACTACCTGCGCAGGAATCACCATTATCATAACCATTATAATCAGCCTTATCTTCAGCCACTCCCGGACTAATATACCTGCTGCATAAATTATCGAACCACTCAATATCACCCTCAGTTAACTTAAAGGCTCCCAGCCTTAGTGTGTTGAGCTTTCTGAAAAATTCATCATCGCTGATATCCATCTGCCTTATTATAAATGAAAATGCGTTACTCCAATCCACCGATTTTATAAAATCCTCATCCACAACCCCCAGAGAAATACCATACAGCAAAGAAATATACAAATATATCACTTCTCCACCCACATCCGGTATCATTCTCTCAATATATCCCGGGCAGCTTTGTCCCATCATCATATTGTTATCCCACAAATGAAATTCTTTTTTTGCTTTCTGGCTCACCTTAAGGTTCTGGCAGCCTATTGATGAAGATGACTGTCCAACTATGGAAAGAGTTTCATTTATGTGTACGTATCTGTCGTAAATGCAGAGGTTAAGCATACCTGTGGAGATGTCCTGATTCACTCCGCCCCATAAACGTCCGGTTTTCTCATACATTGTCTCAAGATATCTTCTTCTGAATCCCGAAGTCATGTAAAGGGTTGGCATATCATACATTTTGTCAGGACTTTCCAGGGCCTGTCTAAGCACTTCTGAAGAATCCTTATATGTATAAGAAACTTCTTTTCCCTCATAAATATGGGGAACATTGAATATATTTTTTAATTCATGATTCTGACTTACTCCCGGCCATTGGTAGCCGGCAAATCCCCATTGAAACAAGTCCTCCTCCGGGTGCTTATCCAAGGCATTATCCAGTACATCAAGTATCCATGGGAACACTCCGTCATCAGCACCCAGGGGAATTATAAACTCACCTGTTGAATTAAGAATTGCAAATTCAAAACTTCGTGCAAGAGGAAAATTATAGGTTGTTTTTATGTATTTTATCCTGCCTGATGTATTGTTACAGACTTCTCGACAATTCTGTACATTTTCTGTCAGTTCTTCACACAGTTTCTTAATCTCATCATTTTCAACATCTGAATTGTCACTGACAACAATTTCATAATCATTACGATGAATTTTAAGACATGTCATAAGGGTATGCCTCAATGTTACATTATTATTTCTTGCAGGTATCACAAAAGAATATTTAATATTATTATTTTTAACATTATTAGCGGAAACACTGTTACCCTCAATGCATTTACGGGAATTAACCCCATACATTGTATCTATATACTTAAGATATCCTCCGACTCTTCCCACATGAAGTTTATCCTCCAGATAATCCTTCTCACATCTGGTAAGCCTTTCACAGTGTCTTTTGTAATCTTGATGCACACATATCTCATCAATAGTGAAACCTTTGGAAATCACAATGTTATATTCTTCCTCATTATAAACGTATTCCTTAAGGCTACTGTAGTCTCTCTCTCCTGACTCACTGGAATTAAGATATACAAACTCCGGCAAGACACCCAGACACCGTAAGCCTATTTCCATCAATCGGTACAGCAATTGACTTTCATTATCCGATTCATCACAAAGCAATATCACTTTGCCCCCAGACAATAAAAGAGGAAAAATATTAAATACCTTTAAATCTTCATATCCCAAAACTTCGTTGTAATTCCTTTTATACAATTCAACAAACAAAGAGGTTGCAAAGTCTTCATGACAAATATAGAGATAATCACACAATTTCTTTAACCCGTCTCTGCTGTCAATACAGAAATCCCCAGACTCAAGCCCTCTCGTTCCACACTCCTTATGCTCAAATTCAGATTCAAATCCCTCTGGTTCTTCCTGCACTCCACACATCCGGTCAAACTCATACTTCAATCTATTGTAATCATTTAAGTTATTATTTCTTTTATACAGTTTCAGCATAAAAGAAACATACTCCTCTGTGCCCTCATACATATAGTCCAGACTACATTTCCCCTTAAGAAAATCAATAATGTTTCTAATGCCTTCTTCATTATCCGGATTCTCATCCAGCTTCTTAAACATAAGCTTTGCATTACTTACAAACCATTTCACCCCAACAGGCTTCACTCTGTATATCTGTTCCAGAAGAGACTGACTTTCCTCTGTATTTCCTTGTTCAATCATCATATCGATTTTATCAAGAATTCCATCAAATTTAGTGTTTCCGGTCATTAAATATCCTCATATTATACTTTCCTGTTATTTCACTTTCTACTAATTAAAAGTATACAACATAAATACATCAAAAACTATTGCAAAAATATAAAAATGTATTAAAATAGAAAAAAAGTGGACTTTTATGCCCTTACATATTTTTACACATTTTCTTATCGCGGAATGTTCACTATTTACGCGAATGTTTTGGAAATATATACATATACACAGGAAACGGATTTCCTGCAGATTTATTGATTATACAGACAAGGAGGTGACTGTTATGATCAGTAGTGTTTATAGCTACTATTTGTCCCAGTACGGACATAAAGCTAACTCGAAGTATGATTCTCATACCAAACTCCAACTAAAGAATACATACAGTAAGGTTGTCAGAATTAACAGTCAGACTCCTACTTATAAACTTGATGTGACAGAAGCTGCCCAGAAGTATGCCATTGACCTTAAGGAAAATGCCAGAGAATTAAGCAACATCGCTTTAGAACTTTCAGATACCGAAAGCGGTGCCATGACTTTCAAAAAGACCGCAGTTTCCAGCAATCCTGATGCTGTATCAGCAAAATTTATCGGAAATAGCGGAAGTGTTGACGGATTTGAAGTATCAGTTAAGCAGCTTGCATCCAACCAGATTAATACAGGAAACTATTTGCAACCTAATTCCAAACTGATACAACCGGGAGAATATTCCTTTGATTTGAATATTAACAATCTGACTTATGAATTTCAGTTCAACGTTGATGAGAACGAATCCAGCAACGACATACAGAATAAGCTTTCCAGACTTATCAACCGCTCCAATATCGGACTGATTTCCGGTGTTGTGGAAGACAGCCTCGGCAATACTGCTCTTAGCATTGAGTCAGAGTCCACCGGACTTAACGGCGTAAAGCCAACCATATTCAACATAAAAGCTAACAATGACCGTCAGGCAAACAACCCCGATTTTGTTGAAGGTTTCGATAAACATACCACAGAAAAGAATGATAAGCTGATTAACACGTTAGGACTTGACCGTGTTACACAGTATCCTGGCAATGCAATATTTGCAATCAATGGAGAGGAGCGATTCTCTCCAAGTAATGATATAACCATTAATAAAGCTTATGTACTGTCATTTCACAATACAACTGAGGAACCTGTTGCAATAAGCCTGAAAGCCGATGCAGATTCCATTGCCGAAAGTATTAATGAACTGATTTCCGGCTATAACAATCTCATATCTGTTGCCACTGATGAGAGCAACAACCGTTTTGACGGTAATGCCAAGCTTCGTAAAGAAATTGCAGCTATTGCAAAGACATACAGGGAACAGCTTAACAGCAACGGACTCACTGTAAATGATGACGGAAGTATAGAAATTAACAAGCATGCTATTCTAAAAGCTGCCAACGACAATTCCATCAACGGTATATTTGAAAGCCTTGATTCTTTTAAGAATGCTATTCAAAGTAAAGCAGAGGACATCGCTGTTAACCCTATGAATTATGTCAACAACAAGATTGTAGCATACAAGAATCCACACAGAACCATTACGGATCCCTATAATTTATCAGCTTACTCCGGAATGATGTTTAACGGATATATTTGAAAACAGCTGTTGCAACAAGTTCTATGCAACAGCTGTTTTTTGTTTATTCTCATTTGTATTATTCTGCTCAAAAACGCTCTTCTTAAGTCCTGTATACTCCTTATTCCTCATAAGAAGCAAATCATCATAAGGCACATCCGAATAATTATTCCATGTTATCCTGGCGGGCTCCTCAAGCAGTTCTAATTTCAGCGCATCAATAGTTCCCAGACCCAGAAGAAATTTATGGGAACCAAACAAATACCTTAAATTGGTTCCATCTTTCAATACCTTGGATTTATACTCATTATATCTTTCAGGCAGCATATTGTTGGTTTTTGTCCATCTTGTCACCCATATATCAAACGCCTTTTTATACCACATGGATTCGCTTTTGTCAGAGCACCTGTAATCTTCAAGACAGTCCCTTATAAGTTCAATACTCACCTTTTCGGAGTCTACTGCTTTTCTGTCAATCATGTCAAACAATGCTGAATATTGAATAAATGAGTGTTCACCATCCACACTGTATCTGTCATTATATGACTTCCAGTCCGTTATATAATCCAAAAGTTTTGTACTCATTATTGTAAATTCCAGTGATGTTGCAGCCCAGCCCCACTTTTGGTAAAACTCCACAGGGTCATTTATAATCATATGTTCATAGGGATTTATAATATTGTCACCGGGCTGTGCAATTGCCAGAAAAAAAACATCTCTTGGGGAATTGTTCATGCGGTCTGCTATGAGTTTAACTCCATTTTCCGTAAAACATCCCCTATGGTATCCGGATGATTGTATGTGGGAATACAGATTGCCGTCTTCATTCTAACCTCCCAAGAATATACTCACGTTAAATAATAAAAAAGCCTGCAAACTACACAAGGCATAAACTCCTTTGCATAATTTACAGACTTATAATTTCACCAAACAATTAAGCAGCCTTTGCAATAATACCATCAGCCTCTGTCTTAAAAGTCTCAACAAACTTCAAAAGCCCCTTGAAAGCTTCAACTCGCTCAGAATCATCCTCTGCCTTATTGGCATCATTAAGACGAATTACCGATTTATTAACCTCATTCTCATCAATAACAACTCCGCCTGCGTTGATAAGACTCTTTGTTCCGTCATAAACGCTGAATATCCAATGCATTCCCTTAAGAATACTATGCATGTAATCATCTGTATCAGGAAGCTTTTCACCTGAATACTCTTTGATAATTCTGCTGATTGCCTTAATCATCTTCTCGCAATATGGGCTTGCAGCCTCCAATGCCTCAACCTGTTCTAACTGTTCATTACTCATACGAAATACCTCCTCTTAATTAATGCTAATCATTTTATCGGCAGCCTCTTTAAAAGCTTTAATAAATTCTTTTATTTTCTGCAATGCCTCTGCCTTTGCACTATCCTCATTATTCTGAACGGCCGCTGATAGTGATTTTACACACTCATTGACCGATGCTTCATCAATGGTTATGCCTTCCCCTGCAAGTAACGACTTTGTGGAATTATACATTTCAAATGATGTGTTAATACCATCCACTGTCATTCGGAAGTATTCATCTGTATCATCCTTTTTATCTCCCAATAATTCAGGAACCACAGTATCAATCACACGAATTACATTTACACAATATGTTGATGCTTCCTTTAGCACCTCAAGCTGTTGTTGTTTAATATCCTCCATGACAAATTCCCTTCTATAGACCTTATATTATTTATAACCATATATGATGTAGTAGCAAATGTCCGAAACACACGGGAAATAAAAAGCACCGATATATATCCGGACATTTGCCTTACAGCACATCTGGTATATATATCGGTGTAAAATCCTTTTTCTTAACCCTTATCTTGTATTTTTAATTTGATCCTTTTTAATTTGAAAGCATTTCCTCAACCGCCTCCTGGTCAACCTCTCCGTTTTCCAATCTTGGAAGTGGGGATTTGCTTATGAAAACCTTCTGGATTTCCCATCTGTAACCTTTTTTCTCGTTATATCTGTCTATCTTTCTGACAAACTTATCCTTTGATGTATCCTTGTCAACAGGTACAATAACCACTGTCAGCTTATCATCAAAAAGCGTAACAAAGCATTCTGCCACATCACTGATTTTGTTAATTTCACTAACGGTAACATATCTGCTTATTTTCTCCCCTGTAGGAAGCAGGATAATATCAGGGTTTCTCTTTACAAGAATAAGATTTCCTCTCTCATTAATTCTTCCATAATCACCTGTATGATAATAACCGTCAATAACAACGGAAGAAGTATATTTCTCATCTTTATCATACCCCTTCATTAAACAGTCACCTTTAACAAGTATCTCACCATCTGAAGCTATCTTCACGCAGGAATTATCAAAAAGCTTATACGTACCATCCATAGTACTGTTAACCCCTATACACCCTGAAGCTTCCGTCATACCATAGATATTGTACACCTTTAAATCTCTGTCCTTAAGAATCTCAAAAAGCCTGAAGGAACAGCTTGCTCCGCCGATCATAATAATCTTCAAGGACTCATTAAATGCTTTAATTTTCTTAAGATATTCTATCATAGACGGCGTTCCCGGAAGAATCGTAGGGTCATAATAATGCGTATCCGCATCTATATGTCTCAATCCCCTTCCCACACATACGCAGGCTCCGTTGTTAAGTGGCCATATAAGACTGTATATAAATCCAAATATATGATGCAGGGAACCCTGTGCAAGGACCTTATCTTCAGAAGAGCAAATACAGACTTTATTAATTGCATTTACAGTATTAATAATATTTGAAACCGACAGGACAACTGCCTTATCACATTCCTGTGGCACAGCTGTGTACATAAGAATGTTTCCCTCTTTGGTTGACTCATCAAAGACAGCCCCCTCTGTTTCATCCTTTTCCGCTCCGGGAATTATAATGGCATTACTGTCTGCAAGAATATACTGATTAGTTGAGGACAGGATATAATCCGCTTCCACCTTCTTAAGCAATTCCCCCCGGGTTTCTTTCGGCAGGAAAAAATCTACAAGAACTACGTCCTTTCCTGCTAATATAATACCAAACATATTGACAATCCATCTGTACGATGATGGTCCGTATATTGCAATTCTTTTTCCCTCAAAGTGAGAGAGATGAATTGCTTTATTGCAGACATCCTCAAACAGTTTCTTATATGTTACGGTTAATGTATCGTATACAATAGCTTCCTTATCTGCATATTTCTCTGCATTATTCTTAAGCATATTATAGAACAAACCTTCATTAGTCATACTTATCTCCATTCTCTCCCATCTTTTCTGCGCATAACAGGATTGTGTCAGATTTAACACATCACAAATTTCCATATACTGTAATTATAAACTTCTTTTACCATCATGTGCAACCCTAATTACCCAATTACTCCCGGCAATAACAGCATATAACGCAAGCAAGGTAATTGCTGCTGATAAAATCCAAACTAAATATGTAACCAAAAACAGCCGATAAATTAAAGTGTACCCGGGTCTTAATATACTCGGATATACCAAAATAAACATAGAATTTCAAGGAGTAATTATGAAAATATACATATACCGTTATGGAAGCATCTGTGAGCCGGATGTTATAGAATCATTTAAAAGAATGGGACTTTCTGTGGATGAAGAGACTATGGAGATAACAAGAAAAGACTTATCCCCTGCAGAATGCGTACAGCGTGTTTCTCCTAAAATAATAGACGGAGGCTACTCTTTTGTATTTACCATCAACTTTTTTCCGTGGCTGTCTGACGTATGCAGAATCGCAAATGTTGTATATATAAGTCTCATTGTTGACAGCCCGGTTTTAGAACTTTACTCTAATTCAATCTCCAACCCATGTAACCGCATTTTTCTTTTTGACAAAGAATTGTACAATGAATTCCATCGTTATAATCCGGGACATATATTCCATATACCTCTGGCTGCCAACACCCAACGTACAGACATGGTAATAGCAAATGCAACAGAAGAACAAAAGTCTCATTTTGCAGGTGACATTTCCTTTATAGGCTCCACATATCAGGAAAAATGCCCTTTTAACAGAGCAAAGCTCAATGAATTTGACAGAGGATATATCGATGGCATCATTGAATCCCAGCTGAAAGTCTATGGATATAACTTCGTGGAAGAACTGGTGTCTGATGACCTGGCTGAGCGTTTTCTTGAATGTACACCGGGCTCCTACCGTTTCCCGGAAGGATACAGAAAGAACAACAAAGCCTTGGTATCACAGCTTTACATAAGCGTTAAAGTGGCTGAACAGGAACGTCTCCGTGTTCTCAAAAAATTATCCGATTCATTTAATGTGGATATATACACGGGAAGTGACACTTCCTCAATGCCACATATCCATAACCGTGGATTTGCGAAATCCCTTACCGATATGCCAATAATATTTAACCAGAGCAAAATAAATCTTAACATAACAGCCAAGTCCATCAGGTCAGGGCTCTCCTTAAGAATATTCGATGTGCTGGGATGTGAAGGATTTCTTATAACCAACTATCAGGCTGAAATTCCTGAATTTTTTCAGATAGGAAAAGACCTTGTAACCTATGAAAGCACTGATAATCTTGTGGAGTTATGTGACTACTACCTTAAACACGAAGATGAACGCCGGGAAATTGCCCATCACGGCTACGAGACGGTAAAAAAATATCACACATATGACACCAGACTGCTTCAGATTATTGATTTGTCCTTTCCTGCAAAGAGCAGCTGATATATGACAAGTTAAATATAGATTATGTTAACGGGGTGACGTGGAAGATGAATAAGCCTTTTAGATCACTGCACCCCTCTTAATCTCCGCCTATTCATCCGCAAATTTTATATGGGTATATGTGTTTAAGCTAACGCTAATATCCGCATATCCTATAATGTATTTCTAAATTCACCTACTGCTTCATTCTAATAAGTGATGTTGGTGATTTTGCATTTCCATCTCTATAAACGATATCCTCCTTAATCAACGGATTAAGTACTTCCGCCAAAAACTGACTTCTACTCTTATATTTTGTATATGCCTGAAGTTCTTTTACAGATTTCGGTCCTTCTGTTTTTAGTATTTCTACTATTCTTTTTACATCTGTTACCACATCATTATCAATCTCTGCTCTATACTCTTCATAAAGCTTATCATACAAACGCAGATTCAAAAAGCCAGGATAAATCGATACAACTGGTTGCAAATTTTCTTCACTATCTTTATAACTTTCAATCATAGTCTGAAAACCTGTACCTCCACGTTCCATTAAGTTTGCTTCATCCAGACACGCCGCTATGATTGTATTTCTACGGATAGAAGGAATAGATCCAATAGGATATTCTTCATAGTTCTTCGGTAACAGCCATGAACCCGGCGATACTATCTCTATTCTATCGCAATATATATCTACATCTATCTGAGTACCAGCTATAGAATAGTCCCTATGAGCAACTGCATTTACAAGAGCTTCTCTAATTGCCTCTTTCGGATATGACCGAATCTCCTCACGACCACCGTTTGGGGTCTTTTTCCATCCTGTCTTTGTATTTCTTTCAATAAAATTGATTGCATCTTGAAAAACCTTAGCCAAAGATCCTTTAAATCTTTCATGGTCCAACACGGTTCCTGTCTTTTGCTTTCCCTTCCAAAGCCGACAACATATAAGGGAATCATCTCCATTGTAATCGTCGCCAAACATAATAAAACCGGATTTTGCAAAGCCATCTTTAGAAACAATTTCCTCATTCTGTAAATCCTTTAATGTTGGAGCCGATGAATCCTCCCTGTACTCCCCGCATACCTTGATATACTCCGTCCATTTCTTTTCATCATACTTAATCTCCGTTGTTTCATTATCTACACCAAACTTCCTTTTATGCAATGCAATTATCTCTTCCGGCGTAGCAGGAGGTGTATTTCCATCACCTTTAATATATACGGTCTCATTAAAATCACCCTCTCGATATCTTAAGATTGAATCCGCCTGAATAACATTAACAGCCAAAACGAAGCGCTCTGCATTCGCATCTACACTCCTCAGCATATACTGAACTCTTGCATGCGGAAAAATGTGTCTATCGTTAATCGTGGCTATAAGATTTTTTGTCTTATCAATTTCATTCAAGCTGATGCCAAAAGCCTCGCCTTCATTTGAAACTCCTACAAACATTATTCCACCTTTCCCATTTGCATATCCAACAATCGTTTTAGCCCATTTAATAGGTTTGTCAGGATTCAAAACTGTCTTATACTCATAATCTAAATCTTCCGATATTACATCCGAAAACAACTCACGTATATGCATCCAGGCACCTCCTACAGTCATATGTGATAAACATATCAAACATTTCGAAACATTACAATAACATTTCGATAACATTTCAACCTTACATAAATAGTATAATTAGAATTAACATATTTTACTCTGAAGACTGGGAAAAGGATTACAAAAAATTTCCGCATTCCCTCAAAAGTCTTGATTTTAAACCATTTCAGACAAAAGTGCAATTTAATGCCGTAACAAATTACAGCATGAACATTTTCTTTATTCTGTCATCAAAGCTGCATAACTCCTTAACTTTTTTAAATCCGTTATCAGCGATGCGTTTTCTTTCATCATCATGTTCAAGATAGTATTGCACCTTAAGCACCAAATCTGTCATATCCTCATAGATAACCAGGTCTTCTCCGTTAACAAAATATTCCTCAAGTTCAGGCTGGTAATTCGTTATAAGAAAGCCTCCGCAACCCAGCACATCCATAACTCTCAGCGGTATTCCGGACTGTATTATCTTCAGGGATATATTAAGGTTGATTTTTGCCTGCCTGAACACTTCAGGCATCTGGGTATAATAATCTACGTATCCAATATTATTGACATTATTTAGAGACGAATCTGATTCATTGCTGCACAAAAGCACCTTGCACCTGTTTTGTAAGAGGGAGAGAGCCATAAATCTTTCCCTTCTTGTAATCTCTGTTGCCAAGGCATACTCAACCTGCTCCTTAATAACAGATTCCCTTCCGTTGGTTACCCTGGCAATTCCTCCGTTTATAAGATTCATCACCCTGTCATCAATGACATCTCCGAGGAAATATCCGCCGTATATCTTTAGCTGTGAACCAATAATGCCTTCCATGACGCCTTTGGTGTATTGATCCTGAACATTGGCAATTACATTATACTCTGAAGTATACAGTTTACCTACCAGAGCCACATCACACATATACTTTCCCGATTCATCACCCATTGGGATAAAGCCTGCATCCCATGGATTCTCCAATTTCTTTCTTTGTTCTATAATTTTCCTAATCCCCTCATGACTGAATACATCAGTATCTGCTGCCAACACAAGATGATGAGCCTTAACCCCCATAGATGCATATTTTTCGGCCTGAACCCTGTCAAATGCATATATCTCATTTACACTGTTTTTAAGCGTGTCTGTTCTTCTGATATGAATCGGTGCATCGTAAATCCAGGAAATGTACTTTATTCCAAACTCCTGACACACATCAGAAATAAGGGGCATAAAGTTAACGGAGAAAACGCAATAATACCTATTTATATCACTTAATTTCCCATTATCATTATCTGACCCTTCCCCTGACATCCTGCCTTTGAGATAATCCCTGAAACTTTCTGTGTAAGATGAATCATTATCCCAATTAGTGGGAATTCTGTAAAATATATCATAATTAATGTTCATCCTGTCCAACGCATTTTGAATCCCCTGCTGCATAAATGCATTCCACTGACAGAATATTATTGATTTCTTATTGTCCGAATTATACATTTTTCTCTCGCATGATAATTAGGAAGTTAATTATCACACGTTTCCTTTCTTATTAATATCATTATTAGTCCATTGCGAAACTCTGTGATTTAATACCGTGTGTTGTGCAATTATACTATGTTACACAACTGTTTAAGTGAATTGTATCATATTTTAACTGTTCATTAAAAGCAAATATGCTATAATATTCATACATTGCAAATTACCTATATGGCAGATAAAGGATAAATTGTTGTATGAATATACTTATATATGAATGGAAAAATTTTGGAATCGAAGATTTGAAGGATGCCCTTCAAAATATGGGGCACCGGTATACAGTTGTGACAACGGATTTGATATACGAGCGGGTAAGCAAAGAATTTGATGATATGTTTGACACTGCAGTTGAGAAAGACCATTTTGATGCTGTATTCACCTTTAATTATTCTGCGGTTATCTCCAACTGCTGCAACAGACATAATATTCCCTACATAGGATTTGTATATGACAGCCCTTTGGTTGCCCTTTATTCCTACACTATAATCAATCCTTGCAATTACATATTTATATTTGATAAGGAACTGTACAATTCATTTGCCAAAGAAGGAATAACTACAGTTTATTACTGTCCTCTTGTTGCCAATACTAAAAGACTTTCAAAGATGATAAAGGAAGATGCCCCTATTACAGACCTTCCCCAATCATTGTTATCCGGTAATGTAATCCGCCCGTCGGAATATTATAAAGGTGATATTTCCTTTGTGGGTTCCATGTACAATGAGAAACATAATCTTTTTGAGAAGCTCTCCGGCATGTCCGATTTTTACAAAGGATATCTTGACGGAATAATGGCTTCCCAGTTAAAAGTTTATGGATATAATTTCATAGAGGATATGATTAATGGTCCTCTGCTTGAGGAACTTCAAAGAGTTGCACCTCTTTCTCCCAACAAAGACGGAGTGGAGACAGTTCAGTATATGTATGCACAGTACTTTATTGCACGAAAGATGGCTAACATGGAGCGCACTTCCATACTTTCCAGGCTTTCAGATAATTTCAGCGTAAATGTATATACTCCCAATGCAACCCCTGAGCTTCCTAAAATTCACAACCGTGGTCCTGTGGATTACTATAACCACATGCCTTACATATTCAACCACAGCAAAATCAATCTTAATATCACCTTAAGAAGTATTAAATCCGGAATACCCCTTAGAGGAATAGACATTATGGGTGCAGGTGGTTTTCTTATGTCCAACTTTCAGGCTGATTTTTATGATTATTTTACACCGGGAGATGACTGCGTCCTGTTCGAGTCAGAGGATGACTTGGTGAAAAAATGCAGTTACTATCTTTCACATGATAATGAACGCAGGCAGATAGCTCTTAACGGTTTCAAAAAGGTTAATGAATACCATACATATGAAAAAAGGCTTGGAGAAATATTTGAGTTGATATTTAACTAAAAATACACAGATTACTGTTTTTTATTAATTGCAGCCTTCAGCTTGGTGGAACTGGTGCTTTGGGTATAGGGAAAGAATACCAGGTCCGCCCCCTGTTTTTGCAGGAAGGCCTTCTTTGCAAGCCAGTCGGGGTCATTCTCGTAGTCACTTCCCGAAAACTGCACATCAAACTGATATCTTCTGTATGCTTCATCAGTATCCCCATAATCTGTAGGAATTTCCACTGCCTCATCAACATATTTGCATGAACGCACAATCTCTATTCTCTCTTCAAAAGGAATATATGGTGTTGTTCTTTTACTCTTCATAACACTCTCATCATTTACAACTCCCACAATAAGATAATCGCACTGTTCCTTTGCCCTCTTAAACATATTAAGGTGTCCGATATGGAAAAGGTCAAATACTCCTGCAATATAACCCGTATGATACTTTTTAGGTGATTTTCTACCATCCTCCTCCGATTTATCAGCCTTAATTTCTGTAGAATGATTAACTCTTGGATACTTCATATTACTGTCAAATATTCCGTAGTTGTTTATATTCATATCTTCAAGCTGCCTAACCACCGGGACATAATTCTTAATACATACAATTACCTTAAAACTCCCTTGAGGAAGGCCCAGAAGATAATCCGGCGGATATATCTTAATATCCTGAAGTGATGAGTCCCATTTTTCTTTATTATTGTCAATAATACCGGCAATCCTGTAATCTTTTCCGAACTGTGAAAGAAACTTTTTTGTAAAATTACCGGAGCCGAAAAGATAAATATCCCGCCCCTCTGTACCTCTGAAGATATCTCTGAAAATTCTTTCATACTCATCCGTAGAATAATTCATTCTTTGACGGTTAGAATTAAGCACCCCTGCATCAGCCCGTCTCAATTCATGATATGTACGCAGAGGTGTATCATTGCGAAGATTATCAAGGTAACTGTCAATAAACCTCCTGAACAATCTTTCACAGGTCTTTAGTCCGAATCTTTCAACCACTTCTTCCCTTGGAACCAGCAGGTTCATCTTATCATTGAAGCCGTATATGAAATCAAGAGAGCGGATAAATATAGCTTTTGCAGGAACATTTTCCATATAAAGTTCCTGATCGTAAAATATAAATTCATCATTAACAGAAAATGCATTAAGGGTTACCAGATCCATATACCCTCTTTTTAATATAGGTCCTATCGCAAGCTGTTCTTCTTTCGTGCCCTGAGCCATGTTCTTCCATCTGTATCTGTCCGGGTCATCGGGCTTTCTCTTTTCCCAGTCAGGTTCAAATCTATCCCAGTCAATATGATGACTGTCAATACTTTCTGATGAATTAAGGATAATATTCCACAATTCATCCAGCTTTTCATAGAACTTTTCCACATTGCCATCCACCAGCAATAAATCCTTGAAATACTCTGTGGCAGGTTTTCCCACTGTATAGGGCATTACAAACGAATCTTTCTCAATGTTTCCTTCAATCATTCTGACACCATGATTAGAAAGATACTCATTATTTTCCTTGAGGGCTGTTATCTTTTTTCTTCCCTCTTCATATATTGCCTTCTTCTCCACAATCCGGTCCTCCCGGATTATAGTACACATGGCATTTTCCCTGCCCCTTTCCATAGATATGGTTATCTGACGGGCATTATTAAGGCAGTCTTTCTTACCGCACTCTATGAGATATCCGTTAGCCATCTGATGAAACATATTATTATTGAGAAGAGTTGTGTAAAGCTTCACTTCTTCCAAAAATACTGTTTCCGGATAATTATACTGAGGAAGAATCCTCACATTAAGTTCTTCCTGCGGTTTATATCCATCTGCAATAATTATCTGGGGACAGGTCATCTCAGGTAGAATGGAATAAAACTTGTACTCCTCTATCCCTGCACATTGAAGAAAATGTGTCAGCTGAGCCTTATCATAAGCTCTTCCTTCCATGTCACCCTGTGATTTCGGATCAATTCTTGTGTAATTCTCTATACCATCAAAATTCCTTCCGGTAAAAGGGTCCCTGTCTCCGCAAAAATATCTCACAGCCAGTCTGTTATCAGTTCCTATAAGAATTTTTCCCGTATCTGTTATATGCTCCCTTGCAAATCTAAGGATATCCTCCGGAGATTCACTAAGCTCCAGAATCCCCATAATTATGATATAATCATATTCTTTGTCATGGAGAGTATTCTGCCTGTTAATATCTGTGAAGTTGATTCTGTCAAGGATAAGCCCTGCATCCTCCAGCGCAGTTACATAGGAAACATCATTCTTTGTCCCCTGAATATACAAAGCATTTTCACCTTTATTAAAATCAAACCACCTGAGTATCCCCCCAGGCAGTTCCTTAATCAATTCCTCGCTTAACATAAATCCTCCATATTCAAAGAACTAAGTGTTTTTCAATAAATTCAATACTTTTTAATACAAGTCTCCCTATTCCCAAAAATATGAATCTAATATATATATTTTTTCTTTTTTTATTCCTTCATTTATTAATTGTTCTACTATATCTTCTTCATAATTTTTCACTGCAATTAAATACAATACATTCTTTGATTTTTCTTCTTTAAGAGAAATAACATTAATTCCATCTATTACATTACCAATTTTCTGAACATTATTATCAATAAATTCATTAACATTTATGCCATTCTTCATCAATAACTCTTCTAAACGTCTTCCTCGAATCCCACATCCAAATACAGCTATTCTTCCTTCGTTTACACTTTGAACAATATGTTTTTTACATATATTTATAAGCATCTTAATACTATTAGCTTTCTTTGTCTGATAATATGCATACTTTTTTGGATTATCTAATAATAAATATACTTTATTCCAATATTTACCGTCAAAGGCATCTTCCCTTATATAACTATTGTTAATACATTCTTTCATTAGTTTAATTGCATCTTCTAGATAGGGTCTAATTGCATCTGTTTCAAATGCACTGTATATAGCCTTCTTATCACATTCGGCTACAAAGGAGAGAATCATCTTCTTATATATACTCTCCCACTGAATGGTATCTTTCTTTGGAATTAACTCTTGATATATTAGACGATTATATTCTTGTAGCATATATCTCAATCCATTAGGACTAGAGATAGAATTACCAACTCTTGCAATCCTATAATAGTACCCATAACTCTCTATAAACATAACTCTCTCAGCGTAATAAGTTACTTGATGAAAAAAACCAACATCTTGAAATGCTGCTCCTGAAGTTGTGTTAAATACAATACTATTATTTTTCAAAAAATCTAAATTATATATCCCTGACCATAAATAACCATCTTGACAGTGTAATTGCGGATACTCTTTAGGATTAATAACATTGTTATATAATTGCATTTCAGATATAATCGATTTCTTATGCTGATATACTCTATCATCTTCAAATTGATAATATTCTATATAATTACCCTTTACATAATCAAGATTGTACATTTCTGCAATTTTTATAAGATTATCATACATATTAATGGAAATAAAATCATCTGTATCTACTATAGCAACGTATTTTCCAATAGCTATATCCATAGCCATATTTACCTGCTTGCCATAACTTTTTTCAGGACAATTAATTATACGAATACGACTATCAATTTTAGCGTATTCGTTAATTATATCCAACGTTCCATCTGTAGAACCTGCATCAACGCATATTATATCTAATTCTTTATACGATTGGTTGATAACTGAATCAAGACTTTGTTTGATATATTGCACAACATTTAAAGATGGTAAAATCACTGTTAACATCATATTTATCCAACCACCTCTCTGTATAAATCCTTCTCATAAAATACATTTTTAATTTTCATATTTTTTAATGTATCCATTACTTGAGACGCATATTTTGTACTAACAGCAACTATAAATCCTGCTTCATCCGGATTTTCTATATCAGCTATATTATAAATACTTTCATCTACAAATTCTAACGGATTATCAGAAATATTAGAAACAGCAAATCCTTGATAATTCAAACCCAATTCCTTTAAAAATATTGCATATGCATGTCCATACTGACCTGCTCCATATATATATATTCTCTCTTTTTTTTTGCAAAACCTCATCAATTTATTTATCATACACTTTCTATTTTTCTTTTTAAAATATATATTAATAATCCAATTAGGCGATAGTGCTATGATTTTTAAAATGCTATTTTTAACAGGGCATACTTTATGTAACCTATTACGATATTTCTTATATATTTTATAATTATACACCCCCTGTTCCTTAAGCAATACTATATCCTCCACATTTCTAAGCATAACATATTGTCCATGTTTTAGTATTGCTTCACTTTTATATTTATAACATTCTGGTAAACATTCAATTGTATCAACCCACGCTTCGCAGAATATAAAAAATGCATCATCATACCATCCCGATTTACGTTTATAGTATGAACTCTTAAAATATTTATTATCCACACTAATATGAAGAGCTTTAAACGATTTTAATTCACAAATTTTAGTAAAATAAAAACTGACATGTGAAAAATTAATTAAATTATGTTTACTATAAGTCTTTTCATAATAATCCCAATCTACATCTTTCAGCATTGTATGGTAATTAAGAATCGCTGAACCAAATAAAGTTAATTCCCAAGCACAATCTTTTAAGTATTCATTATAATCTGTATATTCTCTGTTACCTATTTTTCCATAATCTCTACAATTCATCTGAATAATATCATATTTCAAATCGAGTTTTGTTAATAAATTTTCTATAGCAATCTTTGCATACTGTATTGCATCCCCGCAAACCCATATAAAGTCATATGTTTTTTTTAATCCATAACCTGAATATATTTTATATACCTTAATATTCGATGGTATATCTTGAGACATACGAACATAATATATGTTGTCTTTTTTACATCTTTTTACAATTTCTTCTGTTTCCGAATCAGGACTTGAATCATAATAATATATATCTATTCCGGCATATAAATAATATGATGCACATGTATTTAAGAAATCTTCCACAACACGTGGTCTTTTATATGTTGGTATACACAAAGCAATATTGTTCATTTTTTAATCCTTTCTGCGGAAGGGACCAATAATTCACTACAATAATCATAGTAAAATTTCCCCAAATACTTTCCATATATATTCCTGCACATACTGTTCATAACTAATTGGTTGTCTATCATGATAGCAATAATCAATATTATATAATCTTATTTTTTCTTTTTTCCATGTCATTCCTAATGCATGTTTTACCTGAGGTAGAATAAATATTTCCATTGCGCATCCCATATGATATACTTTCTCATAGTTTATATCCTTAATATTTAATAGTTCTAATAATTGTTTACATATTCTATTTAGTAATATATCATTCGGATGATATATATCTTCAAATAACATTGTAGCACCATTTATATTCTTATATATTTTGCTTCCTATATTAGGATATTTAGATATTTAGATATTCTGTCAATTTCAAACAAAGCATTCTCCAACCAAATACCTTTCCCCCAAATAACCACATTTTCTATGCATCTCATAATATCTATTTTCCCCTTATTTATTACATTTTTATTACTAAAAATCTCCCGACTCAATGAATTTTATATTTTTCTTTGTTTTTATGTTACCTAAAAATTCCTTAACTTCATCCATACCATGCCTAGATACTGCAATTATAATAAAACAATTATTATTTATCATATAATCTTCCGCTACATATACTTTATGTTTACATAATATATCCGGATTATCTTTCATTGTTTTAACTATGAATCCATCATAGTCTACATTTGCTTTTATAAATTTTTCTGCACACTCTACAGCAAATTTACCAGCGCCATATATTACGACTTTATTTCCTTTTTTATATTCTCTCTTAACAATGTTTTTTATTTTTATATTATAAATAAACTCAGATATTCTATATGGTAATATAGAAATAAGTAGAAAAATAAATGTATCTCTGATATGAAACATTCTAAATAACCATTTAACATATCTTAAACATACAATCAAATTGTAATTCTTTTCTTTTCTCATCTTTATTAATTTATATTGCGTTATTTCTGTTTTTCCTGGACTTCTTAATGTTATTTTTTTGGCTTTCCTACTGTATTTTGAAGATTGGGACAATATTATGCTACCCCAACATTCCGTTGTAATTCTCATAGTATCATAATCCCATGATCGCTTTTCACATCTTGTATAGTCATAAAAAAATTCATGCGGTACACATAGCAATACGCACCGCGGGTTGTTTATCTGTGATATTCTTTCCAGATAGTAACCTACATGTGCATAATTCATGACTTTTTTTCTTAAATATTTACCATTAATATATCTCCAGTTTGTTCCTTTAATAACTTTAGTAATTGAAATAATTGCCGTTCCGAATCTATTTAATATCCATGCATTTTTCACCATAAATTCATCCATATCTAATATAATCTGACTAGAAGATTTACTGGAATGTAGATTTATTACATAGAAATCTGCCTTTTGATTCAATGAATCCAATATTAACTGAAATGCTTCTTCTTTAATTTCCGTATGATCGTGCGTCATCCATATATACTCGTAATCTGATTCTTCAAATTGTTGATAAATCAGAAACACCTTTTCAGCCGATGACAAATGAGAATCCATCCTTATATAATTAATTTTCGTTGAATTTGAATACTTTGCAACAATCTTTTGCGTAAAATCATCATCACTTGAATCAAATATATACAAATCAATATCATAATTATTTATTATATCTATTTCACTATTCAAAAATCTCTCAATAATGTCCGCCCTCTTATATGTTGGTACGCATAATGCTAGATTTTTCATTTAGTACATTCTCCTATCTAAAATATTTAGTGTTAACATCTAATTAGCGTAACTTAAAATGAAACATTCCTCACAACCCTTGATATAATAACCTTTTGGAGTGACTCATTATGTCCCGCAAGAAAACACATTACAGCAAACAGTTCAAGTTGGATGCTATCAACTATCGGAAAGAGCACCCTGTTCTGACCCATGTTGAATGTGACAAGAACCTCTTATTTTATTTTGTACTATATCTTAACACAGAACCTATTATATACTGGTATCATTGACACCTTTATACTGTTGTTTAAATTCATAATTCACCTCATATTCACTACAAGAAATGGTAAGTATTCTATTATGTAGTATCGGATAAAATAAGGCATTAATTAACATATAATTCAATCTTATTGCTGTTTTTATGACAACATTGCTGTTCTTTTCTATAAGTGTTTTCCTTGGTTCAGTTTTAAACAAATGTTACAGAAAACGTATAATAAATTTACTATATGGGTTGATGGTTTTGCTCACAGTTCTTCCCAATATGATTAACGGACTGCTTTCCTTTATCCTTGGATTGATATCATCCACAGGAAGCCAGCTTACCGTTGCCAACCCACTTACTGATATATTCCTTATGATACGTCGTTACATTCCTCTTTACTACAGTAATCCCTGGGTAACCCAGCATTACGGGATAAGTAAATACATACTGATTATTCAGGTTATGATTTCCATTATTTTATTGGGAGTTTCAGCTATTGTATATTCAAGAAAAAATCTGGTTGTGGATTAAAACACAACCAGATTACTTGTATTGCCAAACATGCTTAAAACTTTGCAATTTCTTTCATACCTTCAAATCGCTCACAGGATGTACTTTCCTTTTTTCCACTGGTGGCAGTTCCATATAATTTCCAAACTTGAAACTCAGGTAACTGTCATAGTCTTTAATACCTTGGAATGTTACACCTTCAAATACTGTATCAACGCTGTTTTCATACCAGTTCCTGTAATATCCGTATTCGCTGTTAGGGGTTGGGAAAAGAAGAATCCTTACCATCCTTGTTTTCTTACCATAAGCTCTCTTTATCATTCTGTGATAATATTTTAAAATATCTTTTTCTGGTATCTTATCTAAAACTGAATATACTTTTCTTTTCACAGCACTTTTGTCTGCTATTTTCCCCACTTTAGACCATAATATTTTCCTGACACAGAAACACTCAAAATTATTAATACTCCTTAAGAAATAATTATCCGGTACTGAATCCAGTGGAAAAACATCAATAAATATTCCTTGAAAATATGGCATATGCTCCTGAAACTCTCTTAAGAAAAGGGTACCTTTTCTTCTTAATTTACCATATCCCCACCTGTAGCCTCTAGTTCGTCTGTCATCCTGAAATTCAAATCTTGACGTGTCCAGCTCTGTCTTACATGCTTTTCTGAACTTCTCATACTCTTCTCTTAACATTGCTACATCTGCATCATCATCCCATGGAATATATCCACCATGCCTGATTGCTCCTAGGAGTGTCCCTGCAATTATGTTGTAATGTATATTACACTTCTTACATATTCGGTCCACTTCTTCAAGCATCTCAAGCTGAACCATCTGTATTTTTCTAAGCATTTCATTATTTATTTCCAGCATTTATCCACCATTCTTTCTATGCAAATATGCAAAATCAGCCCTGCACGAATTGCAGGGCTTCAATCTATATCATCATAAGTGTGAAACTTTCGTCATAATCTCATCCATATCGTAATCCGGAGCAGCGGTAATAACTGCATCATACAGGGGTCTGACAGTTTCAACTTCTTCATCGTAATCATACACGCTCACATCGATTACCTCCTCCCTGTGTTCAAAGAAGAAATCTGATAAGATACCACTGGCAATACACTCATCAACAGCCTCTGTTACAGCTGTTCGGATATTCTTATTCTCTGAACATTTCTTCTCATTGACCTTATTAACGAATGTCATGTAATCCCGGAGACTGTGGCACTTATTTAGGATTGCAGGAACTTTTCTTCTTTTTGGATCAAATGAGCTTCCATCATCCCATCCCTTCCGTTATAGAAAGTGACGAAATGTGGCACAGGAATCTTTAGCATGGTACGCCTGTGTAACTCGCTATTAGGATACATTTCCCTGTACACATCTGAAACATAATGTAAGAATCTCAACGGCATATTGGGATTCTTAGAAGCCTGCTGTTCAAACATATACAAATCCTGTCCGAACACAAATGAAGCGTCATTCTTATACTTCATATACACTCCACCTTGAAGTGTTGTAACAGCAAGGTTATCTACTGATATCATAATACCATTCCACGTCCCACAAAACAAGCTTACAACAATTTCTTCCTTTTGTTGTTCTATTTTTCTTCTATCTCCCCTGCCAGATACGCCCCTATGTCGTGAATCATTTTAAGTACCGCATCTGACATTTCCATTGGAAAACTGTTCATTGTGGGATATGTTTCAAAACTAAGAGTCCCTTTAAATCCCGTTTCCTTAAGGCCCCGTATGATTCCATTCCAATCAAGGCCCTCATCTTCTTTATCCCCAAATGAAAAAGGCATCTGATGAAGGTCTCCCGCTGCATCATTTTCATGAAGATGGAGTATTTTAAGCCTGCTGCCCATTTTTTTAATAAAGTCATAGGGTTCCCTTTTTACAAGCTGAAGATGTCCTACATCAAGACAAAAGCCAAAAAGCTCCTCCCCTGCGTATTCATTTAGTGTATCTATATACCATACCGCATCCTCCGGGTCTGCACACACACCTTCCGTCAGCCTTCGTCCTACGCTTTCATAAAGATTTTCAAAGCATATACCCACCTTACACTGCTTTAGCATTGGCACCAGCAGTTTAAAATATTCTATATTCTCTTTTCTTTCTCTTTCCCGTCCGTATATATACTGCATTTTAAAGGGATGAACCACCATCCACGGTACCCCTAATGTCTCTGCAATAACTATACTCTTGGGGATGACAACCGTCTGCATATAGTTATTCTGTTCCCATCTGCCCTCAACTCTCACCGGGTAAGGTGCGTGCATCTGTGACGCTTTTATCCCATACTTATCCATAGCAGATTTATATTGTAAAAAATACATAATCATCTCGTTAAGTTCACTGTCAAAGAAGGGATTTACCTTTCCGTCATAAAGGTCCGAATTTTTCAAAAAACAATCGATATTTATATCCACCCTGGTAAATCCGGCATCATGTATTTTCCTAAATCCTTTATCTATATCCATCTCCGGCAGAATGCCCTTTGTCTGAACGCCTATTTCCAACATATCCTGTCCTCCCTATATGTAATATGTGTCTCTGAATCTGTTGTACTCAACTCCCATGTTATCAAGCTGGCTTCCTATAATTAAATAATTCATATTACATATAAATACATTTCTCTTGTCAGCATCAATCTTTAATATGTCCTCCGGTGATTTTATATCAACACCAAGAACCTTCTTTCCCCATATATCCTTATTATTGTCCACCGCAAACGCAGGAGGATATTTCTTCCCCCATCTGTCAAGATAATGCTTTAACATCCGACCTGCTCCAAACAGGATAATCTCTCTGTCCGGTTTATTCAATAATTCCTCAAATCTGAACTGTTCTTCCCATGTATGGTACATAGCCATCATCATTTCGCAAAGTGTCTTATGAAGCGGTTCAGGCATTCTCTTATATACCCCGGTTATATCAAATGTGATAAACCCATCAAACCCACTGTCAACCATAGTACCTATTGTACCGTACCAGTCTGTGGAATTCTCCCCTCTTCCCACGGTAAATGTATAAGGAATCTGGTGAACATCCCTGAAGCCATCATTATCATTAACATGCATAACTCTTATTTTGCCTGATGCCATAGATATGGCATCCTTTATGTTCATGGCCAGAAGATTGATATAGCCTGTATTAAGGCATATTCCTGTTCTGTTCAATCCTATAATTCCATCCAGTTCCTCACAGATTCTTACAAGATTCTTCATTTCGGAATATTCATTGTGATAATACCTGTCCTGTATTTTTCTATAACCATTCTCTATAAGAATGTTGACACTGCTTTCACAGACTGCATTTTTACATTCTGTCATCAGCTCCATTAATGTATCCTTGCTTCCTGCACCTTTGGTTTCCAGTATTATGTATTCGGCATAAACTTCCTCTGCCAAAGATAATGTTTCCTTTAAAAGGCTGCCATCCAGCCTGTTCAAATCAATCACAAGTCCGGAAATCTTAAACTCTTTATCACTGTTTATAATCTCATCAATAATATTTCTTTCTATCTTACCATTTTCCACTTTAAGCAGTAATTCCAGATATTCAAATCCACCTTCTGATACTGCGTTTATGGATATGTCTTTTGTTATCTGCATAACCGGCGTTAACATTATGAAAACCTCCCTGCTTCATACTTTCAGCAAATTGTATTTTCCTCAAATTATAATTCACTCACATACAATGCGTTTATATATACATAATACCATATACATATTTATATCGTCTAAATCCTGAACTTTCTTTATGATGATGCGGCTAATTAAGAAAATGTTTCAAAAAATGTCATAAAAAGCTCTTTACTCCCCTTTACTATTTGTATTTCTCATCATCTGATGTTACTATTTTAGCAGTATAACAAATGTAAACATTCTGCGTCCATAAGTTTGCAGAATACTGAAAGGTATGGTTATTAGTATGTTGGTATTTTCAGATGATTATTTCAAATCAGAGACAAGAGAAGGATTCTTTATTGAATCTAAGATGAAACGCGCCTGGGCCGCCCAGCTTGAAGTTCTTGAAGAAATAAGACATATCTGTGACAAACACAATATACGCTTCTTTGCTGACTGGGGCACTCTTCTTGGTGCAGTAAGACACAAAGGTTTCATTCCCTGGGATGACGACCTTGATATCGGCATGCTCCGTGACGACTATACACGTTTTTTACAGATTGCCCCCTCCAAGCTTTCCAATTTCTATGAACTAAAGACTCTGTACAACGATCCTGCTCATGACAATGTGAAAGCAAGAGTCATTACAGGAAGATATATGAATTTTGACCCGGGATATCTTGATAAGTTCCACAACTGTCCTTATGTTGTGGGAGTTGATATCTTTCCTATTGATTATATACCAAATGATGCCACCAAGTCACAGGAGCAGCTTGACCTTATCAATCTGCTTCTTACTGTTGCTTCCAGCATACCAAAAGAACCTCCTTACAGTCAGGAGGTTCTGGGACTTATTCAACAGATAGAACATTTATTTAATGTAAAATTTAACTATAACAACAATATGTTTCATGAACTTAAAAAGTTGCTTGATATAGTATCCGCCTCTTACGGCCCTGATGATTCACAGGAAGTATGCTCTATGATAGACCTTGCCGGTGGATGGGACTATCACGTGCCAATCTCGTGGTACAGCGATACTATTGAAATGGCCTTTGAAAACACTTCCATTCCCATTCCTAAAGGCTTTGACGGAATTCTTAAGATTAAGTATGGGGATGATTATATGACACCCCGCAATACAGCCGGCTCCCATGACTACCCTTTCTACGCCAAGCAGGAACAGGCTCTTAAGGAAGTCATTGAAAGAGAGTACGGAAGATGTATTTCAGATGATGAATTTAACCATCTTTTGAAAGAATCAATTAAGCATTGATTTATACAAGATATCTCTCCGGTACATTTGTAATTATATCCGTAACCCCACACAGGACATATTCATCCCATTTCCAGTCCTTAAGGGGTCTGTCATCATTATTAAAAAATGGTTCTTCCACGTTCCATACTCTTACCGGAATATCATTCATATCCTTCGGCAGTTCATATATGAGACTGCCGATATAAGGGTGGATTGCATCGGCTTTTGTAGCCACCATTCCCTCAATGCAATCATATATATCCGTGGCAAGCATTCCCGTCTTTGCACCGGAATCCAGCCTCTTAACCAGAGCAACCGAATCCCTGAGGAATGAAGAATAAACTATGTAATCTTTCATCTCCATTTCCTCTACAAGCTTCATGGTTTTTTC
Source organism: Eubacteriales bacterium (assembly GCA_030536855.1). Taxonomy (GTDB): domain Bacteria; phylum Bacillota; class Clostridia; order Lachnospirales; family Lachnospiraceae; genus Lachnospira. The sequence continues at coordinate 106,469 of JAUNPK010000001.1, forward strand.
TTCTATTCCCTCATATCTTATAACAGAAGTTTTCAACTCTATATTGATTAAAAGTCCGTTTTTTTCACAATATGGTTTTAATAATGTTAATACCTCTCTAAGGGTTGGTATAGTGGCGTATGTCTCATTTCCTTGAGCATCCTTGTTGGACTTGATTTTTAGTTCCTTTATTTCTTTAAGGGTATATTCACATACATTTCTGTCACCATCTGTAACCCTTTTAACATTTTCATCATGAAATACCACTATTTCTTTATCTTTGGTAAACTGTACATCAAGCTCTATTCCTGCGATTCCGGGTATCTTTGCAGCAGCTTCAAAGCTCTCCAGCGTATTCTCGGGATATCTGTAACAGCATCCTCTGTGTGCCCACACCTTAACCCCTTTATTTTCTTTCTTTATTTCTTCAAGTCTTACACTGTTACTTTGTCTGATTTCTTCCAACTCAGGAGTATTCCAGTCTATGAACTTCTCCATAATATCAGCCATCCCCAGACTTTCCTCCCGGCTGACTCCAATACTTTCACCCTCTGATGATTTTTCCACCATCTTCTCCTGGGTATTCATCTGTATCCTTTTAATAAATTCATCCAGTTCGTACTGCAGTCCCGAAGATTCGTAAGGGAAGTCGTATGTCTCAATTTTATCAGGGTCCTCGTACCTTACCTCAAAATGCTTTGTCATCCACCATGGGGACCTGGCAAGTATATATCCCTTAGTTCCCGTCACAAGTAACTGTCCCTCTGACTTGGCTCCAATACCTGTCTTTACTGTTGCCATACCATTTGCACATTCAATCTGAGCCTTAGTGTATGTATCAACACCGTTATATGCCCTAAGTGAATTAAAATACACACTTTTGTAATCACTTCCCAACAATCTCATAACCGGAAGTAACACATAGCTTCCCAATTCCATAAAGCTTCCGTTACAGACCGGATTCAGATACTCTCTTGTAGTCATAGGAGTAAGACGTGTAAATGATGCTTCCACATCCACAACAGTACCTATTCTTCCACTCTGTGCAATTCTTATAAGTTCGTTAAAACCGGGACAATAAGCTGTCTTAACGGCTTCCATTAAAACAAGCCCTTTTTCCTTAGATATATTCTGTAATTCTAAAATGTCTGATTTTTTCAATGACATAGGTTTCTCACAGAGAACATTTACCCCATTATTAAGAAGTGTCTTAACATATTGGTAGTGTGTCTCATGAGGTGAAGCAACATACACCCCATCAACCTTTCCGCACATATCCTCAACGCTTTGACATACATAAGCAATGCTATGTCTTTCGGCAAACTTTTCAGACCCTTCTATGCGGGGATTATATACGCAAACCACCTTAATATCCCTGCCATCAACCGCCGTGTTCATAAACCGTTCTGCAATTCTTCCTGTTCCTATTATTCCAAGCTTTAACATCTAATTATCTCCATATTATATTTCATACCAAAAAATGTAACTGCAGTTCTACCTTTGGTTGGTAAGTTTAATAAATGACTCAAATATATCCTGTTCCTTATCCTTTAATTCATCACAGTTAGAAGCCACAACATCCACTGCTATTGCGGATGTATTAGTCTTTATAAAATATGCTATATCCTCTTTGGAGAAAGCTCTGTAATTGTTAAGTATCTGCCTTAATGTCTTTATATGACCGATTAGTTCCCTCAAATCATGAGAATAAGCATACATACCACTCTGACCAATACCACGCTTTTCTTCTTCCCTGCATATAAAAAGAATCTGCTCAATTATAGGAATCTCTTTGGTAATGTCTGAATTATCCAATGCAATATCCGGACGAACCTTTAGCACTTCATTAAACATCTCTATTGCACTGTTGAGTTCTCCCATTTTAAGCAGCTGTCCCACCGCCAGCTTTAATTCCTTTGTTTCCGCCTTCTCCTCTGTAAGTCCGATTGGGCATTCGTAACAGGAAAGCCCTCTGGCCTTAATGTAAACAAGAAGGAGTTCCTCTGAAAGAAATCCGAAAATTCTTGTCTGATATACATCATATCCTGTAAGATCCAGATGTTTTTCCAACTCAAAGAAAATACTGAAAAGCCATTCACAGTACCCGTCAAATATTTTCTTTGACGTAACACAAAGATTACCGAAATAATATTTAGGCTGGGCCATAACCTCCTGAAACACCGGATAATCCTCAGGGTACATCTGCTTTATAACTTCCCCTGTAAGGTCTAAATCCCCTACAGGGTGTGCAGCCCCGTAATAATCCCTGTAATTATTTTCAGCATAAAATGCTCTGGATGTAATTATGTCATACTCCGACAATATTTTTTCAAAATCCGGTTCTGACATAATATGTGTGGAATCTTTCAAAAAAAATCTTCTGTAATGACATACCCCCACATTTCCTTCATCAGGAAGGTTCTTCCACATCCAGTAAAGTCCTGTAAGCTCACCATAATAGCAATTAAGCTCCGATATATTGTCCCCGGTGTCATCTCCCGGATAGCCCAGGTCATCCGCCTTTGCCCGTCCCACATGAAGAGGAACGTATGTAGGATCATCAGGGGGATTGAATTTTTTATGTGTCATTGTATATATCTTAGTGCTCATAAATTTGTCCTCCGTATACTTTAGTTATTCTTAAATTCCTATCTCTTCTACCAGACACCTTACTCTTTCATCCCATGTATTATACTTCATTCCATAATCATGTCCGTTTTTTTCAATTTCTATTATTTTATTCCTGTCACAAAGAAGATTTTTAATTAGTTGCGGAAGTTCATTGTATTTATCAAGATCAAACATAATTATATTCTTTCCATCCTCAAGTCCTCCATCCCGGTAAGTGGTTCTGTCTGTAACTACCAAAGCGCCTGCTGCCATACTGTTAGCAATTCTCTCTGTAAAGCCACCTTTATGCCATGCCATTATGTTAAGAGATATTTTACTCTTTCTGTATATTTCAAAACTTTCCTCAGGAGTAACTTCGGAATGTATTGTGAGCATTTCATGGTTGCAAAATGGTGCATTTTTCCACGAATCACCCCAGATATCAACTTTAATTCCATTATCCAGAAGAGTCTTAATTGTGATTTCCCTGTAGTAATACATAACATAATGAAGCACCGGTGTCATTTTACTGAATATATCCAGAAATTCCTCATCAGACAGTTCAATGCCATTTTCATGAAGTACCTGCATCAATCCCTCTTCCGCCGTCATATATGGCTTATTAAGAAGAAGATTAACGTATTCTCTGGCAATAACAGAAACTTCCTCAGGACACTCATCCAGCATTTTTTCTTTCTGTCTGTAATCTCCATAAGTTCCTACAAATGTAACATCGTACTTCCTGTCACCGTACTGAACTTCTCTCTCAACCAAAGACTGATTAGCTGCCGGAGGAAGAACGAAAGTACCTGCAACTCCCTTGTAATATCTGTCTATAAAATTTTTATAATTCTCATCATGTGTCATAACATAGTAATTCTCAGGCACATGAAGGAGCTGTTCCTTAAGCCATACCGGATGGTCAAGAACTATGTTAATCTTTGGTCCCATAATCTTATCATGAAGATACATGTTGCTTTCCTTAAGATATACAGAAAACAGATAGCTTTGAATTCCCATAACAGCCCTGAATCTTTTTCCAAAGAATCTTGACAGCCCATTGATATCTTCCTTCTGTTCATCATAGGCAACAGTTCTTATCCCCCGTCTTTTAAAAGCTTCCTCTAACTGTTTTAATATATCATTAAGAATATTGTAACAATAAGTTACTCCGTAATAGATAAGCACAGGTGCGCAGGATTCTCCCGCACTTTCCCCGGTCACTGCTCTATATGCATCAAGAGCCGCATCCTCAATCATTTCATAACATTCATCAAAATAATCAAACAGCTTTGCCGGTTTTCTCGTCATTTTCCAAGGCTTGGTATCTCCAAGATGGTGGATTATAACCGCCTCTTTGGCAAGCTGTGGAGTTATATTTACATATTTATCAGCAAAGGCGTCTACATCTTTATCCATGGATTTTATTTCTTCATAGGTTGCAAATTCCAACCTTCCCTGAGATGCTGCTGATTTATCCATGTAATACCAGCAAGGAGGAAGATTAAACCGGTCCCATCCCACATAGATTATTCTATCCTGATACAGTTCATTGAGCACATCCTGGTCGTTATATATATATCGTGGATAATTCTCATAAACATTTTTTAAAATCTCGTTGACAATATCCCCTTTTCTGAGTTCATCCATATTAACCAGCAGTAGTCCCGCATTAAAATATGTCTTATCTTTGGGAATTCCCAGTCTTTCCTTATTCTCCTCATGAAAGCCGTTGATTTTGCCAAATATATCTTCACATACGGCAAAGAGCTTATCTCCCAGGTCGATATTGTAAAGCTCCTGCAATGGTTTTTGTATAACCATATCCACATCCAGATAGAGAAGCTTATGAACACTCTCAGGAAGCATTCCCCATCCCAGAATTCTGTAGTAGGTCTCCACCTTGATTCCGCTGTGAGATTCCACTTCTTCCTTAAACTCAGGTCCCACATACATAGGTATGAGCCTTTTACCCGGCCAGCTTTCCACATATTTTTTTAAAGCAGCAAGCTCATTATCCTTTATATCCTCATAAGGCAGATACACATCCACCTCACCCGGCTCATTGTTAAATAAGGAATACAGCATAACTACCGTTGGTTTAAGATAATTTGAATCTGTCACAATCATTATATTCATCATAAGATGTCCTCCTACTCAAGAAATATGAAATCCAACTGCTCCCTGCCCATATCATTTTTAAGAAGCTCATATGCTGTCTTTCCCTGCTTTTCTTTGTACTGTATCACGTAAGGGTTATTTAAAATTTCAGGAAATATCTCCAATAACTCCTTTTTTATTTTAGAAAATCTTTCATAGCTGTAAAAGTTTCTGTCATCTATCATTCTCTGAATCTGGTCGCTATAAGCCTTTCTGTAATGCATAAAAGCTACTTCATCCATACAGTCATCCAGCTTATGCTCTTTTAGTATCAAACGGGTAATCTCATTTTGAACCTGTGTGGCCTCCATATAGTGGTCTGATGCTTTATCACTGTGCATAGTACTATTGCTGTTAAAGTAATAATTGTAATAATACTTTCTCATGTAATATAAGCTCTTCATATGAAGAAGACACATATGGGTGAAATATATATCCTCCATAAATACGCCTTCAGCAAAATGTATACAGTTGCTTTCAAGAAACATTTTTTTATATAGTCTTGCAACAGGAGCTGTCGTCATACTTAACATTAAAAGTGCATTTTTCTTATCCTCCGGATTATTATAATCAAAGAGTCTCTCCTCCTCGGAAATATCAGATAATTCCTGTACGGTTCCGTCAGGCAGGATAAACTTAAATCCGCAGGCAGTAATATCCGTGTCATATCTTTTAGCACCAATATACATTTCCTCAAGCATTTTTCTGTCTATATCATCATCAGAATCAACATACATAATGTATTCTCCTGAGGCATAATTCAACGCTATATTTCTTGCTTTTCCCTGCTTTACATTTTCTTTCAGCGGAATCACGCATATATTATTGGGATATTGCTCTTCATACTTCATTAATACTTCAAGAGTGTTGTCTGTAGAGCAGTCGTCAACACATATAATTTCCATGTGCTTAAGTCCAATAGTCTGGGAAATTATGCTGTCAAGGCAGCGGGGTAGCTTATCTTCTACATTGTAGCAGGGAACTATAACACTGATTTTATCAAGAACATTTGTTAATTTATCCGTAAAATCTTTCAGGGCCTTATCCTTCCTAAATTCTGAAACTGATTCTATACAGCATTCTGAGGAAAGGGTATTGAGGGTACCGTCAGAAATCATGTCAAGAATCTGTGCCAGTCCGTTACTGTCCTTATAATTAAACAAATATCCGTTTTCCCCCGGCTTAATCAGTTCTGTTATTCCGTCAACAGGAGTTGATATTACAGGAATTCCACATGCCATAGACTCAATGGCAACAAGAGGGAACCCTTCATAACTTGATGATAATACTGTAGCTGTGATATTTTCCTCAAGGGTCCATGGATTATCCAGCCAGCCCTTAAAAATAACTCTCTGTTCGACTCCCAGACCTGCTGTAATCCCCATCAGCCTGTCCTTCTCTTCTCCGTCACCAATAATTATCAGCTTCCAGCTGTCTTTAGTTTTTGCTATTGATTCAATTATTGTATCTACACACTTTTCTTCTGACAATCTTCCCACGAAAAGCAGTGTCTTTGCCTCCGGATAATATTTTTCCCTGGAAATGGCTTTTTCCATATCCACAGGATTTTTTACAATTTCCACTCGGGCTTTGGGAAGATACTTCTTTATAATGTCTCTGTTATTTTTTGTAAGGACAAATATGCTATCTGCAAATTGCAGATGCTCCACTCCTCCTGTCCCATATTTCTTATATGTCTCAACAGGTCCGTGAAGCCATGAAACAATCTTTGTCATATTGTTTCCAAGGTACAAAAGCGCTTTCTTTGCTATGTATGAAAGAAACGGCCAGGGAACAACAATAACTATCTCAGGCATTCCGAACTTTTTTAGAAATTCCAGATATAAATCAGTAAATTCCTCAATATCTGATACTTTTCTATTCTTGAGAATAGGATAAAAATCTATCTCCTGTGATACCCATGGAACGTTATCATAAACCATCTGGACAATTCTCACATGAAACCCCGAATTATTAAGGTGTTTAGCAACTATATTTATAACATTTTCCACTCCGCCCTTACCGGATAAGGGAACAAGTATGTCAACTAAACACTCCCGCATATATTTTCTCCTTTTACACCTTTCTGTATTCCATGAATTTTTCTATAACTTCAGCCATGGCAATTGATTCCCCTGCTGTAAGTTTGAAGTCTTTATTCCCTACTCCGTTAATCTTCGATATAAACTCACCAATCTCATATCTCAATCCGTCACCCTGAAATGTGGATTCAATATGTTCAATATCGTCGGCTTTCTCATAGCGGATATCAAAGGATCTGGTTAACCACCATGGAGACTGGGCTATTATGTAACCCTTTGTTCCTGATATAACAAGCTGGCCTTCTGTCTTAACGCCAACCCCAGTCTTTAGTGTGGCAAATCCCGAGTCGTACTTCATACTGACTTTCGTGAATATGTCAACGCCATTTTCATCATTTATGGTATCAAACCGTATATCTTTATAGTCGGCCCCGAACAGTTTTATTACCGGCAGAAGTGTGCTTGGACCAAACTCAAGAAATGCGCCTCCATACCTGGAATCGCTCCTCTCCCTTGATAAAGGGTCTGCAAGTCTGGTAAAGTTAGCTTCTATATCCACAATCTGTCCTATCCTGCCATTCTTAGCTGTATTGATAAGCTGCTGAAATCCCGGACAATATGCCGCCTTAACAGCCTCCATAAGTACTACATTATTGTCTCGGGCAAGGCCATACAGCTCCATACTTTTTTCTTTAGAAAATGCAATGGGTTTTTCGCTTAAGACATGCTTGCCCCGGCTTAACGCTCTCTTGGCATATTCATAATGAGTCTCATTAGGTGATGCTATATAAACTGCATCTACATTTTCAAGAAATTCATCATAATCGTGGGTATAACACTGTATTTCGTGTTCTTTTCCAAACTCTTCCTTTTCAGCTTCCTCCAACGTAGGGTTATAAGCACATTCCACGCTGATACCACTGACATACTTTGACTCTGCCAGAAATCTTGGAACCATTCTTCCCGTTCCCACTGTACCAACCCTGACAATCTTAAATTTATCCTTTCTTAGGATTGTAGAGGATATATTGGGAGTTCTTTCCAGATATACAACCTCGCAAAAATTCTTAAGATAATCAAAATTGCCTATCCAGTCAGAACCCAGAGTAAATATGTCTACTCCATACTTTTGGATATCTTCAATCTTCTGTCCTTCATGATCTTCAACTATAATCATATCTGCCAGTCCGGTTTTTTTTACGTTCTCAATACGCTCCATAATGGGATCAATCACATTTACTTTTCCCCTGGCTTCATCAAAATGTTCCGTTGTCACACCTACAATCAGATAATCCCCTAACTCTTTTGCTCTTTTCAATAGGTTATAATGACCTTCATGAAAAAGATCAAAGGTCCCATATGTTAACACCTTTTTCATCTAATTTCCTGATCTCCTCAAATAATATTCTCTGTTGTTTCTTGTAATACGGATAGTCATGGTTCGCTCCTCCAATTCTTGGAGTCATGTAATCATCCCCGTACTTTTGTCTTAATATATGCTCATATCCCACCGGAACAGGTATGGTTGTGCACTCAAACTTCATATCAACGGAACTTGCAAAATACTCTTTAGGAAATACATCCGATGGCCTGTTGCAGGCATGGTCCGTCATTAATGCTAAATGTGTGGATTCTTTCTCCGAAAACATCATTCCAAGACGTTCTCCCAGACAAAGTAACTGCTTCTTAACCGGCCTTTCAGCATCAAGAACTGATCCGCTAAGTTCCTGAACTGCCTTAATAGATTCCAGCGTCTCCGTATCCGTTATATCTTTAATACAATGCTTTGGATCTATGGTTTGTGCTGTCAGCTCGGCTATTCTCATAAGAGCACATATTGTATCGTCAACCTCTTCCTCCGGCGCAATGTAATCAATGGGAAAAATATCCAATCCTGCTGCAAAAGGAAATCTATGATATCTTTCCATATGTTCCTTTGAATAATTAATTGTTGTTGTATTCACCACATGGGAAAGCATATCATACCATTCATCATCAGTGTGAATATTAAACACCTTATATCCTTTCGGAAGGTCTTTGGAGGCCTCCAGACAGAATCTTTCATAATCCTCTCTCTTCATGGTGATGTCCATATCATCATCCCAGGGAATAAATCCCCCATGCCTTACAGCTCCAAGCAATGTTCCCCAGTCTGCAAAATACTGTATTCCGTGCTTTTTACACACATCATCTATAACGCCTAACACCTCTAACTGAGCTGCCCAACATCTCTTCATCATATTCTCAACATAAAAGCCGTCCCTTACTTCTCCCTTAAGAAAGCTTTCCGTTATATCAATCTTCATAAGCTTCTCCACATGTTCTTCTCTTTCACACTAATTATTTCAATTTAATTATTTCGCACTGATCCCAGTTCCACAGTCACTTATACTAAAATTTTCAATCTACATAAATTGTAACATATAAAAAGGGCTGTCGCACTAAGAATTATGTTAAAAAATAATCTTAGTGTAACAGCCCCATAAAATATTCCATCTATTACTGAAGAAGTGAAAGAACACCCTGTGTCTGCTGATTTGCCTGAGCAAGCATTGACTGACCAGCCTGTGAAAGGATGTTGTTCTTGCTGTACTCAACCATCTCTTCAGCCATATCTGTATCACGGATACGTGATTCAGCTGACTGAGTATTCTCACTTGTTGTATCCAAGTTGTTAATTGTGTGTTCAAGTCTGTTCTGAACAGCACCTAAAGCTGAACGCTGTGTAGAAACTTTTGTAATAGCTTCCTGAATAGCTGACATTGCTGCACCTGCAGATGAGAATGAACTTACCTTAAGTCCGCTTACTCCTAATGAACCTGCATTCATATTGTCAATAGAAAGAACAATACTCTGTCCGCAAAGTGAACCAACCTGAAGGTTCTTTCCTGCGAAACTTCCGTCTAACAGGTTCATTGTGTTGAACTGTGTTGTAGACTGAATTCTGTTAATCTCTGATGTTAACTGGTCTATCTCTGACTGGATAGCTGTTCTGTCTGTTGATGTATTAGTATCATTAGCTGCCTGTGTAGCTAACTCATTCATTCTCTGAAGGATTGAATGTGACTCATTAAGAGCACCTTCAGCTACCTGAATAAGTGAAATACCATCCTGTGCATTGTCTGAAGCCTTATTAAGACCTCTGATTTGGCTTCTCATTTTCTCTGAAATTGAAAGTCCGGCTGCATCATCAGCTGCTCTGTTAATTCTGTAACCTGATGATAACTTCTCTGTCGCTGTAGAAAGTGACTTTGTAACCCCGCCTAACTGTCTGCTTGTATTCATTGCTGAAAGATTGTGCTGTACTACCATAATTAATTCCTCCTTGATTTAGAAAAACATCCTTATTGACTCTTCTTAATGTTTTACTTTTAATTTCCTTTTACTTATTTACTTTTATTTTTACTTTATATGTAGTGATGTAATTGATTGGATCCTTGTTTTATCACTTACTGATTTATATATCGGAGACTTTGTTTATTACTTAACCCCTAAAATAATATTTTTATAAAAATTTTTTTGCACCAAAAAAGGATGGTCCTAAGACCATCCCTTTCTGTTTTACAGTAGTAGTTATTATTAACCGAGAAGTGAAAGAACACCCTGATTTGCCTGATTTGCCTGAGCAAGCATTGACTGACCAGCCTGTGAAAGGATGTTGTTCTTGCTGTACTCAACCATCTCTTCAGCCATATCTGTATCACGGATACGTGACTCAGCTGACTGAGTATTCTCACTTGTTGTATCAAGGTTATTGATTGTGTGTTCAAGTCTGTTCTGAAGAGCACCAAGTGTAGATCTCTGTGTAGATACTGCATCAATAGCCTTCTGAATAGCTGACATTGAAGCACCTGCAGATGCAAATGAACTTACCTTAAGAGCATTTACTCCTAATGTAGCTGCATTCATGTTGCCGATAGAGATAGCGATCTTCTGTCCGCAAAGTGAACCAACCTGAAGGTTCTTTCCTGTGAAGGTTCCGTCTAACAGGTTCATTGTATTGAACTGTGTTGTAGACTGAATTCTGTTAATCTCAGATGTTAACTGATTAATTTCTGCTGAGATAGCAGTTCTATCAGTAGATGTGTTAGTATCATTAGCTGCCTGTGTAGCTAATTCATTCATTCTCTGAAGGATTGAATGTGTCTCATTAAGAGCACCTTCAGCTACCTGAATAAGTGAAATACCATCCTGAGCGTTATCTGAAGCCTTATTAAGACCTCTGATCTGACTTCTCATCTTCTCTGAAATTGAAAGACCAGCTGCATCATCACCGGCTCTGTTAATCTTGTAACCTGATGATAACTTCTCTGTTGCCTTTGACAGTGAACTCTGTACGGTTCCTAACTGTCTGTTTGTGTTCATTGCTGAAAGATTGTGTTGTACTACCATAATAGTTTCCTCCTTGAATTTCCGGTGGCATCCTTGCCACTCTGTATTTTTTTAGGAACTTTCGTTCCTGTTATTTATTATATCGGACCTCAATCCTAAAACTTTAGTCCTAATATAAACTTTTTTAAAAAACTTAATTACCGGACTATTTCTTCTTATCCATGAACTGCGGCTCCGTACTGAGCTTGTTCATATTCTGATAATAAGTGTTAGCCATTGTTGCGCTCCTTCTGGCAGTCTGGGTGTCTCTTCTTATCTGCCTGAACTTAGCTTCAACTTTAACCCTGTTTCGGGATTCCTGAGCCTGAACGGTGGCTCCCATTTCAGTAACATCTTTGATAAGCTGCTTCATCTCAAGGATTTCCGACTTATAATTGTCTCTTCGTTCTTCAAGTTCTTCTCTGACCCTATTATATAAAGACTGAAATCCTTCGTCAAGAGCATTAAGCTCATCTATACAGTTTCCTTTAGATTCCATATTATTCTGGAATCCATCCTCATCAAAATCAGAAGCTGACAGTATCTCATCCTGTTCTACATTAAGTTGTGTAATCTCTTTGAGAATATTCTTCTTCTTACTCAGACTGTCTATCATCATCTGCAGGTAATTATCTGCCCCCATGCCGGTTCCCTCCAAATTACTACTACTTAGACTGCTTTGGAGCTTTGTTCATGACTTCTTTCCATGTATCTCTCATGCCCCTTATCTGCTGGGTTGCCCTCTCCAAAAGCTCCGGATCTTTCTTAATATTAGCCTCTACAAGCAAATCATAAATATAGTCATAAATCTTCTCAAAATCATCCGCTACCGGATACTTATGGTTAAGTGTAGCTTTGAATTCTTCTATGATATTTTCCGCCTTAACTATATTAGTATGTACCTTCTGCAAATCATTCTTTTCCATTGCTATTGCTGCTATATTACAAAATTTGATAGCACCTTCATATAAGAAAAGCGTAAGTTCTGCAGGTGACGCTGTCAATATCTTATTTCTGTTATACTGCTGTGCTATATCCTGATTGTAAGCCATATCTTAACCTCTTCCCGGGCTGAATGCCTCTAATTGATTTCATCATATTTTTAATTATTGCATCATATTTGATAATGAAGATGTCTGAGAATTAAGCTTTGACAATGCAGTTTCCATTGCGGAGAACTTCTTGTAATAGTAATCCTCCCATGTTGTTACCTTATCTTCTGCACTGGAAATCTTAGTATTGTACTCAGAGTATTGTGTCTTCATCTCTTTATCGTTATATACCGTATAAGCACTGCTGGTTGAAGAACTAGCCATCTTATCTCCAAGGTCGGTATAAAGCTTCGTAGTAAGCTGTGAGAAAAATGATATGAAAGCTTCCGGATCTCCTGCAATTGCAGCTCTTAACTTGTCTGCATTTCCTTTTGTAGCAGAATCCTCAGAGTCTCCATCAATATGATAAACTCCCTTCTCATTCTCCCCTGATGCAAAATACCCCAGTGTTGAGATACCAAAACTTGATAAAGAATAAGTCTTATCTTTATACTTATAACTTAAAGCCATATCATTTTTCATTGTATTTATGATACCGCTCAATGTACTATCTTTTCTAAGAAGAGAATCCTTGATTTTAGTCTCCCACTTCTCTACCTCATCATCTGACATAGCTTCCTTCTCATCATCGGTAAGAGGCTCATATCCCTTTGAGCTGTCTGCATTATATGCCTCTTCCAGAGATTTGATAAGCTTGTTATATTCTGTAAAGAACTCCTTTACAGAATTATAAATTCCATCCACATCTGTATCTGTTGTAATTGTAACCTCTTCCCCGTTTTCGGTAAGAGCTGTTGCCTGTATCGTAAGACCATTAATTGAAAAATTATTGGTATTGCTTGTGAATTTAGCTTTATTAAGCTCAATTTCCGCATCTGCACCGATAATACGAGCAGCTCCCTCTGTATCTGTTCCCATATTTCCGTTCATAGTCTTGGCAAATGCTATCTTCTCATCTATAGCAGCTTCAACATCAGCTTTTATGGTTGCATTTTCAGCAGCAACTTCTGTTGTTACGCCTGCCGGTACAGCTGTGTTCTCGTCAAATGTTGTAACTGCTTTACCTGTCTCGGAATCAATTACAACCTTATCTTCACTTACAAGCTTACTCATAGTATTATCATAAGTCTTGTAATCTTTGATATTCTTTTCTAACTGATCAATATTGGCTTTATCAGACTCATACGCCTTCCTGGTGTCCTCGTCCATTGCTTCTGTATCATATGTTACATTGCCTTCACTGTCAGTTTTTGCATAAGCTGCATACTTTGTTTCAAAATCTGTCTTTAAATCATTAAGTCTGTTCTCTGTAGCATTAACGTCTACATTTCCATTAACATCCCGGCTCCATGTATCATACTTTGATAACTCTTCCAAGGCTGATTTTGCTGCATTATACTCGTTGCCATGTTCTTTCGCTCTATCTGTTTCACTTATCATGGCATCCTTATATGCTCTTTCCTTTATAGCCGTAATTTCATCATCTGAATATTCTGCCCATTTCTTGTACTCTGCTGAATCAGTGTTATTCACTGTGTATATGCCAAGTCCTTTAAGCAATTTAAGCCCGTTAGAGTTATTGGCTACCAGAGAAAAATCATGATCCTTTCCGGAAGTCTTTGAACTTATAAAGAATCTCTGATTGGTATCATCAAAGCTGGCGTTAACTCCTGCATCTTTAAGCTTCATAACAAACTGATTAACAGTCATATCATCAGTTATCTCTATATTAGTTGTCCTGCCATCAACCGCAATACTTACTTTGCCACCGCTTACGCTGTCACCAGCTCCGAATATCTCGGAGAGTTTAGTATCCCCTTTTATGGCAGATGAATCAGCTGAGCTTATACTTGCTCCTGTAAGATAACCTGATGATGCAAGGGCATTTACCTTTAACTTTTGCGTTCCATTAACAGCAGATGAACTGGCTGTAACCTTTGCAATATTAGAATTGGAAACCGTAGAGGTCTTCAGATTATATGCACTGGACAATCTGGCTGAAGACAACTTTCCACTGTAGAAACTGTAGATACTTGTATTGGTAGTCTTCCACTTTTCCTGTGTCCATGAAAGCTTAGTCTGTGCCTTTACTAAATTATCTTTTTTCATTGAATAACTGGAAACAAGTGCTGCTACGAGAGACTCTGTATCCATACCTGAAACCATACCTGATAATCTTATTGCCATAAATAACTCCTATCTGTGCAATCCGTTGCACTCCTGTAACATATTAACCGTTACTGCCCGAGCCTCCTTGCCCGGACCTGCCAAATAAATAAAATACAGATTATAACTAACGTTTCTCATCCACCAGAATGCCTGCCAGTTCCCAGGCCTTTGCAAGCATTTCCAATGCTTTATCTGATGGAATCTCCTTAATTACTTCATCGGTATCTTTGTCCTTAATCTTAATAGTAATTCTCTTAGTTGGTTCATTATATCCAAATTCAGCAATAGTGTTGTTGTTAATTACCTTCTGAATGTTCTTAAGCTCCTTCATAGAAGCTTCTTTATTTTCCTGCTTCTTTGAATCCCTGCTGCCAGCTTCACTCTGACCACTCTGAGTTGCCTGTCCCACAACCACTGCCTGTGAAGAAACTGAAGACTGGTCTGTATCCGGAACCACCTCATTTACGTTCTTTGTTGTAGTTTCTCCCACCTGTGCTGATGGCTTAGCAGCCTGAACCGTCTGACTTTGATATGCTGATGCACCTGTTATTCCGCTTATTGTTTCAATTCCCATAATTCCACCTCCGTGTGAAAACATAATTCGTTGATTTTTAATTCCTATCGACAACTATTTCAAAAACTTTAGTCCAAAATAAGATTGTATTTAATTTAATACAATCTTATTACTGATATATTTTTATCCAAGCCATAAACACTACTTCTTAAACAGTTTATTGAGTGCCTGTACATCAATATTAGCCGATGCAGCCTCCTTATTTGAGTTCTGAATCTGGACGTACACCTCTTTACGGTAAATAGGAACAGCTTTTGGTGCCGAAATACCAAGTTTTACCTGATCCCCTTTTATTTCAATAACTGTTACTTCAATATCATCATTTATGACAATGGCTTCGTCTTTTTTTCTTGATAATGCCAGCATTCTACTCACCATCCTTTTCATTAAGAATATCATATATCGGATACTTAACCTGATAATCTGCATTATCAGCAATGAGCTGAACGCCCTTAAGTGTATCAGCATTTATTACAATCGGTGCCTTGAGATTAATTGTCATCTTCGTGAGATCTTCCGGTACTGTCAATGCACAGAACACCAACAAATTAGCCTCTTTAATATTCTCTCCCAATGAATTTATAATCTCATCCTCCACAATCGGATCGTAATCTTTAACAATATATTCCGGTTTCATAATCGGAAGTGCCAGAGTTGGCTCATCAATTGCCTGAAGCCATATAATTGACGCTTCCTCGCCTTTCTCCACATCAAATATAAGGGTGTATTTCTTCCAATCCTCAAATCCAATAATTCCTTTATCAAATGTAAGAATTTTCTCATCCCCAACTTCAATTGTTCCAAACCATTTTGTTTCTACCTTCATGCTGCACCTTCCCTTTCATATCTTCGTATATGTCTCTTAACTTTCGGATTAACCAAGGAAATCCAGCAAAGTCTGCTGAACCACCTTACTTGCCGCTGTAAGAGCCGCATTATAAACAACCTCCGCTGAACTGTAAGTCACCACAACCTCCTCAAGGTCAATATCTTCGTTCTGTGACTTAAGGTCCGTAAAGTTAGTTTTCTGTTCTGTAAGTCTTGTCTTAGTAAGATTAAGCCTTGTCTCTCTGTTACCAACATCAGCTTTAGCATTAGAAATCTGTTCCTGATAACCCTGCATTTGTCCTACGCCTCGTTCAAATGCTTTAGTCATCTCATCTTCAGCCAGTTCCTTCTGCTTTGTTAATCCTTCAAGAATATCATTAAGAGCCTTCTGTGAAGTTTCATCAGAGTATTGCTCTTCCTCAAGCATAGAACTTACCTGTGACATCTGATTCTCAATATCAAGAACATTCTGTACTGCCGTACATAAATCATCTATATTACGTCCCAGATATATATTAAATGCTTCATTAGCCTCTGTATTAACTTTCAACTTCTGTGAAAAATTCACATTGTATTCCACATCTTCTTTTACCTTAGTATACACCACACCTGTGTTATTATCAACGCAGGTGAAATACATTGTTGGGTTAATATCACCTTTAATGAAATTGTCTTTGTCGTAAGTTACTGAAAATGAATCTGTCTTATATACA
Organism: Eubacteriales bacterium; assembly: GCA_030536855.1. Taxonomy (GTDB): domain Bacteria; phylum Bacillota; class Clostridia; order Lachnospirales; family Lachnospiraceae; genus Lachnospira. The sequence continues at coordinate 122,967 of JAUNPK010000001.1, forward strand.
TCAGCGTATACGTTACTGCCCAAAAGCAGTTCTCCCGTCTGTGTATTAATTGCTATTTCATTGTCAGCAGGAACATAATTATCATCATCCGTATATGTTACAGATACAGGATTTCCACCAGCTGTAAGACTGCCTGTGACATTTGCCGTACCATCAGCATTTTTTGTAACTGTTGCAACATTTCCTGCACTGTCTGTAATCTTAATTTCCTTATCAGCAGATATGTTACTATATGCAAGCTGCAGTCTGTGTACTGTAGCTACATTTGGCATTGTCCCATGAACATCCATATTCATAATATCTTCATTAGAGTACGAATTAGTATAGGCTGTCTTGGTGGAGAGGCTGTCTCTTGTAAAATCCTGAGTTATTGTATAGTCCACATCCTTTGCTGTTTCATCAGACTGATACGTCAAAGGTTTATCTGTTGCGTAACCGGTAAAAACATATCTTCCTGCGTAATCCACATCTCCTTCAGCATAAAATGCCTCTCTTAATTTATTCAGGCTCTCAGATATGGTATCCCTCTCAGATGAAGAAAAGGAATCTGTAGAACCCTGCACACAATATCTGTATAAATCCGAAACAATACTGTAGCCTTCATCCAAAGCATCCTCTGTTACAGAAAGCCATGATGAAGCATCCGGAATATTCTTATTAAGGTACTGGGTTACCTGATCCAGGCTGGATCTGAGTCTTAATGCTCTAATGGCAACTACAGGATCATCTGATGGTTTGTCAATTTTCTTCTGTGTAGATAACTGATTATCTAAAGTATTAATCTGATTCTTATTAGTCTGAATATTATTCATAGAACTATTAATCATCATCTGGTTAGTAATTCTCATAAACTGCCACCTTTCTGATCAAACCCCGGATTAAACCCCGGTTCCGTTAATCAACTTATCGTATATATCATTCATAACTGTCATCATCTTAGAACTTAAGTTATAGGCCTGTTGAAATTTCACAAGATCCATAGCTTCTTCATCAGTGTCAACACCCATTACCGAAAGTCTCTGATTCTGAATGCTTGTTTTAAGATTTGTATAATTAGCAAGGAAATTCTTAGACTTATTAGAGTCTATTGACATATCACTGACAATACTCTCAAGGAAATAAGAACCTGTACCTCCATCGAATATCTTAGCACTCTGAAGATCATTTATCTGTTCTATAATATCGGCATTTGCCTCACCTGTACCAACAGATGACTTTGTAGCCAGCCTGTTAGGATCATCTATAAGCTCCTTATTAACAGTGATATTAGTTGCTGTTATGGCTCTTGTATTATCCTGAACCACAAACAATGAAATACCTCTATTTTCAGCATTGTCCACATCTGCATCGGACCTGTAACCTGTCTTTAATATATCATTAACAGCCTGTGCAAATGTGCGGATAAACTGATTGAGCTGTGACTGATAATAAGGCACACCCTTATATATGGTGTTATCCTCTGCCAAAGCATTAGTCTCTGTAATAATATTGCCATCATGATCTTCTACATAATTACCGTTTGCATCTACTGAAACACTTTCAATCTCTCCATTACATCCGTCTCTGATGTCCACCAGAGCTTTTAACTGTCCCCCAAGAGTTTTACTGTAAATATCAAACTTATTGCCGTCAGACCATTGTATATCATATAATCCATCAGCATCAGAAGCATTTCTTAATTCATCTCTGGATACACATTCCAGAGTGTGAAATTCATAAGTATCCACCAATGTCTGTCCGTTAATTGATATCTGGTAAGAAGTGAGGTTGTTACCTAAATCCACCTCATTAGTTGTAATATTAACCACCTGTGAAAGTTCATCTACAAGGGCATTTCTCTGATCTCTTAAATCATTGGCATTACCGTAGCAGGCTTCAATCTGATTAATCTGCTTATTAAGGGAAGCAATATTCTGAGCCAGTGAATTTATATGTTCAACCGCATCCTTAATCTCATTATTTGCATCTGCCTGCACATTTCTTAAATTAGCAGCCAAAGTATTAAAATAATCCGTCATACTCTTAGCATTATTAATAAGCTGGTTCTTGCAGGATTCATCCGATGGTGTAAGGGAAAGCTGGTTAACTGCAGAGAAGAAATTCTTATATTCCTTTGAATAACCATCCAGCTTAAACTCATTGAGATAATCCTCTATCTGTGTCATATAATTATGCTTTGCTTCATACTCACCATAATTAGTCATATTATTTCTGTATTTCTCATCATAATAAGAATCCCTGGTCTGGTCTATGCCTGTAACAGTAACTCCTGAACCGATGGTTCCATAAGTGGAATATGTTCTCAACGCATCTGAAGCCTGCTGTGTTGCAGCTTCTTTCGTATATCCGGGTGTGTTAATATTGGCAAGATTGTGTGACGTAACATTAATTGATGTCTGTGCCGCCTGTAATCCTGTGTATGCAATTGTCAATCCAAAAAATGTTGATGCCATAGCAAAACCCCTTTTCTATATCACGTATATTTAATCCGTTACTATGATTATCGGCCTGAAACCACTTTTTCTTTAACTATTTTTCAATAATTATGCATTTCCAAGAGCAGTAACAAGATGTTCCAACATCTCGCTGACAACATTAATATATCTTGATGCTGCATTATATGCATGCTGGTATTTTATCATTTTCTCAAGTTCTTCATCAGAAGAAACGCCCTCAGTCTGAAGTCTCTGATTGTTGTAACCCGTAACCATTGTATCCTGATTACTTACAAAATTACCAAGCACGCTACCCATAGTAGCGAACTCCCCTATATAATTATTGTAAAACGTATTAAAATCACTCTTTGCATATGCTCCCGGATTAAGGGATGCTATCTTTGCACTAAATGTATCAAGAAGCTCATTTGCTTTTGCAAAATCTTCTTTTCCCTGCTCTGTGGAAAGAGGAATTGTTGCAACATTTTGTGCTGAAACAGGGTTCATCTCCAAATTTCCCAATGCATATAATGATTCATACTTATTATTGTTAAGATTATTTCTGACGTACATTTTGCTTCCGTTGGGTGATGTTATTTCCACATATCGTTCAGTTTCTTTTCTCTTAAAAAGCTCTGTTCCTACTGTACGTTGTTCATCCATACCGTAATCTGTCTTATCCATATCAAGTATTGAATAAACCATTGAATCAATAGGCTCAGCCTGTGTTGCAGCCTTATCCGTAAACAATTTTTCTTCCGAAACAAAGCTAAATGTTCCATCCCCATTATCAATACCTTCTACTTCCTCGCCAAACCTTGTATAAAGGACATTGTGGGATGAAGCGTTATATGTGTAAGTATCAGCCTGCAAAGCATTACCGTTACCGTCGTACAATTCTGTTCCGGTTTCAAGGGTTGTCTCCGGACACAGTACATTATTGATAGCTTCCACCATTGTGTTAACAAGCTTATCAAAACCTGCAATAGCACTTAGAATAACAGAAGGCTCAATATAAGTGTCATAATATTTCTGTTTTTCCTGGTACTCATCCATTGCTTTGTTATAATCTTCCTGTCCTTTTGCGGTAGTAAGATCATAATCAGCACTGTCCGGCATTACAGGAACATCCGTATAATCTACATCCATATTACCTCTGGCAATAAGAAGTCCCTTTAACTCGCCCTTGTCAGTATCACTGGCATTGGATGCCGGCTTGCTAAAGTTATACACGTCTCTTTCATAAGAAGGCCATGTGGGGATAATAAGATTGGTTCCTTCAACCATTCTGGTGCCCATCTCAATAACTCCACCAATTGTAACAAATGGAGCGTTCTCGGTTGTAATAACAACCTCACCGTTATCAGCTTCGTAATATGTCAAATCTATGTACTTGCTCAATTCGTCCAAAGCAGAATCTCTCTGGTCACGAAGATCATTGGCATCTTCAATTCCCGCCGACTCAATCTTTGCAATTCTCTTATTGAGAGTATAAATTTTATTACCAAGGTCATTTATGGTGTTAACCATATTCTCAACTTCCGTGTTAAGGGTTGTCTGGTAATCCTTAAGACCTTTATAGATAGCCTCTGACTTATCAAGAAAAGCTGTGGCATTCTGAATAAGAGAAGATCTGGCTACAGTACTTGTGGGATTCTTGGTAAGCTCATTAACCGCATTATAAAGATCAGTAATATAAGACTGATAGTTGACTCCCTGCATTTCTCCAAACAAATCTTCCACTTCTTCCACCGCCTTATACTGGCTCTCGTAAAAGCCAAGTCTTGAACGTTCTAATCTATATGCCTTATCTATAAACTCATCCCTTACACGTCTTATTTCGCTGACATTAACTCCAAGTCCATAAGTGCCCTGGGTCGTTGTGGATTTTGTTTTTACAATAACATACTGGGTATCCGTAAAAGCTATCTGCTGTCTTGTATACCCTTCCGTATTAATATTCGACAAGTTATGTGATGTTGTATTAAGGGCTGTCTGAGCTGATTTAAGACCTGTTGCCCCAACATATAAAGATGCCATTCCGTTTGCCATAATCACACCTCTTTCTATTTCCAAACAAAATTAGTTATTTTCTCAAAAAATGTTAATTGATTTCTCACAATATTTTAATCGGCAGGTTCTTTCCTATATATTAGTCAAAAACGAAAAAAAGTCACCCGATTGAGAAAAGGATCATCCCTTCCCGACGGTGACTTTCAAAACGCAACACTAAACTGTGTGCGGAATATTCTTATTCAATTAATATCGCAATTCATATTGCCATTATTGTTTTGCATCAAAGCCTCTGGCTCCTGCCATGCTTTGATCCTCGTATGCACCCTTTCCGTATGTACCGGTCTGAGGTGCCATAACTGCATTCTTCGCCAGATTAAGCTCAAACTCAATCATATCCATAGACTCCTTCAGGAGCATCTTGTTGTTATCATTAATCTTAGACAACTGTTCTATGGTTCTCTTTAGCTTAAGGTATGCTTCCTGAAGGGCATCATGCTCCTTCGGTCTCTTTTCAAGAATTCCTACTATCTGTTCTACCTTAATCTCCTCAGCAGGCAAATGTAAAACATTACATATATCTGCCACATCAGCTATTCTTTTCTTTTCAACATCATTAATGCTGTCTATGAGTTTCTGCTCTTTTACGAACACTTCCTGCAGATGTTCCACATCTCCCTTAACAATAGCGGAGGTTTTATCTTTTGACAATTCCAGAAGTTTTTCATATTCAATATTCTCTTTATCAAGATCATCTATCAATGAATCAATCAAGCTTGCCATCTATAAAACCCCGCTAAAATGTTAATGTTGATACGCTGTTAAGAATCTTATCCGCCACATCCTCTGAACTTACATTGTAAGTTCCGGCTGCCATGCGGGCTTTGATGTCATTAACCTTATCCATCCGCACGTCAGAAGCAGCATTAACTGCACTCTTAGCCGTCTGATAAGTCTTGGCTGTATCTGAAATTTCAAACTTATCACTTGCTGATGATGTCTTAGCTGTGCTCTTCACTTTTGAAACTGAATTTGCCTGGTATATCTGACTCACAGCATTATAAGCATCAATACGCATATTCGACCGCCTCCCTTTCTTTCTTAAAGCCTTACAAAGAATCCCTCCAGTCATTGCACTAAAGAAACTCTTCTGCTTTATGACTTTAATATCGGATGGTATTTCCTATAACTTAACCCCAACGAAAAATTTTTCTAAAATATTATTTAAATTTATTGTATTAATGTAAAAAACGTACTCTGCCACATTTCTACTTATCAAGAAATCTCATGCGGGCAGCATCTCTTGAATTATTGCTTGGTGCAGTGGCAACACCTTTGCTACCGTACATAGACCCCAGATTATTTACCATGTTACTCTTACATTGTTCACAGAATCTTCCTGACTTTATAGTGGCACCGCACATTTCACACCCGATACCTATAGGCGAATCTTCCGAAAACACCAGTCTTTCTTCTCTTATCCACTGTTCTATCTGCTTCGTGCTTACATCACAGTCCTGTGATATCATGCTGATAGTGGCAGCTCTGTGTTCTTCTATGTAATCTTTAACTTCCTGAAACTTATCTTCAAGCTTGCCAATACACTCAGGACACAGATTACGATAAGAACCACCTATATAATTATAAAGTCTTCCGCAACCTCTACAATTCCTAACCTCCATCTTAAACCTCCATTTCCGCAGAATCTTCATCCTTTAAAAGCCTTTTCCAACGCACAAGGTTATTCCGTATACTTCCTTAATTCCGGAGTTGATAAGGCTCTTTGCACACATATCCAGCGTTGTTCCGGTTGTATAAATGTCATCCACGAGCAATACTTTTCTATATCTTACAACATTTTCAGAAACTTGAAAAGCATTTTCAAGGTTTTTAATTCTATCATGATTATCCAATTCTTTCATAGGTCTTGTTCTTTTGATACGGATTAAACTTTGAGTATCCACAGCTATATTCACATTACGTCCCAACTCCTGCGCTATTAATTCCGCCTGATTGAAGCCACGTCGTTTCAGCCTGGATATATGAACAGGAACCGGCATAATCACATCCGGATTCCACATTTTGATGAAGATTCCACATTTTCGTGACATTTCTCTTCCATAGACCGCTGCGTATTCACGCTTATTATGATACTTGAAATTGTATACAGATTTCTTTATTCCCTCCGAATACTCATAGACACTTACGCATCTTGTAAAAATATGTTTCTTGTTTTCACAATCCCTGCAGTATTCCCTTTCGTCATTTTCTATACTTTTGCCGCATTTTAAACATCTGGGCTCCTGTATATATGATATTTTTTCCATACATTCCGGACATATATCCACCCGGATACCCTCTACAAAAGGCCTTGGCTTTCCACATATTGGACAGGCTGGCGGAAAAAATACATCCGCCACCCTGTCTGCTATTATTTTTAAATTCACTATACCTCCATAATTTCCCTGATTCTTTCATCTAAGGATGAAAAACGCTTAATCTCTGATTCATTGTTGGCCATCTGGCGAAACGTTTCCTCATCCCCAATCAGACACACACATTTTCTCGCTCTGGTAACAGCAGTATATAAAATATTTTTATTCATAAGAAGTCTTGGTCCCGGATACATAGGAATCACCACCGCAGGATATTCACTTCCCTGGGATTTATGAACCGTTATGGCATAGGCAAGTTCCAGCTCGTCAAGCTGTGAAAATTCATAATTCACATATCTTTCGTCATCAAACTTCACCGTAAGGTTTTCCCCATAGAGATTAATTTCCGTTATAACTCCCGTATCTCCGTTAAATACACCACTTCCCTGTTCCGACGGAATCCCATATTTACTGCGTTTTTCCCACTCTATCTGGTAATCATTTTTAATCTGCATTACCTTGTCGCCTTCACGGTATACAGTATCTCCAACTCTTTTCTCTTTTTTGGATATATTCCCCGGATTCAGAAACTCCTGCATAACCTCATTGAGCCTGTCCACTCCCACATTTGACTTTCTTGACGGAGTAAGTATCTGAATTTCATTTATCCCCGCATTAACATATTTAGGAAGTTTTTCACTTACCACTGTCTTCATTGCGTTGATAATGGCATCCGGTCCATTTCTGTGTATGAAGAGAAAATCTTTACTGTATTTATTAAGTTCAAACTTTTCTCCCCTGTTAATCTTATGGGCATTAGTTATAATATCGCTTTCTGCTGCCTGACGGAATATTTTCTCCAATTTTGTAACAGGAAAACATCCGGACGCAATAATGTCCTTAAGCACATTTCCCGGTCCGACACTGGGAAGCTGGTCCACATCCCCTACAAGGATTAATCTTGTTCCTATATCCACCGCTTTAAGAAGGGAATTCATTATATTGATATCTACCATGGACATCTCATCCACAATGATGACATCTGCATCCAGGGGATTTTCCTCGTTTCTGCCAAAATGCATTCCCAATCCTCTATCCTTGTTTCTACCATCATGCTCCTCAGGTCCGCCTGTAATTTCCAAAAGCCTGTGGATAGTCTGTGCCTCAAAACCACAGGTTTCCGTCATTCTCTTAGCCGCTCTTCCCGTAGGAGCAGCAAGCCTTATCTCAAGACCTTCCATCTGAAAATACCTGATAATGGTATTGATGATGGTAGTCTTTCCTGTTCCGGGACCTCCGGTAATAATCATAAGTCCGTTATACACTGCCTTGGTTACGGCTTCCCTCTGAATATCATCAAGGGTAATATCCTGAGAGTATTCTATTCTCTTTATTCTGTCCGAAACTTCCTGTGGATTTTCATCGCATTTGATGTCCAGATTTTTTAGCATGTAGGCTATATTTTGTTCGGTGTAGTAGAAAATTCCGGCATACACCTTCTCATTGCCTTCCTTATCCACCTTCACCACAATTTTTTTGTCTATGGAAAGGTCCATAAGGAACTTATCAATATTTTCCAAATCCACGACCAGGAGCTCTCCCACCTGATTTTTCAGCATTTCTTTTGGAAGATATACATGTCCGTTAAGAGATGCCTGATTGAGGCAGTAAAATATTCCGCTTCGTATTCTGAAATCGGAATCCACCCTAATCCCCACTTTTGCAGCAATCTCGTCAGCAGTTTTAAAGCCGATTCCGTCAATATCATCTGCCAGCTTATATGGATTTTGTTCAATTATGGTGTAAATAGAATTTCCGTACTGCTTGTAAATCTTATTGGAAAGATTCATTGGAATGCCAAATTTCTGAAGATACATCATAGCATTACGGATATCTTTCTTATCCGAAAGCTGATTAGCAATATCCATAGCTTTAGCTTCTGTGATTCCCTTAACATTGGAAAGAAGTTCCGGTTCCTCTTCTATTACGCGAAATGTATCATCTCCAAACATATCCACAATTCGTGATGCCATTTTTTCGCCTATTCCCTTGATTATTCCGGAACTAAGATAACGCCGTACAGACTCCTTATCCTCCGGCGCTTTAAACTGGTAAGACGACACCTTAAACTGCATATAATACAGCGGGTGTTTTTCAAATCTGCCCTGGGCAGTAATAAATTCACCTGCATTGATATAACTGAACATACCAACACAGGTGACAACTTCACCTTCATATTTTATATCAAAGACTGTGTATCCATTATCTTCATTACGATAAATTATATCATCAACAAAGCCCTCAACCTGCGTTACAGACTCGTATTCCAAACTGAGTCCTCCTTCACTGTTTAGTTCTCATCCACCTGAATGTCCCCGGTTTCATTATCCACAATTTCATTATCTCCGGTTACAATGTCTGAAGAATAATTTCTTTTCATCTGTTCATAAAGCATCTGAGCTATTCCAAGACCTGTCCCACCATTAGATTCGGTAATAACGCTTGCATACTGGGAAATCATTTTATCTCCGAAATAACTGCCCATAGTCTTCGTAGCTGAATCTGTCTCTCCACCTAAAGATGTAAGAGAGGAGAAAAGAGATGAATCGTCATCGTCATCTCCATCCACTTTAGCCATTTTCTCCATGGTCTTTATAATCTGCTCTACAAAATAACTCTCAAAATCCTTACACACCGACATTAATTCGTCATCTGATGCGTTGGAAAAATCTGTGCCATTTATCTTATTGGTAAGAGCTGATGATGTTGCATCGTATGTATCCGCATAACTTGTGTTAGGTCCCGAAATCCCATTACTCATATGTCAGTTCCTCCATATATCAATAATCGTGGGTTATCTCTTAAGTGCGTTAGCCTGTTCCATCATTGTATCTGACGTCGTAATTGCCTTAGAGCAAAGCTCATAAGCTCTCTGGGCAGTGATAAGATTTACCATCTCAGTTGCCACCTGAACATTAGACGCCTCTAAATATCCCTGTCTTAAAGTGCTTCGTTTTCCCACTTCATCATAATCTTCATTAAGCGGTGTTCCTGACGCATCTGTCTCTGCAAGATAATTATTCCCAAGCTTCTCAAGTCCTGAAGGATTGGTAAACTGGAATATTCCAAGTTTAATACCTGTCTTCTGTGGATTGTTGGTTTCATCCGGATAAAGAAGATTTCCGTCTGTATCAATAGTTATCTTAGATGTATTATACTCATCTGAAAAGACAATTGGTGCTCCGTCTGAACTAAGCACCGGGTATCCATCAGATGTAGCCAACATCATACCCTCTGTCGCAGTAGCAAAATAAAAATTTCCATTACGGGTATAGACGGTATTTCCATCCAGATCCTGAATGGCAAATAAACCATCACCTGATATGGCAAAATCTGTATTACTGTCAGTAGAATTCATTGCACCCTGTGTAAAATGTGATGTTACCGATGCAACTCTTGAGCCCAGTCCAACCTGAGCAGAAACCGGCTTGAATTCGCCGTTGGCTGAAGTTGTCTTAGACTGCAAATCCTGGTAAAGCAACGATTTAAACTCTGTGGACTCTGATTTATAACCTGTGGTATTAACATTTGCAAGATTATTGGCAATTGTATCTACGCTTGTCTGCTGCGCCATCATACCTGATGCTGCAGTCCATAATGATCTCATCATAATCTGTCACCCCTTATCAAACATTACATTTATTAAAATATTGCATTTGTTCCGACATCACATTATAATCTGGAGATATCTACCACTTTGCTAAGCATATCATCAATCGTGTTAACTATCTTCTGATTACTCTCAAATTCTCTGGCTATATTAATCATATCGACCATTTCTTCTACAACATTAATATTGGAAGCTTCAAGATATCCCTGATTGACTGTAGCATTGGATTCAGTAAGCGTTGCTCCATCCACTGCTCTGTACAGATTCTCTCCGTACGCTTCTATGTAATCGTAGTCATCAAAATCCACAAGTGCAAATGTATCCACATACTCATCACCTGCATAAATTTCTCCTGTAGGTTCCACGCTGAATTCTCCTACATCAGTAGGCAATTGAATCGGATCTCCGCTTTCCCCCAGTACATAATCACCATCCTTGGTTACCAGATAACCTTCTGAATTCATCTGGAAAGAGCCATCCCTGGTATAAAGTGTTGATGTTTCTCCTGCTTTGTTGGTAAATGAGATAGAGAAGAATCCTTTTCCGGATAACGCAAAATCATAAGTGCTTCCGGTACTCTGAAAAGCTCCCTGTTCCCAGCTTCTGTATGTCTCTCCAATCTTGGCTCCCAGACTCAGATTTCCTATATTCTGGTTAACATAATTAACTGTGGCATCCTTAACTTTAATGCCATATACAGAATCAAAAGACTGGGTAGTCATACCCTCTTTCTTATATCCTGTTGTTGTTGAATTGGCCAGATTGTTAGATACAATGTCCAGACGTTTCTGCTGATTTACCAATCCTGTGTAGGAGGTGTATAGCCCTTTTACCATATATATCTCCATTCCGGAGCGTTTAACAATGCTGTTTGTGACGCTCCCACGCAAACAGCTGTGTGAATCTGTACCTGTTGTATTTAGTACCTATAAAGAAAAAATGTCCGATTTATTCAATCAGACATTTAACCCTAAACCATTATTTTCATAATTGGTGCAGGCCGCACTTTCCGGACAGCATGCACCATCTAAAATGTATTATAATAATTTTCGGATTATTCGTCTCTATATCCTGCAAGGAATTCAATAAATTTTCCTGTACCAATAGCAACTGCTGTCATTGGGTCTTCTGCTGTCATTGTATTGATTCCTGTCTTTGCCTCTATAAGATCCTCTAATCCTGAAAGAAGACTTCCGCCACCTGTAAGAACAATACCTCTGTCTGCAATATCAGAAGCCAATTCAGGTGGTGTCTTTTCAAGCACACTGTGAACAGCTTCAACAATCTGAGATGTTGCCTCTCTTAAAGCTTCCTCTGTCTCCTCTGATGTTACCTCTACTGTCTTAGGAAGACCTGTAACAAGATTACGTCCTCTTACATTCATAGATGTAACTTCAGCTCTTGGATATGCTGATCCTATCTTTATCTTTATCTCCTCAGCAGTTCTTTCACCGATGAGAAGATTGTGTTTCTTTCTCATATATCTTACAAGTGCCTCATCAAAATCATCACCTGCAATCTTAATAGATGTACTTACAACAGTTCCGCCAAGAGAAATAACTGCAATATCTGTTGTACCACCACCGATATCAACAATCATATTACCGCAAGGTCTTGAAATATCAATGCCCGCACCGATTGCTGCTGCGATTGGCTCCTCGATAATAGCAACTTCTCTTGCTCCTGCCTGAAGAGTAGCATCCTCAACCGCCTTCTTCTCAACCTCTGTAACCCCTGAAGGTACACAGACACTGATCCTTGGTTTCTTAAGCATTCTCTTGCCGATAGCTTTCTGAATGAAATACTTAAGCATTTTCTCAGTTACTGTATAGTCTGAGATAACGCCTTGACGAAGTGGTCTTACAGCAACGATATTACCCGGTGTTCTTCCCAGCATCAATCTTGCTTCCTCACCAATAGCCTTTATCTTGTTAGTATCTCTGTCGAAAGCAACAACTGAAGGTTCTTTTAAAACAACCCCCTTACCTTTAATATAAACAAGAATACTTGCAGTTCCCAAATCTATTCCAATATCTGTTGATAACATACTTATAAACCCCTTTCTCTCTACAAAAAATCTAATATATCTTAATCCCAAATCCTTAAGAGATTTGGCGTGGCATTAATTTCACCATAGCTAATCAACATTATATACAAAGATTGGTAAATTTAAAAGTACCTTAACCAAATATTTTTAATATTTTTGGAAACAGGTCATCACAATACACAATAACCCATAAGGTATAAGATATGCTATCTACATATATATCGGAACTAATTTTTATTACTTAACCCTTTTATAAGATAAAAATATAGAGAGACAAGAACTAAAAAGTTTATAAAGATTTAATGGAAATTTAATGGAGATTTAATGGGGTCTGACCCCATTAAATTTTTATAAAGAAAAAGGCAGGAGCCTGAACGCTATCCTGCCTCATTTATAAATCACCTTACATATACATTCATATTATGCAAGATACTTCTTTAATGTTTCTGCCTTATCTGTCTGTTCCCAAGGAAGATTAAGATCAGTTCTTCCAAAATGTCCATAGCTTGCTGTCTGTCTGTAAATAGGTCTTCTAAGATCAAGCATTTTAATAATTCCTGCCGGTCTTAAATCGAAGTTTTCTCTCACAATTTCAACAATCCTGTCATCCGAAATTTTGCCTGTTCCAAATGTATCAACCATAACTGAAGTAGGCTGTGCAACACCAATAGCGTAAGATAACTGAATTTCGCACTTATCAGCAATGCCTGATGCAACTATATTCTTTGCAACATAACGAGCTGCATAAGCTGCAGAACGGTCAACCTTTGTGCAATCCTTTCCTGAGAAAGCTCCGCCGCCGTGACGTGCATATCCGCCATAAGTATCTACAATTATCTTTCTTCCTGTAAGTCCCGCATCTCCATGAGGTCCACCGATTACAAATCTGCCTGTCGGATTGATGAAATATTTAGTATTCTCATCAACAAGTTCCTTAGGAAGTACCTCATCGAAGACATACTTCTTTATATCCTTATGAATCTGTTCCTGTGTAACATCCTCATCATGCTGGGTTGAAAGAACAACAGCTTCAAGTCTTACAGGCTTTCCGTTCTCATCATACTCTACTGAAACCTGAGTCTTTCCATCCGGTCTTAAATACTTAAGTGTTCCGTCCTTACGAACCTTGGTAAGCTGAAGTGCAAGCTTATGTGCAAGGGAAATTGGATATGGCATAAGTTCTTCTGTCTCATTTGTTGCATATCCGAACATCATTCCCTGATCTCCGGCGCCAATAGCTTCAATCTGCTCATCACTCATTTTATTCTCTCTTGCTTCAAGAGCCTTATCAACACCCATGGCAATATCTGCTGACTGCTGGTCAAGCGCCACCATAACAGCGCATGTATTTCCGTCAAAGCCTGTCTTTGCATCGTTATAACCAATTTCATTAACAGTCTTTCTTACAATTCCAGGAATATCCAGCTGTGCCTTAGTTGTAATCTCACCCGTTACAAGTACAAAGCCTGTACAGCTGGCAGTTTCACAAGCCACACGGCTCATTGGGTCCTGTGCCATGCAGGCATCAAGAATGGCATCTGAAATCGCATCGCACATTTTATCCGGATGTCCCTCTGTTACCGATTCCGAAGTAAATAATCTTTTCTCCATTAATATCCTCCATTCCGCGTATCTGTCTTTACGCATAATTCTAAGAACATTGCTTATATCTTTAGCTAAAAAAACGGGCCCTTCAAAAGGACCCGACATCATCAAGATTCGAAATCCTCTTATTGTTCGAATAATCGCTCAGGTTGGCACCTTCCTGAAAAAGGGGTTGCCGGGCTTCACAGATCCTATGTATCTCCACCACTCTAAATAAGGGATATAATCAATATTCAGTTTAATGTTACAAAATGCATCATTTCTCAACAATACATCTCTCACTAGATACTACACAATTAATATCTTTTAGTCAATAGCCGAATTGACATTTTTATATATAAACTCTATAATCTATTTATATTTTATAAAAGTTTACGCACGTTACGGGGACAGAAATTATGAACGAAAAGACAATATTTATATTTGATGCAGAAGAGGGAATGCGCATATCACAAGATGTTATCCTGCCTGACGGCAACATTTTGGTAAAAAAGGGGACCGCTTTGGATATGAACCTTATATCTACCATATCCGGATATCACATTCTGGAAATCAATGTCTATGATGAAGTTGCCGAGAACTATGATGCCAATTACAGTGCATCATCTTCCTTAGGCGAAAGCGAACAGTATTACGATAAGATTCGTAATTCAAAGGAATTCGAAATTTTCAATGAGAGTTACAAAGCTAATGTTGATATGGTTAAACAACAGCTTAACCATGTTGTCACCACCGGTGCTCCTATCGATCCGGATGAGCTTCTTAAAGGAACAATGAAGATTGTTGCTACAAACACCAACAGTCTCCAGCTTTTTGACATGCTTCATGTCATGCGTCACATGGATGACCTTACATATGTTCATTCGATTAATGTAGCTCTTATCAGTTCGGTTATCGGAAAGTTAATGAATTACAGCGAAGAAGAAATTAAGCTCCTTACTCTTTGCGGGCTTCTCCATGATATAGGAAAGCTCCTTATCCCTGATGAAATTCTTAACAAGCCGGGAAAGCTAACAGACAACGAATACGCAATAATGAAAAAGCATGTTAACCTGGGTTATGAGCAGTTAAAAACTCAGAATCTGGATATAAGAATCAAGGAAGTCTCTCTGTTGCACCACGAAAAATGTGACGGCACCGGATATCCTTTCGGATTGAAAAGCAAAGATATTCCAGCCTGCGCCAAGATTGTCACTATTGCAGATGTGTACGATGCAATGACAGCTAACAGAGTTTATCGTGGTTCCATCTGCCCGTTTGAGGTAATTGATATTATGCAGGCAGATGCTTTTACAAAATATGATCCTATTTATATCATTCCGTTTCTTAAGAAGGTGGCAGGTTCCTATATTCATACAGACGTGAAACTGTCAGACGGAAGAACAGGCAAAGTAATTCTTATTAACGACAATGCTTTACACAAACCATCAGTACTTGTAGGTAACGAATTAATAGACCTTTCAAAAAAGAAAGATTTAAAAATAATTTCCATGTTATAACATATTGTATTTCACGGTGTTTTCACCTCATATATGTTCACTTAAAGAAGAGCCGTCGCGCTAATTATTGATTCGCCCCTCCGGGTAGACATATTTTTATTATCTTACTTGTTTACACGGAAGGAGCAGCTCAGATTCAGCGTGACTGCTCTTTTTTAATCAATTACGAAACATGTGCATATTTTTCTTTTGTTGCCATTCCTCCTCGAATGTGTCTTTCCTGCTTATTTACCTCTAACACCTTTCTAACCTCTGCCGCAAGCAACGGATTAATTTGTTCAAGTCTGGCAGTAACATCCTTATGGGCAGTGCTTTTACTCACCCCAAAATGTTTTGCAGTACTACGCACAGTTGCTTTATTTTCTATTATGTAATATGCAAGTTCAACAGCTCTTTCTTCTATATATTCCCTCATAAAAAAATGCCCTGCATAGTATCGTTTTTACAATCTATGCAGGACATACAATTATTATTCTGTAATTATAAAGGTGCGAGAAGAACTTTTCCAACTCCACGATATACATTAACAAATCTTTCAGCATCTTCAGGCGCATTGGTAGCTCTCTCAACTGTGTAGCTAAGACTCTGGCTTCTTGCTACAACATAATCCCCATCCACCTTAAGCTCATCATTATTAAGCATAACCTCAATCAATTCTTCTCTTGGATACTGGGACTGGATTACCACGAGACCTGAACCCACAAGGCAAGTGTCAAAAACTCCTTCCATCACTCTGGAATCCGCACCTTTTCTGGCAATTGTGCTCACTCCTACTGTCGCGTTGCAAGCATAGAAGTTCTTATCATTGATTACCATTCCGTTCCACATTCCAACATCTTCAATAATCAAATTATTATAAGTTGCATCAAACATAATCAGTCCATTACCCTGATATAAATGCTTTGCAGCTGAACGTGCAGCATCCGCATCTCCCAACATCTGTTTTGCATAATCACTTATTTCACTGTAATTAGATGCTATCTGAATCTGACCTGCTGACCACTGTAATGCTCCTGCCCTTCCTATTACTGAATTATACTGGTCTACTCCGAAAGAAGCCTGCCTTTTCCTTGTCTCTGTCTGAGAAGCATAGTATATGCTTTCAGCTTTATCCAAATCAGAAACCACCTCACGGTTATATTCAAAAATACTAATATTCCCCTTCTGAGATACTAATCGTCTGTTTCTTGTATTAGCGATGTTTATATTATACATAAGAACCTCCCTTTTTCTGTACAGCCTCAACGCGCCTTCTGGCTCATAACCAGTGTAAGCAGGCACAAATCCCGTTTATTATAACATGATTTCCATGAGGTGAACACCTTTTTAAACCAAAACATTTTTACATTATATTTTTTTATAATTTTTTAATGGGGTCTGACCCCATTAAAAAATTATAAAAAAATTAACGGCCATAGTCCAGGAAAAAGCATATAAAACTTGTCTTTACTTTGCCCTCATTTCTGTATTCATGCCGGCTATCCGTCTCAAATCGATACATCTGGTTGGTTTCCACCGTCTGAATCACTCCCTTGCTCTCCACTGTAAGAGTTCCTTCTGTCACAGAAAGATATTCTCTTGTCTTCTCGCCATGGGCTCCGCTCACATATACCCCGCCCGGTTCTATATCAATCCTGTAAATTTCAGCCTTATGATTATCCTCATAAGGAAAACAGGTCCAAACCTTATATTTACCTTCCAGCTCTTTTGTAGGAACAGTCTCCTCAGGGGAGACAAGACAAAAATCCACCGGTGGAGTATCAACCAGTTCCTGAAAACTTATCCTGAGACCGCTGGCAATTTTGCCAAGTACTCCCAGAGATGGATTAGCCGTTCCCTTTTCAATCTGAGCCAGCATGCTTTTACTTACCCCAGTCTGTTCTGAAACAACATCGAGGCTCATCCCTTTCCCCATTCTTATACGATTCAAATTAACTGCGACATTATGTGCAAGATATTCCATGACTATTTGCCTCCTCGCTATTACTCGCGAAAATATTTCTATATTCTAAAAAAATATTTTTCTACTTAAAATTAATATTACTTTCCGCTAAAAAAAGCAAGCACAAAAGATGAGAAATATTCTTCCAATGTTTCAAAGGCAAACAGGGATGTTTTTGTACTTGATTTTGTACAATCCATTATATATAATAAAAAATGTGTATACAATGTTTTATTGTCTAACAGTATATGACAATGACAACATGGAGGCGGGATATGAATTCTATAAGATTAAAAGCAAGAGCCAAAATAAATTTAGGCTTGGATGTTCTTAGAAAACGAGAAGACGGTTATCATGAAGTCCGAATGATAATGCAGACTATAGGCATTTATGACCGTATTATTCTCGACAAAATACCCGAAGAAGATATAAGAATCAAAACCAATCTGGGTTTTCTGCCTGTTAATGAGAACAATCTTATATACAAAGCAATTAAGCTGATGAAAGATGAATACAACCTTCCCGGAGGAATAGAAGTAGACCTTAACAAGTTTATTCCGGTTGCTGCAGGAATGGCAGGAGGAAGTACCGATGCCGCATCAACACTTTTTGGCATCAATAAATTATTCAACCTTAAACTCCCTATGGAAAAACTTATGGAACTTGGGGTTAATATAGGCGCAGATGTACCATACTGTATAATGCGTGGAACTGCTCTTGCAGAGGGAATTGGAGAAAAACTTACCAAACTCTCACCTATGCCACACTGTCATATATTAATTGCGAAACCTCCTATTAATGTATCAACAAAAATGGTATACGAAAACCTGGATTCTAAAGAAATCACAAAACATCCTGATATTGACGGCATAATTGATGCAATAAATGAAGGTGATATAAACAAAATAGCTGCCCGTATGGGTAATGTACTTGAAGATGTTACCATTCCACTCTATCCTGTAATCAATACCATCAAACAGGATATGCTTAATCACGGAGCTATTAATGCAATGATGAGTGGAAGCGGACCAACAGTATTTGGAATCTTCCCGGACGAGCAGACTGCACTTGACTGTCAGCATTTTCTTAAAGAAAAGAAGGATGCAAGACAGGTATACATAACTGAATCCTTTAATTGCTAAATAACAGAGGGGGCAACTTTACTGACTATAATTAAATGTCAAAGGGTAAATGCACAAATGGAGGTAAAGAACTATGAAAGGTGAATTAAAAATGGACGTCAATGAATATCTTCCACTTCGGGATGTGGTATTCAATACATTGAGACAGGCTATACTACGCGGAGAAATGGAACCTGGCGAACGTCTTATGGAAATACAACTGGCATCAAAACTGGGAGTCAGTAGAACGCCAATAAGAGAGGCAATCAGAAAGCTTGAACTTGAAGGTCTTGTTGTAATGATTCCAAGAAAGGGTGCGGAAGTTGCACACATTACAGAAAAAGACATGAGAGATGTCTTGGAAGTACGTTCAACACTTGAAGAACTAGCCGTTACTCTGGCATGTAAAAATGTAACCCCTGAACGCATCCAAGATCTCAAAACCGCTAACAAAGTATTTGAGTCTTCCATTGTTTCAAAAGATGTAGTTAATATTGTAGACGCAGACGTTTCTTTCCATGACATAATATATTCCATGACCAATAACCAGCGCCTCATTCAGATTATTAACAATCTTCGTGAGCAAATGTACCGTTACAGACTTGAATATGTCAAAGATGCAAGAACCCACTCTATCTTAATCAGCGAACACAACGACATAATAAAACAGCTTGCCGATTGTAATGTTGATGAAGCTAAAATAGTTGTACGTCAACACATCAACAATCAGGAGAAAGGTATTGTCCGTCTCCTTAATAAATAGTGATTTGACAGCATCAAGTTTTAAGGTACCATTTTTATCATAGTAAGCTTAATAATGAATTTAATATTAATAAATTCTGATGTATAGTGTATATATTAGAAAAATGTGTCAATAATCTCCGTAGAAACCAAGAGACTTAAATATAAGTCTTGAATATGTTTTTATGGAGGTTATTTTATGAAAAAAAGATTTGCAAAAATACTTTTCTGGCTGGTTGCAATCACATCAGTTGTCATATCAGGATTCGTTATAGCTCAATGCAATCGTGAAGCAAAATTGCAGGCAGGAATAGCAGATGAAATAATCAGATTTCATGTAAGAGCTAATAGCGATTCCGACGAAGACCAAAAGATAAAAATGGAAGTCAAGAAAAATGTTGTAGATTACATATGTCCGATTCTTTCAAATTCCAATTCTGTTGAAGAGTCAAAAAACATTTTGCTTAACCATCAGGATGACATAAAGGAAGTTGCTCTTAACACCCTTAAATCTATGAACTGTGATTACGATGTTTCTGTGTATATGGAAAAGTCCTATTTCCCTATGAAAAGCTATGGTGACATAATGCTGCCTCCGGGAGATTATGAAGCTTTCAGAATAGACATTGGTGAAGCATCCGGCAAAAACTGGTGGTGTGTGCTCTTTCCTCCTTTATGCTTTGTGGATGTTACCTACGGCGTAGTACCGGAGGACTCCAAAGCCCAGTTAAAACAGGTTCTCACGGAGGATGAATACAACGTTGTAACCGGTTCCTCCAATGAAAATATCACGTATAAATTTAAGTACTTTACATTTCTTAATAAATTGATTGAGAAGAGTGGTAAGGGATAAGAATTGTATAGAAATGGAGAAAAATATGAAAAAAACAGTATATGTTAAAATTAAAGGTATGTCAGATGAAGGATTAAGAACGTCCTCAACCCCAAATACATCAGAATCCTCAGATGAGGCTATAGAAGTTATCAGTGTTGCAAACTATGCAAAGATTGGTAACTCTGAATGCATAAAATATGACGAAGTATACGATGGCATTTCCCAGAAAACTACAAACATCATAAAAATATCAGAAGACAAAGTTGAGGTGACGAAAAAAGGAGCTGTCACAACTCACATGACATATATCAAAAATAAACAGACAACTGCAGTTTATGAAACTCCTTTTGGCAATATGAATTTTTCAATATTCACAAGAAAGATGGATATAGACAGAACCGAAGACAGCCTCAAAGCTACCATCGAGTATTCTATGGACATAAACGGCCAGCCGGTCTCAGAAAATTGGATAGAAATCGAAGCGACCAGCCAGGGGCCATTGAATTTGTTATAAAAAATTTGTGATTTTCTACATAGTACTTAATGTCACTGTAGAAATAAATATTTTTGGGAAAGAAGACGGCACTTATAGTTCCTCCTTTAGTACTTCCAGCAATCCCTTGCAACCTTTCAAAATATCAGTATATGTTGTGTCAAAATCGCCACTGTACCAAGGGTCCGCTACATCCATTCCCGAGCCTGCAAATGTAAGCAGCTTGTATATCTTCTCATCAGGATCACCTCCGGATATACGTTGCATATTACGGATATTCTCCGTATCCATCCCAATAAGATAATCATAATTATTATAATCATCAAGCGTCATCTGCACTGCCCTATGCGGAATTACCGGAATCCCCTCTGCATTGAGCTTACTAACCGTTCCATGATGCGGACCATTGCCAATTTCCTCACGGCTTGTGGCCGCCGAATTGATATAGAACTCCCCTTCCAATCCTTCATTTTTAACCAAATATGTCATTATGCTTTCTGCCATTGTACTGCGGCAGATATTGCCGTGGCAAACAAATAGCACTTTTATTTTGTCTTTCATAACTTCTTATAACCTTTCAAAGTGTTGATTTTACTGGGTTTGCGAGTTTTTCTTATTTCTCCGCATAACTTATTTCTTTTCTCATTTGTACACCTTTTCCCATATCTTCCCTCATTTTTTCGGGCAAAAGGTGTACGAAAGGTGTACAAATCGAGGTGTATTTTACTGATTCACCGCTCTCATTTTCTCTAATTCCTTACGTGCATCATCCAGTCCCATATGAGTATAAACATTCAATGTAACAGCAATGTCTGAATGTCCCATCAGATACTGAAGTGCCTTCGGATTCATACCTTCTTTCGCCTTCTCACTGCAGAATGTGTGTCTGCAAACATGAGGTGTTATCTTAGGCATTAGAACCTTATGCGTTCGATTGTACTTGTTCACAGCATACTCGAAATACTTCTCCCAATGCAGTGCTACTCGCGGCATATCATTCTTGTCATAGAATAGAAAACCAGATGCTCCTTTGATTACTTTCTCAACCTTTGGTTTTCTACGATTCTGAATAATACGTTTGCAAATCGCTTCGATTTCATCATCCATTGGAAAATCTCTCTTTCCACTGGAAGTCTTAGTCGTCTCAATATAGTATTCCATATCGCTATGACGAACCAACTGCTTATTCACATGAATCACCTTATTCTTGAAATCCAAATCTCTGGTTGTAAGTCCACAGAATTCTGAGATTCGAAGTCCTGTCGCAAACAGTAAGCAAAACGCATCGTAGTACTGCTTATAATGATTGTCTGCTCTCACGAAAGCTAAAAAATTCTCCTTCTCTTCTGTGGTGATTGCCTCTCGTTTCTTGCTATCGTTTTGAATCACAGTACCCATCTCAAATCCAAAAGGATTTTTCATAATAAGGTCATCATCTACTGCCAACTGAAATGCCGGTCTAAGCACACCTCTGATGTTGTGAATCGAACTGTAGCTCATCCCTTTTTCTCGTTGCAAATGGATTAGAAAAAGCTTTGCATCTGAAATCTTGATAGAATCAATTCTTCTAAGTGCAAACGGCTCTTTCTTCAAGTTACTTATCACAGTCTGGTACCCCTGCTGTGTGGACTTCTTCACTCCAGTCTTAAGGGTAATATAACGTTCCACCAAGTCAAGAACTGTCATATCTGAACCAGATATTCCCTTGAACTGTAAAAGCATTGCTGCTTCCTCTTTTTCACGAAGTGATTTGTCCCTTCGCCTACCCGCAGGTGTTGGATCTGCCTCGGTAAGTCTCCAACTATAAAGCTCTCTTCTTTTACCTAAGATATCAATATATCGATAACGATATCTTCCGGATTCTTCCTGGATTTCTCCATTCAAAAGAACCCTTCCTTTGTTGTCACGTCTTTTTGTGCTCATTTTCTACCTCCACTTCAAGGCGTGACATGGCATATAAACATTATAACACGTCAGGCCTCTTCTTTCCTCAACTTTTACAAAATTTCTCAAGTACTTAATATGTATGATTCGTCCTCTATTAAATACTTGAAGCCTTAAAAAGCTGATTTCAAATTTTCTTGTATCTCTTTATAAGTTCTCATCTACTCCTTACACAATACATTTGGGTTGAAAAAAAGCTAATTACTAAATTGGGCAGAAAAAAATGCCTCCTAGAAATTCTAGAAGACATTTTTATGCATTTTCGCTATTTTCTCCGAAGAGTAAAACATATTTATGAAATCACATATTTGATTTTCAAACTGTTCAAATTAGTTTGATATGTTAAGTACTGGTCCTGTTGTAATCTTCCGACAACGATGCCCGGAAGAATATTTATTTTTTTAGCAAATGCTCTGACAGAATCTGAAGTAAATCCTCTCGGATTATCCTCTATGAATTCCAAGTACTCATCTTTCGGAATAAGTGTATCCTGTGAAAATAAGTCTGCTTCCGTCTCTAATTTCTGAATCAAAGCATCAGTTTCTAATCCAGCCTTATTCTTTTCGCTTACAAGAAGAACCTTTACTCTCTGCTGTAATACATGACCTAATTCATGGAATAAGGCAAACCAAAAAGTATCTGCGTATTTTCTTCTATCATTCAAGGCCAAAACAACTTTATCTTTGCCAAGCCATTTAACAGCACCATTAACACCACAGTTCTTAAGATTAGGAAGAAGCACCAAAGCCACACCACAACTTGCCAGCAGTTCTTTCAGTCTAGGATAGAACTTCTTCGGATCCTGTACTGTCATACTTCTTATCTCTGGAATAGCTGCTGATAATTTTTTCTTGTCATAAGATTCAACATCCATTCCTGACCCAATATTGATAGCAGTCTGAACCCATGCATTTGCATTGATTACATTAACATCAGTAACCTCTGGCACACTAGTTCTATACTGTACCAAGAAATCACGTTCACTTAAAACACTTAATGAAGAAACCTTGAAATAGCGTTGTAATTCCATGACCTTTTCCGTTGCAACTCGTGTTGCCTTAGCCAATCCCAATTCAACCCAGAATTTATATTCAATCTGGCGAACAAGCTCACATTCCTTATCCAACTGTATTCTTTTCTCAATTTCAAGTTTCTTCTCAATATATTTCTGATTTAAGTTAAGCCACATCGTAGTTGAAGTTCCAAAAACAATGGACAACTTTAAGACCATCTCATCAGTAAGATTTATTCTTCCATTTACCAAATCACTTACATATTTTGGAGTCGTCTGAAGGCGTTTCGCTAACTCTTCCTGAGTAATGCCTTGATCTTCAATATAATCCTTTACATAGTAACCAGGATGAAATGCAATCAACTCTTCATATTCAATCTTATTCATAGTGATTAGACACCTCCCATGCTATTATTATTTCCGTGGATTTATAAACAATATTCACATCTTTTTCTTTACATTCATTTCCATCGGCATCTACGGGAATGATGATTAAGCGATATCCTGCCCTACGACCTGCAATATCAAGAGCATACTGTCCAGCTCTTTTTCCTTGTAGGGGATGCAGATGATAAATCTGCATTTCTGCTATATCCTGCAAATTTGCTGAGCTCTCAATCAAGTTTATCAGCGCATGAAGCTTCTCTGCAACATTAGCCGGCAAATCTTTCTTGGCCTTTTTCAAATCTGTACATAGCTTCTTTACTGTATTGTCATGATATCGAATTTCTATAACTGCATCCTCCTTTCTAAAATAAAATTACCAAAATGGTAATTTTTCTTTATCATAGCACCATTCATCCAGAATTTCAACCTCTTTTCACTTATGATTACTGATAGGTTTCTTCTAGTTACAATGATTCTACACCGCACTCAGCGTATCCACAAACGCTTCAAACTTCTCCCTCTTAATCTGCACCCTATTTCCATTCCAAAGCAGATAATCCGCTCTTGGATTCTCCTAAACTAGTCTTACATTGCTTTTCTAATCTTCTCAATAAGTGTAATATCCGCCGGCAACCATTCCACATCATCCAACTGTTCCTTGGTTAACCATCTCGCATCTTCATGTTCCTTTAATACCAGATCACCTTTCACAATCTCACACCAGAAACAATCCATGGAAAGATGAAACTCTGGATAATCATACTCAATCGTATCTATCAATTCTCCGACTGATATCTCTGTATCAAGTTCTTCCATAATTTCACGCTTCAATGCTTCCTGTGGTGTTTCACCTACTTCTATTTTTCCTCCAGGAAATTCCCAACCACCTTTGAGCTCACCATATCCACGCTGAGTTGCAAAAATGATTGTTTCTCCGCTCTCATTAACAGCTTTTATTACCGCTGCAACTACTCTTATTATTTTCATCTGTTCCTCCATTTAAGAATTTACAATGTATTCATAGATATCTTCTCTTACTGGCACGTCAAGAATCCATTCTATTTCCACCGCAGTTTTTTCTGTATTTGCCATTGTAAATTCTTTTGTATTTCCACTAGCTGTCATATGACCAAGATAGTAAAACTCTTTCGAAATCTTATCATCCTTATTTTTGCGTACAAAAAGTTCTACCTGAATTCCACGTTCCTTGGCTTTAAGGAAGTTCTGTACATCCTCAGACTGTAGGCTTCTTCCAGATTTAGAAATTGCAATCAAACGATCTCTAAAGCCTGGAACAAAATGGTCTTCATATTTTGTGGTATCACTAATATCATCTGATTTGTCGTAGTTAATAAACACTGGAAATGTTTTTGTCTTTTTATCAAACTTGTAACCACCAATATTTAATGGCACCTCATTTTGTTCCCAATTCAGCAGCCGGCAAACATCTTCATAAGTATATTTCTGATATAAAACCAAATCAGTTTGATCATAAGTCTGTCTATAATCCCTTTCATAACGACTTATACCAAAATCCACAAGTTCTTTTAGAACATTGTAAAATTCGTCATTTGACAACAGCTCCAAAAATGCTTTTGTTGGTTTATAGTCAGCCCCTTCTTTTTCAATAAACACGCACTGAGAATAAGTTTTCTTACTAGCGCCTGCAGGGAATTCATTCGTCATAACATTTACAATGTTTTCTTTCTGATCCTGACTGATTTCTTTTCCATACTCTTTCATATCTACAGAAAGTCCTGCAAATAAACCAAGTTTAGACAGTCCATGAGCATATGCCAGCATTCTTTTTAATAATTGCAGTTCCTGTATGCGTTTTCCATTAGCTAATTTCTTGGATACGAATTCAATTACTTTCTCTTCATCCTCCGATAAACGAACCTTATATTCTTTCTCATATTTCACTAAGAATTTGTAGTATGAACCAAGGCTATTGTTATCAAAGATACGGAGAACATCCATCTCACCATAATCATCAAAATCACGAAGTTTGGGAATTCTTCCAAGCTTATTCTTTAGATTCGTATAATTCTCTCTGATGAGTTTAATATCACTGAAGTTTGCATTGTCTACAGAAGCAAAGATTCTCTTTCTACTAATCTCATCAAAGTGTACCGTAGAAGCTCCAGGTATTACTCTTCCACCTTCCATTATGTATCTTCGAATATTGTCTTTGTTGTATGTTCTATCTCCCGATAACGCAATTGGAATCATAAAATTATTATTGTAGTTCCCAATGAAATCCAAGATAACAACATACTCTTTTCCAGTTGCTTTTCTAAGACCTCTACCAAGTTGTTGAATAAATACAATTGGAGACTGAGTCGGTCTGAGCATAATAACCTGATTAACTTCAACAATATCAACACCTTCATTCAAGATTTCAACAGAGAATATATAATCCAATGGCTGATTATCAGCAGTTGCTTCATCCTCATTCATTGCCAATCTTTCAAAAGCATTTTGTCTTTCCATTTCCGAAGCACTCCCATTAAGTGCTATTGTTCTAAAAAGACATCCCGTAGAAGGATTAATCATCTGATTAAACTTTGCAGACAATTCTTCAGTTTCTTTTATGCTACTACAAAAGATCAGACCTTTTACTTTATCTCCACTGTACCCATAATAATCAGCTTGTGTAATAATATGCTTTACTCTCTCATCACTAGTAAGCATCGAGAAGTCTCGACTGGCTTCTTCATTATCACCAATAATTGATAAATCTGTTATTCCAAAATAGTGAAATGGACACAGGAGATTTTCTTCCATTGCCTGTTGTAAACGAATCTCGTATGCGATCTGGTAATTGAATAGTTCATAAACATTTCTGCCTTCTACATTATCATCTCTTTTATCTGGAGTCGCAGTCATTCCCAACCAAAGCTTTGGCGTAAAATGTTTCATTACTTTCTGATATGTATCAGCCGGAACATGATGAGCTTCATCTAAAACAATGCAATCAAATGCATCTTTTTCATATTGAAGTAAATGCTCATCACGATTCAACGTCTGAACTGTTGCAAAAACATAGTCTGCATCGTATTCGTGATAACCAGCTCCTACAAGTCCCATGGAGACAGAATTTGCAAAAACTTTTTCATAAGATTTCTTTGTCTGTCTTGCTAATTGGCCTCTATGAACTAGAAATAAGACTCTCTTAAAACCTAATTCTCTCATTGCAAATGCTGATGCATAAGTTTTACCTGTACCTGTAGCAGAAATTAAGAGTGCTCTATCTTCTCCTGCTTCAAGTATTTTCTTTAGATTTGTAATAAATCCAACCTGCATACTATTAGGTTGCAACTTATACTTTTCAATCGAAGTAATCTCTTCTTGTTTTGCAACCTCTCTTTGATGTTTAATGATGCTATATCGAGCTTTATAATTCTCATAAAAATCATCAAAAGATAACGCATATTTTGAGTTCCACAACTGATTGAACTCAGCAACTATTTCTTTAGCCACTTCACCTTGTTCCGTTGAAATCAGCTTTGTATTCCACTCTCTATTGCTTGTGAGTGCTGCACTTGTAATATTTGAACTGCCAATGATAATACGATAGATCTCGTCCTTTTTAAAAATATATCCTTTTGTATGAAATCCTTCGTCAGCAACTTCAACATCATACATTTTGAGTGTAATATTTGATAACTCGTTAAGCCTTTTCAAAGCTCTTGGCTCACTAAAATTCAAATAATTCGTTGTCAGAATTTCGCCTTTGATATTCTTCTTTTCCAGTTCCTTCAATGTCTGAAGAAGCGGAGTGATACCACTCATTGTAATGAAAGCCACACTAATCTGAAAACCATCGCATGCCAAAAGCTCATCCTCTATGGATGAGAGTACTTTCTTTCCTTCTCTATGGTTGTTTGACACAAACTGTGGTCGATATACACTACTTGAAACAACAGAGCCATCTATATATGCAGTTTCAAAGCCTAATCGCACTTCATCAATCTTACTCATTTGCTTCACTCCATTTTTATAACTGATCGTACTTATCTGATTTTCCTTTTGCTTTCTCTACTGGATACTTTTCCTCATTCATAGTCATCTTCATATTTACAATCTCATCCGCATCCAAACCGAGCTTATCAAGCAGATTCTGACTATATACCATGACATCCGCTAACTCTTCTTTAATATGCTTCAAGTCATACTCCTCATCCGACCATTGAAAACATTCCAATAATTCTGCAGCTTCAATGACAATTGATTTTGCCAAATTTGCTGGCGAATGAAATTGATCCCAATCACGATCCTCTGTAAATTTCCTAATTCTGTCTATGGTTTCTTTTTTCATAATTACCTCTCTATTTCAGGCATTCTCTTAAATGATCTGCCAAATTTTTATCTGTACAGTACACATAACATCCCTTCATTCCTCTGGTCATTAGGGTACGATATGTATTTTTAATGATCTCGTCCGCTTCTTTTAAAGCAAACTCTGGATTTTCTTTATATAATTTTTTAATACCTTTTAAAGATTGATCTGTTTTAGCCCTCTTAGTAAAATCAGTAACTATATGACCATTTTCATATCTCATATCATCACCGATAATTACACCTGCATAATCAAATTCAAGTCCTTGAGACGTATGGATACAACCAACTTCATTCACAGAGTTCTCATCAATTGCAAAAGTTGAAGTATTGCCAAGATTCCAACTCATTTCAAAATCGCCTATTTTTATATCATGAACATCAGAGTTGTTCTGGCCTTCTTTTAACCATGCCCAACAATATCCTGCCAAAATTCTTGATTGATTTCTTGTTTTATTACACTCTATTATTAAATCTCGAACCTCGTTTGGTGAATCCATAATACGGATGTCATAATCTATATCTTTCAAATCAAAATTTGCAGTTTCTCTGATTTCCAAAACGTCATCCAGCCATGCCAAGTAGCCGTCAGAGCCATCACACCTAAACTGTGATACAAGCTCCATCTCCTGCACTTCCGAATCGAGTTCATCTGCCCACTTTACAATTTCAGAAACAGTACCAATATCACTAAGTGTTACACGTTGACTCTCATCAATGAAGAAAACGCTACAGAGACTTGCATTAATAATTTCCTTAATCTGATTTTCTCCAGCAATTTTGGGCCCAAGCTGAGTCTTTGCTGTAAGTCTATGCCCTTCATCACAGATAATGGTATCTACAATATTGGGTTCAGCTTCAATGTAAGATCCTGCACCTTTAAACATATTTTTAATACTACTTTTCTTATGGCCTGTTAACTTCTTTTCATACACATTTCGTGGCGCACTATTCTTCGATGTATACTGTGCAAATAGTCCTTCATTTGTAAGCTTGGCTAAAAGATTAATTGCTACAACTGTTTTACCTGTTCCCGGCCCACCTTTCACAATAACAGTGCGCTTTTTCTGATCTGACATACATTTTAACGCCGTCTTTATTATTTCCTCATATACAACCTTTTGCTCATCCAGCATTATGAATTCCTGATTGCCCTCAATCATGCTTTTGATAGAGTTCTGTAGGCTTTTTGAAGGCTTGATTTTTCCATTATCAATATCATACAAAAGTTGTTTATCATCACCTACTTTTACCGATTGCTTAATAAACTCACGCAGTTTTGAAACTTCACCTCTTGCAAAAATAGGTGCGTCCTCAACATATTCCTTGTATTGGTTTTGTTCTAGTTTCTCCGGATTACTTTTTCTATAATTGTGCATATATGCGCATGGATGAAGAACGATATTTCCCATCTGCACATTTTGATTATAGTCGTAAATCATTGCAGCATATGACCATGCTTGATAAGATGGATGTACAACTTTACGCACTGCCCCACCAGTATAGGTTTCAACTAATGCATCCTGACCTTCCACAACCTCGACTTTATCCCATTGCTTCAATTCGATGATTACCACATTCGGATCTTGTTTTTCTCCATATCCCGAAATAATGAAATCCACTCTCTTGGAAGTCTGTGGAATGTTGTATTCTATTGCCACTCCAGAATTCTCTGGAATTGCAGTATCATTCAAAACCTTATACATATATTCTAAGGAGTTTTCCCATGAACGAAATTCATTTTGGGCAGTTCTTCTATGCATTTTATTATAAATATTTTCTTCTATTTCAGCAGCAATTGAATCCTGTTCTACTGCAGTTAAAAAGTCTCTTTTTATCCCAGAATATACTATCATTTATTTTTCCTTCCTCATCTTGCGTGGATCTCCTGGTTTTTTTGCATCAATTGGCAAAAACCATCGATTCCCAATCAACTCTGCCCCTGGTACACGTCCTTCTTTGCAATAAATCGCCACTCTTCTCTGGGTAATTCCCCATTCTTCTGCTTTTACTGATGATGGTACAAAGTTCATACATTTCCTCCGTATATAAAACAACAATACACTACCTTTAGTATATTCCTTATTGCAAATAGTTTCAACGAGTTTTATTCTTGATCGCGAATAGTTTTTCCTCTTTCCTTTTACATCAAGTTAATATAAAATAAGCAATAGAAAACAAAAGAAAGGAAATCAAAATGAACGAAGTATTAGCAACTGGAATCTTTACTCTTGTTGGAGTTATTATTGGAGCCATTATTAACGGATTAATATCTTTCTATTCAGAAAAACGCCAAAAAAAAGAGCAACTTTATCAAAAGCAAATTTCTATTTGCCTTGACCTATTAGAATGTTTGGATAATATGATTTCCAACCTACCTGATACAAAACAAGATTTAGATGATTACCATGCTTTTTTGAAAAGTCCTGAAAACTCATATAAACCCAAAACAACAAATAGTGAAATGTTGCTATATCTTTCTGAAGATATTCGCACCTCCTTTTTGGTCGCATATACATTTCCACAATGTGCACTAGATGATGGAATGAGTCCCGAGAATGTCAAATCAAATACTTATATATATCGAAACACATTTATAAGAATGATTCGAGAAGACATGAATATTCCTGTTCAAGAAAACATTACCAAAGAACAAAATAAACGTTTTGATAAATATTTTGATGAAGAAAAAAAGAAGTTATGTAACTAGTCAATTTAAAAAACCCAGCCGCTCCCATCAAGTCTCTCACATCATCATGGTCATCTTGACAGTCCCGCCTGGGTTTGTTGTGTAGTAATCAACCGCTTAAGGATAAGCGTGTTTCATTCACTTTTTTCAATTAAATTTTTGCCATGCCACACCCATTTTCATCATCCATAACATACTAACAAAAATCGAAAGGTGTACAAAAGGTGTATTTTAAAATCCCCAAGTTCTACATCCCTTGATTTTCCTAGCTTCCCGGAAAAATCACCAGATGTTGCCGTGGCAGATAAATAAGACTTTTATCATAGTAATTGTTTACTCCTTTTTGCCCGGAAATGCCCTGTTTTCTAGGATTATTGATATTTGCTCATTACGCAACTCCTGCATCCATTTATCCAAAAATCTCATCTGTTCCTCCGTATGAAACCAGTGTTCTCCGCCCTCCATTACCGTAAGCCCGGCACCGGTTTTCTGCACAAAATCATTCATTGTATCTATTGATTGCAGATTATCATTGCTTCCATAAAGTATTTCTGTTGGTACATTCCAGCTAATCCTATGATTTCTAACATATTGAAGATATTCCCAAGATAAATCATCGCCAAAACCAACAGGAATCACTTTTCTGTCTTCTAACTCTCCTTCAGTTGTGCCTGCCCGGGAAATCATATCAACTATCAGCCTTTCAAGATTCACAATCGGGGAAATGAAGTATGCTTTTTCAATATAATCACAAATTTCTGCATTCATGGAAAAGTAAGCTCCTATGCTTCCGGCGACAAGAACTATCTTACTATAAGTTTTAGTCACTTCCTTAATATATTAAATATTATATTTTGCCAACAGAAAATCTATTACTTTTTTTGATTCTTCAACCGAAAGATACGGAACCTTTGTTGTTTTAGCCCAAAAGAAATTTTTGTTTAATAATTCTCTTAATTCAGCAACAGTCACATACTCAAGATCATCTTCACAAGAAACTACTGGAGTAAGCAATTCAACATCCAAATACAGTTCTTCCTTTGCTTTATTCTCTTTTGCTTTTGATGACTTTACTATACCAGCACCAACTACCCCATATCCCTTATGATAATACAAAACGTAATCACCTTTATTAAAGGATTTTACACATGTTTTTACACTACCATAGGCACTGACTTTGCTATTCTTAAACATATCCCAAATATCATTAGGTCCATATGTCTTATTTGTATCAAACAAAATGCCTTTTGTATCTGCTACGTTAATATGATAATCATATGGCTTTGCAAAAAACTCAAAATAAGTTTCACCTTGAATTTTATAAAATCTATACGGAATATAATCAATATCTATTCCACTATGTCGCCAATAATCAATGGCATCCATTAAATATGAATCAACCGAACTACCTATTACTACCAACTTCTGCTTTCGATTAAATTCCTCAATCTGAAGCGGATTATCAAGTCCAAATGCCTCTGCATGCGCTTCTCTCAAATCGTCATTACCAGTATATGTATTATATAGTTTTGCCAATTCGAAATAACTCTTTTGTCCGTAATCTTGACAATAACGCATTACTTGAATTGTAGTATCACCTGGAACAAGCGCACGCTTTAATTCAAAAATAATCAAATTACCGTCTTTATCAAGCGCACATAGATCTGGTTCACTTTGCCAATTTCTTTCTCGGAAAATAGGCATAAGTTGCCCATCCTCAGAGTATAAGTCTGCAAGGTTATTTGCCAACAAATCTTCTAAATCTTTTTCTAGCCCACCCAAATCTTCATAATTGTAACTTGGAAGCATTTCAATATTATCTTTTCCATTGTATCTATAGAGCATAATCTCACCTACTTTAATTTGATAATTGCATTATACTACAGAAAGATATTCTCGTAAACACAATAATGGCTAATTGTTAATAATCCTCTCGTACCTCTCAGCATGAAGAATGGTTACTTCCTTCTCATCCTTGTACTGAATCTGGTAAATCTCATCTTCCAGCTTCTCCACACAAAGAATCTCCTTGCATTCCACATCCCAAAGACCATCAACGTGCATTGCATTAAAAAAGGTAAGCCAGCATACTTTCGAATCATTTCATCTGACCACATTTGGACTAATTGCCAATTATATGCTTCCATTACATTGACTATTACATTAAAATCCAATTACTTTACGTTCTTTCTCTGCGGTTTCCTTAATTCCAAGATCATTAAAATCTTCTGCTACTAACGTTCTCAGCTCTTTTTCTGAAGGCTGCTCTGTATTTTTTGCTATTCTCA
This sequence comes from Eubacteriales bacterium, assembly GCA_030536855.1. Classification (GTDB taxonomy): domain Bacteria; phylum Bacillota; class Clostridia; order Lachnospirales; family Lachnospiraceae; genus Lachnospira. Next base: position 156,404 of record JAUNPK010000001.1, read on the forward strand.
ATGTTTGATTCATTAATGCCTGTTCATATATATTTCTGACAAAACGCCCATTTCCGAAGTCTTTATGTTTGCATGCGTGTCCGAATATTTCAATAACTTTATCATGAACATCCTCAGATAGTTTCACACCTGACTTTGTCGCCATTGATACTAATATTTCATATAACTCTTCTTCTGTATAATCATCGAAATTAATATGAAACGCTATCCTGCTTGTAAGACCCGGATTCGTATCAAGAAATTGCTGCATCCTATCCGGATATCCTGCAAGTATAACAATAATATCTTCCCTGTTATTCTCCATCTCCTGAACAAGAGTATTAATCGCTTCATCTCCATATAAACCTCTTCTGTCATCCACAAGAGAATAAGCCTCATCAATAAACAAAACATTTCCCTTAGCCCTTCTGAACAAACTCTTAACTTTAGGCGCCGTCTGTCCTACATATTCCCCTACAAGATCAGCTCTTCCCGCCTCTATTAATGCTCCTTCTGATAGTATTTTATTGTCTTTAAAAATGTCAGCAAATAATCGTGCAACTGTTGTCTTTGCAGTACCTGGATTACCGGTAAACACCATATGTACAGCACTTAAAGGTGGTTTCATCCCATTCGCACGATATATTTCTCTTGTATTATAATAACTTATAATCTTATCTATAATGTTTTTAGGCTTGTTAAGGCCTATCATAGATTTAAGTTCCTGATATGCATTTCCTTCTCGTTCTTTAATCCGTTCTATATGTTTTGTCTGATACTCTGCATACTGGGAATATATATCTGAACACAAAATGTTTCCCAGGCATTTATGTATTCTTGCATCAAGTTCATCTGGATAATAATCTATATCATCTGCTATATCTATTTTGTCTCCAACCGATTCATCTATGTTCTTTTCTATCAAATCTCTTCTTATATATTCTCTTGCTTCACATCCTCTGTATGTATTTTGTTTTATTTCACAAAAATTAGTGTTAGGAGCACTATCCTTAATCAAATCCTTTATTCTTTCGCTACCACGCTTAACAAAAACAAATGTCAGTACATTTGACGAATGTTCCTCTATCATCAATCCCATCTTATCTGCTGCCTTACGCAATCTATTCTTGTCATACTCATTATCAATATCTCTAATATTAGGAATAACAATCCCTACACTTGAGGCCTCACAATAAGAGTATCCATATGTTTCATCCTGATCCGTCAGTAATCCCGATATCCATATTCTGCTACTTTTTAACCTGTTCTGCTTATACAATGCTGCCATTATAATTTTTGCAATCTCATATCCTACACCATTTTTATTGCATATTATTATATATTGCACCGGATTTCCCAGATAATTAGTAGAATTTCTGTTAGTAAATATTCTTTCCAATTCCGGAAGCAATGTCTCTGAACAATTAAGTTTTACTGCTTTATCGTATAATTGTTTCTTTAAAATTTTTGTATCAACATTTATTTCACGACACTTATTTCTTCTCTCTCCATTTTTCATAAAATCACAACTAAAAAATCTGTCTATTACATCATAGTCAAGATGAAACAATCTGCTTTTCATTTTACTAACCCGTTCATATGTAGTCTCTCGAATATTAAAATCATATATTTTCATGCCACATTTTTCAGTATACCCATATATATGCTTAGCAGCATCTTCTTTATAATTTTTAGAAATAACCCTGAATTCTACTCTGCCATTAGATGTATCCGTATCTATATAACACACGAATACAACAACACTATACTCATGTTCACTGGAATACTCTATTGCGTAATCCTCCAATTCGCACCATATTTCCTCCTGATGTTTAGACGCACTTCTTTCTTCATCATTATTTTTTAAATATTTTTCTAAAATTCTGCAACTTTCAATCTTAGCAGAAGCCTCGTAAAATAACATAATCCCACACCTTTCATATAGCTAATAACTTTTGTATCTGTTATTAATTATACGAAAGACATGGGACTATATTGGTACATGATATTTTGAGTTAATATTCTTTTTTTGCATTCCATCATTCCATCCTCATTGTATTTTATTTATACCGCTCTAACGCCTGTCGAAAATCCTCGATGACCTGTTCTACAAGACTATCCGGACTCACAATCGTAATATGTCTTGCATATTGTGTTGCAAAACATCTCATAGCCATAATATTTGCATGAACTGTTACCATTACCTCATCTTCTGAATAATCAGAAAATTTGATATCTTTTCCAAACCAGTCAAGAAGCTCAGATATAATATATCGATATGCCCTGAAACGGACCATTCCACTTTCGCCGGAAAACATATATATATGGTCAGCCATATGCTTTGAAAGATTTAATCCATTCTCCAACCCTTTAACTTTCTTCATTGTTTTTCTTTTCGTGTCTAACAGCTCAATATCCGTTATCCAGTCAATCCTGTAATTGGCATAATTATCATATTTATCATAATTGCATATTAAATAATACCTACCATTCGTAGCAACCATCTGATATGGATTAATTATATATTCCCTTGGCACCCCTTCACTATTACTTCTATTATGAAGCTTATAATCCGTATCATAATAGTTATAACGAAACTTTACCTGTTTTCCTTTACTTATTGCCTCATCTAATATTTCAATATTGTAAAACAGCTGCTTATTAATAAGTGGATTTTCCTGTAGATTGCATATATGTTTCACACTTGACTTAAAATAACGATTTGACAGACTTTCTAATTTTTCAATAAGTTCAGAACACTGTTTGTATGGTATTGATTTTGAAAAAAGCAGACTATCTATAAGAAGTCTCAACTCTGAATTACTGAATGTTCTCTCTATATACCAATCTGTGTATATTGTCTCATGGTCTCCATTCTTCTTTATTCGAACCTGCTCTGAATATTCAATATCATAACCACATTCTAAAAGATATGACAGATTTCTTCTTACCGCTTTCCTGTCTACTTCCATACTGTAATCTCTTCTAAGAATATCAATAAAATCTTTCTGTTTTAATCTGTGTTCAGCATCTGAATATTTGTTAAGAATATCAAGTATATTAACAATCAGTAGTTTTTTCGGCATTGCTTCATACATATTATTATCCTCTATTCTTCAACTACAATATTATAATCAAGAACCTGCTTAAGCAGATAATTACTCATATTTAACACTTTAATATTAAAATCACTTTCGTTAAATAATAAAGATACCGCAAAGAGATTAGCCTCATATTCAACATTTCTAAATGCATTCTTACTTGTTACTGCAAAATTATTAATATCGTCTGAATGAAGCAGTGCATGTCCTAATTCATGCGCACATAATACCATCTGACTTCTACGCTCATATCTACCATTAATAATTATTATAGTAGGATAATTATCAGACTTTATCGTATATGCTTTTCTATCAACTGGAAGCATTTCACTTACAACTACCCTTATTCCAAATCTTTCTGCTAATTTAAAAGGGTCTCTTGTGTTATAATTCTCCCTTAAATCTTCCGCCAGTTTCTTTACATCTTTGGCCTTCATACTGTCACCTACCTGTACTTATAACTTACAAGCTGTAACTGCTGTAAGATTTCATTTGCAAATGCAACCATTGTTTCATCATCCATCTTAGACGGATCATATCCTCCATATGCTGCCACAGTTGGAAGCTTAAGCAAGAACTCCATAGCTTCTTTAGGATCTTCAAATTTTTCTGAAAGTTTATCATCATTATCACTTTCAGAATGTGACTTTTCTGGTACATTTCCCATCATCTCTGCCGGTGTTGTTCCAAGAATATTACACATTTTTTCAAATGTTGAGACAGGAATCTTAACAATACTTAAATCCTCATATCTATACACTGTGGATACTGATACGCCTAACTCTTTTGCAATATACTCTACAGATATCTTCTTTTCTTTTCTCTTTGCCTTTAGTCTCTGCCCTAATTCCATATATGCTTAATCTCCTAAACACTCTTTTTATATTAAATTAATTGTACTATTTCTCTGCATTTATGCAAGTATTTTTTGCAATAATGCAATTATATGTTGACATATTTGCATTATTGCATTATATTTTTTTTATAATTAGCATTTATGCAAATCTAATAAGAACATTTAAGGAGAATAAAAATGCTTGAAATAATCAATACAGACTATCAATCATCAAATATGCCTATTATTAAAGTTATCGGCGTCGGTGGTTGCGGTAATAATGCAATTAACAGACTGGCACACCAGACTCCATACCCTATTCAATTCATTGCTATTAACACTGATCAGATGGTACTTGACAGATCTGGAGCGGACACATGTATTACTATTGGGAAAAAAATTACCGGCGGTTTTGGTGCCGGTGGAAATCCAGAAATTGCGTATGCTGCCGCCGAAGAAAGTGCAGACGAAATTAAAGAGATTGTAAATGATGCAAATATGGTAATTCTCACTGCCGGTATGGGAGGGGGCACAGGTACTGGTGCTCTACCATATATTGCTAAGATATGTAAGGACTTAGGAATACTTACTGTTGCTGTTGTTACCACCCCATTTAGTTTTGAAAATACCAACCGTTCTGATGTCGCACATGCAGGTATCCAAAAACTTGAAAAATGTGTTGACACTTTACTTGTAATCTCCAATGATAAACTACTTACATCCAATGAAAAAATAGTAACAATGTCATCTGCATTTACTCTTGCAGACTCTGTATTAAAGAATTCAATTGACACTATTACCAATATTGTGTTTAACTGTGGTACTGTCAATCTCGACTTCAATGACTTAAAAACTGTTCTTGGAGACAAGGGGTATGGACACTTAGGTATAGGATATGCCGATGAGAACACCTCTATTACCGATGCTATCAAACAGGCTATTAATTCGCCTCTACTAAACACCAATCTTTCCGGTGCAAAATATGTTATGATTAATTCATCCGGAGATGTTAATCTTGTTGAACTTAATAATGCAATCCGATATATTCAGGAAATTGTCGGAACTGATGCTAAAATAATGTGGGGAACCGTCTCTTCTAAGGAGCAATTAGACGATAATAAAAATTCTCTTATAACTATTATTGCAACGGGTCTTGATGGAACTTATGATCCTAATAGAATTAGCCTGAAAAACTGTTCTGTAAAAAGCACTCATGATCCTGTTAAAACATCATCTGCCATAAATGATCTTTTAGCCAAATCTGAAAAAAAAGAAAATGAACTCGTTATTCCAACTTTCCTGCAATCAAGAATGAGAAAATAGGGGACCCCACGGATATACTTTACCTTAATCGTAATTCATCATATATGCTCATTACGCAACTCCTGCATCCATTTATCCAAAAATCTCATCTGTTCCTCCGTATGAAACCAGTGTTCTCCGCCCTCCATTACCGTAAGCCCGGCACCGGTTTTCTGCACAAAATCATTCATTGTATCTATTGATTGCAGATTATCATTGCTTCCATAAAGTATTTCTGTTGGTACATTCCAGCTAATCCTATGATTTCTAACATATTGAAGATATTCCCAAGATAAATCATCGCCAAAACCAACAGGAATCACTTTTCTGTCTTCTAACTCTCCTTCAGTTGTGCCTGCCCGGGAAATCATATCAACTATCAGCCTTTCAAGATTCACAATCGGGGAAATGAAGTATGCTTTTTCAATATAATCACAAATTTCTGCATTCATGGAAAAGTAAGCTCCTATGCTTCCGGCAACAAGAACTATCTTACTATAAGTTTTAGTCACTTCCTTAATCTTTGCCAAAAATTCTTCTTTAGCATCCCACGGATTCTCAGATTTATAATCAAAGCCGTATACATCAAAACCTTCGAAAAACTGTCTGTAATGTTCCGATTCGATTGCGCTGCCACCTTTTCCGTGAATATAAAGAACTAACTTCTTATCCTGATTATTTTTCCACTGCTCTTTCGTAAGATACGTAAAATGTTCAGTTCTTACATCTCCCATGAGCACACAAGGCTTATTTTCTTCCGTGTGATGATACGTGAAACCACACTTCTCCTGGCATCGTTTTGACCTTTCATTTCCATCATAATAACCACACCACATAGCATTGCATCCCAAATCTAAAAATGCATGCTTCTGTAATTCTCGGACCGCCTCCGGAATCAGCCCTCGTCCCCAGAAAGGAACGCCTATCCAATATCCAATTTCTATTTCTTCGTCAGCTGCTTCTGTATGTGACTGAGCCGGTGGAATTAATCCAATACTTCCAATTGGTACATTATCTTCTTTCAAGCATACAGCATAGGTTTCATCTGCTGATAAAACACTCTTGATAATTTCCCTGCTATTTTCTACACTTGTATGCACCGGCCATCCAGCTATGGGACCAACTCTGGGATCTTTCGCATATTTATATAAGCTAGTTGCATCATCCTCTTTCCATGGACGAAGTATCAATCTTTCTGTTTCAAAAATCATAATCTACTCCTTTATCAATTGCTTCCTAATATGATTGGTAATCGAATCAAATACTTCAGGTGTCATGCTTACAATCCGGCTCCACATTCGAACTCCCTGGTAAGCATAAAGAATTACATTTACAATCTCATCTCTCATCAGCGTAAGAGCACGATTAAACATGTGTCGATTTTGTCAAGAAAAATAAGCCTGCGAATATCAGGATTTCTCCCAACATCCCCAGGCGCAATCTCGTTGCCATATTTACTTACACTCTTTGGGAAGTCTCAATTAACGATAATACTATCGCGACAAATATCCCTGCTTTCGTACTTTTTTTGAACTTATATTTAATCTATCTAATACACTTTCTTTATCTTATAAATCTTTAAAAATGAGAATCCAATCAAACAAACCAATAAAAGATAGATTATTCCCCACATCCAAAATGGCAATGTTTCAGGCGCTTTAATATTCATAAAAGCAAATATAAAACAGACAGCAACACAAATACCAATTAAAAATCGCCATGGTTTACATTCATTTTTCTTTTGAATTTTAAATTCTTCTTCTGTCAACTCTTTTTCACGCTCTCCGGTATCAATTGAATATAGATTAATGGGCATTCTTTCATCATTCATTTCAACTTCCTCCTTAAGAATCTTACTAACTAATAATAGTATAACATATGTGGATTTAAATGTGTTAGTTACTTTAGTTATGCATTTAAGAAGGAATTTCTTGTTTCTCCATTAAGATACAGATTACAAACAAGGAGGTAAATGTTTACTTCCGTCAGTTGCAATAATCACCACATTCCACGGAATAAATTTGCCGCTATCGTGCAATGCTGTTTTTACAGCATTTTCTATGCCTCCGCAACAAGGTACCTCCATACGTACCACCGTGACACTACGGATATCGTTATTACGGATAATCTCAGTCAATTTAATTGCATAATCCACCGCATCCAGCTTAGGGCATCCTACCAAAGTGATGTGTCCCTTAATAAAATCCCTATGGAAGTTGGCATAGGCATAAGCTGTACAGTCAGCAGCCACCAAAAGTTTTGCGCCATCAAACCATGGAGCCTTCACAGGTACCAGCTTTATCTGGACCGGCCACTGCCGAAGCTCAGACTCCTGTTGTACAGCTGTTACACAAGCTTCCTCTTGACGTTTGATAACTTTTGCCGCTGAACCAGGGCAACCACAAAGCAACGCATGTTCCTTTTTTGCTTTTGCGGCCAGAACAGCCTCTTCATCATAAGCAGCAGCCTCCCTCATAACAAATGAGATTGCTCCCGTAGGACAAGATGGAAGGCAGTCTCCAAGACCGTCGCAGTAGTCATCTCTAAGTAATTTTGCTTTACCGTCTACCATACCGATGGCTCCTTCATGGCAGGCAGAAGCGCAGGCTCCGCACCCGTTACATTTTTCTTCATCTATTTGGATAATTTTACGAACCATTATATTTCCTCCTGATATTTACTATACTTGACGTTACGAGCTTATTTTATTACTCTGATAACAAAATGTCTGTTGGAATTCCAACATAAATGTTCCTGGAATGGAGATTTTTATGAAAGATTTTTTTGAGATATTATCCCAATGCCCATTATTTCACGGCATTGAACAATCAGATTTGAATTCTATGATATCATGTCTGGATGGTAAGACCATTCATGTCCCGAAAGGTAATCCGGTATTTCTTGAGGGCTCTCCTGCCCGGTTTGTAGGTGTTGTTCTATCCGGTACCGTTCAGGTAGTACGGGAAGATTATTACGGAAACAGGATTATAATGACAATCCTGCAGCCCGGAGAATTATTTGCAGAAGTATTTTCTTTTGCAGGACTTGAAACCATGCCCGTAAGCGCTATTGCCATTAAGCACAGTGAAATTCTCCTTCTGGATAGCAGTCGTATTCTAACCCCATGCTCCAATTCCTGTCATTTTCATAGTCTTTTATTGAAAAATTTGCTACAGGGAATGGCGCAGAAAAATCTGGAGCTGTCCCGGAAAATCCGATATATGTCGCAGAAATCAACAAAAGAAAAGCTAATGGCCTTTCTATTAGATCAGGCAAAACAACACAAAAGTACAGAGTTTGTTATTCCCTATGACCGTCAGGCACTTGCTGATTATCTGGGTGTAGAACGCAGTGCCATGTCCACTGAAATCGGTAAGCTGAAAAAATCCGGTGAGATTGATACAAAAGGGGCATGGTTTTGCATAAAATGTGCAGGAAGTAACACATAACCGCAATGATGTAATTACTTACTCAATTCTGAGAGTGTGCTATGATAAATTCCTCAAACTCTCTGTATGTAACCTTTCTGTTGTACTGTTGTTTATCAAATATATTTGTTTTGGGACCGGTTGAATCATCTTCCTGCCTTTTCACTTCTCTTATTTTGATACATTTTTTCATCCGCCTCTTTTACGATAGCGACAACATCCTCACCTTTTCCAAACGCAATGCCCACTGCACTTGATATTTTAATTGCTTCTTTGGCATTAATTTTCTCAATCCTGCCCCTTACGCTTTCTACAAGCTTCTCAGCCTCGTGTTTTCCTGGATTGTCTATAATCAAAAGGAATTCATCCCCGCCTATTCTGTATATGCGGTGCCTGTCATCAGAATAATCATACAAAATGGATGACAATTTCTCTATCGCCCTGTCGCCTGCATTGTGATTATACTGGTCATTAATCATTTTAAGGTTGTTAATATCCCAAAATGTAACTGCTATCCTTTCTACACCGGGATAATAATCACTAACCATTTCCTCATATTTATTTTTATTGAATGCTTTGGTCATTAAATCGGTATCCTTAAGATATGTAAGCTGAGTTATTCTCAATGCATCTTCATTACTGCTTATAAGTGCATATTGCAAAATGATAGCAATTACAAGTAAAATAATGCATCTTGGAAACACCTCGAAAAACAATATAATAAAAATATGATTTTGATTTAAGGAAATATTTATAGCATTATTTTCAATCTGGCTCATATACCATTCTTTTACATGCTGGCTTTTGAGAAGAATATTCAAATCACATATACCATAATAAAAACTTGCAAGAGAACCTATTGCAGATGTGATTACATTAACAGCATACGCAAACCATAATACAGTTTTTCTTCTATATTGAACCGCAAACAATAAAGGCATCACAAAAACCAAAGCTGCATGAAAAGACAAGACTGAAAAAACGAATGCAGTATCTATGCATATCATGGTCAAAAAAATATATTTTAGCCACGCATTTGATAAATCTCCCCTATAATAAATACATGCAGCAGGAATTAACAGAATAAATGTGGATACAAATACTATTGTAATCAATCGTATATTTACCTCGAATAAACCTGTCACAGTAAGCAGCCACATAAATGCAACCCCCACAACAAACCAGGCAAAACCTTTTAACGTAAATTGATTGGATTTTATTTCCTGATAAGCCAATTCCTGACTATATTTTTCCTTAAAATCATCCATATGCCATCCTCATTTCTCAACTACATACTGTCAGAGAGCGTACATTCCCACAATTGCAACTCTTAATCACTTCTCATAATATTTAATTTCGCCCAAAACAAAAAAATTAATTTTTTTCTAAGTATACGATATACCGAGAGAATTTCCAACACATTTCGACATAAAAGTTAAGGTGGTTAAAAAAAAGGGGGTCTGACCCCATTAAAAAACTATAAACAATTTCATAAAAAGTTTATAAAAATTTAATGGGGTCAGACCCCCTTTTCGACCCTTTACCATCTTACAATTCTTTTTCGGCAATTTTTATTGTGGATTTTTTCCATATTCCTGTCCAATAGAGAACATAGAGTATAACCGCTGAAGTTGCATTACTTACTACAACTGCATACCAGACGCTTTCAACTCCCATTTTAAGTATGGATGAGCATACCCATAATGTCAGGAAACGGAATACCCAGATTCTCGTAGCGTCCACCGCCATGGTTATCATTGTGTGCCCACTGCCCTGGAACAACCCCTGGGTTACATTGTAAAATGCATTGGTCCAGCAGCACAACGCCATTATAGACAGAAAATCCGTTGCAAGAGGCACAACCTGTTCATCCGAAGTGAAAAATCTCACCATAGGTTCAGCAATAAATCTTCTGGACAGAATCATACCGCATACAAAAAGAAACACAGCACCAATCCTCAAGGCTATATGATATGCCTTATCCGTTCTTTTAACATTGCCGGCACCCATATTCTGACCAACCACTGTTGATATGGCAGAACCCAATCCATTTGCAGGCATTGTTATAATACTGTTTATTTTATTTCCGATACCGTAGGCCGTTGTTGCAATCGGTCCGTAAGCATTTACATTTTTTGTCATCAAAAGAAATCCAAGCTGCATGGTGCTTCCCCCCACCGCAGTAGGAAGTCCGATTTTTACAATCGCTGCAACTTTAGAAGCTTCAAATCTAAATCCTTTAAAACTAATTCTAACCAGCTGATTCTTACCTCTCAATGCAATAAATCCTACAACCGCACTTGGTATCTTTGCCAGAAGTGTAGCAAGAGCTGCCCCTCCGATTCCCCATTTAAACACAACCAGAAATAACGGGTCCAGAATCAAATTCACGGAAACACCCAGAATATTCAGCAGAAGCGGTCTCACTGTATCTCCCTGGCTCTGCTTAACCGATGTGTATAAATTTATTGTAAATAAAAACGGAAGATCCAACACAACAATTCTTAAGTATGTAAGTCCATAGTTGTATATTTCACCTTCAGCACCAAGCCATCCCACCAAAAAAGGCGAAACAAGCCATGAAATGGCCGCACATAACACGGAAAATCCCAGAGATGTAATGCATATATGATTAGCCATTGAATTGGCCTGCTTATCCTCCCTGGCTCCCAGATATTGGGATATTAGTATAGCACCGGCGGTGGTAATTCCTGCTCCGAAATTAATCAGGATATTTTGAAATGGTGATACCAATGTTATCGCTGCCTGATTATCCGTTCCGATTTTTCCAAGCCAAAATGTATCTGTCAGATTATACATTGACTGAATAAAGCTGTTTATCATAACCGGAACAGCTAAAGTAAGAATAGCTTTGATAAGATTTCCGTTTAGAATTTCTTCTCTTTTACCGGCACTGATAGATTTTGCCATTATCTTCTCCCCCTTGTTTTTAAAAAATATATTGCAAATTTATATTTTTTTATTTACTATAATATTAGCATAAAAAACAGTGATTTCTACTAATTAATGCCTTTGTTTTTGTAAGATTACAGATTATGTATTCTATATCAAAACATCCGGATTATCATACAATGAGGGGAACATAATTCGGACATGGCGCAGCTCCCTTACATGAGGTTAGAGATATGGAATTTCAGGATATGAACAAAAAATTTGATATAAAAAGAATAAAGCGAACCTCTGGATTTAAGATGCAGGAGTCCCACAGTCATCCCTTCCATGAACTGTTTTATCTGGAAAGTGGCGAATGCACCGCATTTATCGACCATAATATTTACACATTTTCCAAAGGGGACTTTGTTATTGTTCCCGCGGGAACCATTCACAGAACCGATTACACCGGCGAAGGAGTTCACCAGAGAATAGTAATCAGTTTCAAGACTTCATTTACCGACTGGATAAGTAACATTGTAGGCGAAGATATTGTTGCCAGCTGCATGGAAACCGGTGTAGTAAGAATCCCCGAGAAACGCAGGGATTATATCGAATCAATCATGGAAAAACTTCTTTTTGAAAATGAAGGCCAGGATCCTCTTTCTCCGGGTTTTATCAACGTGGCACTGGTGGAGCTTATTCTTTTTATTTTCAGGTGCAAACGTTATGAATCTAATATTATAAAAGAAATAGATGTTAATAATCAGATAATGCAGGAGATTGCCACATATATTTACACTCATTACAATGAAAAACTTGTCCTTGAGGATATGGCGCGGCAATTTAATCTCAGCCGCTCATATCTCTCAAAGAAATTCAAGAGTTCCACAGGTTTCGGATTTAAGGAATATATTATCAATGTGAGAATACAGCATGCCTGCTCACTTCTTCTTGAAACCAACAAATCAATAACTGACATTGCATTTGAGTGTGGCTTCAATGATAGCAACTACTTTGGCGATGCCTTCAGAAGAATCAAGGGCATATCTCCAAACAAATATCGCAAAAATAAAGAAAATGTATAATTAGGGGTCTGACCCCCTAAAAAAAGTATAAACTTTATAAAATAATTATAAATTGGGGTTAAGTTTTGGAATGGTTATGTCGATATGTATTTTACAATGAAGTCAGATTGACTATATCTCATTTCTAAATATTTAACCAAGGAGGGTTGAAAGTTATGGAATTAAATGGAGTTAATTCAAACTATGCAGCGTATGAGGCTACGTCCGCATATGCATCTACGAAGAACAGCTCAACATCTAAGACGGAATCTAAGACTTCCCAGTCATACAGTGATGTTGCGGCTACTTACGAAGCTTCTTCAAAAACAGTATCCACTACAACAAGTAAAACAGACAGATCCGCTGTGATTGCGCAGCTTAAGGCTGATCAGGAAAGCCGCATGGCACAAATGCAGTCTTTAGTTACACAAATGTTCAGCAAGCAGGGAATCAAGATCGGAACTGCCGATGATATGTGGAAAGTCCTTGCAAGTGGTAACTTCACCGCTGATGCAGATACTATTGCTCAGGCCAAAGAAGACATTTCCGAAAACGGATACTGGGGTGTTAAACAGACATCTGAAAGAATCTTTGATTTTGCTCAGGCTTTAGCCGGCGATGATGAAGAAAGCATGGAAAAAATGAAGGCTGCCGTTGAGAAGGGCTTCAAAGAAGCCACAAAAGCATGGGGTAAATCCCTTCCAAGCATCTCAAATGACACTTATGATGCAGTTATGAAAAAATTTGATGATTACTTTGCAGCAAAGAAATCAGCCGCAGAAAATCAGTGAAATAAAGAATAATAATTTCACTTAATTTAGAGAATATTTTATTTTTATAATTTTTTACTTTAATAATTTCAAGAACAGTTACTTTATAGACTCCTATTTAGGAAAACTTTTCTTTATTATTTTTTACTTTTAAATTACTTTTGCTTTTTCAATACAAAGTGGGCAAGATAGGAAGACTCATAGTTTTCTCCTTATTTTGCCCACTTTTTTATATGCTTTCACTACATTTTACAAGAAGTAATTTTGTTCCTTTTGATACCATATCCCAGTCTTTGAGGTGTTCTGCCGCCTTTGGATTTCCGCTTCTGATTTTGTCACAGGTTGTGTGATACCGTTTGGCAACATTCCAGAGATTGCTTCTGCCATCCGCCATATATCCCACCATTGACGGAAGCTTGGCATAATCTTCTTTATCTATATCACATACCTCACACTCATCAATCACCTCAATATTCATATTTTCCATAATCAAGGCATCTAAGGAAACTACAGCCTTAATGTCTACCTGATTATTGCCGCTCATGGAAGTCTGAAGCTGATCCACATTTCCAATCACTCTGTAATCCACATTTTCCGGGTTACAATTTCCATACTCAATCTTATTACTAAATGGAATTACAGTTCCCACACTTCCCATTGGAGACGCATCATCTGATGTCATGTACAGAACATTTACCATAACCGCACCATATATCATTAACCCATCCTTGTCTTTCGTATAATCATCAATAATAACAGACGCCGTACTGTTCACAATCTGCATCATTGAAATATAATCCTCAACCTTAAGATTTCCCGACACTCTGCATCTGGAATTATTGCGAACCACAAGCTTATGAAGATTTTTTTCTGTTTTAGATAATTTTAAATCTTTGCAGGGATAATACATATCTTCCACTGCCTGCTTGTTGCATTCCTCATAAGCCTTAATATCCATATCAAGAGCCATCTCAAGGGCAACATCCCTCATCTCTCCATCGTAGTCTGCCTTAGGCTCAATGGATTTATCCCTTACTTCTGCTGCCACATAGCAAATACAATCCGGATTACATCCGCTGATATCCACATTTCCTGTAAATGGTACAGTTGTTTCATACCACTGCACCGACTGACCCTCTCCGCTTTCCATATACATTATAAAAATGTTTAAATCACCGCTTACACCCAGACCCTCATCCGTTATTCTTGTGTTCACATTCCTAAGAGAAATATCATCCCATATAATTTCTCCTATATTAGGCTTTCCGGCAGGAAGTGAGATATTTTCCCTTATTCTTAGATTATCCTTCATATTCACTGCCATCTGAAGATATTCAAAATTTCTATGCAATATCTGAGGATTGCACTCCTCATCCACCACTCCGGTAACAACTCTTACGTTATCCAACTCCTCACATATCACATTAAGTGACACAATGGCTTTTACACTTATTTTTCTGGAATTAATTGTTTTGATTGTAATATCTTCAATATACGCTTTACAGCTTACCTGGGCATCCTTTGCTTCGCAGGAAAGGTTCACATTTTCCGAAAAATGTATTTTCCCCTCCATTCGTATAGGAACCCTTCTGTCATCACTCTCCCTTTTTCCTATATAAAGCATTGAAAAATGTAGCATTCCATCCACTACAGCCTTTTCCTGTCCGGTTTTTACGCCGTCAATAACAACTTCTCCCCACTCTTTTACAACATTTTCGATATCTGGCTTATTGTCACTGACATTAAAATCATCGTCCAGGGTTATCTGAAGTTTGTTGTTACATTTTTCCATGTACTCATGAATATTCTCATGCTTTAATTCCAAGCCAAAACCTCCTTCATGCTTAATACCTATGTACTTGCCTTGCAGTAAGTTACATTAAATATATGACTGTATTTAACCATATATGACTAAACATTAAATACACTCCGTTTTACCTTTGGACTACATTTATATTTCCTTATTTCCATTCAGACTTCCAAGTGTAGACTACATCTTAAACACCACCGGTTCCTCCCGTTTCTCAATCTTAATAACTATATAAGGAGTTGTTGCAACCTCATTTACCTGTTCATCCTTTCCCGGTCCCAACAAATCAATATCAGCATAAAGATTGTCATTGCTTGTATACACTCCGTTTACCTTTATACTGTATCCGGAGGTCTCCTTTGTTCCATACCCCGCAACAACATAAGTATAATCTTTCGTTGTATATGTCATTCTGAGAGTCTTATCTTTCTTTGTATCAATAAGCTTCTTAAGTTCTGCAGGTAAATCCTCATTTTCTACCACTGTAAATTCAATATCTTTCCTGTCACCGGAATCCTCCGAGCCTTTAACACATCCCACAAGCCCGGTAAAGCTTAATCCGGTCATTATAAACAAAAGAATTGTACAGCATAGAATTTTTTGTAATTTTCTCATAACCTACCAACATCACCCTTTCAAATATTCAGCTATTACTAGCATACTATTCTGATGAGGTTGCCAATATACCGGAAAGGGGTCAGACCCCATAAAATTTTTATAAACTTTTTCTGGAAAAGTTTATAAAAATTTTATGGGGTCTGACCCCTTTCTCCCTTTCTCCAACTAAACTGCGTATCCTTTTGATTTAATCACATCTATTACTTCATCCACGTATTTCTCACATTCCTCAGTAGAACCGGCTTCCACCATAACTCTTACCACAGGCTCCGTACCGCTCTCACGGACAAGAATACGTCCATTTTCACCTAATTCCTGTGCAACCTTTTCTACGCTGGCTTTTACATCAGGATCATTTTGTGCCTCTGTCTTATCAGTCACCCTGATATTTTTAAGCACCTGAGGATATATATGAAGAGGTGCTGCAAGCTGGGACAAAGTCTTCTTATTGGCAATCATTGCCTCCATCATCTTCAGGGCAGTTAAAATACCGTCCCCTGTAGTTGCATATTTACTGAAGATTATGTGTCCTGACTGCTCACCGCCGAGACGATAACCATTTTCAGCCATACACTCATAAACGTACTTATCACCAACCTTAGTCTTTTCGTACTCTATTCCTGCCGCATCAAATGCTTTGTAAAGTCCGAAATTGGACATAACTGTTGTAACAACTTTGTTGTAAAGAAGCTTATCTCTCTTCTTTAAGTAGCATCCATATATGTAAAGAATATGATCTCCTGTGATTACGTCACCATTTTCATCTACACATAAACATCTGTCTGCATCGCCGTCAAATGCAAATCCCACATCAAGATGCTCTCTTTTTACAAGCTCCTGCAATCCTTCAATATGGGTTGATCCACAATTGGTATTAATGTTTGTTCCGTCAGGATTAGCATTTATAACATAAGTCTTGGCTCCAAGGGCATCAAATACAGCTTTAGCCAAAGTCCATGCACTTCCGTTAGCAGCATCCAATCCCACTCTTATTCCCTTAAAAGAATGAATTGCAAGGCTCATAAGGTAACCCATATATCTGTTACGTCCTGCCGTATAATCCACAGTGCATCCAATTTTCTCCTTAGTCGCATACGGGATTTCTTCTGCTTCACCATCAAGATACTTCTCGATTTCATCAATCACGTCCTCTCTCATTTTCTCACCCTTTGAGTTAATGAGCTTGATACCATTATCATAAAATGGATTATGACTTGCAGAAATCATAATTCCGCAGTCAAAATCATCAATTCTTGCAATATAGGAAACACTTGGTGTTGTAGTAACATGAAGAAGATAAACATCTGCTCCTGAGGCTGTAAGACCCGCAACTAAAGAATACTCAAACATATAACTACTACGTCTTGTATCCTTACCGATAACCACCTTCGCCTTGCCGTCCTCATGTTCCTTTCCATAAAACCAGCCTAAGAATCTTCCCACCTTAAAAGCGTGATCTACTGTTAAATTTACATTTGCTTCCCCACGGAAACCATCAGTACCAAAATACTTACCCATATTCAAATCTCCTTATATCCTGCCGTTATTCAGCTTATATCCCGTAACTATATCCTTATATCTCTGACAATCACTTTATCTCTCGTAATCACTTCTTATATCTCTTGTGATTATTCAGCGTATCCGTTAGGATTATTTTTCTGCCATCTCCATGAATCCTCACACATTTTCTTAAGGTCACGCTCTGCAACCCAATGAAGTTCTTCTTTGGCTTTACTTGCGTCACAATAATATGTGGCAATATCTCCCGGTCTTCTGTCCTTGATTGTATAAGGAATCTTAACTCCGGATGCAGCCTCAAAATTTTTAACTATATCAAGAACCGAATATCCATGTCCTGTACCAAGATTATAAATCTTAAGTCCCGGATTCTCTTTGAGTTTTTCCACTGCTCTTATGTGTCCTATTGCAAGGTCTACAACATGAATGTAATCCCTGACTCCGGTTCCGTCAGGAGTATCATAATCATTTCCAAATACTCCAAGCTCCTTAAGCTTTCCCACTGCAACCTGAGTAATATAAGGCATAAGATTATTAGGAATTCCATTAGGATTCTCCCCTATTGTTCCGCTTTCATGAGCACCGATAGGATTAAAATATCTAAGAAGGATGACATTCCACTCCGGATCTGCCTTCTGAATATCAGTAAGAATTTCCTCCAGCATTCCCTTTGTTTTTCCATAAGGATTAGTTATCTCTCCCTTAGGGCACTCTTCTGTAATAGGCACAAATGCCGGGTCTCCGTAAACTGTTGCCGATGATGAAAAAATAATATTTTTAACGCCGTGATTTCTCATAACATCAAAAAGTACTAAAGAACCGGAAATGTTATTAGCATAATATTCCAGAGGTTTTGCCACCGACTCTCCAACAGCCTTAAGTCCTGCAAAATGTATAACACTTTCTATATTTTCTTTATCAAATATCTCATCAAGAGCTTTTCTGTCATTGATGTCAGCTTTATAGAAAGCAGCCTTCTTTCCTGTGATTTTCTCAACTCTTTCCATCGACTTTTCACTTGAATTAACAAGGTTATCTACAATAACCACATCGTAACCTGCATTCTGAAGTTCTACAACTGTATGGCTGCCAATATAACCGGCTCCCCCTGTAACTAAAATAGACATAAATCCTCCGTCCTCTCTAAAGGAATCCCATTCCCAATAAGCAATCTAAAATTTTATTTCATACACAAGAAATCAGGCATGCATACTGCGTGTCTGATTTCCTAATTGATTAACTATCCAATTATTCTGCCATCATTTTTTCTGTTGACCATATCTCAACTTCGTACTTATTGGCTTTATTATATCTCTTGCGAAGGTTCTTTAACTGCTTTAAGTATTCCATTGTAACCTTGCCTGAAAGCTTTGATTCTCCCTCTGTTCTCTGCTGGAACTTGTAAGGAATCTCGATTACCTTCTTATATGTACCCATAGCAAGAACCTCAACCATAATCTTCCATCCTATTGGCTGAAGGTCTGCATTTTCAATAACTTCACGTCTAAACATAAACAATCCGCTGGTAGGATCTGAAATCTTTCTTAAACATGGAAGCATCCACTGCCCAATCTTACGAGCTGTACCTGACACAAACTTTCTGTACCAGTTAAGTCCGCCATCATCACCACCCGGAATGAGACGGCTTGGTATACAGAAATCCGCACCACTCTCCATAGCTTTATACATATATTTTAACACAATAGGAGGGTGCTGAAGATCAGCATCCATACATGCCATATATTCGCCCTTTGCAAGCTTAAATCCTTTAAGAACGGCGGTGGCAAGACCTGATTCATTAGTTCTATGTTCCATTCTTACATTTGGAAAATCCTTAGCCACTTCCATAATAATCTCAGGAGTATTGTCTTTGCTGTCGTCAACAAATAACAATTCATAATCAATACCCTTTAAGGCATCATCAACCTGTGTAACCAGATTTCTAATATTCTTACCTTCATTAAATGTAGGCACAATGACCGATAACATAATAATCCTCCATTCTCGCGATTTGGATATATTTATTAAAACTTAATAAGTATAATACCAATTAAACAAGATATCAAGTTTTTTGAAAAAATTCACCCCTGTAAATTGATTGTCTGCCCTGTTTATGCTACATAAGTAACGCATTCCAGAAATACCACATTCCTATCATAAATATTTCCAGAATCACTAAGCCTGCTGTCACTACTATTCTTACCCATTTTCTGCTTTTTGCCAGTAATTCAAACACTCCTATATACATTACAAAAGAACCCATAATAAATCTCATAGTGCTCATAACATGGGATGTAAGAGGAACTGCAAGGGATATTATACCAAATACCGCCATGGAATAGTGTGACTTCATAAACATATAAATATAAAGGCATATAATAGCTATACAGTAATATCCCATTATTGTATAATTCACTCCCAGCTGTCCGGTACATGCTTTAAAAAGAACCCCAATTACCGGAAACATACTTTCCTTTCTCCATGCCACCTGAACACTGTAAAATGCCCATGCATCCCCACACAGAAATTTAAGGTAAACCATATAAGCAAATATTCCCACTGGACATATTGCAATGGCAAATACATCCTTTATATCAGACATTATCATTTTCCATGTGCCTTTAAATAGCTGCATGCCTCTTATAGGCGGTAATCCCTCATTTTCTGCATTATCCATTTTTTCAATAAGGCGGTACCTTCTACTGATATACATCTCAACAATCATGGCAGCTATAAGCGTACATCCTACAATCCTTGTGGCACTTGCCAACGCTGCCCATACCCCTGCTACTACAAAGCGTTGCTGTACGGCATAGTAAAAAAACAGAACCACACACATAATAAACAGTGCCTCAGTATACATAGACCCTGCATAGAAAGCAAAGGGACCTGCCATCATGAGTACTACCAGATACGGCCATTTTGACGCATAATCCGGGCACTCATATTTTAATAACTTTACCGCATAAAATGTGGCAATAATAATACATACATTGGAAACCATCATACCGATAACATAGGTATTTATCAGTCCAAAACTCAACGTCTTTATCAATGTACACACAATTGGATAAAGAGGGAAAAATGCCCAATTTGCCATACCTGATGATGTCTTGGCCTGACAATATCCCCCATCCACAATTCCGGCATACCATTCCGCATCCCACGGATTCATATAATATATTATATTGTGAGGCTCATCAGCAAATATATTCATCACCGGAACCATAAGAAGCATTATAATTCTTGAAAATATCCAAATTATGAGAACTGTTGACATAATCCTGAAGTTCTCATTACTATGATACTTTTTCTTTAGTGTTAAAATTATTTTCTGCATATCTTCCCAATTATATAAATGTCAAATTAAAGAATAAGGAGCATATAAACGGTATCGCAAACATAACTACAGCCAGAATTGCAATAATTACCAGATATATCACTGATGCCGTGGTTTCACACCATGATGGAACAACTATATTTTTCTTATGGTTTATCAACATTAAAGTAACCATAATTATAAGAATTATCAGTGAAATAATGAATGCTTTATTCTTGGTATTTGGCTCAAACGTAAATATAATTTCATTTTCGCCCTCATCCAGCGTTATGCCTGTAAACAATCCTGTAATATCCTGGGTTTCAACGACTTTGCCGTTTACTTTGCAAGTCCAGTTATCAGACTTAACAAGAGGAACCAATGCATAATTATTCTCAGAAGTTCCATTCACCTTTATTGTAACTGAGTTATTGGTATAAGATGTCTCACATTTCTGATTGCTGTACTGCCTGCACATACTTTCCATCTTACCCATGTTAAGTCCGCCAACGGTTAATATACTGTTTTCATCCTTCACAGCATTCTTGGCAGTGATTGTTATTGTAATTGTCTCATCCTGAAATACTCCCAGGTAAACAAGATTATTATTATAATTCTCAGTATAATACAGATTTTCGTTTGCCCCCATTGTAGGGATATATACATCTTTTCCATTAACGGATATAGTGGTATTCATGTAACCGCTGAAAGAGTCCGCATTAAGGTTTGCAGCATACTTGTCTATATAGTTCATATAAACTGCCTGTCTACCCTTTACATCAACGGTATAATTAACGACTCTTCCTCCATCATTGGTCTTAATGTCCGAAACCATATCAGCATCATACTCTGTAACTAATTTTTCGTCATCTCCTGTAAGGGCAGTATACATATAATTATGCATATATATCCAATCCTTACCTGAGTTATTGTACTTATATGTATCTTCAGTAAGGGATTTATCTTCCGATAAAGCCTGGATTTTCGTGTAATCCTTTGAAAAATCCATCTTAGAAACCTTATCATTTGTAACCATGGCAAATGGCATTACATAGTTAGCTGAATAAAGATCTACACCTGTGGTAGTTGTGCCCGTCTTTTTCAACGTATAGATTTCACTGTCCAGTTCATTAATATTTACAGCCTCTGTCACATGAAGAAGAGCATTGGTAAATACCGTTCCACCTGAATCCAAAGTCCATATAAAATATCTTGAATAACCCCATCTCTTAGCCTGCTCCTGAGTTCCGTTTTGAAGAGCTGCCGTAAATGATGATAAAGCTCCACGTTTCATAAACAACGGATAATTAGCATTCAGGCACAAATCCGGATTACTTATCCTGTCTATTGGAGAACTTTCTATATCAAGATCTTCTGTAGCTTCTATTGCCATTTGATCATAATCGCCGAACTGATAAGCCTGATAATTATAGAACTTAGGCGGTCCTGTGAGAGCAAATGCCCCTGCAAACACCTCAAATGCAACCAAACCCATTACAAGTTTATAATTATAATTGCCCTTCATTTTTCCAATAATAATGGCATGAATAACAATCATCAGAATAAATATAACACCAAAAAGAGTGATTGCCGATGCATAGTTATTAATTGGTGCATTATTGTAAATAATTATATATGCAGCAACCCCAACAGCAGTGATAACAGTCTCCAGGATAATCTGCTTTGATGTAAGCTTCTTATCTTCAAACATTTTCTCCCCATAATAAGCTGTTATGCATATTAGAGTAAATGTTATCATAAAACCGTTACGTAATGTATATCCATTATACGATCCAAAATGCCATATAATATTGGTTCCTTCTGAAATAACCGGTACAAGAACAACGACCAGAAGACTGATAATAAATCCTTTTTCTTTCTTGTCCTTTGTGTACTTAACAAGCCCTACTGCAATAATCACCAGAAGAAAAGCTGTTCCATATATCATCATAGCTCTCTGGAATTCTCCCAGTTCCATCCCATTGAAAGATGAAAATGTAATCCATGAAAAATACTGTTTTATATAACTCTCGGAGGCTCCGCCTCTCTGTGACTGTGAGAGATGATGAATAACAGGAATAAGAACAAATGCTGAAAGCCCCACTCCTGTAAATGTACCTATACCAACATTCCAGGCAAACTTCTTTCTCTGTTCCTTTCCCCATCTGAAAATCATGAATACTCCGCCGATTAACAGAATATATACAAGGGACATGGCAGCAATATAATAGTTAATAATAAACATTACAGCAACCATAATGATATAAAAGAGTTTCTTTCCCGTTTTGGCAAGATTATCAAACGCCATCATAAGAAGTGGGAATAAAGCCACCATATCCATCCATGGTGTAAAGCATGATGCATATAAAAGTACATATGCACCAAATGCATACATTACAGATAACATAGCTTTTAATCCATACTGAAGATTTCCGTATCTTGAGTTAAGAAAAGCATACATGGTAACCGCCATAACTCCCATCTTCACAACTGTCATGACAGAAATAAACTCAAGAATCAGTCCTCTCGGGCAAAGATATAGCATAAGATTAAAGGGACTAAGCATTGAAAATGCTGAAATACTCATAGTTACACTGGTACCAAGCCCGGTATACCAGTCAAACCATAAATCCGCCTGACCATGCATCCAATCCCATAAATGAGTATAAAGAGGCGCCACCTGCTGCATATTATCAAACAAATCTATTCTGTTACTCCCGAATGGCCATATGCCCTTCACCACAAGAATTAAAAGCATAATTACTACAGTTATACCCCCGGGCAGAAGGTATCTCCCTATAGCTCCGGTCTTATTTTTCGTTTCTTTCATATAAACTCCATTCTGGTTTTTGTATGCCCTGCATACTTTTTTATACGTGGGTAACAACACATGTTGTCTTACCCTTAATAATCACATTTCGCTTTCCTGCACTTATGAAGAAACTTTCTCCACCCTTGAATTCCATTTCGTCTTCATAATCATCTGTGAATATAGTTCCTGTGCCGTCAAAGAAAACTACTGAAACAAAAGAAGATTCATCTACCGGTATCTTGGCTTCATCTTCTATGTCATACTTAACTACCTCGAAATACTTGCACTGTACAAGTCTCTTTGCTGTAAAGTGCTCATTATGACTAATAACAACTTCCGACTTGGAATCCTTTACATACTTAGTTGGAACTACAACATCAAGGGATTTTCCAACATGAAGTTCTCTTGGATTGCCAAATTTATCTCTTCTGTCATAATCATACATCCTGTAAGTACAGTTAGAATTCTGCTGAATTTCACATATAAATATTCCGGCTCCGATGGCATGGATTGTTCCTGCCTTAACCATAACCACATCACCGCGCTTTACTTCTATCTTATTAAGTATCTCTGTAATAGTGTTATTTTCTATTCTCTGTTCAATCTCTTCCTTAGAAGCATCTCTTGAAAGGCCACAATAAAGGAATGCGCCAGGCTCAGCATCAAGCACATACCACATTTCATTTTTTCCAAACTCATTCTCGTTCTCAAGAGCATACTCATCATCCGGGTGAATCTGAATTGAAAGCGCCTGTTTTGCATCAATAAACTTAATCAAAATTGGGAATCTATCCAATGCCTGACACTTCCAGCCTAATGATCCCTTTCCGATAATTGTAAGATAATCATTAAAGAGCATTCCTTTATAATTACCTGCTGCTATACGGCTTTGTCCGTCAGGATGTGCTGACAATTCCCAGCTTTCACCAATAACATCGAAATCGCACTTCTTACCATATACATCTCTAATCTTAGTTCCACCCCAGAGATTATCCTTAAATGCAGGATCCAGTTTAACAATAGGGCTGTTATCCGTACGGACATAATTACTCTCACTTGTTGCGGAATCAGAATTATATATCTTTACAAGGTCACTTTCAAGAATGTTATCTCCTATACCCACCTCAATTATGACCACATTTTTGTCTGTTTTATTAGCAACTTTATGCTTTGCACCTACAGGAACAAAGACACTTTCATACTTATGATAATCCTTAGTTTCACTACCTAATGTGATAGTTGCAACACCTTCTACTACAGACCAATACTCAGCACGTAGTTCATGCTGATGAAGATTCATAGCCATACCTGGGAACACTGTAACCTTTTTAACCTTATATCCCTGTGAATAATTAAGAAGTTCGTGTATTCCCCAAGGTCTGTAGGAAATTCTGTTGTAATCAAAAAATGCTTCATATCTATCCATATTATCACGGATAATTTCCTTAATCCCGTCAGCTGAACGCATAGATGATACATATACGGCATCTTCAGTATTAACAACCACAACATCTCTTAAATCATTGGCAACTACCAGCTGTCTCTGTGCATTGTTAATAACCGACACATTACTACAATCATTTTTTATAACATATTCGAGTCTTCCCTCTGACTGTGAAGGTTCAATATCGCATACATTATCTATATCTTTCCATGTGACATCGGCCTCCATTACCATAATTCTGTAGCAATGTTCAAGTATTATCTTTTCAATACTTCCGTGAGGAATATCTCTCATAACAGATTCAGGAAAACGAATTGCTCTTCTGATAGCCGGAACCTTTCTCTTGGCTGTTTTACATGCAGAATAAAGCACGGGTTCTATACGTTTCACCGTATTAATCATATCCCCTGCTCTAAACACTAATATTCCACTATTCCACAGATAACCTTCTCCATAGGAATAACTTGAATCAACTTCTGACATGTTGTCAAAATCCACTTTGGATATAAATCTCTTAACATCGTTGCCGTCTCTTAATATATACCCCAAGTTCTTTGCCTGATTTTTTGGTTTTATACCCACAGTAACAATGGCACCTGTTTTTGCCATCTCCTTAGCACCAATAATAGCATCTTTATATCCGTCACCATCAATAAAATTATCAGAATTAACCACAAGGACATATTCTGACTGGTTAGCAAAAAGAGTTCCCAGCATAATTGCCGCAGCAGTTCCTCTTGCAGCTCCTTCAAGAATAACCCTGTATTTTAAGCTTTGGAATACCTTCATCTGTCCGTTTACAATATTCTTGTAGCCCTCATTGGTTACAATAATGAACTCATCGCAATAAGGCATATTTCTTACAACCGTCTCCTGTAACAGTGAACGTCCTTCTTTAAATTTCATAAACTGTTTAGGATAATTTTTTCTTGAGAGTGGCCATAAACTGTCACCGCTGCCACCGGCAAGGATGATGCATTTCATTTAAAATCCCTCCGTAATCAATCTTCCTTCTTCTCTTCCTGTTTGTAAGCCCAGAATTTATTAATAAGAAAATTAAGTGGTATTGAAACTATCATGTTAATAAACCATCCGGCATTGCTTGAAAATGTTTCCGGATCTCCTAAAAATCCAATATGGATACTTGCAAAAAATGTGATAACCGGTCCACAGTACTTCGCTATATCTATTACATTTGTCCAGAGAAATAACATAATATTGTTAAGAATTAGTCCTGTAAATGCATATGTCATATAAGTCTTTATGAGTGCCTTCCACCATACTCTCTTCTCTTTTGTCTCGTCTTCCTTGAATACAAAAATATTCTGTATAAAATATGCCCAAAGTACGGATATCACCCAGCTTACCACGCTGGCTACAATCCATACTCCCGGAAGAATAACAGAGTTAAGTACAAAATAAATTATTCCGGAAATTACAGTGTTAGAAACCCCTACTAAACCAAATTTTATAAATTGAATAAATACTTGTCCAAGAGACTCTTTGTTTTTATCCTTAATATCGTTAGTCATAAATCCACCTGTTTCTTTTTTATTACATTTTTATGGAATTGCAGGCGATGCTGCTGTGGTTGTTTCCTGAGATGAAGCCCCAGTTGTCGCAGTTGTTGCAGTTGCTGCTGTGGTTGTTTCCTGGGCAGCTGTTGTGGTCTCTGAAACTACAGTTGTGGTCTCTTCACTTCCTGCTGTTGTTTCTGATGAGGTATCTTCTGATGAAGTTTCTGTCTCATTCTCCGATGAACTCTCATCTTCATTTTCTGACTCCTTACTGGTCTCCTCAGTATTATTATTATTATTATTATTGTTATTAGTTGTTGTTTTCTTAGTTGTCGCCTCTGTAGCCTTATTATCGTCCTTGGATGCTGCAGTTGTGCTATTAGACTTCTCCGTTGATGACTGCTTTGTCTCTGACTGGGTTGTAACTGCCTGAGTTCCTGTCTGAGTCTTGTTACTACTCTTATCCGACTTACCACCCAATATAACTGAAGTAATAATTACCGCAACAAGAGTAATTAAGACAACTCCTCCTGCTGCCCAAAGTACAATCATTCTCATTGGAAGTGTAAGTGCAGGGAATAACCTTTTTAACAATATTGTGGCTGGATTTTCATGAATAATGAAGTTACCTATTCTTGCTGTATTGCTTCTCTTTCCCTTTCCTCTGTGTACCTTATCTGACCGGGAAGCTGCTACTCTTCTGTTTTCCCTCTCATCCTCAAGATCCAGTTCATCCGCTTCTTCCCTCAATGATTCTTCATCTGCATCTGAATCCTCTTCCTGTGACATCTTATCTTCATCCTCTTCATCTAAGTCTGCCAGAGATGCCTCCTCTAATATGTCCTTACTGATAATTGGACCGCCTACCACAATATCCTTTGTGTCAGCAATCCAGCTTGCAACAAATGTGCTGTCAATATCTGTTAAATCCTCAATCTCATCAACAGATCTCATCTCATATGCATACAGTTCAAGGATTGCCAACTGAATATCTGTAAGGCTCTTAATGTTGTCATCGGCCTCTTCAAAATCTTTGGCACTTCTAAATGCAACAGCCTTCTCTCTCATTATCTGAAGGAACTCGTCATCCTCTTTGATTCTTGAAAATTCATATTCCTTAAGATTTGTCTTTTTCTTTAATTCTTCTTCATGTTTATTTACAGCCTCTTCCAACAGATATGCTGATGTAATTGTGGCTATCTGTCTGTGGACATTCTTATTAACATCTATATCATCTAATTTCTTGCATATCTCAATAAGAATTTTCTTGGAAACACTTACACTCTCACTCTTATTTCTGTACAAAGGATAAACAAGTCCATAAACCTCTTTATATATACTGTTACAAAATTCTCTTTTATCCCCATGTCCTTTACGAATCTGCTTAATAAGCAGAATAAGTTCTTCATCTCTATTACCCATGATAATCTCCATTTCTGTAGTTACATTTCTGTAGTCACAATTCCGCCTCATTATATCACTTAATATTATAAATGTCACTAGATGTAAGTATTTGCCATTATTTCTATAAAATTATGATTTTCCATACTAACAGTCTAAAAATTAGCATATATAAAATCTGTTGTACCGGAAGTACTTCCATAAAGCAGTATAAACATAATAAGCCCTATATAAAGGCTCCATCTTATTACTATATTTTTCCCTGCAACAGACTCTCGTATGTTTACTCCTCTTTCCTTTAATACGCTTACAATAAAAAGTATAAAACACCCTATAAGCACCACAATTAAATCTGCCTGCTTTAACCCAATTGAAGTAAGTGTACTGAGAGACAGCTGTGATATATGCGCTTTGGTAAAGCACTCTGTAAGCATTCTGTTAGCAGCATAAAGTTCCGGTGCTATATCATAAAAGTTTGTTATATTTACAATTATAAATGTCCTGACAATCATAAAGCACTGATACCACTTACATTTGGGATTAATATGCAGCTTCTTATGAATGCTTTCATACACAGGTGCCAGCATACCGCTGGCAGCAATAATCACACCATTGATCATACCGTAAACTATGTACTTCCATGCTGCTCCGTGCCATATACCTACAATAAAGAAAACCAGCAGATTTCCCAGACTTACAGGCATTAATTTCCCTACATTGTTTCCAAATGTCTTTTTGCACCATTTTCCAAACTTGTGCATTCCCTTTGACAAGGAAAACGGATAGAATACATAATCCTTCATCCATAAACCTAAGCTTATGTGCCATCTGCGCCAAAATTCGCTTATTGATCTGGCAAAATAAGGCTGCCTGAAATTTTCATCCAATGTAATTCCAAGCATCTGCGCCACTCCGATTACAATATCTATTCCTCCCGAGAAATCCGCATAAAGTTCAACCGTGTACATAAGAATGGCAAAAACATTAGTCCATCCGCCGTAATTTCCATAGTTATAAAAAACTTTGTTTACCGGAGATGTCAAACGGTCAGCTATGACCATTTTCTTAAAAAAGCCCCATAAAATTCTCTGGGCTCCCAACTGCAGATTTTTAAGATTATATGAATGTCCTTCATATAATTGTCCTGCCAACCTGTCATATCTTCCAATAGGCCCCTGCAAAAGCTGTGGAAAAAATGTTACAAACAAAGAATATTTAAAAAAGTTTCTCTGAGCTTTTACTTTTGCTCTGTACACATCAATAACATAACTTATGGATTGGAATGTGTAAAAGGAAATTCCTAAAGGGAGTGTTATGGTTAATAAACTGATTCTCCCGGTTCCCTTAAACAAGCCAATAACAGAATTAATATTTTTAATTGCAAAATTAGTATACTTTACCCCTGCAAGAATTCCGAAGCACAGAACAAGAGCCCAGACCACCACACATTTTTTCTTATGTGCGATTCTTTTCTTGAATAATTTCTTATCCTCACCCAAATCACCTTCGTCGGGTTTCTCTTCGTTAATTTTTTCCAATGCAATTCCGCAGCTATATGTTACTACAGTTGTAAACAGCAAAAGCACAACTGTTTTGAAACTATATGTAAAGTAGTAATAGTAGCTTAAAATAAGCAGCCATACCCACTGCACTTTCTTCGGAATAATGTAGTAAACTATAACTCCCACAATCAGAAACAGAAAAAAATGAAACGATGTAAATGACATATTAATACTCCTTCCATTCCTTACCTGTAGTCAGCAGATAATCTTCTCTCATATTTTTATACATCTCCTGATAAGACGGATAAAAATAGCTGCTCATATCCACCTCTCCGTCTCTTGCATCTGCCAGAAATTCTGCCAGAACCTCTGAATAAAGTTCAGCAAGTTCACCGTACATATGTCCTTCTGCATCAACGTAATCCGAATCATCCCTTGGCAGCACTGACATAAGTGTTTTATTAAAATCATAATACTCTATACCATAACCCGCAAAAAGATCTGCTATTTTTTTATAAGCCTTATCCACCTCTGCATCCTCAAAAGCGTCAGGCGTTATAGGTGTAGTAATTGCTATAAGTTCTATTCCATTATCCTTACAATAATTGTACATTCTCTCAAACTGGGCAATAACGTTCTTATCAATAGTTTTATTGGCGGCCGTTTTCATGGTCTTAACATATTCAGGATTTCCCGGAACCTCATTAATCCTGTATCTGTAACAGAAACCTTTTCCAAGATATGGACCTCCTGCTGTAGGAAAATACCCGTCGTCTTCTACTGCCGCCTCCATCTCATATTTTTCATATTCCTCTGAATTCTTAAGGTCTGCATTATCCTCTGCCTCTTTCAAAGACACTTTCCATGTGAGACGTCTCGAAAATACATTTCTTATATCAATATTATCTTTGTTATTCCATAAATACTCTGCCTTAACATCTGTATCATTCATCTGTTGATATATAAAAGATTTGGAAAAATGATTCTGTGATTGTCCATTCATCCAATAATAATAGTCAACATCCATAATCACCGTCTTTACATCATTATCCTTACAGATTGACTTAAGAACGTAATAAAAATCATCTACGGTCTCTCCCGGAATTCCGATATTAAATGAATTCACGCCAAGAGCCTCATCCAGATATCTGCAATCCACGCTGCACCTGGTATGAGAAGAACCAATTACAATAGTATCAAAATTCTCTTCTGTTTCTTTTACTTCATGCAAAATATAACGGATATAACCGCTTTCTGAGAAAAAATAATCACATGTCCCAATCAAGATGGACAGCACTAAAAGAAATGCCACACATCTAATATGGGCTATAACCTTAACCTTCATTAAAAACCACCTATTTTTTACATTTCGGTATCCGGCTTACCGCAAAATATGTACTTTTCAGATTAAATGTCCGATACCCGCAGGTATTATAACACTAACCTTATACAAAGTTGTGAACATTATGTAAATTTTAACAAAAACAAAGAGTCCTGACAGCAGAACCACTCCCCTGTGTTAAATCCTTAATTTAACAAATGAAATTTTCTCCTGTATCAGGACTCTAATATTATTTTATGTATTTGCATCTGCCTACGAATTACCTGAATTTGAATTTGCATATGAATTCGAATTTGAACCGGCTGATTCTTTTGATTGTGTCTTTTCCGTTGAGCCTGTTGAACTGGAACTCTCAGACGGTTTTGTATTTTCTGACGAATTGCTGCTTTCTGAAGGATTAGTAGTACTTTCCGATGGATTGGTGTTCTCTGACGAACTAGTACTTTCCGACGAAGATGTTGACTCCGATGGAGTTGTACTTTCCGGCTGTGTAGGTTTTTCCTTGACCACTAAAGTTACTTCCTTATACTTCATTCCTGACTTAGGATCTTTCATCTCATATGTAATCTTATAAGTTCCCGGCTTGTCTATTCTTATCTTAATACTCTCTCCGTAATCCTCATACTCGTCATCAATTTCCGAATAAGTCAGATAATAGGTATCTTCATCATTATTATAAATATCACCTTTTGAATCGGTAACCTTATATCCTACAGCATTTCTGTAACCGATTGAGTTAGTACCCTTAACCCCGCTTAACGGTGCAAATTCATCACCTGCATAAACAGTTATTGAATCTTTCGAGGTCTTAATCTGCGCCTCCTGCAGATTGTTAATATTATAGTTATCATAAGAGAAAAATGCGATATTCATATCCACATTTCCCTTTATTCCCGGAACACTTCCTGTCGATGTATACTGCCACATCTGATAGTTAAAATCCACATTAGGAATATCATCCCCGTTCTGCCATAATCTTCCCGTGTAATAATAATCGTTCCAATACCATGCAAGCCAAGATTTATACTTAGAAGTCAGTCTTGCTGCATCTACACTATTGTACCAGTCATTCTTGCTGAAATAAATCATTGGCTGATATCCATTCTTTGCCACCAAATCACAGAAAGCTTCACATATTTCTGTAAGCTGACTTGAATTTAATTTACCGGCTACTCTGTAACCTCCTGCTGACTCCCAGTCGAATATAACAGGATATGTAATCTGATATCCCTGAATCTTCTCCAGGATAAGAGATGCCTCTTCTCTCGCTTCATCTACGGTAAGAGCCTGTGA
Source organism: Eubacteriales bacterium (assembly GCA_030536855.1). Lineage (GTDB taxonomy): Bacteria > Bacillota > Clostridia > Lachnospirales > Lachnospiraceae > Lachnospira. Next base: position 188,354 of record JAUNPK010000001.1, read on the forward strand.
GAAGAAATAAACTCCCACCTGAAGGCCGTTGGCTATTGCCCCCTGAAGATTCTTCTCATAATAATCATCTACATAAAGATTTCCATCATTACCAATAGAACGTCCTGCAACCTTAATTATTGCAAACTTATAACCTGCTGCTGCCACCTGGGACCAGTCAATATCCCCTTGCCAGTGAGATACATCCACACCATAAACCAGGTTATTAACTTCATAAACAGATTTTGATGCTTCCGGTTCCGGATCAGATACTTCTACCGCATCACCCATCTGAGTTGTTGATGTATCTTCAACAATGACCAGTTCTTCTATCGGAACAACATCTACCAATTCCTTTACAGGTACCTGGGTCTCTACCTCTGCAGTTGTCTCTTCCTGTGTCTCCTCCTCTGTAGTTGTCTCTTCCTGGGTTGTTGCAACTGTAGCCAAAGATACTCTGCTTCCGTCATTGGTTTCCGGCTGTGTCTCTCTTGTCTCTTCTGCCGTCACAACCGTTGAATTATTATTATTAATATTTATTGCCACTACCGTACCAATACCGGCTATACCTGCAGTTGCTATACATCCTCCAATAACGCATGCTTTTGTGTTGGCAATTACAAATACCTTAACGGCTTTTCCTGCCACCGAAAATTTACTGCCTAACGCAGCAAGTATATTCTTCATCCTTATCTCCAATCTGTTCTTCATAGGTTATATTAATTTTTCGTTCCAATTGTGTTTTATGTTACCCCCTTAAACCACTGATGTCAAGGACAACAGCCGCTAAAATATAGGAAAATAGTGGTAAATTCAGGAATTATTTTGTAATTAACGTTATAAAGAAAATAATTGATGAAACTACAAACACAGATATTAAGATTATTATTCCCATCACCGATGTGACAAGCTGCCATAATTTTATAAAGATTTTAAGATATTCAGGCATTACGAACATAGCGTTATTGCATGCAACATTAATTGCCTCTATGACACTTTCATCCAGAATATCAAGGATATTACCGGCAATAATCCTGGTTATCTCCTTGCGTAAATTCCCCTGCCCTTCCGTCAGGGACTCCACCAGATTATTCCCGTAATTGTTAAGATAATTCTCCGCGGCTGTGCTATCCAAAAATGGAGATACGTCATAATAATTATTGCAGATTCCCTGTATAACCGCATCCGCATACAATAACGAAAGTTGGTTTATATTATCATCAGTGTAAACAGAATTCATTATTGTACTCTTTTGACTATCTGTAATAAGTGGATCCATGTCATTCATTTTATCCCTTATTTTCTCTGCTACAACCTGCTCAACAACTATATTCTTAACAACAACATATTTAATATTATCTTTGAAAAAGTTAATGCTAAGCAAACATAATGACGCAAGCATTATTATTATTGCAAAAAATCTGACTATTATTTTTCTCATAATAAAAAATCCCTGCCCCTCTGATTTTTACTGACACTAATATATCGCGTCACCTTCAAAGGAGCAAGGAATTTTAATTAAAATTAATTATTGTATACCAATTACCGGATATTAATTATTAATTTTGTGTTCTCTTTTTTCTCTTCATTATTACTGCTACTAAAGCACCAACAGCTATTACTGCAGCTGCAACCACAATAATGATAATTATCACATTTACATTTGAAGAAGAGATATCTTTAGCTTTTGGAATATCTCTTGAAACTCCCATTTGCTCAAGAATCTTATCCATTGAGTATTCTTCATTATCAATACGTGCTCCTGCAGTTGATGGAGCTTTTGATGTAAGTTTTAAAATCTGACCCATATTCAGCGTTCCGTCATCGTTACGTGTTGGAAGCACCGTTGTCTTTGTACTCTCAAACCATGATGCGTTGGCTGTTGTACCTTTCTGTTCCTTAGCGTTAGCTGCTGCCACCTCAGTCCAGAAGAAATTATTCGCCGTTGATAAAGCATCCTGGCCTGAAAGCTTTAACTGCTCTGAAACCTCTGTTGATGAGTCTTTATAGGAAATGATACCATCTGCCTTAAAGGCGGTTGTAATTCCTGTATTAGAATAAAGCGCTACATTATAAGATTTATTGTTGTAAGATGTACAATCATACACTTCAATATCAGGGCAGGAATTAGAATCCAGACCTTTTGCCTTATTGTTGTAAGCATAACAATTCTTTAATACATGATGCCCCGAAAGTGCTGAGCCACCCATTTTAAATCCATTTCCATTTCCGGCTTCCTTACCATCAAGGAGATAACCGTTCTTATATGCAACGGAATTGATAACTGTTACGGCACCAATAGGTCCTGTGGCCGTCTTAGCAAAACAATCCCATCCGTCATCTGCATTATTGTAAGCCAGACATCCGTAGAATACATTGCCCTCTCCTACAGTAAGCTTGGCTGCAAATCCGTCCGCATCCTCCATAGCCGCATCACTGTTGTTATATGAAGTACAATTAAGTATAAGATTATTAGCCGGCCATTTTTCAAAAGGATCTGTAGACTGTCCGCTAATCTGAAGACCTGTGTTACCATTTTTATATGTCTTAACAAGTTCAAATACATTGTTATTTCCGGCAACCTGGATACCCTTTTGTCCGTCAGCGGTATTAGTTACCGCAATACCCTTTACATACCAGTAATCGCCCCAGAAAGCAAAACCTTTTCCTTTTCCCTGGAAGTCAAATACAGCTGCGTTATCATCCTCCGGATCTGACAGCAGGTAGATTCTTTTATCCTTGGTACCATCAATACCATTTTCAACTTTAATACCATCGTTAAGCTTGTATGTACCTGACTTGCAGATAATCTGCTGTCCCGGCTGAACGAACTTAATTGCAGTCTCAATATCAAGAGGGCTGTCCTGGGTTCCCTTACCTTCTGAATTACCATCCGGTGAAACTATAATTTTTTCTCCGGATTTTCCGTAAGATTTGTAAGTTACAGTCTTTTCTACATTTACTGTTTCATAAGAATCCATCACCTTATTATCTCCCGGTGTGTAATCTGAATCAGGTGTAAATGTTGCTGTAAATTTATTCTCACCTTTGGAAAGACTCACCTCTTTGGTAAAGTCTTCTCCTGCCTTTATTTCCGTCTCTTTGACAATGATTGAGTTGCCTTTCTTTACTACAAGACGTCCATCCGCATTAGCAGAAAATGTAAAATTATATTTTTTGCTTCCTGAAGTTGAAGCTGAAGAAATTGTATAGTTAGCTGCCACAGCTTCTGCCGGTTCACCTTCATCAGCAGGATCCGTTGATGGATTAGATGTTGTGAATGAAATATCTTTAACTGTTACATTACATCCTCTGGCTGATGCAAATCCTACATAAACATTTTCCTTATCAATCTGTAAAAGTTTACTCTTTCCATAGAGCGTCTGTATCTGCTCATTTCCTGATGAATCCTTATAGATTACTCTGTAACCTGTATTATCCATCTTTACTGTAAATGTATAAGATTCACCCTGTTTAATTGTGAGCTTTTTATCAAATGCCCCACTTACTACATTAACCTGTCCCGTCTTTGGAGTGTCCGTAGCAGAGGTTACTCCTGAGTAAAATCTGTAACCAATTCCATCCTTGATGCTCTTAACCGCTCCATCATCATTAGTATACTGGACTTTGGATGCAATAGCCGTAGCCGAATTAGTATAATACGCACATGAGTTATCCCCATTCTTACCGACGCTGTCTCTTACTATAATACCAAATCCTTCCTGTCCGTCAGGTGTAGGATTAAGGTAATCAATTGTAAACGTACCTGTAATAACAAAATTTTCTTTAGTCGGGTCTACTTTGGTGTAGTAATATGTAATTCCGTCATAAGGGTCACTGGCATTTAATTTACCGCCCTTTTTGTCTATGTTTCCATTGTCCTTATAAGTACATGAATATAACTTTAAACCGTCATAAATATTACCCTCTACCCTGTTAGCCTCATCAGAGGTAGATGTACCGAATCTTGATGCAATCCAGTCTCTTTCAGCTTCGTTTCTAACTATACAGCCTGTAACTTCTCCTGCCGCTGAAACGTCGCTTCCACGTTTTGCTATAACTTTAAAATCATATTTATTTCCCTTAGTAAGTCCTGCTTTAGTAACAGATGAATCCGTTCCGGAAGAGGCTTTTACATTTTCTATAAGCTCATAATCCGAATTTGCCTTTATATAAACATCATAACTTTCAGCCTCTGGAACATTTCCCCACAAAATCTTCATAGTTCCGTTATTGTCTGCAGTCATAGCACGAACAACCGGTGTTGCGAGAGGAAGTACGAAACCTGCCGATATGCTGTTAGATGTCTTGATATCGGTTTCTGCCTTTCTTGATGCCTCTGCCTTAAATGTGTAATTTCCTGAAGCTGTAGGTGTAAATTCCACTGAACCGGAATCACCCTTTTTAGCTACACTTTCTCTTGTAACTTCCTTGCCATCCTTGTCATACATGATGATATCCAATTTATCACAGGCATCTTCCACACGGGAACCTATTTTCATTGAATAATTAACTGTAATCTTACCTGAGCCGTTATCACTTGCTGAAGTAAGAGATGGAGTCATAACCAAGCTCCACGGTGTTCTCTGAATTTCTTCCATCTGGCCCATGGAAATATAATAAATATTAATACCTGCACTTACAGAAGCAAAATAATATGTACCCGCTTCTTCTATCTCAAATTCCTGAGCAGGAATAATGCTTCCCGCAGCCTTAACTTCCTGTTGAGAAACCAAGGTTCCATCATCTTTAAAAAGGCCAAGATATCGTGTTGCATCACCTGAACTTACAGCATAAGTTGTGATTTTCGTTGCCTCTGTTGGCTTAATGATAATACTCTTAGAACTGATTGAACCTGCTCCTGAAAATTTAATTCTCTTTGTTACTGATGTTCCACTTTCCAAAGTCTTTGCATTGTCATCAATGACAACATCCTTTGTAAGGGTAAATCCGTTAATTTCCTTATTTTCTGTGATTGTTGCATTAGATAAATCACTGGCATTAATGGTTTTTACATCATCCGCTTTAACGGTGACACTCACAAAATTATCAGGTATAAAACCTAATTCCGACACAAAACCCAATTCAGGCATAAGTCCGAACACGAGTATTATAGCCGTTAATAATGCGAGAATTTTTCTGATAGATTTCTTCATTACTAAATCCTCCTTTGAATTTGCACATCTTAATTAATATTCTTTTGTACAACGAATAATTTGTTTAATTATATAACATTACAAATAGTTCATCAACTTGATTAATTACATTTCTCAGATGGGATGACTTTCATTTTTGAGATGGGATTAGAATAGAAAAATCCTTGTCAAAGAAACAGTTTAATTGTTTGACCTTGACAAGGAAAATTTTAAATGCAGACGATAATAACATTTTTAACGAGGAAAGAGACCTTTACATTTATACCAAATAATATGTACCGCTATATTGATACAATATATCTTCCGGGAGGGTGGATTTTGATTATATTTCGGTTATGTTTTGATTATGTGTTGATTATTATATTTCGATTATTTATGTCCACTTTAGCTTTTTATGCCTGAATTGCAACTTATGTAAAATGGCACACGGCTTGCCCCTTTCCTCATAGATGAATAGCAAGCAGTGTCTGAATTTCAACCTGCTTTTTCTGCAAGTTCTATTAAGTACAAATATTCCTTCAGAAGATTTTGACGATAAATATCCCTCGCTTCCCAATAATTCATATTAGAATAACTTAAGTTACTGTTTACAACATTTCTAATTCCTTCGTACTTATCTTCCATGATTTCGGATATATTTTTCATTGTTAATGGTTCATTGCCTAAAAAGGCTGATTTTACTATGCAAATGTCATTCATTAATGCATTACTTTCCGGTATGTATGCGTAATTTTTATCCATAAATTCCCCTTTCCCAGGAAAATATTCCTTTCGCAGATAATATCGTATATCTAATTTAATTTTAATGTATTTTGATAATTATCTCGAAAGTAATTCTTCCTGCACCATATTTGATACATTCAAAGCAACATTCAAATAACGCGAAAAGTGTCGAAACAGGTACTTACGCATAAAAAAACTAAAAATTTAAAGTTAATGTGTGTCTGTCTTTTGGTCTGTGGGGTCTGTCGGTGGGGTCTGACCCCTGAAAAAATTTATAAAAAAAGTCGCCAAGAATTTATAAAAATTTAATGGGGTCAGACCCCATTAAATTTTTATAAACTCCTGGCAATTATTTATTGAGATATTAGCTGTTATTACCATGACTGCTCTTCACATTTAGCAAGGGCTGCTGCCACTACTGCATCCATATCATAGTATTTGTATTCTCCAAGACGGCCTCCGAATATTACTTTTTCTTCTTTATCCGCCATTTCTTTGTATGATTCGTAGAGTTTTCCGTTCTTTTCATCATTTACCGGATAGTACGGCTCATCTCCCCGCTTCCATTCTGAACTGTACTCTCGGCTGATAACTGTCTTTGGAAGCTCGTTTCCTTCCTCGTCCTTACCAAATTCAAACCATTTATGCTCTATTATTCTTGTCCATGGTGTGTCACTGTCTGTGTAATTTACTGCCGCATTTCCCTGAAAATTTGGTTTATCCAGAATTTCATTTTCAAATCTCACTGAGCGGTATTCCAGTGTCCCCAGCTTATATTCATAATAGGCATCAATCGGGCCTGTATATACTACCTTTGTCGCCTCTCCATCCAGTTCTTCCTTATGCCCAAAGTAATCTACTCCAAGTCTGATCTCGATTCCTTCAAGCATATTTTCTACCATTTTTGTATATCCGCCAATCGGAATTCCCTGATACAGCGCATTGAAGTAATTATTGTCAAATGTCAGTCTCACCGGAAGCCTTTTTATTATGAACGACGGGAGTTCCGTACATGGTCTTCCCCACTGCTTCATGGTATATCCCTTAATTAGCTTCTCATAAATATCAGTTCCTACAAGGCTAATTGCCTGTTCTTCCAGATTTCTGGGTTCTGTAATACCGGCTTCTTTTTTCTGCTCTTCTATCTTGGCTGCTGCCTCTTCTGGTGTTACAACACCCCACATTTTATTAAATGTGTACATGTTAAATGGCAACGAATAAAGCTCTCCCTTATAGTTGGCAACCGGCGAATTGGTAAATCTGTTAAATTCAGTAAATCTGTTAAGATATTCCCAGACCTTTTTGTTATTAGTATGGAAAATGTGTGCTCCATACTTATGAACATTGATTCCTTCAACTTTTTCAGTATATACATTACCTGCAATATGATCTCTCTTGTCAATAACCAGAACCTTTTTCCCTGCATCTGTTGCTTCCCTTGCAAACACCGCTCCATAAAGTCCTGCTCCAACAACTAAATAATCGTACATAAACCCTCCATGTAGTTTATGGAAATTTAATGGGGTCAGACCCCATTAAATTTTTATAAACTTTCTTGTATTTTGTTTATACTTTTTTAATGGGGTCTGACCCCTTTTAGACCTAATCATAATAATGTTTAAAGTAAACTCTGCCAAATATTTTCCAAGTGTCAACAAATGCTCTCCAGCAATCCTTAATACCAATTCTTCTTGCTCCTGCATCCCTAACAAACACAACTTCTACAGGCATCTGTGCAATAGAAAATCCTCTTCTGTGAACCGCAACTAAAAGTTCAATATCGTAAGCAAATCCGCTGGTTCTTATAAGATGTCCTACAGGTTTTATTGCTTCTGCCTTAAACACTTTGAGTCCGGTCTGTGTATCTTTTACATTGAGATGAAAAAGTACCAGCAACATTATATAGTAGCACATACTAATTACCCTGCGTTTAAAAGGATATTTCAATTTTGAATCTTTATGAAATTTACAACCGATAACAACATCCTTATTGTCATCAAGCATTTTCTGCAAGTAGCCTTCCAACTGTGATGGATTTAATTCAAGATCAGCATCAACAAATGCAATATATGCTCCATCTGCCTGCGATACCCCTGACATTATTGCATTTCCTTTTCCTCTATTCTTTGTAGATGTCACAATACGAACTCTGGAATCTGCCTTCATTGCTCTTTCGATTTCTTCTCTTGTTTTATCTTTGCTGCCATCATTAACAGCGACAATTTCAAAATCCTCTACAAAACCGGAAACAATATCTATTGTCGTCATGATACTTTTATATATTAATTTTTCCTCATTGTATGCGGGCATTACTATTGATAGTTTGCCATCAAGATTAACCATCTTCATCTCCTATAAATTCACCAAAAGGGGTCAGACCCCATAAACATTTTCTAAAATTTTTTCTTTTAATTTTATAAAAATTTAATGGGGTCAGACCCCTTTTTGTG
>JAUNPK010000001.1:196677-206601 GCA_030536855.1 Eubacteriales bacterium
TCTTCAATTTCAATTCCCCCACAAGCATAAAAATACTCCTTTTAGTGGTATGCTAACCACCAAAAGGAGCATCTTTATTAGCTTATCTTTTATATTTTTTCATAAATTCGTTTTCTTCCTCATTTGTACTACTATCCAAATATTTTTGATAAAGAGTATTATCCATACCAAAATATGATAGTGTCTTGCTTGTGCAAATAATTTTGTTTCTTCTGTATCCCATATATGTCCTGAAGCTGCTATATAGGTAATTCTCCGGTCTAACAACAATATTTGCCTTGACAGGATTGAGATGAATATATCTTCCCGTTTGTAGAAAATAGTTATCATCCTGAATCAGAAAAGATTTATATCTACCTTCAAACAAATGTCCACTGTATGAATGAGAAAAATTATAATATTGCGTGTATAACTGAATCTGCCTTTTCATAATATCCCATATAGGATCTTCCCGCGTACCTATCAACATATGTATATGATTCGGCATAAGACAAAACGCATGAATTTCAAACGGATATATTTCCTGCACGTTTTTTAATATTTCCAAATAGTGAAAATAATCAGCCGGCTCCTGAAATATTTTCTGTCTGTGTATTCCTCTGTCGACAATATGATATATTGCATTGGGATACCATATCCTGGGTTTTCTAGATATATTAATCACCTACATTCTCTCTTATTATTCCTGTAAGAATTATCCCTGTAGTAAAATTTAAAGTCGAAACAGCGTTGTATCACTATATACTTATTACATTTAAACAAATGTAACAGGCACATTATTCTTACAATAATTATTGAATTAAAATTACTGGGTTTTATTGCAAAAGAGTGATGCAATGCACCACACTGAGACGCGTATATTTACGCAAAGACCCGTAAAGGTCAGATAGAGACTTAACTTAAATTCAAGAAATAATCCCTATAAAAATAACGATATATATATCATACAAATAGTATATCATATATATCGTTAGTGTCAATACTAAATTATTAATTTATTTTAAAATTTAAATGTGTCCTTAAGTACAGCCCATTTTTGATCTTTATCAGAAAGATTAAGTTTCGTTCCGTCCAAAAGGGAATACCCTTCTGCTGACGCACTTCCCTTATAAGAACCTACAAGTTGAGGCCACTCAATGCCTATTTCCGGATCATTCCATGCAAGTCCACCCTCGTCACCCGGATGATAGAAATCCGTAACCTTGTAACAGAATTCCGCAGTATCTGAAAGAACTAAGAAACCATGCGCAAATCCTTCAGAAATATAAAATTGCTTGTGGTTTTCCTCAGTAAGTTCGACACCAAACCATTTTCCGTAAGTTTTGCTTCCTTCTCTTAAATCAACAGCAACGTCAAAGACTGAACCCTTAATAACTCTTACAAGCTTTCCCTGTGGATAATTTTTCTGAAAATGCAAACCTCTAAGCACACCTTTTGTACTCATGCTCTGATTATCCTGAACAAAAACCATGTCAAGTCCTGCTTCGTGCATATCATTCTGATTATAAGTCTCAACAAAATATCCTCTGGAATCCCCATGGACTGTTGGTTCTATAATATACAACCCTTCTATATCGACCTTAGTAACTTTAATCTGTCCCATATTTTCCCTTTCTTAAATTTATAGTGGGGTCAGACCCCATTAAATTTTTATAAATTTTTTACATAAAAGTTTATACTTTTTTTAGGGGGTCAGACCCCAAATCCAAATCCCAAATCAGCCCCCTGTTTGCGACATCAAGTAATCGACGTAGCGGCGGGTAGCATCCTGCCATGTTGGCAGTGGTGTGAATCCATTAGCAATAAGTTTACTCTTATCAAGGCGAGAATTTGACGGTCTTGCCGCCTTGGAAAGGCCATACTCTTCGGTAGTTACGGGAGTAATCTTAGTTGAAAGTCCTGCACATTTATATATCTCACACGTAAAATCGTACCATGAAATATAGCCCCCTTCATTAGTAGCATGATAATAGCCGTACTTATCTGTAATAATCATGTCCACAAGAAGTCGCGCTAAATCTAATGTATATGTTGGTGTTCCTATCTGGTCATTAACTACACGGACTTCATCATGGGATTTTCCCACATTTAGCATAGTCTTGATAAAATTTTTTCCGTTAGTTCCAAAAACCCATGCTATTCTCACGATAAAATACTTATCTAAAATGCGGGAAACCGCCAGTTCTCCCTCCAATTTTGTCTGTCCATATACATTAAGGGGCGCATAATCCTTACAATCAGGAACCCAAGGTTTTGTTCCCTGCCCGTTAAATACATAATCGGTGCTGATATACATCATCTTACAATCAAGCTTTTTACATACTTTGGCAATATTTTCAGTACCTCCGGCATTAACTGCTCTTACTTTTTCCACGTTATCGTCGTCCTCTGCCATATCAACAGCTGTCCATGCCGCACAATGGATTACTGCATCAGGCTTGATTTTCTCGATAATCAAATTGACAGAATCTTCGTCGGTAATATCCATTTTGATATATTCAGCCGTTGTAACCGCTGTACCATCGTCAATCCCCGAATACTTTTCAGCAATATCACTTCCAATTCCGGTTATTCCCCGCTTATCAAGCTCGTTCATTACATCATGTCCAAGCTGCCCTGAAACACCTGTAACCAAAATCTTCATACTGCTCCTCCAATTCTATACTTATTCCCATTATTCCAAGTCAAATAACAAAAAATATATCTTCTAAATGCTCACTTTTCTAATTTAATCGTTAAATTTAGGCTTATACATTTTTTCATAATAGTTCTGGTACTCCCCTGAAATGATAGTTTCCCACCATTCCTTATTTTCAAGATACCACTTAATAGTCTTCTTAATACCATCTTCAAACTTTGTCTCCGGTAACCATCCCAGTTCATTATGAATTTTTGTCGGATCAATAGCATAACGCATATCATGACCTTTTCTGTCTTCCACATAAGTAATAAGAGACTCCGGTTTTCCAAGTTCCCTGCAGATAATTTTAACAATATCTATATTTCTCATTTCATTATGTCCGCCAATGTTGTATACCTCACCAACACGTCCATTATGAATAATAAGATCTATTGCCTTACAGTGATCCTCAACATATAACCAGTCTCTTACATTCAACCCTTCGCCATAAACAGGAAGCGGCTTGTCAGCAAGTGCATTTGCAATCATAAGAGGAATAAGCTTCTCCGGAAAATGGTATGGACCATAGTTATTTGAACAACGGGATATAGTCACCGGTAACCCATAAGTTCTATGATATGCCAGTACCAGAAGATCTGCCCCTGCCTTTGATGAACTGTATGGTGAGCTTGTATGAATAGGTGTCTCCTCAGTGAAAAATAAATCCGGTCTGTCAAGGGGAAGATCTCCGTAAACCTCGTCAGTAGAAACCTGATGATATCTTGTAATACCATATTTTCTGCAGGCGTCCATCATAACCGCTGTACCAAGAATATTGGTCTGAAGAAATACCTCAGGATTCTCAATAGACCTGTCAACGTGTGATTCAGCAGCAAAATTAACAACAATATCCGGATGTTCCTCTTCAAAAAGCTTATAAACAGCTTCTCTGTCTGTAATATCAATCTTGCAAAATCTAAAATTAGGATTTTTTAATGCTTCCTCCAGTGTGGAAAGATTTCCTGCGTAAGTAAGACAGTCCACACAGATTATTCTATAATCCGGATATTTATTAAGCATATGGTAAACAAAATTTGAACCGATAAAACCTGCACCACCTGTAACTATAATTGTCATTGCAATAATTCCTTTCTTTGTAAATTTAAAAATGTAATTCTTCGTTAAGGATTATAAATGTAATTTATCAATATATTTTCCATCCAACACATCCTTAAGATACTGACCATACTGATTTTTCTTGAGGACTTCATATACCTTTAACACATCTTCTCTGGAAATCCATCCGTTAAGATATGCAATTTCCTCAAGGCATGCGATTTTTCTGTGTTGATGAGATTCCACTGTCTTAACAAAATTAGTTGCTTCAACAAGACTCTCATGGGTACCTGTATCAAGCCATGTAAATCCCTGTCCCAAAAGTTCTACATTAAGGTTTGCATTTTCAAGATAAATTCTGTTAAGGTCTGTTATTTCAAGTTCCCCTCTTGCTGATGGTTTTAAATTTTTTGCATAATCAACAACCTTGTTATCATAGAAATAAAGACCGGTTACACAATAGTTGCTCTTCGGCTTTTCAGGTTTCTCTTCAATGGAAATCGCCTTTCCTTCTGAATCAAATTCTACAATACCAAATCTTTCCGGGTCATCAACATAATAACCAAATACTGTTGCCCCTTTTCCGTTAACCGCATTTTCAACAGCCGCATTAAGCCTTTTCTTAAGACCATGTCCTGCAAAAATGTTATCTCCAAGAACCATAGCCACCGAATCATCACCAATAAAATCCGCTCCAATAATAAATGCCTGTGCAAGTCCGTCCGGTGATGGCTGAACTGCATAAGAAAGATTTACGCCAAACTGACTTCCATCCTTCAAAAGTTCCTGAAATCTTGGTGTATCCTGCGGCGTAGAAATAATAAGAATATCCCTTATCCCCGCATTCATAAGAACCGACATTGGATAATAAATCATAGGTTTGTCATAAATCGGCAAAAGCTGTTTACTGGTAACCATAGTCAACGGATAAAGTCTGGTTCCGCTACCACCTGCTAAGATAATACCTTTCATTATAGTACCCCTTTCTCTCCGGCCAAAATGGCTGTGTGTTAATAATGCTTTCCACTTCATATAATATAAGGTGACGTAAGGTCATCTGCAAGCACTTTTTCCATACAATATTTAAAAAATTTTTACAAACCTACTTCAGAAACTATTTTAGAAACTATTTCAATGCTATAAAAACACCTGCATTTTTGGTAATTCGAAAACCTTTATTAATATTTTTATCCACAAAAGAAGCAAATTCATGATATTTGTTTACAATATACTGATTCTGATTTCCATGGCAGGACAGTATATAATCAATAAGAGGCTGTGAATCTGTAACGTTCAGGCTATCTTCATATAACTTTGTATCAACATGGGAAAATGTGTTTTCAAGAATATCTGCGCCATTTTCCAGTCCAAACTTCTCGTATAAATCAGTTGCCGCCAACACAATTCGAGGATCAAATTTCTGAATGAGGTTACTTATCTCCTTCATGTGATTACTTCCGTATGTACTGGCAATAAGCCTGCCGCCCTTCTTTAAAACCCTGTTTATTTCTCTGCATGCCTTGTCAATGTCTTTACAATAAAACAAAACATGATTGGCAATTACCATATCAAATGTCTCATCACCATAGGGCAGATTTTCACAATCTGCCACTTCACACTTAAAACTTACGCCACATTTTTCACCTGCCGAAAAATTAATAGCTGACAAATTTTTCTCAGCATCCCTAATCATACCTTCAGAGCTGTCAGTAAGGATTACATTAATATTTCTTTTGGATAACCTGTCACCATTTTCCATCCAAAACTGCCCATTACCGCATCCTACCTCCAGAACATTATGTGTGTTTTCAGAAAATTTACAGTTATCGTAAATCCAGGAATACCAGCTCACAGGATTTGCAGAATACCTGGCATGAAGACTGATTCTTGAATTAATGTTAGTTGAATCCTTATACTGACTGGCCAGACTCTCTTCCATATTAGTGAGGTGGATAATATCCAGCATTTTATCCCAGTCAACAGGCGAATCCTTGTTCAAGGCATCCCTGGTTTCTATAATCGCATTTTCTACCCGATGCATCTGCTCAAGCTTTTCATGAACTAGCTTAAGTTGCATGTCCATTGAACGAAGAATAACATCCCTATCTGTATCATCAATTGTAATATTCCTTATATCCTCCAGCGAAAACCCAAGATATTTCAAAAGCAGTATCTGTTGTAATCTTATAAAATCTTTATCAGTATAGAATCTCTTTCCATATTCATTCACATAAGTAGGCTTTAAAATATCATTGGCATCATAATATCTTACTGTACGTAACGTAACCTTTGCTTTTTTTGCAAACTCTCCGGAAGTATAGTAACGTATGGACTCTTTCATGAATTCTCCTGGAGGGGTCTGACCCCATTAAAATTTTATAAATTTTTTTACAAAAAATTTTATAAAAATTTTATGGGGTCAGACCCCTTTTTCCCTTTTTCCCTTTTTGTTTTCCATTATACTCCAATACCAATATATTAACCATAAAAAAAGAGTTTCGCCTGCGAAACTCCGGTGCCGCTTTTGCGTCGCTTTAGCGACAATATTCATCTGCAAAAGCGTGCGCATCCTCACGAAGTGTTTTTATTTAATAGAAAATTTGGAAGAATTTCCTATTAAACAAAAAACTGCCCGACATAAGTCAGACAGTTTTCAAATCACTTCCAATTATGATACGTTAAATATTATGGTGCGACAAATATTCCTAAACCTGGCACATTGTAGGTGAATACAAAGAAGGCTATTGCCATAATGACACATACAACCCCCATAACTGTCGTACCGACTTTACAATCGTCTTCCAATTTTATTAACATGCAATGTTCCACTATAACGCCAATCAACACAGCTAAATAAAACGTAAGCATATCCAACCATGTAACACCAAATCCTAACACACCTCTGTATGTGTAGAAAATAATTGGAATCATAAGTGTGGACACGATAGTTCCTGTTAACACTGCAAAACATACAGCCGGATAATTTTTCTTTAAGTATATACACATAAAAATTCCGTACAAAAGCATCGGAAAGAAAGCCAGCTTCATATGCTCCCACGTGGATTCATTAACAGGAAACACCAACCCTATAAGCCACAATCTACCGGTCCATTCATACACATAATGAAATAATGTGCCCAGAATCGATACCACAATAAAACCCGCGACTCCGCTTGTTAAGAGAGACTTTTCTTTATCATCCATACATAATACCTCCATAATATTCACTATAAAGACAAGTAATAAATAATATACTTATTTCGACTCCTATCTTTATATCACCTAAAGTGAATATTAAAAGTTTATGCAAATAATTGGATACTATTCAATTAATGTGTTTATATATTTTTAAAACTCGATTTTGTTTATTTGGTAGCCTTTGAAAAAAATTGCTACCTTCCGGCATTCTTATTAATTCCTTTAATCAACAGATACAATCTCTTTACTACAATTCCATTATATATAGATGATAATATCTTTTTTGCATTTTTATCTTTTTCAGAAATTTTGACAGGAGATCTATACTCCGTAGTAATTTGAGAATCCAGCCCATCCTTATATGGTCCTTGAACACTTATTACTGCCTTAATGCTTCCATCATCTCTTACTTCCTCTACAACAACATTATCAGGTACATCCGGTAAATCAACAACTGTGCCTGATCCGGTTACAATTGTTGGTAATGAGCCTGTAGGTCCTGCCAGAATAATATTATTGTTAAAATTATCCATAGTTACTTTGTCAATCGTCGTATGCCCTGAACCTGAATTACCGGATGAAGTAACTCCTGAACTACCGGATGTTCCAGAACCCGCATTACCTGAAGATGTGGTTTCCTCCCTGTTGCCTGTTGTGCCTGAACCCACGTTGCCGGATGTGGTTTCCTCCCTGTTATCAGATTCACCGGAACCTGAAGATACATTTTTATCTGAATAAGTTGCAACCACATTAATACGGGAACCGTCATAACTTGCACTTAAACTGACATTTACACTGTCTGTGTTCCAATCCACAACCCCAATCTTATACGCAACAATATTATAGATTACATCCATATACCCTTGTGGAATATTATCACTAACATCCATTGAAAATGTCTCTTGTCTTGAAGCAATATTACTCGTTATTTCGGAGGTAAACTTATTGTACCATCTGTCAATCGTTCCTGACTTGTATAAATAATTATTTTTAAGGGAATTAGACTCATAACCGCTATGAACATAATGTTCTGAATGAACAAGATTCATAATATAATCATCAATTCCAAAATATAAATAATTTTCATAAGAACCCTTTGACGCATATCCGTTATCATCCCATGTTACGTCCACCTGATACCAGTCTCCGTCCATTTTTACCGCTGTCCATACATGACCATTGCCTTCCATTCTTCCATAAGAAATCCCGGCTCTTTTAAGAAGCATCTCATAAGCTCTGTGATATGCCTCACATGTACCATTGCCCCTGGCAAGCATACCCTCAGCGCTACAATACATACCGGAATAATCATAAGAACAATTATCCACCAACCAATCATGAAGCCATAAAGCTGTATCGTAATCAGAGTAATTACCGGCTGCTCTACACTGAGAAACCACCCCGTCGGCAAGACTTTCCACAGACGGATAAGACGCATCATTAATCGTTAATGTCACAATCTTTCTTGTATAGGAATATGTAGTCATATCCATAACGTAAAATTGCATACGGTAAGTTCCTGATGCGCAAAATGTAATATCCAACATATTGCTATCGGAATACCCCGTAAGTCTACTTGGATCCGTCACATAATAATATCCGTTATAATCAGAATTCCACAATTCCATACAGTTGAGCATATACTTATAATTCCCTGATCCGCCGGATGCATTCATGGTAAATGTAACCGGAGACCCACATTGAAGTTGTGAGTAACTTACAGATAACGTCAAACTATCTGCTCTCACCAAAATCGGATTATCCATCACTAATCCACTTGCTACGGTTAACACTAACAGTACCATGCAAATCATCGAGGATACAAAGCGGTTCTTCAAATGCTTGCCAATAATCATAAATACCATTCCTCTCTAATCGCATATATAACTTAAAATGTTATGTAATTAAAAATCACGTCTTTTGCTTTTTCATTTTATCAAATATAAATATAAATCTCAAGATTATAAGAATATTATGTCATTACCAGACCACAAATCATATTATGCAAATAATGCCTCAATTTGAATGTGCTAAAATCTTATTAACAAGGTTAATATCAGTGTCTGTGAGATTCGATATCTCGTCCGGTGTTTTTCCTTTTTTTGATATGTTTATGATGATTTGGGCGATTCCCTCATCATATCCCTCATCATACCCATCTCTTCTCACAACCTTCATGTGTTTTTCCATATCGTACTCAGTAAACATAATTTCTAACACCTCCGCTCTCTGATTAGCCAGGATATCCCTTAAAACATCCTCGTTAATGCAGCGGTCTATGGCTGCGTTTATTGCTGCCTTTATTGCCCCTGATGCATCCTCATACCCATCCATATATTTGCTTTCATTCATATACTTTTCTGTATATTCCCGCACATAACCTATAAACGTTGAGTAATCCTGCAGCTTTTTACAGCTCTGCATTAACTTGATGTTGTGTCCTACATTAATATTAACAACCCGGGCTGTGCATTGTAAAGCAGAAATATCTTCAACATTTTCTATATTTTTATCTGTCGCCCATTCCGGAAGTGAAAAGGAATCTGTGAGTTTCAGAATCCGGTTATCCGGCTGTTCCTTTGTTCCGTTATAAAATACTATGAACTGTGGAATTGGCAGAGGAATTAAGCTTGTGCTGTAAAGTCTTGTCTCGTCTTTGATAATCTTCTTATAAAGACTTGCAAAATAGATAAGCCCTCGTATGGGCATGTTAGGATTAAATGAGCTCTGCTGCTCATATAGATTGAGGACAGATGTGATAATATATGAAATATCATTGTGCATATTCATATATATGGCATCCTCAATTGTGTTGATTTCTATGTCTTCTTCATTAGTATAATGGGTGGAATTAATGGCGTTATACAACTCCAGTAAATCCTTCTTCTCCCGGAATACAAGTTTAAACATCCTGTCCTTGTACTCCCTGTTGATGTTAAATTCTTCCAATAGGCAAATTTCCTCCTTGTATAAGTTCAAGATACAGAATT
>JAUNPK010000010.1 GCA_030536855.1 Eubacteriales bacterium
TATTATAATGCATATTATACAGAAATGGAGTGTCAATAATGATTAGAGAGGCAATTGCCAAGTTGGTAAAAAAACAGGATTTAACATCTGATGAGATGAATCAGGTAATGGAAGAAATCATGACAGGAGAAGCTACAGACGCACAAAAGGCATCTTTCCTCACAGCCTTAGCCATGAAAGGTGAAACAATTGATGAAATTACAGCTGCAGCCAAGGTTTTAAGGGCTCACTGCGAAAGATTTCTTAATGATATGGATGTTCTCGAAATTGTTGGTACAGGAGGAGACGGTTCCAACTCTATCAATATTTCCACATTATCTTCAATTGTAACATCTGCAGCAGGTATTCCGGTGGCAAAGCACGGTAACAGGGCAGCATCAAGCAAATGTGGTACAGCAGACTGCCTTGAAGCACTTGGTGTTAAAATTGACTGTGCTCCGGCAAGAAGCGCACAGATATTAAAGGATATTAATTTATGTTTCTTATTTGCCCAGAAATATCATCCGGCCATGAGATTTGTAGGCGGTGTCCGCAAGGAAATTGGTATCAGAACGCTTTTCAATATACTTGGTCCTTTAGCAAATCCTGCCGGTGCAACAATGCAGTTATTCGGCGTTTACAGTGAAGAACTTGTTGAACCGTTAGCACATGTATTACATAATCTTGGAGTTAAGAAGGCTATGGTTGTTTATGGTGAAGACTCCATAGATGAAATTTCCTTAAGTGCTCCTACTAAAGTCTGTGAGTTTAATGGGGATGATTTCAAATCTTACGAGATTAAACCTGAAGAATACGGGCTCAATATATGTAGCAAAGAAGATTTAGTTGGCGGACTTCCACAGGAAAATGCAGAAATTGTTCGTGGGATACTTGACGGCGCTGAAGGTCCTAAGACAGATGTTGTATTACTTAATGCAGGTGCAGCCATTCATATCGCAAAGGAAAATGTTTCTTTACAGGAAGGTATTGACATGGCAAGAGAATTAATCAAATCCGGAAAAGCAAAAGAACAGCTTGAAAAATTTGTGGAAGAAACTAATAAATAGAAAAGTTCTTATTCATGTGCAAATCCTTATAGAAAATAATTTAGGAAATAGCAATATTAGGAAATAACGTAGGAAATAGTAATATGGGCAGGCTGTGCTATCGTTTCGCTAAAGTCCGGTTTAACGAAGTGGTAGTGCAACCTGCCTTTTTTAAATTATTTATCTGAATATCCTGTAAGACAATTATCTTTAAGAAATTTTTTTAATATATCTTTATTAGAGTCGTCAGAATAATACATAGTTAAACCATTATAAAATTCTAATTTTTTATCAACCGGTATAGAAAAAATTCCTAATCCATTTTTAATCATAAATGCGTTTGTTAAAAGGGTTGCTGTTCTTTTATTTCCATCATTAAAATATTGTCCTTTACATATAAAGCAAAAAAGTTCTAATGCATTATCTAACGAACCTTCATTTATTATTTCTTTAATTTTCTCATCAATTTCCTCTTTTGTTGGTGGTAATGATGGATAATAGACATCTCCATTAAATAGTGGAACTCTTATAGGTTCATCATAAATATTTCTTAGGTTACCTGCATTTATTACTGTAAATTTCCCAACTATTCTGTTTAATTGACAAAGAAAATTCGTGTCTATTTCCTTATCTATATTTGTGAAAATCCATTTCCATGCATTTTTTAAATCATTAACAGCATTGATTTCATCTATAGAATGACCGGAAATACTCATTCCATCACAAATTGTTTGTGTTTCAGGAAAAGTCATTCCAATCCCTTCTATATTAGCAGATCGATAAATACTTTCCACCATATATTTTTTCGCAAGTAAAATATTTTTCTCTCTATCCATAGTTTTTTCTTTATGTAATGGTCCCGTAGCACCTTTGTTAGACATTATCAAACACCTCTTTCCCTTTTCATCTGTTCAAATCCCGTTATGTTACTGCCTGTTTTGAAGAGTACATCCTATTGTAGCAAAAGCGGAATGTGGTACTTTTTACATTAACTGAATAAATCAAATATTATGACATTAGGATGCTTACCACTTTTATATAGTTTTACATATTTATGCCATAATCTTCCTACCAGGAACTGGCTTAATATAATCCAAACTATAAATAGGAATATAAACAATGTTAATCCAAAGGCAATTATTATTTCTGCATAGGGTTTAAATATAATGCATAATAAAGCTATTATCAAGACTGCTCCTATCGGAAGAGACAACTGAAACCAAAATAACTGTTTATACGATTTATACAATTCCATAAATTGTTTCTTAGTCATAATCCGTTGTGCAAACATAAGCATTTCGTTATTTTGGATTTTATTATTGATTGACCCCAAATATGATATCTTTGACATATCAGCTTTCTCCTTCTTAAAGTTAACTCAACTTTACTTTTCTAATAATTTGGCATCTTTAACAATTTTACATCTTTGTTTTCTTTGACACCAAGAATAATGACACCACCATAGCAATTTTTCTATAAATAATTTCTTCTATTACCTTCTTCTCACACCTAATCCATTACGAACAACCCATATGGCAATAATATCAATTACAATCATTGCCACAATCGCTGCTCCTGCCATAATCCGGGTTATCAGCTGTACATCATTAATATCATTCTCCGAACTTTGCAGTATCAACGTCTTTTTATCTCCGATAATGGAAATAGCATAAATGTCAGTATCTCCATTCTCACGATGGTAATTATAGCCTGCATTTTTACTTCCTGATACTGTATCAGTTTCTTCACAAAAATCACTGTAATGCTGTCCCTTATAATTGTACTCCATATTATATGTTATGCGCCATTCTGATTTTACTCTTGGGGAATTTTGGGTGGTAACAATCTGCTCCTCATAAGAACGCAAGAATTCAACATTAATATTGGTATAAGTAACCTTAACTTTGTCCATTCCGTCCAACGCATCATTTGATTCCCTCATTAGTGACGGAAGCATAAGTAGTATAACCGCAAACGCCACCATTAGCATATTAATCAGACCAAGTCCTATCTTAGATGTAGTTTTCATATGTTTCTTTGTTGATAGCTTTCCATTGCCTGCTCTTCCTGCTGACAAATTTGTCATAAACTTATTCATTAATCCGTACCCCCTCAAAATAAGATTTTGTTAAATTCACATTAGAAACCTGCGCCAATAGGCTCACCATCATAAAACGCCACCATAAAAAGCCGCCACAACATACATTGTAACGACTTTCATATTCCTAATAATTTCCCAATAGTTTAATAGATTTGGCTTCCTCCTGAATACCCCTTAATGCATTCATAACACGAGGATCATCAATATTTCCCTCAAAATCTATAAAGAACTTATACTCCCATTGTCTTCCTTCAATAGGCCTTGATTCAATTTTTGTCATATTAAGTCCATTGTATATTATGTGACTTAATAAATTGTACAAAGTGCCTGTCTCATTGGCTGTCTCAAATACTATGCTCATCTTGTTGGCATCTTTAACAAACTTTCTTGAATTAGTTACGATTACAAATCTTGTTGTATTATTAACCGTATCGGAAATGTCTGTCTTTAATATCTCAAGGTCATAGAGTTCTGCCGCCTCCCGGCTTGCAATTGCAGCATGGGTTTTATCATTTTCATCCAGTAGCATTTTAGCAGCAACAGCCGTATTAGCCTGACTAATCCTCTTCCAATCCTTATGGGCATCAAGGAAATTTTCACACTGCATGAGTCCCTGTGCGTGGGAATATACTGTGGTTATATTATTTATATCTGTTCCCGGAAGACCCATAAGAACATGGTCAACCTTTACAAATGTTTCTGCAATTATGTAATTATCGTATTCCTGTAAAAGATCGTACACCCCTGTAACACTTCCGGTTGTGGAATTCTCTATAGGAAGTACGGCATAGTCTGCCTTTCCGTCTTTAACGGCATCCATAGCATCTCTCCAGGTTGCAACATTGAAGTTATCCACATCACTTCCAAACACATTTTTCATTGCAGCATAGGCGTAGGCTCCCGGTACTCCCTGATAGACAACTTTAACTCCATCCTTTTTAATTTCATCAAGTGCAACATAAGGCTCCCTTAATGTCTGTCCAAGCTTTTCAAGCAGCTGATACTGCCCTTTTCTGGAATTTGCCATTATCTGGGAAAATAAATCATCTATTGCATGAATATTCTCCGGATTTTTCACCATTGATGTCACAGAGGCAATCTTTGCCTTTTCTCTCTCCGGATCAAGTACTTTCTTACCGGTCTCAATCTTATACTCTGCCACTTCTTTTGTAAGTTTCATTCTCTGTTCAAAAAGATCAACAAGCTGCCTGTCAATTCCGTCAATTTGCTGTCTTATCTCTGATAAATCTAACATATAAATCTCCATTCCGCAGGCACTTTAGTGCCGAAGGAATCGCGAGCCAAATATCAAGATTTGGCTCTGCGATAAATGCTATTTGTGGTGCCTACGGCACAAATAGCCGTATGAAAAATCAGCGCATCAGCGTGATTTTTCATACTATCCTCCTTGTTTTTTCGAAGGAAAAATTCGAGTTCCTCTGGCGAGAAGAGGATTTTTCCTCTCTTGTTTCCTATGTTGTATATCCAAGGTTCACCGACAGATTCCTGTTTCGGATTCCCATAAGTAAATTTTATACATCACATTTGCGTGAAATAATAAAAAATACTTAACAAACCTTATTTTTTAGCCGATAATAGTAACATAAATGTAGTTGTATTATCACAAACATTGATATTGTAACACATTTTACAGAATGTGGAAACGGAGATGCAAAATTATGAAAAAGATTATCACATCAATTGTAATAATAATCGCTGTTTTAGGATGCGTCATAGGCGGATTTTTTTATTATAGAAACAATAAAGTTGTTTATAACAACGAAAGTGCTACCGGAAATACTGCAGGCAACTTAAATAACGGAGGTCTGTTTTGCGAATATGATGGCAAGATTTATTTTGCCAACCCCAGCGACCAGAACAGGCTTTATGTAATGAACTCCGACTGCACCGACGCAAGAAAGCTGAATGATGACAGCGTAGCATCATTAAATGTTTGCGGAAACTATATTTATTATGTAAAAAATAACTTCTCAGAAGAAACTCTGGGTATGATTTTCAGAGGTCAGCTCTTTGGTGTTTACAGATGTGACCTTAAAGGGAAGCATCCTAAGGCATTATATGATAAATTATCAGGTATTATCAGTCTCAGTGGCAATACACTGTACTATCAGCACTATGATAACGATACCAATTTATCCTTATGGAGTACGCAGATTGATGGGAAGAATAATAAGAAAATATATGATACCCCATACACTCCATCCTGCATATATAACGGAAAAATCTATTTTAGCGATACCAACGGCAGACACCATATCCAAGTACTGGATACAAAAACTAACAATATTACTGATTTCTATAATTGCAATTCTTATATGGCAACCATTGAAGGAAACTACGCCTATTACATCGACCTTGATAAAGATTATACTTTAGTAAGGTTAAACACCGCTAACAGAACATTGGAACAATTATTTAAACCATCTAACGGAAAAGTAATCAATTACAATGTATACGGAAATAAAATATTTTTCCAGGTTGAAGGGGATGCAACAGGACTTTACCGTATGAATATAGACGGAACACAGGTGGAATACATTGCTGCCGGAAATATAACCAGCATACACTGCACATCACAATATACATTTTTCACATATTTTGACGATCAGACAACACTTTACAGAGTTCCTACTTCTTCCCCAATAACACAGGTTGAAGAAATAGTTGTGAAGTAAAACGAGAATAAGAGGGGTCAGACCCTATAAAATTTTTATAAACTTTTTCAAAAAAAATTTATAAAAATTTTATGGGGTCTGACCCCTTTTACCACCTTCACGCTATATGAATAGCGCTTTGCGACGTATTTTCTATGCTTTTTATGGCTGAAATCTGCATATTTTCGTTGGTTTTACATGGTCTATTTCTATTTGCATGATTTCTTGGCACCGTTTTGGCACCGGGAATCATACCTCCCCTTCATTGCAAAGACTCATCAATTCCTCTTCTAATATGCGTCTCAACTTATCTATATTCATTTCAGAAAATGTTTGTTGCCTCCTTCGCTTATTTTCATCTGATAAGAGTATTTCTTTTGCACCTGGAATATTGTCAACCCAAAAATGTTTTAATTTAGGGATGGGAATTTCTTCGTAAAACACAATTTGTTCTATCGGATTAATCTGCATTATTTCTTTTAATCCGTTATCGAATGTAAGAAACATATGTATTGCAAATCTCACTTCATCGGTCGGTCTAAACATAAACTGTTGTTCAATAAGCCTAATATGTGTTAAATCCCACGCCATACCATTTATTGCATCCAACAAATCCTTACTATTCCGCTGGATCTTTTTAAAAAATTTCTTAGTCTTTTCATCATGATTAAAATAGCAATAGCATACTTCCAATTCTCGCTCTGCAATAAAACCTAATTGTTCATTTACAAAATCAAATAAAGTCATTATTTTATTCTTTGCAGATTTTTTCGCATTAGAAAATTCAATACAAATTGTTTTAAGCAAGAGCACATATATTGCTTTTTGCATTTCAAAAAATTTTTCATAAGTTTGATGAAACATTTCAGAAAGCATATCATTATATAAACCATCTACATCTATCTGAATATCTTCTTCCTGTCTATCATAATTACAATCCCCACCGTTCCAAAATTTAGTAAAATTGAAAGCCTTAAAAAGCATAAAACTTTTTATGTTCTTATAACACTCAATTTTATTTATTACATCTTTCTTCGATGCGTTTTCCACTAAATACGGAATACAGCTATAATTTACTTCTGGCAACTGCAGATATTCAATCATCTTTCTGAGTTTATCACAGTCCGGAATTTGATTATACTCATCAAAAATATTTTTCAAATAACTAACTGCCTGTGTATCAAGCTCAACGCATACATCAATGTAATAATCTGATCTACCAGTTCTAAGCATTTCCTTGTAAATAGTTGAATTAACTGCATAATATCTATTTGTTGAACCAATATTTATTATCGCAAACTCATTATCATAATTGGAATGCAATGCTTCTGGCAATTCAGTACCTTCGCCTTCCGAAAAAACGACAAAAGTGCAATCCTTTAATTCTTCATAAAAGTGTTGAAAACAAGCCATATGTTCCGTTAAATTTTTACATAGGAACATTTCATTAATTGCCTCTTTTACATCTTCAGGTATTTTCACATGTTTCTCCTTTAAACTCGTATTTCACTAACGCTTAGCGTACTACTACGCTATTTTTATGCATTACAGAAGATAGTCTTTATACCTTCATAAACACATCAATTTTGGATAATATCTCATCACAACTTTGATATGCAAAATCAGTAGCATTAATACGAATTACCTCACCAGGTATTTCTATGCTCGTCAAATAATCCGAACACTTTTTAAAATCTTCAACTTTATCTATGGTTGTACTCAAGTGAACCGAATGCCTATTTTCATTTGTCATTCGATTCAAGTATCTCGCATGCAACACTTCCACATCTCCAAAAAGAGCTATTGTAAGCACATCATAATCATTATCCTGTGCCATTTTTTGCAACCTTTCTAGTTCCGCTCTATGAAAATTAGATTCTAAAATCAACCCTTTTCCCAACTTCGCAAATTCCGAAAATATAAAGAACATTAATTCCATTGAAGCATTTGATAATTTTTTATTTTCCTCTCTGTTAGAAAAACCTATTGTATCTCCCAACACTTCTTTAATTGAATCCTTGTAAAACACATTCGTATTATATCTTTGTGAAAGAATATTTGCAAAAGTAGACTTCCCTGTCGCAATATCCCCTGTAATAAGCAATAATTTTTTATTCTTTTCCATACACTTCTCCATTTCTCGCACCATAGGTGCGAGTTTTACAAACTTAATCTATCTATACTCATAATCCAGCTTAACATATAGATTAGAATTATCCTTAATTTCTCTTTTATAAACCTGTTCGCCTCAATCACTACGATTTACTTCTTCTATCGCAACAGAAACATCTCCTATATCAACCTTCAATTCTTCTACCACTGCATCCGCTATCTTTTTAGCAAGATTAGCCTTTATTTCTTCGTTTCTCCCTGTCCATAACTTTACAACTATATGTGGCATAATCTTTTTCTCCTTTAACCTTTTTTCTTTTTCATAAACGAATAAACGAAATTATATACCCACACTGAGACAACCGCTGTTATAAACCGTGGCACAATCAATATCGGCAGACTTACACCCAAAACCCAGAAATTAGCAGTTTCTTGTATTATGGAATGCATGGAGCAAATGGATACATTCAATCTACGGATTTCTTCTTTCTCCAAATCCTTGTTTTCATTTGCAGTTATCAGTATTCCTGCACCATAAATCAAACCAATAACATTAGCAATCAACCAATAAGGTGCAGACTCTTTTCCCAATCCGAAGATAAACATGATCGGCTTTAACAAACCGCTAAGCTTATCTATAATGTGGAATTTAATCAAGCATTTAAACACTACACTAATCACAATATTTATCACAAAAATCTTGATGATTGTGGTAACATTGTCCAGCACCCATGATTTTAACACCACAGCTAAAGAAGTAGTTGCAATCGTAGTAATTGCCTGTGTTTCAGAAGATATCATTACATCTGCATTAGGCAAAATCATATTTAATACTATTCCGGTGAGAATACTGGAGCCTACCCTAATCAGAAACAGTAATCCCATATTTCCACCAGTCTTCTTCTGTATAGAAAGCTCCACCGGAAGCGTGTGGCTCAACAAAACCATGCTAGATAATATAGCAATCTCTTTCATTGGTAATTCCAATGATATCATCAAAGCAATCGCAGAATATGTATTGATTAAATATCCAGAAAGCAATGGCAAAATCGCTTTACCACTAAGTCCCAACAGGTTCGTAATCGGCTGAAAAAGCATGCTTAACCAATCCTCAATGCCAAAATAATTCAATATTGCCATTAGCAGAGAAACCGGTAACATAATCTTAAATATACCAAGACTTGATTTTACCGCTTCTTTAAAGCCCACACAGAATATTTCATAGAATAAACATTTTCTCTCTTCCAAATGTTGTATCTCTTTTCCCATAAAATCTCCCTCATCATGTAAACCAAAGGCACTAACATCGTTCTTAATTCAAATCAAAACCAAGTTCAAAATAAAGTTCTGCATGTTGATTATCATTGTATTTATCAGTTTCTTTGAACCCTACACTCCGGTATAAATGTTGTGCTACGGAAAACTGTTTTCTAGTATCCAAGCAAATTTTTTTGTAATGTTGCTCTTGTGCGTATTTAACAGCATATTCCAATAACATTCTGCCATAACCGTTTCCTTGATACTCAGGCAACACAAACATTCTCTTCAGTTCAACTACCCCATTAACATCATCAAGCATGCGAATTGCAATGGTTCCTACAATATTACCATTATCAAGTAAGCACCAAAAACATCCATTTTTCATATAATGTCTATCTACATCCGCAATATCTATGTGCCTATCTTTAGGTGAATACGGTATACCAACAGCCACAAAACATTTTCCAAAAAAATCATCCACCTGCCGTTGCATATCTTCTTTGAATGTAACGATTTCCATCTTTACTCCCTCTGCCAAAATCAAGCTTTGTTCTTGTCGAACACACCAATTATATCATTATATATACAATTTCTCCACCGATTTTTTATGTGTTAATCACGGTGATAAAATGTACAAAAATCACGCTCAAAAAATGTACAATCAACCTCCAATAAACTAATATCAGTTTGATGGAGGAATAAGAATGATTGGAGATAAATGGTTGAGTATAAGAAACGACAGAAAAAAAGGAATGAGCTATTCCGAAATAGGCAGGAAATATAACATAGACCGCCGTACCGCAAAGAAATACTGTGAAAGCAATGTTAAACCTGATTATAAGTACACTAGCCCAAGAAAACGCAAAATAGATGCTTATTCATCATATATTGATGAACTACTAGCTGAAGCACCTTATTCAGCTGTCAGGATACAGGAACTGGTGGAAGAACACTTTCATACCAAAATCGGTTATACGACTATACAGGAGTATGTTAAAAAGACCAAGCATAGCTATAATCATCAGGCTACAGTGCGATTTGAAACAATGCCAGGATTACAAGGTCAGGTAGACTGGGGATTTTTTGAAAACTATGCAGTTAAGGATATAAATGGCGAGGAAAAGAAACTATATTGTTTTCTCATGATTCTTGGATATTTTCGAATGAGATATATTGAATTCGTGACTGACATGAGTACACAGACTCTTATCAGATGTCATCTTAATGCATTCGATTACTTTGGTGGTTATCCAGAAGAAATACTCTATGACAACATGAAACAAGTTGTTGTTAAAAGACTGTTGAAGCAGAAAGATTCAACATTGAACAAAACGTTTGAAGACTTTGCAGGCTTCTTCAATTTCAAACCTGTTTTATGCAGGCCATACAGAGGACAAACAAAAGGAAAGATAGAACGTACAGTAAGATATGTCCGCGAGAACTTTATGGTCGGAATAAAATATAAAAACCTGGAGGATTTAAATAAGCAAGCATACTCATGGTGTGAAAAAGTAAATAATAAGGTTCATTCCACAACAAATGAAATACCCAAAATACGACTACTTGAAGAGCATTTAACAAAGGTTACAAGACCGTATTTTATTGATATTAACACGGTAAGAAAAGTTGAAAAGGATTGTCTGTTCTCGTACAAAGGAAACAAATACTCTGTTCCACCCAAATACATATACCGCCATGTTATAGTAGCTGGATTCGATAATCTTCTTCAAGTTTACTGTGATGGCGAAAAAATAGCTACTCATCCGATAGCCAAAGGAAAAAACATGGCAGTAATTAGCAAATATCATTATGATTCGATATCTCACTCGCAGCATGACAAAAATCATAATTCAATATTTGATGCTGCTAATTATGATGAAAAACTAAGTAATATAAATCTGGAGGTATATAACTATGACTGAAAATGTAATGGTAAGAATGAAACAGAATCTTGCTATTCTGGGGTTAAGAAATACACATGAAAATATTGATGAATACCTGGGAAATGCTATTGATAACAAGGTATCAATTACAGAGTTTCTTGATCTCATATTTGAAAGAGAAGCTAAGGCTAAAGTAAACAGATCCGTAGAAAATCAGATAAAAATGGCTGGTTTTCCGGCAAGGAAGACATTTGAATTATACGATTTTGATTTTCAACCAAACCTTGATACAGATATGATTGATGATCTTAGAACACTAAGATTCATAGGAAATAACGAGAATATTATTTTTCTTGGAACCCCGGGTGTTGGAAAAACACACCTTGCCATAGCATTAGGAATAAGTGCTATTGAAAACAAATATTCAACATACTTTATAAGTTGTCATCAGCTTATTCAAAATCTTTTAAAGGCAAACCATGAAAATAGACTGGATGAAAGGTTAAAGCAATACGCGAAATATAAAGTTTTAATCATTGATGAAATAGGTTATCTTCCGACAAGTTTAGAAGGAGCAAATCTGTTTTTTCAACTGATAGCAAGAAGATACGAAAAGCATTCAACGATATTTACAACAAATAAGAACTTTGGAGAATGGCAGGATATATTTCAAGACAATACGATATCAGCTGCAATACTTGACAGGATTCTTCATCATTCAAAAGTTGTAAAGATAGTTGGTGAAAGTTACCGCTTAAAGGAAAGAGGTGATTTACTCGCAAAGAAACATCAGTAGTACCTGTACATTTTTTTGCGTGAAAAATGTACAAAATTTAAGCGTGATTGACACAATTTTTAATTACTGAAAAAGTTCCCTCATTAATAATAACAAGGGAACTTATGCATAACTCTTTATTATTGTTGCCGATTTTGCCAATGCTTTGGCTTGACTTTTTGATAATTGAATTTCTGTTTCTGACTTTTGAAGTAACGCATGGTACTCATTTTCTTCCTTAATTGGATCAGGAATGACGCACGCCTCAACTGAATCACACTGCATATCCGTCAGTTGAACAATAGCTATAAGTGCTTCCCCACGTTCTTTAATTTCTTCGTCTGATAATCCATCAGTATATAGAGCGTGTAGGCGTTCTTCATCGGATATTATATCATCCATTTCTCTACCTGCATCTCTATCAACTGACACACCCTTACTATCTTTAAATAAAGCCGAAGATGGTCTACCATCCTTCATAAAAATTGGCTTACTCTTTACTCTGCGGTATATTGCTATCCAATCTCTTTCAGCCATAAAAATCCACCACCATTTGCTTCATTTTATCAGTAGCTGAAATACCGCACAAATCAAATTCTTGCTCTCCACCAGACGCCGTATCTAAAAAAACTTCAATCCTATCTTCATAAATCTCAAATTCTAAATAATCACCATTTTCTTTCTCGTATTCAAATTGAATCGAACCACACGCAGTAGGACATATAAATGGTTCAGCCGCCAATTGCATCACAATTCCTCTACATTTCTCAATCAACTTTGTAGAAAAAGATTTGGCACCATTATTGTTCCAATTATCTTCCAATTTTGCTATTTGACTTAGTGTAGTACTTGCTTCTATATAATTCTTTTCCAATGAATTAATGCTGGTATATGCCATCGAATATATTTTTTCCAATTGCTGATATTTTTCACTATTATATCCAACAGCACTATTCTTTATTCCTTGTTTTGTAGCAAATGGATTTTCTAATCTTTCAAAAAGCCCATTCATCACATATGTAACTACACTTCTTACTTTATATTCATCTATATCCCATACAGTTGGCTGACACAAAACCGCATTATTTGATTTATAATACATTCAGCATCTTTCCCTTCAAATTTTCTACACACTTAATCATTGCATCCTTACTTGATATACCTTGCTCACTCAGTTTACAATCTGGCAAGCTATTTACATCAAATACTATCTTGTTTTCATTCTTCGACTCATTAATAATGATGTATGTCCATACATTACAGGAATCAATATTTTCCAACCATGATATGTTAGCTTCACAAGCATCATTAAATTTTTCTATATTTACATATTCTTTTAATAAATCATGCAAATCATCCGCAGACATCACTTCCGCAACTAATCCAACTCTATCAATAATTACATCACAACCATCCAATGCTGTTGTGATTTTTTCATTAAAGTCATTAAATAATTTTTCCCAATTATATTTTGACGGAACATTAAAAGTGAAATCCAGTCTAATTTTACTAAACGTCAAAGATGTGTTGACATCATTCCAAACACAACGTGGCACATCCGCAGGTGCATCATCGGGAATAGGTATTGATTGTGGTTCTGTTCTAAATACCTCTTTCAACTGATTATACAAACTACTAATAAGTCCAAATGCTCGAATTCCACTTTTTTCACTAAAAAAGTAAGCCATCTGAACTTTATAAATATTTACATTTGGGCTCTTCATCTTCTATCCCTTCCTTCTGTTCGTTCGTAACTAAATTATATCAAATCTACACATTTCTTCAATACTTTTTTCTAAGTTCACAAACTTTTTAAATTTCATTATACTCATTGTAGTGTATTATGAATTATTTCTAATTTCTTGGCACCGTTTTGGCACCGCTAACTCTATTTTTCGCTATTCTTTCCACCTTTTTCAAGACGCATAAAGGGCTTCACGATTTCTCGGAAAGCCCATAAAATCTAGCTCTTTAGAGACACTATCAAAGATTACTCAATGATAGTAGCTACTCGACCTGAACCTACTGTTCTACCACCTTCACGTTTATCATACATACATTTTTAATTTTTTTACTATTTCATCCTTATGCATATTAAATCTTCTCTGTTCTGACGGCACGAATCTATCCGATTCCACCAGCTCTATAAACTCTTCATAAGGAACATACATATAATCCATTGTCTCACCCTGCTGCAAAATTACATGTTCTTCTTTTTCCAGAACATTAAGATATCCGTGATATATGCAATGTTTGTCATTGTCCACATAATTATACAGAGAAACCAGACTGTCTGGACTTTTCTTAATTCCGGTCTCCTCATACAATTCACGAACAGCTCCCCATAACGCAGATTCTCCTGTAAGAATTGACCCCCCTGTAATCTCCCACTTCAACGGATATGTCTTATTACGAGCTCTCTGTGTAGTCAGAACTTTACCATCTTTGGTAACTGAATATACCATAACAACCACATGGTATACCCCCTCCGGTAAAGATTTCGCCATACTTCTTTTAATCTGATATCCCAGCTTATTCTCTTCATCATCGTAAGCATCCCACATTTCTTCATCAACAATCTCTATGAAGCTGTCATAATACTGCTCACGAAAATATACCATCTCCTCAATCTGCTGCTTGGTATACGAGATATTTTCCGGCGCTACAATCCATACATTTTCGGAATCATCCCTTCTTCTTGCCACAGCAATAAGAACACCACTGTACTCATCAACAGCAACATCTACACCAAGAAGATAAACCTGCTGTCTGTCAAGCTCTAAATTCTTATCTTTATAAACATATCCTACATTTATCGGATACACCTCCGAGGGGTTGTCGTCGTCAGCACTACCCAAGGGATGGTCGACTTTAACTGATACCAATTCTTCTCTCACAAATCTACCTCATTTCTGCAATAAATATTATCGTTTAATCAGTCACTCCATCATCAAGTTATATTATAATTAATTATATTTTTCCTGCAAGTATTTATTTCGCTATCTGGATTAAGGTGTCAATAGCCTATTTTGAAAAACCTTAGTGACAAAATGCATAAAAAATGTTTAAATGACTGTTGTGCTGTGGAGACGAGACTCTAAAAATCGTGGAAGCCTTTGCTGAACACGATTTAATTATAACAGAGGAGCAATTAATCTTAACATGCATTCTCCAATGCTCATTTTCCGCGCGTTATCTGATTTATACTTATCTGTCACTTCCGCACTTATTTCAAAATCATCCAGCAAATCCTTCTTAACATCTGCTGCCAGCCCTTTACCGTAAACAAGACAAGCATTTTCAAAATGAAGATATAAGCTTCTGTGATCCATATTAATGGTTCCAACAACCGCAATCTCATCATCGCATACCCACTGCTTTGCATGCATAAATCCCGGCGTATACTCATAAATTCTTACTCCATCTGAAACAAGTGGGGCATAATAAGATCTGGTCATTTTGTATACCATTTTTTTATCAGGTATTCCCGGAGTAACTATTCTTACATCAACGCCTCTTTTTGCTGCAAGAGACAATTCCCTGTCCATTTCATCGGTTATTATGAGGTATGGTGTTGTAATATACAAATATCTCTTTGCATTTTTAATTATATTAAGGTATACATTCTCTCCAACCCGTTCCCTTCCTAAAGGATTATCCGAGTATGGCTGTACAAATGTATCCTTATCCGAAGAAACAAATTTATCATCATACTCATTAAGATATTTTTCATAATCTGTATCAGTCTTCTCTATGGCATTCCACATTGTGAGAAAGCTGGCTGTGAGACTTCGAACCGCATCCCCAACAACCTTTATTCCTGTGTCTTTCCAGTATCCGTAGGGATGTGTAATATTGAAATACTCGTCAGCCAGGTTGTATCCTCCGGTAAATCCTACTTTTCCGTCAATTACAGTAATCTTTCTGTGGTCTCTGTTATTCATAAACATATTTACCACGACTTTTAAAGGATTGAATACTCTGCATTGAATTCCCTGTTCACGCATATATTTGATAAAGTCCTGATTAAGGAAAAATATGCTTCCGATATCATCATAGAATATTCTTACTTCAACACCTTCCTTAGCCTTGTTAATAAGAATTTCCTTTAACCTGGCGAAGCTTTCTGCATCCTCTATAGCGTGATATTCCATAAATATAAATTTCTCAGCTTTCTTCAACTCTTCAAGCTGTGCTTCGAAGCCTTTATCAGCCTCACTATAGTAGACAATATCCGTATTCTTATACACAGGATAACTGACACAATTACTTACATATCTGAACTGATTGGCAATTCCAAGATCCTTCTCTTCCAATTCATCCATAATTGTTTCATCCTGGTTATTCAGGCTTAATACTTCTTTCTCAATGGAATTAAAACGCCTCCTCATCCCCTTTGTGACAACAGATCTTCCGAACAAAAGATAAATAAACACCCCCACAATAGGGAAGGCGGTTATTACAATAAGCCAAGGCATCTTCTGTGCCGCATTGACATGAGTGCAATATATCTTTAATGCAATAAAAACAGCAATTATTTCCAAAACAAATGTAATAACCGTAGAATAAGTATTTAACTTGAATAATAAAATTTCCAGCCAAATAGTCTGAACAAGAACCAGCAATACTATAAATACAAGCCTTCCTGCACTGTTCTTAATACTCGTCTTTTTCTCAGTACGCATATTATTCATGCTTATGTCCAGCCTTTCTCCTATGAGGTATATTAGTATATATTATCCTTATTGTACCATTACGTTGCCTGTCCTGCAAACTGTGTCATATATAATTCGTAATATCTGCCCTTTTTACTCAGAAGTTCCTCATGATTTCCGGTTTCCACGATTCTGCCGTTATCCATAACAACGATACAGTCTGCATCCTGAATGGTAGATAATCTGTGAGCAATTATAAGACTTGTTCTATTTTCCATAAGTTTAACCATAGCATCCTGAATATGTTTCTCTGTTCTGGTATCTACACTTGAGGTTGCCTCATCAAGAATAAGTATTTTAGGTTGTGCCAAAAATGCTCTTGCTATAGATAAAAGCTGTCTCTGTCCCTGAGATACATTTTGTCCGCCTGCTGTAAGTCTTGTCTCATATTTGTCCTTCATACGGTTTATCATTGTATCACAGTTACTCATCTTAGCAGCATTCTTCATCTCTTCATCTGTGGCATTTTCATTTGAATATTTAAGATTATTTTTTATGGTATCAGAGAAAAGAACCGTATCCTGAAGAACAATAGCTGTATTCTTTCTAAGATTTCCGCAATCAATATCCTTTATGTTCACGTCATCAATGAGAATTTCACCGCTGTCAACATCATAAAACCGCATTAAAAGATTTACAACCGTAGTCTTACCGCTACCTGTAGAACCTACAAGCGCCACCTTATGTCCTGCTTTTACCTCCAGGTTAAAATCATACAAAACCTGTTTACCTTCAACATAGGAAAAATTAACATCCTTAAACTTAATAATTCCCTGTGCATCATCTATGCATTTGTCACCGGATTTATCCTCCTCAGGCACATCCATAACCGCAAATACCCGCTCTGCACCTGCGATAGCTGTCTGAATCTGTCCGTATATCTGGGCAATCTCATCAATAGGCCTTCCAAATTGTTTTGCATAAACAATAAATGCTGAAATTACACCAATGGATATAACTCCATGAATGGCAAAATATCCACCAAAAGCTGCAATAATAACAAAACTGATATTATTAATTACATTCATAACCGGTCCCATGGAACCACCAAGTATTTCTGCAATAATTCCCACCTTTGTAAGTTCATCCGATGTTTTATTAAATTCTTTTTCTACCGATTCCTGTCTGTTGTATGCAACGACAGTCTTATAGCCTGTAACCATTTCTTCTACAGTACCATTCAACTGGCCCAGAAGAATCTGTCTCTTTCTGAAGAATTTTTTCATTGCCTTAGACAAGGATTTTGTAGCAAATACAGTTAATATAACCGTAAGACATGACAAAATTGCCAGTTGAGGACATAAATACAACATCATCACCACTGTTCCGATTATTGTAAGAATTCCTGAAAACAATGAACTCAAGGATTGTGAAACGGTGGTTGAAATATTTTCCACGTCATTTGTCATTCTGCTCATAATATCACCATGAGGGTGACTGTCCAGATATTTTATTGGAAGATTGACAATACAATTAAAAAGGTCTTCCCTCATTTTCTTTACAATTCTCTGACTCAGCAATGCACTAAGTCTTGTCTGTACAAATGTGCAGATACTGTGAATGACATACAGCACCAGCATTATCAAAAGTATAGGCGTAAGCTCTCCAAATCTTCCGGCTGCAATAGTATCAATTGCGCTGCTTTGAAGTTTAGGCGCATACACGGAACAAAGAACCACCACCATAACTGCGGCAAGAAGCCCCAGTATCATCTTTCTTTCTACCTTAAAATACTTTATGAGACGGCTCAAAGTTTTCTTTCCATCCTTAGGTTTTTCAACTTCTCCCCCTCTGTTTCTTGGACCCCTCATACCGGGAATCTTATAATTATTCATCTGGGTCTGTCCGGCACGGTTATTTGTATTATTCGCCATAGGATTCACCTCCCTTTAACTGAGAGTCATAAATATCCCTGTAGATTTCACTGCACTCCATAAGTTCACTGTGACTTCCCACTGCACTCAGTTTTCCGTCATCTATTACCACAATTCTGTCTGCATCTTTAACTGATGCTATTCTCTGGGCAATTATAATCTTTGTTATATCAGAATGTTCCTTTCCAAGTTCACGGTAAAGATTTGATTCTGTCTTTAAATCCAGTGCGCTTGTAGCATCATCAAATATAAGAATCTCTGCCTTTTTAAGAACAGCTCTCGCAATGGCAACTCTCTGCTTCTGTCCTCCTGAAAGGCTGGTTCCTCCCTGATTAACAATAGTGTCCATTCCATCTTTTCTTGTGGTGATAAATTCAGTGGCCTGTGCTATATCTAAGACCCTGTGCACCTCATTTTCATCTGCCTGGGGATTTCCCCATAAAATATTTTCTCCTATTGATTTACTGAATATTTCCGCCTTCTGAAGAGCTATTGCAATCTTATCTCTTAATGCGGAAAGTTTATAATCCTTAACATTAATATCATCCACCAGCACTTCACCCTCAGTAACATCATAAAATCTTGGTATAAGGTTAATAAGGCTTGATTTGCCACATCCTGTTGCACCTAGTACACCAATGGTCTCCCCGGGATTTATTACAAGATTAAAATTATCAATTATCTTTTCATCCTGCATACCCGGATATGCAAAGGATACATTTTTAAACTCAATCTTACCCTTAACGGATGTTTCACCATCAAAGTTTCCATCTTTAATTGCAGGGTCGCAATTAAGAATTTCCATAACTCGTCTTCCTGATGCAACACCTCTTGAAGCAGTCTGAAAAATCATAGTCATTCTCATAACAGCATTGAGAACCTGGGAACAATAGGTAATGGCAGCCATAACATTTCCGGGAGTTACATTTCCCGCAGCAACATTTATTGAACCCACCTTAATTACCGCAATAACTGCCAGGTTAAGTATAATATTCATAATAGGCGTCATATATGACAGAAGAAGCAATACATCTAACTGCGTTTTTACCAGTTCATTGTTTGCATTTCCAAAACGATGTATTTCATAATTTTCATGTACATAAGCCTTAACCACACGGGAGCCTGACACATTTTCCTGCATTACATTATTAAGATTATCCAGTTTTTTCTGAAGAATTGTAAACTTAGGATTTGCTTTTGATATAAAGAATACGATACACACTGCGATAAATGGAAATGCACAGGCAATAACCGCACCAAAACTTAAATTGAGAGTAACCATACATACAATTCCTCCCAAAAATAACATTGATGTACGAACAAATCCCCTCATACACTGCATAACAAAATTCTGAAGCTGAGTTATATCATTAGTAACTCTCGTAATCAATGAACCTGTGGAGAATTTATCCGTCTGTTCAAAAGAGAATTCCATAATTCTCTTAAAAGCACTCTTTCGCAAGTCATTTCCAAACTGCTGTGCACATAGATTAGCAAACACACCTGACATTACACCGCAGAATCCACCTATAGCCACAAAGATTATCATCTTCAATCCTGTAAACAGCACTATGTTAAGATCTCCCACTCCTCCACTATGCAATCCAAGAACACCTTCATCAATAATAGTGCTCATAAATCTTGGCTGAAGAAGGTCCATAAAAACCTCCCCCATCATAAAAAGAGGTGCCAATATGGCAAAAAACCAATATTTTTTCAAGTATTTAAACATCCGCCTTCATTCCTTTCATAACTATGAATACCTAGGCGTTTGCGAAACGCCTTTTTGTTGCTGAACAGTTGTGCAATTATACTATATTGCAAGCTAGGTGCTTTGCTGCCACCGGTGCTTTGCGGCTGTATTTTAGCCGTTTATGCACCGCTGTGAGCAGCAAGCAGCGAGAGCGTGCCTAGCGGTAATATAGTATAATTGCACAACCTACAGTATTAAATCACAGAGTTTCGCAAATGCCTACTATGAATACCAATCATTCACAAGCTTTGATAATATATTTTTTAATGTCTCTTTTTCTGAATTGTTAAGACTTTGATATATATCTATTTTACTTTCATTTTTAGCAAATATTTCTACTTCCCTTCTGCCTTTATCCGTTATGCTGAGTATTACCTTTCTTCTGTCCTTTTCATCCTTATGTCGTAACACCATTTCCCTGCTCTCAAGCTTAGACAGAATTTCACTCATTGAACCGGACTTGATTCCCAATTCACTTTGCAACTCTTTCTGAGTCATAGAATCCTTTTCATAAAGTATTTTAAGAATTTTACTCTGTCCGCGGCCCTTCTCCGGCCTATGGTAAAGAAAATGTCCACAGCGTCCAAGAAGATAAGACAATTCATCTTCCTGTGGTACATCCCTGTTCTGATTTATATCCATTTTCACGCTTCGCCTCTTTCTAGATTACTCCATTTGCATTTAACTAGGTACCTTGATATTATACAATTTTTTTCATATTGTCAAGGTACCTAATAGTTTATAAAAATTTTATGGGGTCTGACCCCATAAAATAAAAATAAAAAAAACCCTGTCCGGAATATCCATGAAATCATGAATGAACCGTCAGGGCCTTAAATATCTTATTTTATTAGTCTTCCTCTTTCCACTCAATTTCTGACTCTACAAAGCCTTTTTTCTTCTTAAAATGAATCACAATTTTTGCTATTGCTCCACTTAAGAACACAAGCGCTGAAACTGCCCAACCTGCAATACATTCAGCCCACAAAGCATATCCGTAGTGTCCATGATTGACAACAAAAAGGTTATAAATATTCCATACAAAAAGAATTGTCAAGGCAATCGGGGCGATAAATCTGATTGATGCTCTCAGCCATATTCTTGGCATTTTAAACTTAGTTGTGTTTCGGTTAATCTGTTTCACCACCTTATCAACATCAAAAAACCAACCGATAGCCACACACTCCATTATACCTATCAATATAAGATTGATCTGATTGGTCCAATTGTCCACAATATCAAGCCATGCAAGACCTGAACGTGTCATGTATATAAATGAAATAACACCCGTAATACCACAGACAATCTTAGTTACCTTTCGTGGATTGACACGGAACTTATCCGAGATTGACGCTGAAACACCTTCCACAATGGAAAATGCCGAATCAATAGCAAGGGTAGCAAGCATAAGATAAAATATAACTCCGAATAGAGCATTAAACCATCCCACATTTGTCATGTTAACTATTGCCTGAGGGTATATGATAAATGCTGTAGCAATACCTGATGATGAAATATTGTCAAGCATGCCTACACCTCCCATAGTTGAGAACATAACAATTCCCGAGAGAATACTTACTGCGGCATCTGAAAATGCAATAATGCAACAGTCTGTGGCAAGATTTGTACTTTCATCAAGATATGAACCATAGGCAAACATGATAGCCATCATAATGGATAAGCTGTAAAATACCTGTCCAATTGCATCTATCCAAAGACTTGCATCTGAGAACGCTTCAATTTTTGGAATAAAGAACATCTTAAGTCCCTCTCCTGCTCCAGGCATGGTACATCCCTTAACAGCCATAACAAGTAATAAAATAATTGGAACAAATACTGTATACTTAACAACTTTTCCTACACTGTGAGCTCCGTTACGGATGCAGTAATAAATTGTAGCCCATGCAACACCTCCGCATATTAATACAGCAAGAGGTACTGTATAACCTGTAACATCCCAGGTTGTTTCTGTTGCATTGGCAAATACGTTACTTGCTGCCACTGCGTCTCCGGTCATCCCGGCAAATCTATAAGACATAAATACCATGAGAATAACCCAGGCAAACACTACTGCATAATAAGTTACAATAACAAATGCATTAGCTGTTGATGCCCATCCTATAAACTCTGCTTTTTTGTTAATTCCTCTCATGGATTCAATTGCACCTTTATGAAACTTTCTTGCAATTGATACCTCCATCATAAGAAGTGGAATTCCGATTAAAAACAATGCCACAAGGTAAACAAGCAAAAATGTTCCACCTCCATGCTTAGCTGCAAGCCCCGGGAAACGCCATGCATTACCCAGTCCTACCGCAGAACCGATTGAAGCAAGAATGAATGTTGCTCTCGAACCCCATGTATCTCTCTTTTTCTCTGACATAACAATCTCCATTTCTATGTATATATTTTAGCCAATTTTGTACAGCTCACAAATTTTACCATATAGATACATTTATATGCAATACTGTATTTTTTTATTCCAAATCAACTTAGTCCGCATACTCACTTGTTATTCCGTAATATTCTTCCAGAGATATCCAGTCTCCGTTGTTATATAACTTGGTAGCAAGTTCTACTCCTACATATCTGAGATGCCATGATTCATACTTATATCCTGTATATGCTTCTTTACCTTTAGGAAAACGAATACAAAAACCATATTTGTAGCAGTTATCATTTACCCATTTGCCCTCGCTGGTATACTGAAAACTGTCCTCAACACTGTTAAGGTCGAAACATAAACCTGTCTGGTGTTCAGAATGACCGGCCCTTGAAGAATAAGTATCTGCTGCCAATTTACCATCCTGAGTTACATATCTGTTATACAGATTAACCTGATAATTATAAGAACGGTAACCACTGGCAATATATATGTTAAGTCCCAGATTAGCCGCATCCTTTCTCATGATTTCGTAATTCTCCATAAGTGTCTTATCAAGACTTGTGTTACTTCTTTCACTTGTAACAGGCTGTGCAGGGTCTGTAGGAATAAATGTACTTGGAAGAGGGTATGTTTTGTTGGCAATCAATGTTCCACCAACATAAGTCACTCCGTCTTTAACCTCTATCTTATACCCTTTAGATGTTATCTGTACGCCATCGGATGTATTTTCTGTAATAGTATTATTATCCTGTTTACTGCCCTCTGAAGAACTGTTCTCTTTGGTAACTGTATCCTCCTCAGTCATGGAATTATTAACCTCCCGGGTTTCGTTATAATCATCCGTACCGGATTTATTTGTACCCTTTGTGCTGCCTCTGACGGAAAAAATAATAAT
This sequence comes from Eubacteriales bacterium, assembly GCA_030536855.1. Lineage (GTDB taxonomy): Bacteria > Bacillota > Clostridia > Lachnospirales > Lachnospiraceae > Lachnospira. The sequence goes on from JAUNPK010000010.1 coordinate 23,455, forward strand.
TACAACAACCGCCAAAATCCCAATTCCGGCTCCAACAATATATCCTCTGTTTATTCCTCGTTTTTTCCCTCTTCTTTTCCTCTTTACATTTCTGTGTCTTGTGCTATTTTTATCACTTCGATATTCCATTCTATTCTCCATTCCGCAGGCGCTTTATAATTTAGTATCCTCCAATATCCATTCGTTTTTCAAAATCTTCAAGCTTTAAAGGTTTATCAAAAACATATCCCTGAACAATATTGCATCCGGCATTTTTTAAGTATTCCAGCTGGCTCTCATTTTCCACGCCCTCTGTTACAGTCTCCATATCCAAATCTCTTGCAAGCTTTACAATCGACTCAAATACAAGTATATCCTTGCTCTTACCCGGATAATCCCCCTGAAGAGGAACAAATGCTTTGTCTATCTTTAACCTGTCAAATCCTGTTTTCTTAAGCATGTTAAGAGACGAATATCCTTTACCAAAATCATCGATAGATGCAGAAATTCCGGCTCCATGTAATTGTGCAATCACTTCTGACATTACTTCATAATCTTCATAATTCTCGCTCTCGGTAAATTCTATCTCTATGTATTTTCTGTCAATGTCGTGTTTATTTAAAATATTTACAATATCCCTGACAAGATATTGATTGTAAAGATTGCTTTTGGAAAAATTAACGGAAATCCTTACCATATTTCTTCCTTCCTTTTTCCATTTGCAAAATGTTTCGCAAACTGATTCAAGCATATAAAATGAGAGTCTGCGTATATGTCCGCTTTTTTCAAAAGCAGTTATGAATTTCTCCGGCATTATAATCCTGCCATTATAATTCCACCTTACCAGCGACTCAGCTCCTACCAGTTTTCTTGTGTTTACATCTACCTTAGGCTGAAAATACACTTCAAATTCTTTGTTATTCATAGCCTTATCAAAGTCTGCAAGAATCTCTTTTTCCTTCATTACACTCTTTAATATCTCATTTGAGAAAAAGAAAGTATCACGCTTAGGGTCATCTTTGGATGCCTGAAATGCCACGCTTACCCTAAGCATTATTTCATCAGGAATTTTGCACCCGTCAAGATGGGCAGCTCCCACCGTTGCTCCAAACACAAATTCTTTGGAAATAGTTTCATTACTGTAGGATATGTGAACATCCTGTATGCGAACAAGAAAATTAGGTGTTACAAACTTCTTCAAAATTACAACAAAATTGTCTCCACCGAGACGGCATACATTTCCATTGTTGCCAACCATATTTTTTATTGTATTGGCATAAATTTTCATTACTTCATGACCTTCATTATAGGAAAAAACATTATTGACATACTTAAAATTTCTTACATTAAAGTAAAATCCGTCATATTCGCCTATTACTCCATCATCAATAAGCTTATCAGCATACTTCATAAGCCCCATCAGATTAGGAATTCCGGTTGGAATATCCGTAACAGCATTTCGGGCGATTCCTGACTGGGTTACAGCATTAATATACTTCGTATAAACTGCATTGCTTATTAATTCCACATCGTTAAAACTGTATTCATCCCATGTGTATCCTTTTTTAGGATATATAAGCATTTCTGTCTTCAAACTAATCTGATTAACATATTCTTTGACAAAGCAGTCCGGGTTTGCTAAATCTTCATCCTCTTCTGCCTCTGTTAAAACGCCATCCGTTAAAGGATATAAAACCATAGTTTTACATCTCTGTCCCCTATCATTCTCATCTTTTATTTTACTTAAAGGATTTTCTATCTCATATTGTCTTACTTTAACAACACCAATATGAAGCTTTTCATCCAGTAAGTTTATTGCTGAATTTATATTTTGAAAGCAATCTTCAATATTTCTATCTGATTTATAAATTTCCTTGAAAAATTTTTCTATATAATCTTGTGTAAATATTTTCATAAATTTCTCCTGAATTCTTTATTACATTTTCCTATACATAATATCAAATCATAAGGGCTAAAAAAACCCTTATTTTTATAATATAAATGTATAATAATTTTTTTAGCTTTAAAATATGTCAAATTATCTTTTTTAGGTACTTAAGGGCATTTTCCAGTTCATCCGGGTTCATATTTGAATAATTTAAGATAAACTGATGCTTATTCTGCTTTTTCTTTTCCGTGTCAAAATCCGCAACAGTAACAATCTTAATCTTCTTTTCCCATAACTTTTCCTTAACATATTCATCTGACACCTTGGTATTAAACTGCAACAGAAAATGCAGCCCTGAATCATTCTCCAGAATTTCACACTCATTATTGGAAAAAATATTTCTTATTGTCTGTAATATCTGAGTCCTCTTTCTTCCATAATGCAGTCTCATCCTATTAATATGCTTTTCGAAATATCCTTTTTTTATGAAAGAAGCCAGCGTATACTGTTCAAATGTAGATACTGTGCAGGAATAAAATGACAGCTGTTCATAATAGCGATTCGCTAGGTGTCTTGGCAAAACCATATAACTGATACGAATTGTGGATGCCAGTGACTTGGAAAATGTGTTCATATATATAACTTTTTCACAGGCATCTATACTTTGCAATGGTGGAATTGGCTTTCCATTCAGTCTGAATTCACTGTCATAATCATCTTCTATAATATATCTGCTTTCTTTTTCATTTGCCCATGCTAACAGTTCATATCTTCGATTAACCGGCATGGTAATTCCTGTTGGAAAATGGTGAGTAGGACTGATATGGGCTATATCCGCTTTTACCTTCCTTAAATCGTCCACCACAACTCCCTGTTCATCCAATCCCGCTGACTTGCAGCATACATCATTGCTTTTGTATATTGCATATAATTTTTTATAACCCGGATTTTCAATACAATAAATTTTATCCTTACCCAGCAGTTTTATTAAAAGACCATACAGGTATTCTGTTCCCGCACCCACAATTATCTGATTAGGATCCACTGACATTCCTCTGAAGGAGGACAGATGCTCTGCAATGGCTTCCCTTAACTCATATACGCCTCCACAAGGTGAAATTTCAAGAAGTTCTCCCTCTCTGTTGGAAATTGTATCCCTCATAAGTCTCGCCCATATAGAAAACGGGAAATTATCCACCTCTATTTTATTGGATGAAAAATCAAATACTATTTCTTCTCTCACAGGAACCTTAATATCCATAGAGGCTTTTTCAGGTCTTTTAACCTTCTTAAAGTCCGTTATATCTGCTACATAATATCCCTTTTTAGGAATGGCATATATATATCCCTCACTTATTAACTGGTCATAAGCATTTTGAATTGTAATGGTACTAACGCCATTATTTTTCGCGAAACTTCTTTTTGAAGGTAGCTTTATCCCCGTGGAAAGATTTCCCTCCAATATATCCTCTTTTATGCATTTGTACACATATTCGTAAAGGGGTCCGTCAACATTTTCAAAATTATATGTTAGCATACTCTTCTACTCCTCATTCTGACATATAAAAATAATGTAATTTGAATATTTTTTTATATCCAGATTCAATATACTATTGTCCATATCAAAAATCAAGGCAAAGATGCTATCCACACTAATCAATGTGCATAAAGCATCCGCCGAATGGAGGAAAATATGGATAAGACAAGATACGAATTAAACAAGGGCTTAGCACAAATGCTCAAAGGTGGAGTTATTATGGATGTAACTACACCTGAACAGGCAAAAATCGCTGAAGCTGCCGGTGCCTGTGCTGTTATGGCACTTGAAAGAATTCCTGCTGATATAAGAGCTGCCGGTGGTGTATCAAGAATGAGTGACCCTAAGATGATTAAGGGTATTCAGGATGCAGTCAGTATACCTGTAATGGCAAAATGCAGAATAGGTCATTTTGTTGAAGCTCAGGTTTTACAGGCAATTGAAATAGACTATATCGATGAGTCAGAGGTTCTCTCTCCTGCAGATGATGTTTACCATATTGATAAGACTAAATTTGATGTTCCATTTGTATGCGGAGCCAGAGATTTAGGCGAAGCATTAAGAAGAATCAACGAGGGTGCTTCAATGATAAGAACCAAAGGCGAACCGGGTACAGGAGACATTGTTCAGGCTGTACGACACATGAGGAAAATGAACTCAGAAATCAGAAAAATCACATCTATGCAGACTGATGAGCTTTATGAAGAAGCTAAGCAGCTTCAGGTTCCTTATGAACTGGTTCAGTATGTCCATGAAAATGGTTCACTCCCTGTTGTAAACTTTGCCGCAGGAGGGGTTGCCACACCTGCTGATGCAGCTCTTATGATGCAGCTCGGCGCTGAGGGAGTATTTGTAGGTTCTGGTATTTTCAAGTCAGGTGATCCTGCAAAACGTGCCTCTGCAATCGTTCAGGCTGTTACAAATTATACTGACGCAAGACTTATCGCTGAACTTTCAGAAGACCTGGGAGAAGCTATGGTTGGAATCAATGCAAACGAAATTGAACTTATCATGGAAGAAAGAGGAAAGTAATATTCCTTAAATTGTTTTCTTAAAAAATACTGAGTAAAAACGGAGGGTAAATATGAAAATTGGTGTCCTGGCTGTACAAGGAGCATTTATTGAACATGAAAGAATTATTAAAGCCCTTGGAGCTGATTGTGTGGAAATACGACAAAAAGCTGATTTGGAAGGAATAGACGGAATAATACTTCCCGGAGGTGAAAGCACCGTTCAGGGAAAATTATTGCGAAAACTGGATATGCTGGATACATTAAAAGAGATGATAGCTAACGGGTTACCAACCCTTGCAACCTGTGCCGGATTTATTCTTTTATCAGAAAAGATTGAAAATGACGACACCGTCCATATAGGTACAATGCCTGTTACAATCAAGCGAAATGCATATGGAAGACAAATTTCCAGCTTTACTACAACCGGTTCGCTTACAGGTTTAAACGATATTCCTATGGTATTTATACGTGCTCCTTTTGTAGAAAACGTTGAAGATGGTGTCGAGGTTCTCTCTGAGATTGACGGACACATTGTGGCTGCACAATATAAGAATCAAATCGGATTATCTTTCCATCCGGAATTAACAAAAGATTACAGAATACACCAAATGTTTATAGATCTGGTAAAACAACAAAAGCGACACGCTGCTTAGTGTAACTAACCAAGATCATCTCCTAAAAAAATTTATAAAAATTTAATGGGGTCTGACCCCATTAAATTTTTATAAATAAAAAAGAAGACTGTAGCACCTATAAATAAGTGATGCAGTCTCCTTTTATGTATTTACATCTTTATTGACGTTTTGGTTTTCAATTAACCACGGATGCTCTTAACAAGAGAAACAGCCTCAGCTGTCATTTCCTTAATCTTGTCAAACTCACCAGCTTTGATTAAGTCACCCTTAACCATCCAGCTACCACCACAACAGAAGATCTTATCGCATGCAAGATATTCTGAAATGTTCTTAGCATTGATTCCACCTGTTGGCATAATTCTTACGCTTGTGTATGCTGCACACATAGCCTTGATCATTGCAAGTCCACCTGCTGCTTCTGCCGGGAAGAACTTAACTCTTGTAAGTCCACGCTTAACAGCCTGAGCAAGCTCTGAAGGTGTAACGATACCAGGAACAACTTCTATATTCTTAGAGATACAGTAATCAACGATTTCCGGATCAAAACCAGGGCTTACGATTAAAGAAGCGCCTGCTGCTACTGCACGATCAACCTGCTCTGTTGTAAGAACTGTACCTGCTGCAAGTACCATATCAGGATATGCTTCATGCATTCTGCGGATAGATTCCTCTGCTGCTGCCGTACGGAAAGTAACCTCAGCACATGGAAGTCCACCTTCATATAATGCCTTAGCTAAAGGAAGTGCATCCTCTGCATCGTTTAATACTACTACCGGAATTACTCCAAGTTCTTCAAATTTGTCTGCCATTGTACTCATAATGTCTATAGACCCCTTTCTTTATTGCCATCATATATGATAGCTTGTCATTCTCTAATAATTATATACATTTTTGAAAAAATGTGAAGATACTATATTGTTTTTTTACTAAGTTTTTTATTCCAATATTTTACTTAGTTTTCCCACTGATTTTTTTAAATAAAGTATAGTACGTATAGTACATATAATTGTTTAATTTCTTGACTAAAATTCCTAATATCATTAAAATAAGTTCTTGCACGTTAAATTTATACAAGTTAATCATAGATATTAAATATATTAGTGGAGGTAAAAATGAAAGATAAAACACAACAAATATTCAGGGATGCGCCTGTACCTAAGGCAGTTCTCACTAACGTAATTCCGTCTATAGTCAGTATGTTAATGGTTCTTGTCTATAATCTTGCAGACACATTTTTCATCGGTCAGACAAAGAATCCATTAATGGTTGCAGCTGTTTCCATTGCAACACCTGCATTCCTGTTATTCATGGCAATAGGTATGCTCTTCGGAATAGGCGGCACGTCAATGATAAGCCGTATGCTTGGAGAAGGAAAGAAAGACATTGCAAAAAAGGCATCCTCTTTCTGTTTCTGGACAGGCACAATAATAGGCGTGATTTCTCTGGTGCTTGTTTCCATATTCAGTGCACCAATATGCCGTCTTATTGGTGCCAGCGACGCCACAATAGGATACGCATCTGAATACCTTTCAATAGTAGCATTGGGGATTCCCTTCCTCATAATCAGCAATTCTTTCAGCAACATAATCCGTTCGGAAGGACAAGCAACCGTTGCCATGATGGGAATGATAATAGGTAATATTATAAATATAATTCTTGATCCTCTAATGATCCTGGTATTGGGATGGAATGTTGCAGGTGCAGCCATTGCCACCGTATTGGGAAACGTTTTTTCAGCAGTTTTTTATATTGCACATCTGCTTTCAAAAAAATCAATGCTTTCAATCAATCCAAAAGACTATACCCTGGATAAAAAAGTATCTCTGGGTGTATTAGCAATAGGAATACCTGCCTCATTAAACAGTATTCTTATGAGTGTATCCAACATTGCCATTAACACATTTATGTCAGCTCATGGAGACATTCCTGTTGCCGGACTGGGTGTGGCAATGAAGGTGAATATGATTGCTGTTATGCTTCTTATCGGTGTAGGTACGGGAATACAGCCTCTGTTGGGCTACTGTTTCGGTGCTGGAAATGATAAGAGATATAAGGCAGTACTTAAATTTTCACTCTGCTTCGCATTTGGATTAAGTATAATAATGACTTGTGTATGTTACTTTGGGGCTGCGCCTCTTGCCAAGGCCTTTCTTGATGATAACGAAGCCTTTGGTTATGCCTTCTCCTTCTCCAGAATATATATACTTTCAGGTCCGATTCTCGGTATCCTCTTCGTATTTATGAATGCGATACAATCCATGGGAGCAGCCATACCTTCGCTTATTCTTTCTGTAAGCCGACAGGGAATCATATACTTCCCTATACTTATTACCATAAATTTGGTGAGCAACTCTCCTACTCACCTTGCAATGACTCAGCCAATGACAGATTATCTGGCAATGATATTATCAGCTGTGCTGTTTGCAATTGCTTATAAAAAATATTTTAAATTAAAAAGGGGTCAGACCCCATAAAATTTTTATAAACTTTTCCAGAAAAAGTTTATAAAAAATTTATGGGGTCTGACCCCCCCCTGGTTACAGGTCATATTTACTCTCAAATTCTTCAATTCTTAATGGTTTTGAAAAGTAATAACCCTGGAATATATTACATCCCATTTCTGAGAGTTTTGTGACCTGTTCCTGTGTTTCCACACCTTCCGTTACTATCTTAAGTCCAAGCACCTTAGCAAGCCCTATAATCATATTAATAATATCCCAACTTCTTTTCCCTGTTTCATCATCCTTCTCGTCAAGCTGTAAAAATCCCATATCAAGCTTAAGAACATCCACTTTAATCTCTTTAAGCATATTCAATGAAGAATATCCGCTGCCGAAATCATCCATTTCAACTTCGAAGCCGTAATCTCTAAGCCTGTTAATAAGAATTTTGTGAGTTTCCTTTTCCTTTATAAATACGGTTTCTGTTATTTCCAATTTAAGCATTTTAGGATCAATTCCATATGTTTTCACAAAACCGGTAAATGCACTGTATATGTCTACGTGGTACATATCATCCGGAGAGATATTTACTGAAATATACCAGTCTTTCTTTCCTTCATCTTCCCATTCTTTGAGTTTTATGGCAGCCTGCTCCCAAATATAATAGTCAAGCTTCCATATAAGTCCGGTATTTTCAAATATTGGGATAAATTCATTAGGTGCTATTATACCCTTATCAGGGTGCTCCCATCTTACAAGTGCTTCCGCTCCAATCACTTTTCCGTCTTTTGTCGCCTGAGGCTGTAAATACATTTTAAACATACCGCTTTTCAGCGCTTCTTCAAATTCACCTACAATTCTCTTCTCGTTATGTGATTTCTCGAGAATCTTTTCATCATAATAGATTACACTTCTTGAGTATTCATTGGTGATAGAATCTATTGCCATTCTGCATTTGTCACACATAACGTATGCAGGTTCACTATAATCCTGGATTTTATAAACTCCCACTGCAATACGCATTTTATAAAGATTACTGCTGAATTCATTCTCTATTTCCTTTATAAACTGAATCAGCTGATTTTCATTATACCTTTCTGCAGGAACCAGCCACGCAAAAGCATCACCGGAAATTCTTCCGTACACATCTTTTTTATAATTGTGAGATATACCCCGGGCGATACTCTTAAGCACTTCATTTCCCCGTTCCTGTCCGAACAGCTCATTAAAAATCTTAAATTCTGTTATGTCGGAACATACAAGATAATAATCCTTTTCAGAATTGTCCCTTAATGCTATCTCAACATTCTGATAGAAATACTCTCTTCTGTATAAGCCCGTAAGTTCGTCATGAGCCATTCTGTAGTGACGTCTCTTAAATTCCTCTACTTCCTCTGTTCTGTCATGCATAACAAAGAAGAAGCCTATTTCCTCATTGTTGTCGTCTATTATTTTATTATAACGGCATTCAAAATAGACACTGATCCCATCATAATCAAATACATCATCCCAGCATTCTTCTTTAAGAGATTTATCTTTTCTGTTCTCAATCCAGTTGCTGAAATAATCATATGTAAGCCTTGCAAACTTTTCATCTTTCAGAACCTTTTTTGCTGTTTCATTCTGATAAACACATTTCCCCCATAAATCAAACACACAGACAACATCGCTCATCTCTGCCACAAGATAGGAAAGTGTCTTCTTTTCCAATCCTTTGGGAATAAAAATGAGAGAGAAATAGCATATTGCAACTGAAGCAATTCCATATAAAAATATGGAAGAATCCACAGGAAAACTGTTAAAAATACTAATAATATTAGCCATAAGTATAACTATAAAAGAAACCAGCACCATGGCATATTTGCTCTTATAAAATTTAGGCACTGAATTTATTTTTTTAACGTACATATAAAGAATTATACATTCCAGGGCACCAACAAGCGCAAAATGTAAGAAGAAAGGAACTTTGAGAGAACATATATCATAAAATAATTCCCCGTTCCATTCCACCTGCATTATGTCAAAAGCATGCTTAAAAAAGATATTGAGAATCATATTACATGAGTCGGCAACATATAAAACAAATGCCACTTTTCTTGCCATACCTGTATTCTTCAATACACCGGTATATTCACTGGTATATTTAAGCATTACCACCATAAACCATATAAGCATTGCCATATACAGATTAATGAAAATCAGCCCACTCTCGTACGTCTTTGATAAAATAACAAAGAAATATATAATAATAGATATAATTCCACACGATAAAAGAGCCAGAATCCAACGTTTTAATTCCACGTTATCCTTCCGGCTCTTAACTGTAACAAAACACAAGATAACAAAGATTGCCATAACTGCTAAAAGCGCAACTAAAAACATCTTCATAATCTCTTCCTCCTTTGCTCATCCAAACACAATGTCTAGATTATAGCATTGAGTTTTATGTTTTTCCACCCAATTATATAAAATATATGAATTTTCCCCCATTAAGTAGGTACCGGGGTACCATTTCCAACAAAATATGCTTAATTATCCTTAGTATCAGAATAATTCATAAACATATTAAACAGCAGACGGCTTATTATTAATAAATAATTCTTATCCGATTCGTTCCATCTGTTAGTGTGATTAAATACATCATAGAAGAAGAATATCCTCTCGCCTTCCGGTTTATCAAAATAAAAGCATAACATTGCCATTATATTGCACTCCATCAGAGAGTTATAGGACTTTTTGTTATATCCCTCAACTGTAGTTGTATTTCCAATCATAAGAACATGATTTCTGTTAAAGCAGGACATAAACACCTTATTATCCAAAAGTTCAAATATATCCGGCTGTTTTTTATATTCCCCTACCATATATAACGGCTCTTCAGACTTTGTAGAATATACTCTTACACCGTCTAATCTGATCTTTTTAATTACATCATCTAAAATGCCCGTAACATCCTGTTGGTTATTTGGGTAAAGCGATAATGTAAGCTCTGACAAATAAGTAGCTAAATCCTCTGCATGTTCAACAGGATTAATACTTGTATGATTCCTTGATTCATCCGTTGAAATCGCCCCGTGTTTAGCTTCATCATATATTATAAACCGGTTACGTCCTCTATTCTTGGCTATATATAAACATTTATCAGCTTTTTCAAACAGCGCATCATAGGTAGTTCCATCTTTTGGATACATACTTACACCAACAGACAGAGTTACATGCAAATCATCCTTTATTTTATTAAATGCATATTTCACATCACGTCTTATTGTAGTAAGAAGCGTTCTTAAATCCTCTTCTGACTTAAACTTAGATGTAAAGATGTAAAACTCATCTCCCCCAAATCTTCCCACAATGCCTCTTCCGTTAAGATTTCTATCCATGATTTCAGCAACCTTGGACAGGACTTCATCACCAAACAAATGTCCATAGTTGTCATTAATATCCTTAAAATTATCCACATCAAACACTACCATATAGTGCGACTGATTATCTCCATAACCAAGAATGGATTCACTATACTCCTTTGCAGCACGCTTATTCATAAGTCCTGTTGCAGGATCTATAGCTTCTTTAGTTAAATAATACGGTATGGCATTCTCATCCCTTACCTCAATGGACTGAAGCATACCTGCCGTTATCGTACCTCCGTTAACGGTATATGAAACAACTCCTTCAGCTTTAAACAGACAAATATCCGAAAAATTACTGTCCGTTGGCAACTTTACATTACAAGAAAACCTGTTCTTCTCATGAAGAAGATAATTATAAAACACAACAAACTCTTCTTTTTCTTTATCGTCTGTATAATGTTTCATAATCTCATCCCTGAAATCATCCAGACTGCACTTAATAAAAGCTATTGACTGATTGCCTCTGTAAAAGAACACACTGAATATTCCTGTACTGGCATCGTAATCAAACAGATAATCCCTGTGTAAAGAAAGAATCATCCTGTACTTATTCAGGTTATCTATGGCATGGATATACCGTCTCTCCAATGCAGTCAAAGGATACATAACGATGCTGCGAGCTACTTCTCCCTCAATTACAGTGCCATCATTATAAATTAAAATATCAGCCCAATATACATCTCCAAGCTTATTAATAACTCTGATAAACAAACGCTTGCGTTCCCCCACTTCAAGCGATTTACTTGCCTCATCAAATTCATTAAAATCCTCAGAGTAGATATAATCGGCAAAATTAATACCTGTTACCTTACCGCAGAAGTGATAAAAATGTTCATCTGCATTCATAACAAGGTAGCTCGATTTCATAGTTGCCGTAGCATAAGAGACACAATTTGCCTCATTCATCGGTTCTTCCGAAATAAACATAACCAACTCCCTGTACACCCATTTTTTTGCTTTCCGACTCTCCCGTAACAAATCACTTTAATTATATATCAATTTCTTTCAATTTACAATAAATACCTTCACTTATTTTTTTATGTCCCTCTTCATCCAAGTGCTCCCTGTCAATTTCACTTGGACGTGCATAGTCTGAACCTTTAAGAAAATCCACTTTATAGCTTTCAGCTATCTCTTTATAAACATCTCCCAGTTTTTTTGAAACTGCTACAGATGATGGGCTGAATTCCTGGTCAAATCCCGGCTCATAAACCTTCTCTCCCAGTTCTATTGGAGAAACCAAAAGTATCCTGCTGGATGGCGAATATTCCCTTATCTGCTTTATAAGTACCTCTATTCCCTTTCCAATAACTGCCGGTGACGCCCCATAAACAGTCTTGCAGTCGTTGGTTCCTAACATAACTATCACAGCATCTAAAGGACGATGTGTCTCAAGTATAACCGGAAGCAATTCAGCTCCATTTCTTCCCTTTCTCAAAGGATCATCAAACACTGTAGTTCTTCCCACAAGTCCTTCCTCTATTACTCTTATCTCCTCTTCAGAACCTTGGTCATTCAATTTCTCCGAAAGAATAGATGTCCATCTTACTCCCCATCCAAATCTACCCGTTCCATCAGGTTTATATCCATAAGTATTTGAATCTCCAAATGCTAATATCTGTTTCATATCTCTGGCTCCTCTCTATTAACATATAATTAGGCGTTTGCGAAACGCCTTTTTTCACTTAACAGTTATCAATAAACAGTGTTTCGCAATTGCTTAAACATATTTTCTTTGTATGTTAATAGAATATTAGCCTAGGAATTAAATGTCAATAAGATATAGCTATATGATAATACTAAAAATGTATGATTTGTTATAGTTTTTCGCTATATCTATACTTAAAGTTATATTTTACAATGCCTTGTGCTTTGCAATCTCCTCCAGATACTTCTGTCCAATAGGACTTAAAGAGGCACCTCTTCTGGAAATATAACCTATGTTCATCTTTTCTCCTGATTTAAGCTTTATGGCGCAGTAGTCACTTCCATTCAATTCTTCACTGATAATTCCCGAACATAGTGTATACCCGTTCAAACCCACCATAAGATTAAGCATGGTAGCTCGGTCATTAGCCTTAATCAATCTTTTATATTCATAGGTACTAAGAACTTCTTCGGCATAATAAAATGAATTGTAGTCACCCTGCTCAAAAGAAAGACATGGATATTCCTTTAATTCCTCCAGTGTGAGTGTCTTTTTTCCTGCCAGAGGGTTTCCCTTCCACATATATACATACACGTCACAGGTAAGAAGCTTATGAAATTCCAAATCATTTTCCGCAAAAATCTTTCCCAAAACACCATGGTTAAACTCATTAAGATACAGGATTCCCAACTCACTTTTACCATTCTTCACATCCTCAATCACTTCGTGTGTCTTAGTCTCATGAACAGCAAACTCATACTCATCCATACCAAACTGTTTCACCATTTCCACAAATGCTTTCACTGCAAATGAGTAGTGCTGCATAGAAACACTGAACTTCTTCTTAGCATTAAACTTGCTGATATATTTGGCATCCAACAGTTCATACTGTTCCATTACCTGTCTTGCATATCCGATAAATTCTTTCCCTTCAGGAGTGATTGATATTCCGTTCTGGGAACGCCTGAAAATCTGAATTCCTATCTCCTCCTCAAGAGAATGAATGGATGTAGAAAGACTTGGCTGAGAAATATAAAGCTTCTTAGCTGCCTCATTAAAAGAAGCTGATTCAGCTATAGTGATTGCATATTTCATCTGATTAAGGGTCATATTGTCACCTTCGCCTCCCCTGTTACTCATTGTGCTCTTCTAATAAGCAAATCTATCCCATCTTCTGAAGAAAAGCCTTTGTACGCTCGCTACCCGGATTATCAATTACATCCTCCGGCTTTCCTTCTTCTATTATTACTCCGCCATCCATAAAGATAACTCTGTCTGCTACATTTCTTGCAAATGCAATTTCATGGGTAACAATAATCATAGTCATCTTCTCCTCTGCAAGTTCACGTAAGAGTTTTAATATTCCCGCAGTGATTTCCGGATCCAGTGCAGATGTTGGTTCATCAAAAAATAACATTTTAGGATTCATTGCCAGTGCTCTGGCAATGGCTACTCTCTGCTGCTGTCCGCCGGACAACTGTGCCGGATAACTGTTTTCTTTATTCTCAAGACCCACTTTGGCAAGCAGCTCTCTTGCTTCTTTGATTACTTCATCCTTATCTCTCTTCTGAACATGTATAGGAGCATCAATTACATTTTTTAACACTGAATAATGTGGAAACAGATTAAAATTCTGAAAAACAAGTCCAAAATTATTTTTCAGTTCATGTAATGTTCTCTTGTCAACATACTGCGTAGCTCCTGTATCGTTAGTTGTGGCCTTAACCCCACAATATTCCAGTGTTCCCTCATCCATAGTTTCCAACAGTGTGGCACACCTTAAAAGCGTGGATTTACCTGAACCGGAAGGTCCAATAATAGCAACTACTTCTCCCTCTTCAACTTCCATAGATATATCTTTTAACACCTCAAGACTCCCAAAGGATTTCTTGACATTTTTCATGTCCAATAATTTCATGGGTATACTCCTTCTTATAAATACTGTTAACCGGATAATTACTTGTAATAGTGCATTTTCTTTTCAAGATAATTCATAAACCACGCAACAATTGCGTTAAATATATAATAGAACACACCTGCGGTAAACAAAGGCATAATGCTGGCATTGGCTGCCGCTATCTGCTTTGCCAGGGTAAACATTTCAGTATAAGCAAGAGCAAAGGCAAGAGATGTATCCTTAACCAAAGTTATAACCTCATTGGTAACAGGCGGAAGAACAATTCCCATCATCTGCGGAAAGATAATCCTGCAGAATGTCTGTGGTTTCGAGTATCCCAAAACGGCAGATGCCTCATACTGTCCCACCGGAATAGCCTCCACACCGGATCTGAATATTTCAGCAAAATATGCCGCATAATTCAACGAAAAACCTATGATTACGGCATAAAATCTGTAACTGTAGGATAATGATATTCCAAATATGTAATAAGGGCCAAAAAATACCACCAACAATTGTAACATAAGAGGAGTACCTCTCATAATTGATATGTATATCTTAGCTATTATTTGAAGAATCTTAATTCTTGATCTCCTTGCAAACATAAGCAACATACCAAGAGGTAATGAGAATATAAGTGTAAGGGCAAAGATTGCCAGAGATGCACCTATTCCGCTTGAAAGCTGTACAATAACATTTCCCAGTTCAGCAAAAAAGTTACTATCATTTTTGGCTGTTTTTTCAGCCTTCATAACAGCATCTGAGCCTTCTTTTCCAAGACATACACTTTCTTCAAGCTCCCAATCCCTGGCTATTATGTCAAATGTTCCGTCTTCCAGCATTTCCTGCAGTGTAACTTCAACTTTATCTCTTAATTCTGTATTTCCAAGTTTAAATCCTATGCCGTACTGTTCGGAAGATACGTGCTGGTCAAGCATTACAAACTTATTTCCTCTTGCCTTGATTTCATAACCTGCAACACCAATATCCATACATATAGCATCGGCAGAACCCGCTTCAAGATTCATAAAAGCTGCATTGTAGTCACCAACCTGCTGTAATGAAGAAAAGCTCTTACATAATTCAATATTGCTTTCCTCTGCATCCTCCCCGGTAAATGCTGCAAGGGCAGACGAATCTGTCTGAACAATTACAACTTTTCCCGAAAGGTCGCTAAGGCTCTTAATTCCTGAATCAGACTTAACAACAACAACCTGAGAATTATCTACATAGGCTGAAGACCACGTATAATCATTTTCTCTTCCATCCATTGTAAATCCATTCCAGATACAGCTTATAGTACCGGTGGTAAGTTCCATATCCTTGGAATCCCAGTCAATAGGCTGTTTTACAAGTGTCCATCCGTTACGTCTGCACACTTCTTCTGCCAGAGACAAGTCAAATCCCACATATTCACCGTTTTCGTTCTTATACCCGTAAGGTGGAAATTCCGCATCAAATCCCACCGTAAAAGTTATGCTCTTTCCTGCACCATCCTTCTTTCCGCAGGAAATCAGTGAACCTGCCACAGCTGATATAATGAGAAGCACAATAAGTGCCCTCACAATCACGTTATTTTTACGATTTTTCATACTAAACTCCATTCTGAGAACGTATTGTTTTCAGAGCCGCAAGAAAGAGTTGTGTAGGTAGTTTTTCTTGTCGGACCATGACTTATTTGTGACGTCCTCGGCATACTATTTATGATTATACCATGAACCATATTTAAAAAAAACAGTAACATTATGATTGTCTAGATGCAATATTCTGTTATATATGTCTCATCCACCGGTGAGCAGCCTTGATACAGTGGCAGATGACGCCCCTGTCATTATGGCACCCAATAATCCAAAAAACAAGCTTATACGCCCTGAACCAGCTCCTGCATTAGCTGGTGTACCGTGGTCATTTCCTTAATACGTCCAACATTAGCTCCGCAGAACACAAGTCCGTTATCCACATCACCCTTTACAGCATCAATAAGCGCTTTTGTAATACAATATGGTACATTTTTCGGATTACACTTTTCCAGGCAATTGTAACATTTTTTAATAGGCTTAGGCCCATTTTCAAGCTGTTTTATAAATGCATTATTAAGAGCCCTTCCCGGCATACCTACCGGACTTTTTATAATCTTTACATCCTTCTGGGTAGCATTTATGTATGCCTGTTTATATGCCTCCGATGCGTCACATTCCTTGGTCGCAACAAAACGGCTGGCAATCTGCACTCCGTCTGCTCCCAGTTCTATGGCATGGGCTATATCGCTGCTGTCGAAAATACCACCTGCCACAATAACAGGAATTTCTTTTGAGTACTTTTCTTCATATTCTTTCTTGCAATCAATAATCTGCTTTATCTCATCGTCGAAATTTAGATTATCCATATCTGCAAGCTGTTCATTGGAAAATCCCAGATGGCCTCCGGCCTTTGGTCCTTCAATTACAATAAGGTCGGCAGTTCTGTTATATTTGTGGGACCACATTTTTAAAATAAGCTGCGCTGCCCGTTTTGAGGAAACTATCGGTGCAATTTTTGTGCTGTTTCCCTCCCCTACAAGCTCAGGAAGCTCCATAGGAAGTCCTGCACCACTAATAATAATATCAGCTCCTGCAGCCACTGCTTCTTTTACATGATCCTTATAGTGCTTTAAAGCCACCATTATGTTAACGCCCACTAATCCCTTGCCGCAGGCTATTTCCTTTGCACGTTTTATATGTTTGCGGATTGCCCGGAGATTACATTCTGCCTGATTGTTTTCAAATCCTTCCTCCTCATATCCAATCTGTGCTGTAGATATCACGCCTACTCCGCCTTCTTTTGCCACTGCTCCTGCCAGTCTGCTAAGGCTGACACCTACTCCCATACCACCTTGAACAATGGGAATACTTGCAATTTTATCACCTATACGAAGTTCCTTTAGTACTGATTTACATTTACTTATGCTCATATTTACCTCCAAAGGTTATTATTTTGATTATCAAACTATTATTCAGTATAAACCTCTGGAGTTTAATTGTCAACATTTTATTACATATATTTCTACATTATGTAGTTTTTAAAACCACTTGCGCTTTTTATCGCTTTTTTCTGCTACTTTTCCATTACTTTCTATCATTGATAATACGTCCGATAAATGGTATATTTTTTCATATAAATAATCGTGCAGATACATAAGTACATATTGTAATTAAATATTACAAGGAGGAAAAAGTATCGCAGAGCCAAATCTGACATTTGGCTGGCGATTCCTTTGGCACTAAAATGCCTGCGGAATGGAGGATTTCATGAGCATAATAGAAATTGACAACCTCACTCGTGATTACGGAGACGGAAAAGGAATTTTTAACATCTCATTTGAAGTAAATGAAGGTGAAGTATTTGGTTTCCTGGGGCCCAACGGTGCGGGAAAGACAACAACAATCCGTCATTTAATGGGATTTATAAAGTCCAGGTCAGGAAAATGCACCATTAATGGTATGGACTGTTGGAAGAACGCTGAGAAAATTCATCAGAATCTGGGTTACATACCGGGAGAGATAAGTTTTTTTGATGACATGACTGGAACCGAATATCTTAACTTCATAGCAAATTACAGAAAAATAAGCCCGGAAAACCGACAGAAGGAACTGATAGAACGATTTGAGCTTAATCCAAAGGGCAAAATCAAGAAAATGAGCAAGGGAATGAAACAGAAAATCGGTATAGTTGCTGCTTTTATGCATGATCCTGAAATTCTTGTTCTTGACGAACCCACCAGCGGACTTGATCCACTTATGCAGAACCGTTTTATTAATCTTATAGAAGAGGAAAAGAATCGTGGCAAAACAATTCTTCTCTCCAGTCATATGTTTGAGGAAGTTGAGCGAACCTGTGACCGCATCGGTATTATACGCTCTGGAAAGCTTGTGGCAGTAGATTCTGTGGAAGCTCTAAGAAAACGTCACCTCCACACCTATACCGTCACACTGGACACCCCTGACATAGCTGAAGCATTTGCAAAGGATTTTGGCGGAACCTGTGACGGTGCAAGAGTCACACTCTCAGCAACACAAAGCCTTGAAAATATATTTATGAATTATTACGAAGATACAAGTTCATTAAGCACCGAACAGATGCGAGAGATTGGAGGCTGATATGATGAATCTGACATTATATAAACGTGAAATGAAAGGAAGCGTTAAACTCCTTGTAATTTTTGCCGCAATTATGACAATGTATGTTTCCATAATAATAGGAATGTATGATCCTAAAATGCAGGAAACACTGGACAGCTTTGCTGAAATTATGCCTGAACTAATGTCTGCCGTTGGAATGAGTGCCGGTGCAACAAGCCTTTTGGGATTTATGATATCCTATCTCTACGGATTTATCCTTTTGATTTTCCCAATGGTGTACAGCATCCTGCGTGGTAACGGACTAATGGCAAAATACACTGATAAAGGCTCTATGGTATCCTTAGTAGCAGCACCTGTTAAGCGCAGAACAATAGCATTTACACAAATGATAGCATTAATAAGTGGCATATTTATCTTGCTTTTTTATGTTACCATATTGGAATTAGTGGTTGCTCAAAAATGTTTTCCGGGTCATCTTTCAGCAGGTGAACTACTCAAGATAAATACAGGACTTATATGTCTGCAGCTTTTTATAGGTGGAATATGTTTTCTCGCCTCCTGCATTTTCTCTGAAACCAAATACAGTATCGCTTTTGGTGCCGGAATCCCTTCTCTTATGTATATTATACAAATGCTTGCAAATGTAGGTGGAAAGGCAGAAAATGCAAAATATTTTTCTTTCTTCACTCTTTACAATCCTAACGGAATTGCAGATGGAGAAAAAAGCGCCTTAATAGGCATTATAATTTTACTGGTTGGTGCAATCGCATTGTTTGCTACATCAATATCCGTATTTTGCAAAAGAGATTTACATCTTTAAAATATAAAACTATTAAAAAAGGCAAAGGAGCTTGATATTATTGCTTCCTTTGCCTTTTCTTTTATAATTATGTGATGATTTTTACACATCTATATGTGCCCAAAACATTTTCATACAAGAATGGAGGATTAATATGAAATTAATATTATGAAAGAGCCTTAAATGCCTCATCCAGATCTTCAATAATGTCATCAATATTTTCTGTACCAATTGAAAGTCTGATTGTATTTGGCTTGATTCCCTGATCAAGAAGCTCTGCTTCGTTGCACTCTGAATGAGTTGTGCTTGCAGGATGTATAGCAAGCGACTTAACATCAGCTACATTTGCAAGAAGAGAGAATAACTCAAGGTTATCAATAAACTCCTGTGCCTTCTTGGCATCACCTTTGATTTCAAATGTGAAGATAGAACCTCCGCCGTTAGGGAAATACTTCTTATAAAGTTCCTGCTGAACAGGATCATTAGAGATTGAAGGATGATTAACCTTCTCTACCAATGGCTGATCCTTTAAGTACTGAACTACCTTTAAGGCATTTTCTACATGACGTTCAACACGAAGTGAGAGTGTCTCAAGCCCCTGTAAGAAAATAAATGAATGTATTGGTGAAATTGTTGCACCTGTATCACGAAGAAGGATTGCTCTTATATATGTTACAAATGCTGCAGGTGCTGTATCCTTAGCAAAACTTACTCCATGATAAGATACGTTAGGTTCTGTGAGCCATGGGAACTTATCCCCTGCTGCCAGCCAGTCAAACTTACCGCTGTCAACAATAACGCCTCCGATTGTTGTTCCATGTCCGCCGATAAACTTGGTAGCTGAATGAACCACGATATCTGCGCCATATTCAATAGGTCTTACAAGGTATGGTGTTGCAAATGTGTTATCTACAATAAGAGGAATGTTATGTGCATGTGCAATTTTTGCTATTTTCTCAATATCAACTACTTCCGAATTAGGATTTCCCAATGTCTCAATTTCAATTGCCTTAGTATTTTCCTTAATGGCAGCTTCAATAGCATCGTAATCAAATGGATCAACAAATGTAGCTTCAATTCCATAATCAGGTAATGTGTGAGCAAGAAGATTATATGTTCCACCATATATATTCTTCGCTGCTACAATATGATCTCCTGCATGGGCCGCTGCCTGAATTGCATATGTAAGTGCTGCTGCTCCTGAACCAACTGCCAGAGCTGCCACACCGCCTTCCAATGCAGCGATTCTCTTTTCAAATACATCTTCTGTAGGATTTGTTAATCGTCCATAGATATTACCTGCATCCCTAAGTCCGAATCTGTCAGCTGCATGCTGGCTGTTGTGGAATACATAAGATGATGTGAGATAAATTGGAACTGCTCTTGCATCTGTAACCGGATCAGGTGATTCCTGTCCTACATGTAACTGTAATGTTTCAAACTTTAAATTTCTCTCTGAATAATGTTTTTTTGCCATATCTTTTTACCTTCCTTTTCTTTAAATTTATTGTTATAGATTTCTTATCTGTGAAATGTTTCTGATGATTATCCCATGAGATTAACCATCTTTATTAACCCAGGTTTCAAATATTACATATCTGTTTGGTATGTTTTATCTGATGATGTAATCATACCTTTGAAACCCAGTAAAGTCAATACTTTCAGCCATTCCTATAAATTATAAGCGGTTATAGGATATTCCTATAACCGCTTAGTTCTCATTAGTATTTACTATTATTATTCAATTTACTATTCTGCAAGTTTCTTCATACTTTCAGAAATTTCATAAATCTCTTTAAGCAGGGAATTCATTTCCTTAAGGTCATCCATACTCTTATCACATAAAGTGATAGTGCTTTCTGTTGAAGCCGCTACCTGCTCACTTGTTGCCGAAAAGCATTCCCGAATTCTTCTGAATATCAATTAACTTTTCACCTGTAATTCCAATCATCTCATTCTGCTGTTCTGCATATTATTGATTATGGTGTCAAAAGCTGGCATATTTCCGTACAAGATCCGGGAATTTTTCCACATCAATAGGTTTTGAAATATGCCCGTTCATACCATTTTTCAATGCACTTCTCTTATCCTCATCAAATGCATTGGCAGTCATTGCAACTATAGGTATCTTTGCCTTTTCACTGTCATCTATTTTCCGTATCAATTCCGCAGCCTCATAACCTGACATTCCCGGCATCCTTACATCCATGAGAATTATATCAAAGGTGCAAGGTTTACTGTTAAGCACCAGTTCATAAGCACTTTTTCCATTACTGCAACATGTAACATTCATTCCGTCATCTTTTAAAATCTCCGATGCGATTTCCAGATTTAGCTCATTATCATCGACTACAAGCACGTTAATAGCTTTTTTATTATTTATTAATAGTTCCTCTTTGTTCATTGTATTGTCACAGTTATCCATATCTAAACAACCGTCTGTCTTCTTAATTTCCCCATCAGACTTCATCACATCCACATCTACAATTTCCGCTATCTTTAAAGGAAGAATTATTGTGAACTCAGTTCCAACATTTTCCTCACTTGTAACTTGGATAGAGCCATTCATCGTAGTAACAATGCTCTTGGTTATAGGGAGTCCCAGCCCGGAACCTTCGGTCTTTTTTGAATCATCTTCCCTTGTAAATGCTTCAAATATATGTGGAAGAAAATCCTTGCTTATTCCGATTCCGTTGTCTTTAACCTGGATTATATAATTATTGTAATTCTTATCAGCAATCTCTTCTTCTTTCACAATAATATCAATCTCCCCACCCTCAGGTGTATATTTCACGGCATTTCCCGCTATATTATATAGCACCTGATTAAGGTGAAGCTTGTCTACATACACCTGTTTATTTTTAACACCTGAAACATCCAGTGTTAATGTCTGTTTTTTGTAATTACACTGGGACAGCATTATATTGAAAAAATCAGACATGATAATATTAATATCATTTTTGCTTTCATTAATGTTAATTTTGCCGCTTTCTATTTTTGAAATATCAAGGATATCATTAATAAGGTTTAATAAATAGTTCCCCGAACTTTTAATTTTACCCAGACAGTCTTCTACTCTGTCCTTATTATTAATATTATTCTGCGCAATATCCGTGAAGCCCAATATTGCATTCATTGGCGTTCTTATATCATGGGACATATTGGATAAAAAGACGCCTTTTGCCTTACTTGCACTCTCTGCCTGGGCAAGAGACTCCTCTATAAGCACCTGCTGCTCAATCTCACGTTTAAGCACATCATCAATACTTCTTATCATCATTGTAACTTTATCGGCTTCTCCGTTAACTCTTTCATCTATAACAAAGCTTGTAAGGCACCATTCAACCTCTCCATTGGCATTGGTGCGCCTATATCTGTACTCCACAATATCTTTATTGGAAAGAGCCTCAATAACATTTTTACAGTCCAGAAAATCTCTAACATTTTTCTCGTCATCTGAATATATTTTTCCGGTGAAAATATGTTTATCAATAGCCTTTGCATAGTCCCCTTCTTCACTGCTGTTGTAGTATTTAGGATATATCATATGATAATAATTCTCTTTAAGATGTACATGATATATCTCACGATATGCCGACATAGTGCTATAAAGAGCATTTCTATACATTTTCTTTTCAGTAATATCTTTAACAAGATATGCATTCATTCCGTAGTCATACTGATACGCTGATATACTAAAAAATTTCTTTGCTATGGGACTGTATCTTTCAGTTTCCAAAGGAACTCCATCAAAAGCCACCTTTCTTTCAAGGTATCTCACTGTCTCATTAATTTCAGGATAAATTGCATCATAACAACTGTTCATGAGAGTAGCTCTATCCATTCCCATATACTTGGCAGCTTCTTCATTTACATATAATACAGGCCATTCATTTACATCACACTCTTTGTCAGGAACGCCAATAATGGCATAGCCTACCGGTACATTACCATAATATTTATCTATCCGTTTGATATCGTCTTTATCCAGCTTTTTCATTTATTTCCCCTCTTAATCCCTCTAAAATTATAATTATTATGAAAGAAACTGACAAAACCCTATAAATATAGGATTATACATTAAAATAAAGCAGACACCTCCCCTGGTATCTGCTTATAGTAACTTTCATAATTCTTCTGTAGACAAAAATTCAATCCGTGTAATCATTTTTCCTTTTTGTGTCTGTTTTTTACAAAAATGGATTCTCCAATAATGAAAGAAACCATAAATGCGCCTATTCCCATCATAACATATGGCCAGACCGAAACCTTCTTATTACCTTGTGTACTTTCCGATGCAGATACAACTTTTGCGGTATCTGCTGCAACTTCCCCAAGTTTTTCTGTTGCTTGTGATAATTGTGCTTCTGTTACATATTCAGTATCAGACAATACCGATGGAATTTTATCTTTCTCCACAGCACTTCCGTTGGAGTCATTCACAGGCATTACTGCTGAAGTGGTTGATTTGGTATTTGATTCATTATTAATAGGTGTCACTATGTCCCTGTCAGCTCCACCTATCTGTCCCAATGAACCTGTTGTGCTCTCTTCTCCACCAATCTCAGGTATCTTGGCCGAAGGCGTGACTTCCTCTCCTCCAACCTGAGGAGTCTTTGCCGGTCTTGTAACTTCAGCCGTGGTATCCTCGGCTTTAATGGTACAGACTCCCGTGCAAAGAATCATTCCTGCCATTGCCAAGGCTGTCCCCACAACTTTAACAATCTTTAGATTTATCATTTTCTTCATGTATGTACATTCCTCTCCCAAAAAATATATACATTATGAAAACATAATACCACAAAAATACCATTTTGTGTAAATTTTCTTTTAAAAATAGATCCAAATATTATAAAAATATAAAAATATAAAAAATTATATTTTATAAATCCCGAGGAAAATACTACCCAATGCTAACGAAGGATATTATTTTCCCTGATATTGGATACCAACTGGCGCCTGTATGCCCTACATCCATTTTCATTCCAGTATTTGCGCTTTTCCACCTTAATAACTTCAAATGTGGTGTCAAGTATATGGGATTTATAACTGGTTTCCGGACTTTGTCCCGGATAAAAGACAGTTATTGAGTCCTCAAACTGTGCCATATCCAGACTGTATTGTTTTGCGAACTCCTCCTTAAATTGTCTGGTTGTAATTCTTTTTACATGAGCATAATACCCAACAAGATATGCAAAATAATCCGCATCAAATTTCTCTATCCATTTCTCATCATCAGCAATAAATACCACAACCGGAAATTTCCTGTCTTCTGATTCAATAAGAGCCTTAAGTCCCATAAAGTCCTCCTGGGACTCAACATTCTTAATATTTTGCTTAAGTCTTTCCACATCACAAATTCCAACATTGTCAGCTATTTCACCGTAGAAATTAGGTCTGGAAAACAGAACGTTCTCATTATCCCTGTATCTGTCTGTAGGCTCGGCATACTCATTGCTTACTGAAAATACAAGGTTCTCCCCTTCTTTCTTAATTACAGCCTCTGATATCCATAATCTTGTAGCTATTTTTGAATCAAGATGTGTCGTTTTTTCCCTGAAATACATCTCATCATTATTGTACTCCACAAGCACAGAGTAACCCGGAGTTGAATCACAATATGATGATGTATTATCCGGAATATCCGTAAACACCTCATTAAATCTTGATTTTACCCATGAATATATGTAATTGGATGACTTTCTGAACACATCTTCCATAGGAAGATTACTTAAGTCCAACTTTGTATCAGCCTGAAATACCTTGTATATACCGAGTTTTTTGAAGGGCTCAAACTTTCTTCTCCTGTTTCCAACTTCATTTTCCTGAGCCTTTTCCTTATCGATTCTGTCAAATACTTCATTTAATCTTGGATCATTTGGCCCTATCTGGTTTACAATTCTGACAATATTATTAACAGTGAGTTCAATTCCCTTTCCAGATGTATCCATCCAAAGTTCTTTTATAGCGCCCTCTCTTTTTGCCTTGTAAAATTTCTTGGCAAGCTCTGTATCAGAATCAAATAATTCGATAATATATGGGTGCAATATCTCACTGTCGAACTTTAATCTGTAATGACACCGTATCATATTATCCCAATGCTTGGCTTTGTAATGCTGATGTCCAAGATCCTCCAGCAGTCCCACAATGGAATCATCGCACAATTCAAACGTAGCTAAAATGCTGTTCATCTTTCTGGCAAGTCCCTCACTTCCTATGCCAAAAGCCGAACCCTTATATCTTAAATCATGTTCAATCTCATGCCATCCTTCAAATGAATTGGTTCTTACCTGAACTTCAAATGTATCATCAACATAATCCGACAATACCGGATTTACGATTGTCTTACTTAAATATGCAGGCAATTTGAATATTCCGTTAACCTTCATGGCTCTGAATTCATATTCATTTGTCTCTGTAGTTTCCCATGTTCCGGGAGATGCAAAAAGCGTATCCAGAAGATTACGGCAAATAGCTACATCATCAACATAATAAAGCATAATTCTTATGCCAATTAAGTCCTGCATCTTCTTGTCTTCGTTCTCGCTTCCCGAACTTTGATAATCCTTATATATAAGCTTATTCACCATGGAATCCACAGCCTTAACTCTGTAAGCAATACGATAATAAAATCCTGCCCTTTTAAGTTTTTCCTCAATGATGCTTAGCAAATCATCCTTAACAATATCAGGAACTACTATTTTTTCAACATTTTCCTTTGTAAATAATGTATTAATTTCACTCATAACCAACCCCAAATTCTGCCTCTATTCGTTTTCTCATTAAAATTTTCGTATCCCCATCAGCAAATGACGCTTCAACCCCATTAAAAAGAATATCTTTTAACATTATATCATCTATATTAAATGTGTGAACAAGTAATTTAAGTTCTTTTTTGATATTCGTATCAGAGACCGTCATGTTGTCTGTATTTACCGTTACTTTTACACCCTTCTTATACATATCCACCAGAGGATATTGGGATATATCATTAAACAATTTTGTATTAAGATTACTTGTAGGACACATTTCCAATGGAATTCCGCCATCTATAAGTTCCTGAAGTACAGCATCATTTTCCCACGCACGCACCCCATGTCCTATCCTTGAAGCTCCACACCTCACAGCACAGTCCACACTTTCCGGGCCATCCGCTTCCCCTGCATGAACAGTCAACGGAATACCATATGCTGTTGCCTTTTCAAATACATCCTTAAAATCATATGTAGGAAACAATCCTTCTGCACCTGCAAGATCAACGGCAACAACACCTTTGTTCAAATATTTTTTTGCTACTTCTACAGTCTTAAGATTTTCTTCTTTATTGTTATCTCCCCTCATGCAGCATAAGATAAGCTTGTGCATTTTAATGTCTGATTTTTTCAATCCCGATATAGCAGCCTCAACCACCTCTTCCTGAGTAAGTCCCGAATTTGTGTGAAGCTGCGGAGCAAATCTTATTTCACTGTACATAACCCCGCCTGCTGTCTGTTCATCTATCAGACATTTTACACTCTCTGAAATTGTCTCTTTAGTCTGTAATACCTTTAAAGGAAATTCAAATTTATCAAGATATTCATTAAGATCCTTACACCCTTCGGGAACCTGTAGTTTCTTTATCAGTTCATCATCTGACAGCTCTACTTTTATACCTTGAATTTCTGCCAGCTTTTTGTAGGAATCCAAAGAAATTGAGCCATCAAGATGTATATGTAAATCCAAAAGACAGGATAGTTTATCTATATCAATACCCATATTCCCTCCTTCTCCGTCACCTGACGGTTTAAATTTATTATATCCCCACAGAATACTTACGGTTTCAGCCACAGTTTGCGAAATTATGCATACCATGCTATAATGAGCATTAGCGAGCCCAAACAAGCGCAGCTTATTCATGGCGAGCGTCGAATGATGATCATGAGCTTTGCTCACGATATAATGACCGAAACCGATGTGTAATAACTAAATATATTATAACACATTTATACATATGATTATATTTTTATTAGGGGGAATTTACTATGGTAATTCACGAATCTGCAGAGGATTATCTTGAAACAATACTGCAGCTTAGCAAAAAGCTTCCTGTTGTACGTTCTATAGATATCGCTAATGAGATGGGTTACAAGAAATCAAGTGTCAGCATTGCTATGAAGAATCTCAGGGAAGCTGAACACATAACAGTAACCAAAGAAGGTTATATTTATCTTACAGATTCAGGCAAGGAAATCGCTGAAATGATTTATGAGCGACACCAAATGCTCACATCATGGCTCGTAAGACTTGGTGTCGACGAGAGCATTGCCGAGGAAGACGCCTGCAGAATCGAACATGATATTAGTAAAGAAACATTTGAAGCTATAAAGAAAGTCATACAATAATAATATACCCGGCGAAACATTTATTTGATATGTTCCTCTCTGTTTTACAGAATCATTTCAGGTGATTAATCATACTTGCAAGATATCCTGCTCCGAATCCGTTATCAATATTAACCACACTTACTCCGCTTGCACAGGAATTCAGCATGGATAATAATGCCGAAAGTCCACCAAAACTGGCTCCGTATCCTACACTGGTGGGTACTGCAATTACAGGGCAATCTGCCATTCCGCCAATAACACTGGCCAATGCACCTTCCATACCTGCAATGGCAATAATTACCCTTGCACGCATTATATCTTCAGCATGGCTCATAAGCCTGTGCATACCCGCAACTCCAACATCATAAAGTCTCACAACTTCATTTCCGTAAACTTCGGCTGTCATAGCAGCCTCCTCGGCTACCGGTATATCGCTTGTACCTCCTGTAGCCACAACGATTTTTCCCACTCCATCCTTATCAGGCATTTTTCCAACCAGACCGATGCGTGAGGTCTCATCATATATGAGTGGAAACTGTGTTTTCACATAGTCAGCTGCCTCCCGACTCATACGTGTTATTAGAATTGTCTTTTCTTTTTCTTCTCTCATTGCCTTGACAATCCCGGCAATCTGCTCTTTGCTCTTTCCCTCTCCGTAAATAACTTCTGACATTCCCTGCCGTAATTCACGATGAGTATCCAGTTTCGCATACCCTAAATCCTTGTAGGGTTCCAGCTTAATACTGTCTGCAGCCTCCTCAGGTTTAATCTCACCTTTAGCCACACTGTCCAAAAGCTTCATTAAATCATCTTTATTCATATTCACCTTATGGGGGGTCTGACCCCTTAAAATTTTTATAAATTTTTTTAAATTTTTATAAAGTTACTCCAGATAGCCCTTATAGCTTGATGTTTCAAGAATGTCGTTCGCACGCTGAATTTCTTCCCCGGTTGGCGGCATAACATCTTTAAGTGCATATTCAACACCAAGGTTTTCATACTTAAATACACCAAGTGTATGATAAGGAAGTACCTCAAATCTCTTTACCGTCTTTAAAGTCTTAACAAATTCAGACAATTTCTTAAGTGATTCTTCATCATCGGTAACAGTTGGAACAAGTACATGTCTGATCCACATATCTTTATTATTATCTGAAAGATACTTCGCAAGCTGAATAATATTAGAATTAGTCCAACCTGTTAACTCTTTATGTTTTTCATCATCAATATGCTTGATATCAAGAAGAAATAAATCCGTAACCTCCATAAGTTCGTTGAATTTACTTATAAAAGGTTCCTCCATTGTAAATGGATTACCTGATGTATCCAATGTTGTATGAACACCATTTTTCTTAGCAATCTTAAATAATTCAGTTACAAAATCTATCTGAATCAGAGCTTCCCCTCCACTTACGGTAATTCCGCCCTTATCTTTCCAATAATTGTGATACCTGTAAGCCTTGTCAAAAGCCTCCTGGGGTGTAAGCAACTCTCCTCCTGTCATGCTCCAGGTTTCAGGATTGTGACAATATTTGCATCGCATATGACATCCCTGAAGAAAAAATATATATCTGACTCCGGGGCCGTCCACCGAACCGAAACTTTCTACTGAATGAATTCTACCTTTAATATCTGACATAAACACTCCATTCTGCTGTTTACCAGCCTGTTATTTGCTTTAGGAAGTATACCACATATTGATATATTTTAATACAAAATATTACTTCTGTTTCATACAAATAAATCCGTAGCTTTCAAGATTTCTCATATACTGAACAAGTCTGTTATACAAAGGTTCCGCCTTTTCGCCAAATTTTTCCCGTACAAGTCCCGAAATATCATATACTGTGCGTTCTCCGTCCATCAACGGCCAGATATAATTTCCCATTTCGTCCAAATGAATGTAAGAAATTTTGGGCTTCCTTAAAATACACTGGGCAAGTCGGTTGAACATACCTTTATTTTCTATCAAAATTGTTATATTCCCCTGACTGTCCGTTTCAAATGAATACTTCTCATTATGAATCGGTATAAAATCAAGATAATTTTTTGAAACGGTTTTACTATTTTTCTTAGTCATCTGCTTTATTTCTGCTCCACAACCCAAACTTTAATACGCACAATATCATAACTATTATAAGTATGATACCGCCCACAATTCCTAAATTTAAAATATTTGACAAATCAATTGCATCTGTAAATCCAATCACTGCAATAATTGCAAGAATAATTCCCACCAGGCCTTCTCCTGCAATCATACCTGAACAGAATAAAATACCCTTACCGGCTTCGTTGTTCTTCTCTCCTGCCTTTGACTTCTTGTCAACGAACCAACGAATAACACCTCCTATCATAATAGTGGTACTCAATTCAAGTGGCAGATAGAGTCCGATAGCCACAGGAAGGGAGGATATTCCAAGAAGCTCAATTACAATGGCAATAAATGCACCAATAAATACTAATGTCCATGGAAGATTTCCGTCCATAACACCTTCGGTAATCATTTTCATAAGTGTTGCCTGAGGTGCAGAAAGTTCTGTTGTACCAAAGCCCCATGCATTATTTAACAGAATCAATACTCCTCCGATTGTGAATGCTGAAACCACAGCTCCAATCAATTCACCAATCTGTTGTTTCTTCGGAGTTGCCCCGAGAATATAACCCGTCTTCAAATCCTGAGATGTATCTCCTGACATTGCCGCAATAATACAAATAATGGAACCAATGGCAATGGCGCCCTTCATTCCATGAGCCCCTGTATCACCTGTTGTTTTCAAACATAATGTGGCAAACAACAATGTTGCAATTGCCATCCCCGAAACCGGATTATTGCTGCTTCCTACAATTCCAACCATTCTTGAAGACACTGTTGCAAAGAAGAAACCAATTATTACAATTATAATTGCACCAAGTAAAGTTACAGGAATCTGTGGAAGAAGCCAAATTGACACAATCATTACAATAACCACAATTCCGGTAAATTTCATGCTCATATCCTGTTCTGTACGGATATTTCCCACAGTTTTATTACCCTTCATTCCTTTTACCGCATCTGCAAATGTTCTTACAATTAATGGAAGCGATTTTATCAGACTGATAATACCTCCTGCCGCTACTGCACCGGCTCCGATATAGCGAATATAGCTGCTCCAGATTGCACCTGCCCCACCGGCATCATACATTTCTGATATTGTAACCGTTCCCGGATATAAAACCGTATTACCTCCAAATGTAACAATTGACGGAATAAGTACAAACCAGCCAATAATACCACCTGCAAGCATAAATGATGATATCTTTACTCCACAAATGTATCCTACACCAATTAATGCCGGATAAACCTCCGCAGAAAGCTCCGTTTTAAGAGCTTTTACAGGTACTGTAACAACCCCCGGAATAACCTTTAAACCATCTACTATAAATTTAAAAACTGCTGCCAGACCCATACCTGCAAATACGGATTTGGCGCTTGTTCCGCCCTCTTCCCCTGCAAGAAGCACTTCTGCACAGGCAGTTCCTTCCGGATATGGCAAAACCCCGTGTTCTTTCACAATCAAAGCGTTTCTTAACGGGATCATAAAAACAACGCCTAATACACCACCGCAAAGTGCAATTAAGAAAATAGTCACAAGACTCGGGGAATCTGTGACTCCTTCTTTTGCCCATAAGAACAATACAGGAAGGGTGAAAATTGCACCTGCAGCAAGGGATTCACCTGCAGAACCTATAGTCTGCACCATATTACTTTCCAAAATGGAATCTTTCTTCATAATTACACGAATGACTCCCATAGAAATAACTGCCGCCGGAATAGAGGCTGACACTGTCAGTCCTACCCGCAATCCCAGATAAGCATTGGCTGCACCAAATATAACAGCCAGAAGTATACCCATAATCACAGATGTCACTGTAAATTCAGGTGTTATTTTTTCAGCCGGAACATAAGGCTTAAAATCTTCATTTTTCATCTAACTATCTACCTCGTAAAATCATTAATACATCAACATATTACTATACAAATAAACAATTTAAAAGAGCTATTAACCTTTGGTTATCTGACACTTTCTTCCAATTACATTTCAGACTGTATTCACTGGCTAATATATATAATTTATTGTCTCTCCACTCTGTTAATGCCCTTTCTGCACATCCACACAAATGCCACAATGCAAATTACCACTGAAAGAGCAGACCCTGCAGGTGATGCAATTCCCATAGGAAACAGCGTATCCTTATAATGAACCGAAGCATAATAAGATAAAGGTATTCTGGCACATAAAATAGAAGCACAGTTATGAACAAACGAAATACCCGACAACCCATAAGCACAAAAATATCCACTGAAGCAAAAATGAACTCCGGCAAATATGCAATCCCATACATATCCCCTTAGATACTGGCTTCCCATAGATACTGATATCCGGTCATTAGTAAATATACCTACAACAGGTTCGGCAAACAACACCATAAAAACAGAAGCTGCAACACCAAAAATAACGCATATTGTAATCGCATATCCCAGTGTTTCTTTTGCTCTTCCATGCTTTTTTGCTCCGATATTCTGCGCAGTAAGTGAAGATACACTTGAAAGCATGGATGAAGGAACAAGAAAGATTACACTTATTATTTTCTCAACAATACCCACCGCCGCCGCATCATTAAGCCCTCTTCTGTTGGCAAATATTGTTATTATAATGAATGAAATCTGAATAAATCCGTCCTGAAGTGATACAGGTATTCCAACCTTCAGGATTTCTTTCATAACATTTTTATCAGGTTTAAGACATGCTTTTGAAATTTTTAATCCATTTTCTTTGCGACTAATGACTATCAAGGCCACTATTACGCTTAATGTCTGGGAAACAGTGGTTCCCAGTGCTGCTCCCATAGGTCCCAGACCCAATCCTCCAATAAAAATAACGTCCAGAATTATATTTATCACGCAGGCTACCGCCACAAAATACATGGGACTTTTTGAGTCTCCCATTCCTCTGAATATGGCACTTATTATATTATACGCCGTGATGAAGGGAATCCCGATAAAACACACAGTCAGGTATTGCACTGTACCATTCACTGCCTCCTGAGGTGTACACATAACCCGGGTAATTACATTTACAAGGCAGATGAGAATAACCGTAATCGCCACCGATATTATTGTAAACAGTGTCACTGTGTTTCCCACTGCCAAAGACATTTTCTTTTTATCATTTGCTCCCATGCAAATGCCGATAACCACTGTAGTTCCCATGGCAATACCCACAATCATTACCGTAATCATGTGCATTACCTGACTTCCTATTGACACCGCTGTAGTGCTCTCGACTCCGTTAAACTGCCCGATAATGAATAAATCAGCCATTCCGTATAATGTCTGTAAAAAATTTGATAATAAAAACGGCAGAGAAAAGCCTAGTATGGTTTTAAAAACACTGCCTGATGTAAGATTCTTTTCCATAAAATAATTCCTCTTATATGGTGGGGGGTCTGACCCCATTAAATTTTTATAAATTTTTTCCCAAAAAAATTTATAAAAATTTTAAGGGGTCAGACCCCTTTTTGCTTTTTGACCATTTTACCATCCGCTCATCACGGTGGCATGACTAAATCCTTTGGTATCTTTTTTTACCACTATCTGTTTGTCAATTCTTTCCTTGAGAGTTTCCACATGTGAGATAATTCCTATTATTCTATTATCTCCACTAAGTTCTGATAATACCTCTATAGAAGTGTTCAATGACTCTTCATCAAGGGAACCAAATCCTTCATCAATAAACATAGAATCAAAACTGATTCCACCAGATGTCTGCTGTATCTCGTCAGACACTCCCAGTGCCAGGGATAGCGATGCCTTAAACTGTTCGCCTCCTGACAAAGTCTTTACATCTCGGATTCCTCCGTTGTAATGGTCTACAACGTCAATCTCCAATCCAACTTGGGATTTCCTGTCCTCTCCCCCGGTTCTTCTTTTCAATTCATACTGTCCGGCTGACAATTTCATCAGACGCACATTGGCCTTCTTAAGGATTCTGTCAAAATATGACATTTGCACATAAGTTTCCAGCAGTATCTTTTCTTTTCCCATTATCGTGGCATTTGCAGTATTGGAAAGAGTTCTCACAAACCGGCACTGTTTCTGAAGCTCCTCAAGATTACCCTTTCTGCTGTTAATATTTGAAAGAACGGATGAATTAGCGGATATTCTTTCAGAAACAACATCCTTCTTAGACTCCAGCTCATTTTTTTCTTCAGTCAATCTGCTAAGTTTTTCAGTATGCTCATCAATATCAATTGACACGCTGTGTTCCAGATGTTTCTTGTACATTTCCAGTCTTACATCAATCTCGTTCAACTGTTTCTGTGCATTTTCAACAGCAAATCTCGCTCTTTCATATTCTGATTTCATATTGTTAATTGTTAATTCCAGTTTTTCAATTGACGATACTGCTTCTTTCTTTGATTCAAATGATAGTTTTCCCTTCAAATCATCCCTTTGCAAAATGTACTCATTAACCTGAGTATTAAGAGCTACAATTTCATTCTCAAGATTTCTGACAGCTTCTTCCTTACCATCAATTTCTTCTTCCAATTTATCCTGTGATAATTCAAGCTCTTCTTTTCTCTTCTTATCTGCTGTTAGTTTTTTTCTACTCTCCTCCAATGATGAAAATGCATCTTGCGTTATCTTAATTTCATTCTCTACCATATTATAAAGTTGTTTTATTTCTTCCAAATCACCTCGTCCATCATATGGAAACGGTTCTTCTTCAGGTTGATTGTTATCATATTCCTCAACCATTTTGATAATCTGTTCCTGAGCCATTTTAACTTTAACTTCTTCCCCATGAGCCTTTTCGCTTTGAGTCGAAGTTTCATTATTTAGAGTTTCCACTTTTTCTTTTAATTTCTCAAGTTCTTCCTTACTCAACATTTCCTCAGAAGTACTTGCAGGAGACGGATGATGAGTTGCGCCACACACAGGACAAGGTTTATCATCCTCTAATTCTTTTGCCAGAATTCCTGCCTGTGCACTAAGATAAATATGGTAGTTCTTATCATATAAACTTTTGCTTTCTTCATACTCAGCCAACTTTTTCTGAAATTTATTTTTTTCTATTGAATGCTGATTTATACTTTTTTTGTATGATAAAATTTCATTTTCTATCTTTGACAGCAATTCCATTTTATGTCTTATTTTTTCAAATTTTATATTGCAATCTGCAATGTTGCCATCTACATTTTTAAGCTGTAAAATGTCTTTTTTATTGGATTCATATGTATTTTTATATTTAATAATCTCTGTTTTCGTTTGTTCTTTAATCTTATTTTTATCACTCTGTCTCTCTAAAGCTGATTTTATGTAAGACTGAATTTCATCCAATTTATCATAATCCTTAAGTGCATTGTTAAGTATTACTTTTTCTTCATTTTTCTCAGCTATAATTTCTGTATATCCGTCTTTCTTTGCAAATTCTGCTTTTGCACTCTCAAGATTTTTTTCACAGACAGGGCGTGCTTCCAAATCATTTTTCTGGTCTACCTTTATCTTTTCAATTTCTCTGGCATGTCCGATTTTTTCATTAATTTCTCCAATTTCAGAAGTGATATCCCGTAGCTTATTTTCTATACCGCTCTTATGATTATTATCCTCCTCTAAAATTTTAGATAATAATTCAAGTGTTTCATCAATATTCAGCTGGCCACTTTTCGCTTTTTCGAGTTCAATGGAAAGGGCACTGTCTTCATTGCATAGAATGCCTGAAATATATTGATTAACGCTCTTTTCCATATCTGTTCTTGAATTATCAAGATTTCTTAATCTGTTTTTCAATTCAATTTGAATTTTCTCGTATTTCTCTGTATTGAAAATATTTCTGAATATTTCCTGTTTTGTCTTGGTATCAGCAAAAAGAAACTTCTGAAATGAACCCTGGGCAATCATAACAATTTTTGTAAATTGACCATAATCAACTCCCAATATATCTCGAATTTTCTCATCGACCCCGCTAATGCCGGTTATTTCCTTTCCCTCAGGCAATTTAAGAGAAGCATCCGCTTTCTGGGACGTATAGCCCTCACCTCTGGTTTTAGGGCGCATATATTCAGGGTTCCTTTTTATTGTATATTCTTTTTCTTTATATTCAAATGTGAGTTCAACCTCTGTGGGCACTCCATTTTCTGCATTGCTTGACCTCATCATATTTCCGGTTCTGTTCTCGCCACTGGCATAGCCAAAAAGTGCATAGGTTACTCCGTCAAATATTGTTGTTTTTCCCGCACCGGTCACTCCTGATATAAGGTACAGTCCTGATTTTCCCAATTTATCAAAATCAACAATTTCTTCTCCCGCATAAGGTCCAAATGCAGACATTTTTAATCTGACAGGTCTCATACCTTACCTCCTATCCCCATATTTCCTCAATCATGTCCTTCATATAATTCTTCTGATCTTCTGTCAATTCCATGCCATTTTGAAGAACATACAGCTCGGAAAATAATTCTATAGGTGTTTTTTCCTGCACATTTTCTGAGCCATCTATTTCACCAGATGTTTTGGTTCTTGTATTATCGTAATTTAATTTCATTATGTATGGATATATACAACGTAGCTTACTTATTGCCCCCGGAATATCCTCCTCATCTGTAAGGGTAATTTGCAGATATCCTTCTTTAAAATCTTTCCCTTCATAAAACTGTCTTGAAGTTATTTCATCATATGTTCCACGAATTTCGTACATATCTTTTCTTGGAATCAAAGGAACTGTGTCAATATTAATATTGCCCTTCTCCTTTATATCAAGAATTGTTACGCTTTTTTTATGTTTAACCTCGGAAAATGAGTATTTAAGAGGAGTTCCGCAATATCGTATATTATCACTTCCCACTTTTTGCGGTCCATGAATATGTCCCAAAGCTACATATTCAAAATCTTTAAGAATCTCCCCACTGACATCATCAAGTCCTCCAATAGATTTTTCTTCTGAATCGCAAATGGTTGCTCCTGTCACAAATTGATGCATAACAAGAATGTTATTCTTAGACTTATCAATATCCATATGTTCAATCACGCATTTTATGGCATCAGTATAATCCACTACTTCTGCATTTTCATATACATTTCGCACTGTTGAAGGTTTCACAAAGGGAAGCATATAAATATTACACTCCCCTTGTTCATCTTTCATATTAACAGGTCTGATATTTCCATCAAAAACGGGAGACACAAATACTCCACTTTCCTTGAGAATGGATGATGCAAATGAAATTCTCTCCGCTGAATCATGATTTCCGCTGATAATAAATATCTTCTGATTTTTTTTAACAAGACTTCTTAAAAAATCATCCAACAGTTCCACGGCTTCTACAGATGGAATCGGCTTGTCATATACGTCTCCTGCAATTATCACACCGTCCGTCTTTTCACTTTCAACTATTCCAACAATCTGTTTTAATATATATTTTTGGTCTTCAATCATAGAGTATTCAAAAATCCTTTTACCCAAATGAAGATCCGATATGTGCATTAGCTTCATCATATCCTCCATTCCTGTGCATGAATCTATCATTTAAAATAAAATTTATTAACAACGCATTTGAAGTCTACACTATTATAACATAATCATCACAGTAAAAAAGCAGTTGGTAAAAGATAAACAAGCATCTTTTACCAACTGCATATAAACATTTTTTAATCCGAGCCTTACATAATAAAAATGTTAGCACATCCACAAGGTATATTACTCTGTTTCTTTATCCTCATCCTTGTCGCTGTTCTCTGCTGCAATTTTTGATACCACAACGCTTACAATAACAGTGTCAGGATTCGTAATCACGCTGATTTTAGGATTTTTACTTATTTCAAGATCCTTTACCCTTATTGTGTCGCCAACTCTCAACTTTCCTGCATCTATTACAACCTTATCTACGAGATTGGCCGGAAGTGCCTTGTAAGAAATCTCCTCTGTAATTTCTTCCAATACGCCTTGTGTTACCATCTCTTTGTTCAGCAACACGATTTCCGCTGTTGAATGAACCATTTCATCACTGACAAGAGCCTGAAATTCAATATCCATAATCTGTTTTGCATATAATCCGTAATCAATTTCTTTGATTAAAACATCATATTTTTTTCCTTCAACATCCAGAGTAATTCTACTTCCCTTTTCATTATTACGGAGAATTTCATAAACATCCTTCTCCGTCATCTTAACCAAAATGGAGCCGTCAATCTCTCTACCAAAGAGGTTACCGGTTATGTATCCTTCTCTTCTTAAGGCTCTTACCTTTTTATCTCTTAATTCAGCTTTTAAAGTATCCATTTGACTTTTCCTCCAAAACGATTAATCAATATTATCGCCTTGTGATCACGAGGACTTTCTGATATCAACTGTGTTCTATTCCTTTTTCCAGCCAATGTCAATAACGCAATAGTATACTTTTTATATTTTTTATATTTTGTTTATACTTTTTTAATGGGGTCTGACCCCTCTACAAACTTATTTATACTCGTCTTTTAAGAATTTCACTGACAATAACGGCATTCTTTATATTGTTTTTATCCTGAAGCAATGTACGGAACTGAGATGCCTTTTCTTTTTTCTCCGTGTGAACAATCTCATCGTTATATTCATGACCACAATCGTAATTTGCAAATTTAGTTCCACCCTGCATATCAGAATATGTCCCGGTACTTCCCGCCACCATACGTTCCGAATGAAACTCCTCATGATCTAATGTTCCCATATACGGTTTTTGCTGTACCTGTTGTGCCTGTGGTTGCTGCATCTGCTGCGGTCTTTGATTAAAATTGTTCCTCTGCATTATAGCCTGCTTAAGATTATCCATTTCTGACTGGCTCATTTTATCGCCGTTCACAGTATGTATCTGTTGCTGCTGATGATTTGTATAACCGGAACCATAGCCGTTACCAGACTGGACATTGCCATTAGGAAAATTCCTATAATCAAAATTATTATTTCCACCGGTATTTTGTCTATTCAAATGATTATTGTTAATTCTGTTGCGGTCATTCTTTTTCTTGGAATTATTGGCATACACGATAAGAATAATCACCATCATAATAAAATAAAATAAAACCATTAAATCCACCCACTTCCCATGGCAAGATTAATTGTTCACCGGTGTTTCACCTGCTATAGATTCTCTCATGCGAGTATCTGCCTTTAAATTCTGCAAATTATAATAATCATTAAAACCCATTTTGCCTGTACGAAGTGCTTCTGCAAGTGCTTTAGGTACTTCTGCCTCGGCAGCTACAACCTCAGCTCTCATCTCCTGTTCCCTTGCAACCGCAGCTGCTCTACGTTCCTCCGCCTTAGCCTGAGCAATATTCTTATCAGCTTCAGCCTGAAGACTCTGTAAATGCGCACCTATATTTCTTCCGATATCAACATCTGCAATATCAATTGAAAGAATCTGGTATGCTGTTCCCACATCAAGTCCCTTAGCAAGAATCGCCTTTGAAATGGTATCAGGATTCTCAAGCACGCTCTTGTGTGAATCTGCTGAGCCAACTGTTGTTACAATACCTTCACCAACTCTGGCAATAACTGTTGCTTCACCTGCACCACCCACAAGACAATTAATATTAGTTCTAACAGTAACTCTTGCCTTAACTAAAAGTTCAATACCATCCTTAGCTACAGCCGAAATATTTGGTGTCTCAATAACCTTAGGATTAACACTCATCTTAACAGCATCAAGTACATCTCTACCTGCAAGGTCAATTGCTGCTGCCATTTCAAATGGAATATTCATTCCGGCACGGCTTGATGCAATCAATGCATTAACTACAGCCTCAACACGTCCACCTGCCATATAATGTGACTCAAGCTGATTAGTGTTGATTGGTAATCCGGCCTTTCTTGCCTGAATTAATGGAAGTACTATTCTTGCAGGTGGTACCTTACGAAGTCTCATACCTATAAGTGTACCAATACCCACATGCGCTCCTGATGCCAATGCTGTAATCCAAAGTCTCATTGGAACGAACCAGAAAAGCAGAATAATAAAAAATAAAACAACACCTATTCCTATTACGTATCCCATAATAAAATTATCCTCCCGTGTAAAATTATATTTATACATAGATTATAACATAAAAATCTATTTTATATCTACAAATATATCATCCCTGAATCCATATTTGAAATTATTATTTTACTGTTATCTCCAGTAATGTTTTATTCCCAAAGCACTACAGGCTTCCTTAAATCGCTTTGCTCTCTTTGGAAGATTCAAAACAGCCCCCAGCTTGTTGTAAAAGTAAAACGAGGTAACAAGAATCCTGTTAGCTTTACCAATCTTGTCCTTGGTTGTCATACCATATCTTTCACCACCAACCTTAGGATGATTTCCTCTCTTATAGTATCTTATAAAATCATCTTCATTTTTTATGATATACGGAAGTTTTGCATATCCCAGTCCTACACATCTGTCATTATGAGCATCACTTCCTCCGATACATGGAACTTTGCATCTTTTAGCAAATACCCTTGCCCTTTTATTACTGTCCTCGCTTTCGCAGGCATTGTAACCTTCCACATAATCAAAATGTATCATATGAAATATCTGATAACCAAATTTCCAATACATCGTTGCAGCAAAACTCAAAAACGGAGATCCATAAGGGTGGGCAGGTCCTATAGTTCCTCCTGCTGAATGTACAATATATATCAATTTTGACAAGGTCAGCCCTTTAACTTCCAACAGCCTGTACACCTCATTAGGAGTGTTAACAGGAAGTACAATAATAAAATGTCCGAATTCCATGGTATCGTACTCAATTCCCCGCAGAACCACAAAGTCATCCAGTTTTTTATCCGAATCTCTGTAAGCTCTGTATCCATCATAGGAATCATGATCTGTTACCAGCATTCCACCATAGCCTTTATCCTTAAGTATCTTTGCGTAATCAAATATACTGATTTTACCATCCAACGACCCCTCCGCCGTGTGACAGTGAAGGTCAAACTTTACATGCTTCATTTTATTGCCTTTCATAGTAGTGGATATAAGTGGGGTCAGACCCCATTAAATTTTTATAAACTTTTCTGCGAAAAATTTATAAAAATTTTAAGGGGTCTGACCCCTTTTCTTCTTTTTCATTATAATACTTCACAATGCTTTGACGCAACATAATCCATAAAATGGAAATTGTATCATTTCCAAGAAAGCATATTGAACTGTAAGGCTATAAAAGGCTATAATATAAAACAGTAATTAAGAGATTTTCGTTCTCGGAATGGAGTTTATTATGTTTAAAGATTTAGTGCTTAAAAACAGGTCATATCGTAGATTTTACCAGGAAAAAGAAATTAGTTGTGAACAATTGAAAGAATTAGCTTACTTAGGACACATGACTCCTTCAGCAGCTAACAGACAGCCTGTGAGATTCACTCTGGTATATAAAGAAAAAGACTTAAAAAATGTATTTGACTGCGTCAAATGGGCAGGATACTTAAAAGATTGGGATGGTCCCGCAGAGGGAGAACGTCCTACAGGATACATAATTCTAACTGCTCCCGAGGGACTTAACTGTGCACAAGACGAAGGTATAATTGCTCAGACGATTCTTCTTGGCGCCGTAGACATGGGGCTGGGCGGTTGTATGATAGGAAATATTGACCGCAATAAACTATCCGCCCTCATAACAATTCCTGAAAATCATGAAATCAGATTGATTATTGCACTTGGCGTTCCAAAAGAAGAAGTTGTTATTGAAAATATACACGCTGATGGTAATATCAAATATTACAGAGATGAAAATCAAATTCATCACGTTCCAAAAATTGATTTCCATGAGGTAATATCTTACTAATTGCAAAATTTGTCAAAAAAGCAGGTTGTCTGCGATATGCATACAAAATTTAGGACACATATCTTCTGACAGCCTGCTTAATATGTACTTTATTTATTCTGACCCCTCTTTTTCTCAAGACATGCCTTCATTAAATCACTATACTTGACAAACTCATCTACCAGCTCAGGGTCAAACTGTGTTCCCCTGCCTTCAACTATAATTGCCATTGATTTTTCATGTGAAAAAGGCTTCTTATAAGGTCTTTCGGATGTAAGGGCATCATAAACATCAACAATACTCATTATCCTTGCGCAGAGAGGAATATCATCTCCGCTCTTTCCCATAGGATATCCCTTGCCATCCCATCTTTCATGATGATAAAGGGCCATTTCCTCTGCAATCTCCAAAAATTCGCTTTCCGGAAATTTTTTGCGTATCTTATGGAAGGTTGATGCTCCCATTGTAGCATGCTTCTCCATGTATTCGCGCTCCCCGCCATCTAAAGAGCCTTTCTTTCTAAGCACCACGTCATCTATACCTATCTTTCCAATATCATGAAGAGGTGCAGATCTTACTGTCTTTCTCACATAATCTTCCGTAATTTCATTCTTATATTGAGGTTCATCCTTAAGTACATTAATAAATGCGTCAAAATAAACCCCCGTATTCTTAACATGGCCTCCGGTTATGCCATCTCGTGATTCAACCAGTTCTGCAAATCCCGAAGAAAGTGCATCCTGCATCTTTTCAATCTCTGCAACCTTCTCATCCACAAGTTTCTCCAGTGAATGCTGATAGTCAGCCAATTGAATCTGGGTAGCAATCCTTCGTTTCATAACAGTGGGAACAAAGGGTTTAGTTATAAAATCAACAGCCCCAAGATCAAATCCCTTAATCTCGCTTTCAGGATTTGTTTCACCGGTGAGGAATATAACCGGGATTCCCTTGTAACGTCTTATTTTCTTTAACTCGGTAATCATTTCATAACCATCCATTTCAGGCATTACAATATCTAACAGAATAAGATCGGGTATGTAATCTTCAAGTACCTTAAATCCCTCTTTTGCTGACATGGCTTCGTAAAGATCATAGTCATCTTTCAACACTTCTCTTGCTGATGCCAAATTAAATTTGACATCATCTATCATAAGAATTGATTTTTTCTCCATAATACAAGACTCCATTCCCATATTAACTTCCAATATTTTTTACGAACAAAATTCTTATGCTTATTATAAATCCATTTATATAAAATGTAAAACAATTTTTATTCGCCATGCATAGTTACTGTCATTACTCCCCTGTCAGCCTTACCACAGTCTTATCATGATGTACTGCAGTAAGAAACGGTCCGAATATATCATTGGTTTTCAAGCGCATGCTTGATGTGCTGACACAGGGATGACAACCCAGATATTCACTATTTAAGATGTCTTCATCCACCAGAAGTCTTACATGGTTTTCTGTATCATTAATTAACCCCATTATACTTACGGCTCCCGGCTGAATATCAAGATATTTCTCCATATCCTCCGGTGAAGCAAAGGAAAGTCTTGCACTGCCAATCTGGGAAGAAAGTTCTTTTGTCTTAAAAACCTTATCTCCGGGCATCATAAGAAGGTAAAACTGTGTTTTCTGACGATTACAAAGAAACAGGTTCTTGCAAATCATTGCATCTAAAACAGCGTCAATTTCATAACAGTCCTCCATATGGTCTGCGTGCTCATGATCTGTGCGTACGTATTCCAGCCCTAACTCATCTAAAAAATCGTAAACCCGGATTTCTCTTGGAAGTCTCCCCTCATTAGATTCAGGTCTTCCGTTGTAAAGTTCCATTTTAATCTCCCTTCCGCAGGCACTTTAGATTACCTGTTCCACAAAACGCAAAATGTAATCAGACTATAATCACCCTGGTATTATCTGCATATTTTTCTTCAGGTTTTTTATCGGTGATAATTGTACAATCCTTAATCCCTGCAAATGTTACGCTGCTTACCTTGCCGAATTTACCGTTATCCGCCAGTACATATCTGTTAAGACTTCTTTTAAATGCCGTCTCCTTAACCAACGCTTCATTCACATCCGGAGTTGTAAGACCATTCTGAATACTAATACCATTGGTTCCAAAAAACCCTTTATTAAAATTAAATCTCT
The DNA here is from genome assembly GCA_030536855.1 of Eubacteriales bacterium. Lineage (GTDB taxonomy): Bacteria > Bacillota > Clostridia > Lachnospirales > Lachnospiraceae > Lachnospira. The sequence goes on from JAUNPK010000010.1 coordinate 67,159, forward strand.
GTAACGATATAATAGCACGACTTCCCACAACAGCCTCTGTGATTGCCTTAAGTTCTCCACCAATAAGTTCCACTTTGAATCCGGCAACTGACAGCTTTCTGGCATGAGAAACCGCATTTGTAACATAAACTGCACGCTTTTCTTTAAGGTAATCAATTATGTACTCTGTGGTAGTACCTGCATCAATAAACACAAGATCATCAGGTTCCACCAGAGTTGATGCATATTCGGCTATCCTTTGTTTTTCCGGCACATTCACTCCGGATTTTTGTGACACAGAAAGTTCAACAGAAGAAAATGTAGTATCCAACGCCACTGCGCCACCAAATACCTTTGTTAATTTTCCCTCCTCATCCAGCGTGTTAAGGTCACGCCTTATTGTTGACTCTGAGGTTCCCAGAAGACGGGTAAGTTCCGCTACCGTAACACTACCCTTTTCCCTTAATTCTTTCAAAATTACCTCAAATCTCTGTTCTGTAAGCATAAATACCACCGTAATTCCTTTACTATCTATTATAATTCACAGATATTGGTTTCCCGAATAACTTTTCTAACTGAAAGAATCTTGCCTGCTGAAACTGAGAGTTCATCTATACCCATTTTTAAAAATTCCTTTGTAAGATTAAGATCTCCTCCCAGCTCTCCACAGATTCCCACCCAGATTCCTTCTGCGTGTGCACTGTCTGCAACCATCTTTATCATAGCCAATATGGCAGGATGATGAGGATCATAAAAATCATCAAGCTTCGTATTCTGACGATCAATTGCAAGTGTATACTGGGTAAGATCATTGGTGCCGATACTAAAGAAATCCACTTTCTTCGCAAGTTCACGACTCACAATGACAGCCGCAGGTGTCTCTATCATAATGCCGGTCTGGGGATTTCCATATTCAATTCCCTGAGAATCAAGTTCAGCCTTAACTTCTATCTCAATTTCCTTAATCCTGTCCACTTCTTTCACTCCGGTAATCATCGGATACATAATGGAAATATTTCCAAATGCACTGGCTCGATATAATGCTCTTAACTGAGTTTTGAATATTTCAGGTCTTGTAAGACATATTCTTATGGCTCTGAGTCCCATCGCCGGATTATCTTCCTTATCCAATCCGAAGTAATCGCACTGCTTATCAGCTCCGATATCAAGAGTTCTTATAATAACCTGTTTTCCAGCCATACTTTCAGCAACAGTTCTGTATATGGCAAATTGTTCTTCTTCCGTAGGAAATGTATCTCTCTCCAGATATATAAACTCACTTCTGAACAATCCAATACCTGCGGCGTCATTATTAATTACATTTGCCAAATCCCTGATATTTCCAATATTGGCATATAACTTTATCTTTTTTCCGTCAAGAGTAACATCTTCTTTTCCCTTAAGAGTCTGTAAAAGTTCTTTCTTTTCCTGTTCCTTTCTCATTTCCTTTTTCATTCTCTCAAGTGTTTCCTCATCAGGATCAATATATATACATCCGTTAGTTCCGTCCACTATACCCTGTCTTCCATTAATAGATTTATCAAGTTTAATATCAGAGCCGATAAGAGCCGGAATTCCCATAGTTCTTGCAAGAATTGCCGTATGGGAATTTACGGAGCCTTTAACTGTAACAAAAGATAATATTTTACTTTTATCCATCTGTACCGTTTCTGACGGAGCCAAATCGTCTGCCACCATAATTACCGGTTCATCCGAATTTATTCCCGATTGGGAATCCCCTGAAAGAACACTGAGAAGTCTTTCTGTAATATCTTTTACATCAGCAGCTCTTCCCCTCATATATTCATCATCCATTGCAGAAAACATTTGTGCAAAATTATCTCCTGTCTGAGCAATTGCATATTCTGCATTAACCATTTGACTGTCAATGATGTGTTCTACGGATTCTTTATAGTCGTCATCTTCAAGCATCATTTGATGAATTTCAAATATGGCAGCATTAGCCTCTCCAACTTCCTTTAAAGCTTTATCATGAAGTTTCTGAAGTTCCTCCATGGCAGTTTCTACCGCCTTATAATATCGCTGTTTCTCTGCATCATTGTCCTCTGTCTTAACCCTCTTTACCTGATGTTCATCTTTTTCATAAAGGAACAGCTTTCCTATAGCTACGCCGCCAAATACACTTTTTCCCGTATATCTTTCCATGGCAACCCTCCAAAATTTTACATATTGTCTTTCATGAATTCTGATATTTTCTCGAAAGCCGCATCCTCATCATCACCTTCAATTGTTATTGTAACTTCATCTCCACATTTTACTGCCAAAGCCATAATTCCAAATATTTTTTTGCAGTCTCCTGACTTCCCATCCTTGGTAAGTGTGATTTTACTGTTAAACTCTTTTGCTGCTTTTACTAATTCTCCGGCAGGACGTGCATGGATTCCCTCTGAATCTGTTATTGTATAATTAAAATTTTTCATAACCCTTTTCTCCTTTTCATAAGCCCTTAATAGGTATTTGCAAAACTCTGTGATTTAATACTGTACGTTGTGCAATATAGTATATTGCACAACTGTTCAGCATCAAAAAGGCATTTCGCAATTACCTAAAACCTATAATTATTAATTAATTTTCTTTTTAGATATTCCCAAAAGAATTGCTGATACGATAGTTCCTGCAATCAACGCAATCACATAATATATAGCATTTCCCACTACCGGAAATACGAATATTCCCCCATGAGGAGCCATAAGAGTACATTTAAACAACATACTTATTGCTCCTGCAATTCCGGAGCCTATTATACATGACGGAATTACATGAATAGGATCTGCTGCCGCATAAGGTATTGCGCCCTCTGTTATAAATGCAAGGCCCATAATGAAATTAGTTGGTCCGGCATCTCTTTCTTCCTTTGTAAATTTATTTTTAAACAAAAGTGTTGCAAGAGCAATTGCACAAGGCGGAACCATTCCTCCTATCATTACCGCTGCCATCATGTCATAGTTACCTGCAGCAATGGCTGCTGTACCAAATACATAAGCTGCCTTGTTAAATGGTCCTCCCATATCAATAGCCATCATAGCCGCAAGAACAAATCCAAGTAACAACTTACTTGTACTTCCCATTCCTGCCAAGAAACTGTTAAGTCCCGTGTTAATTCCTCCCATCACAGGCTCTACAATAAATGTCATTCCCAAACCTATAACCAATATGCCCACAACAGGGTATATAAGCACCGGAGCTATCTTTTCCAGAGCCTCAGGAAGTCTGTCACAGACCTTGCGAAGAAGAACTATTAAGTAACCTGCCACAAATCCTGCAACAAGAGCTCCAAGAAATCCTGATTTTCCGTTAGCTGCTATATATCCTCCAACGAAACCGAGAGCCAGGGCAGGTCTGTCTCCTATTGCCATAGCTATATATCCTGCCAGTACAGGAAGCATAAATGAAAATGCTGCGCCACCAATTGTTTTAAAAATCTTTGCTACTGGTGTTATTGTACCAAAGTTAGCTCTTTCTGCTTCTGCTAAGGAATTCATATCAACACTTAATCCATCAATAAGAAATGCGATAGCAATAAGAATACCTCCCCCAACTACAAAAGGAAGCATATGGGATACTCCGTTCATAAGCTGTGTATATATCCTATGTCCTACTCCACCTGCATTTTTCTTAGCACTCTGCTTATCCCCTGAAGAAGAATTTTTAGCTTCATATACCGGAACATCACCGGATAGGGCTTTTTCTATAAGACTATCTGCTTTGTTGATTCCGTCCGATACCTGACACTCAATAACTTTCTTTCCGTCAAATCTATCCATAGGAACCTGTGCATCCGCTGCAACAATTATACATTCTGCTTCTTGAATTTCGGATTCCGTCAATACATTCTTTGCACCGCCGGAACCTCTTGTTTCTATCTTGATACTGCATCCGGCTTTGGCTGCTGCCTTTTCAATTCCCTCTGCTGCCATATAAGTATGTGCAATACCTGTAGGGCAGGAAGTAACTGCAAGAATTTTAGCTTTAACACCCGGGGTCTTTTCGAGTCTATCGTCAATACTTTTTGCTTCTTCATCTGCACTGTCAATAATCTGAAGAAATTCCTCATTACTTTTGGCAGCCATAAGCTTTGATACAAAGCTCTCATCCATAAGAAGCACCGACAACTTGCTTAACACATCCAGATGAACATTATCTTTTGTATCAGGAGCCGCAATAAGAAATAAAATCTTTACAGGCTCATCATCCAGGGCTTCAAAATCAACACCGTTTCTGATAACCATAGCTGCCAGTCCCGGAGCATTTACCCCACTGCATTTTCCGTGGGGAATGGCAATTCCGTCACCAACACCTGTTGTACTCTCCTCTTCTCTTTCATATACTTTTTTTCTGTATTCTTCAACATTATTAATTTTTCCACTCTCAGTCATAAGTGATATAGCCTGATCAAGAGCCTCACTTTTTGTTTTCGGAGAAGCATTAAGATCTATGCTTTTTTTATCCAATAAATCTATAATTCTCATAAATACCTCCATTCCACAGGCACTTTAGTGACGAAGTAATCGCGAGCCAAATGTGAGATTTAGCTCTGCGGTAAACGCTGTTTGTTGTGCCTGCTACACAAACAGCCGTATGAAAAATCAGTGCATCAGCGAGTTTTTCGTACTGTTATACTCGCAACATATTTAGTTTTCTTATCTCTACACCTGACTTTAAAGCTTCAACCTCGCTCTTTACTGCCAGATTTTCTGAAAATGCGCTGGCGCTTCCTGTTGAAACTCCCATTCTAAAAGCTTCTTCATAAGAATGAGTCGTAAGATAACCTGTCATAAATCCTGCAACCATTGAATCTCCAGCTCCAACCGAGTTTTTTAGAATTCCTTTTGGTGCGTCAGCCTCATAAATACCGCCGTCTTCGGCAAGGAGAAGTGCTCCTTTTGAACCCATGGAAACCAGTACATTAACAGCTCCCTTATCTTGAAGTTTTCTTGCATATTTCACTATCTCTTCCTTTTTTTCAGATTCAATCTTAACATTGAAGATTTCTCCTAATTCATGTTGGTTGGGCTTAATTAGAAACGGATGATATTCAAGTACATTCATAAGCAGCTTACTGGTTGCATCCACCACAATCGTAACCCCCTTACATTCCAATCTTCTCATAATTACCTGATATATATCGTCGGATATGGAAGATGGTATACTTCCTGCGAGTACAAGCACATCACCGCTGTCAAGCTTATCAAGCTTTACCAAAAGTTCATCAACTTTTTCTTTCTTTATTTCCGGTCCTTTGCCGTTAATCTCGGTTCCATCAATGTTTTTAAGTTTAAGGTTAATTCTGGAAAATCCCTCATCAATGGTTATAAAATCCGTTCTAACTCCGTATGACTTTACCATATTGCTAATCTGTTCACCTGTAAATCCTGCCACATATCCCAAAGCAGTGCTTTCAAGACCCAGATTATTAAGAACTATAGATACATTGATTCCTTTCCCTCCCGGAAGCATCAATTCATCAGATGTTCTGTTGGTCATACCAAGCCGGAAATTATCAACCGAAACAATATAATCCAGAGACGGATTAAATGTAACTGTGTATATCATTATATCTCCTTTCCGGTACCACGCCTTTTTGTTATCTATATAATACAATCAAATTCAATCATTTTCAATCATACTCATTCACAAATATTTCTATTATTTTTGTGCATTTTGCACGAATTTGATTGTTTTTGTAATATTTTTCGCATTATTATGCTTAACTTTGAGTATTTATATAAAATACAAAAGAGGCTGTAATGAAGAATTAAGCCAACTTAAAAGTCAACCTTTCTATCATTCAGCCTCTAATTAATATGCTCATTTATCAAGTTAAAT
>JAUNPK010000011.1:0-54584 GCA_030536855.1 Eubacteriales bacterium
TGATGAGACAACAACAGCTACAACAACTACTGAGGAAACAACAACTCAGCAGGAAACAACTACAATTGAATCTACAACACAGGTAGAAACAACAAGACCTGGTGAAACAGGTGCAGACAGAGAGAAAGTTACACCACCTACAACTACTAAGCCGGGGGAAGTAGGAGCTGATAAGGATGTGATTAAGAAGTCCGGTGAAGTTGCATCAGACGTAGCAAAGACAGGTGATAACTCTAATGTATTTTTATATGTTGGAATTCTTGTAGCTGCAGTTATTATTCTTGGTGTAGTTTTCGTTGTAAACAGAAAAAAGTCTGATAAGGGTGATGAGTAATATAGAATTCTCTTTATTACAGAATTTTTAATAATAAAAAACAGTAAAGAGCTGTTGCACTATGATGTGATTCACTAAGTATGATATGACGTGATTCACTTAGTGTTATAGCTCTTTTTGATTTATGAAATTTTCTATGATATAATACCAGATGTATGCCAAAAATAATATTTAAACCACTAGATACAGTTTATGTGGTTTGGAAAGGGATTACAATGGAAATAATTCTTGCGTCAGGTTCGCCAAGAAGAAAGGAGCTGTTACAGCAGATTGGTTTAAATTTTACAGTGGTTACAAGTGATGTTGACGAATCTGTCTCAATTACAGACCCTAAAGATTATGTTGCTTTTTTATCATCTCTTAAGGCAGATGCTGTAAGGAAATTAATCGAGAAAAAGAAAAATGATTATGTAGTCATTGGCGCAGATACAATTGTAAGTTATAAGAATCACATTCTTACAAAACCTAAGGATATGGATAATGCCAAAGAGATTCTTAGGGAATTATCGGGAAATACCCATCAGGTATATACGGGAGTTACTCTGGTAACACTTGACACCAGAGTAACATTTGTGGAAAAGACAGATGTGCAACTGTATGATATGTCTGATGATGAGATAAGTGCTTATGTGGAAACCGGGGATTGTATGGATAAAGCAGGTGCCTATGGGATTCAGGGCCGGTTTGCAGCATTTATAAAAGGTATAGAAGGTGATTATAATAATGTTGTGGGATTACCTGTTTCAAGAGTTTATCAGGAATTAAAGAAAATTAATGCGTTATAGGAATGGAGGACAGAATGATAAAGTTCATTGCCAGCGATTTGGATGGAACAATACTCCTTAACGGGGCTCAGGCTGTAGATAAGTCATTGATTGATGTTATAGAAAAGCTTCTGGATAAGGGTGTACTGTTTGCACCTGCAAGTGGAAGACAGATTGTGAGCCTCAAAAGACTGTTTCAGCCTATCAGTGACAGACTTGTATATATATCAGAGAACGGAGCCTTGATTGAATACCAGGGGAAAGTTATAGGCAAGACAGCTATAGACAGAGATTTGGCTATGGAAATTCTTGAAGATGTGTATTCTATGCCCAATTGTGAACTTCTCATTTCAGGGCAAGATACAGCTTATATAAAACCAAAGACAAAAGAGTATTATCATAGAATGACAGAAGTGGTTAATTATGATACAACTCTGATAGATAATTTTAATGATATTAAAGAAGATATTATAAAAATTGCAGTCTGTGATTTATCGGGAATATGTAACTCCAGGGAACATTTTTTTGAAAAATGGAAAGATAAGGCATCTGTTGCAGTATCAGGTGAATTGTATCTGGATTTTACCGAGAAAAGTGTTACAAAGGGAAAAGGAATAAAGCAGATACAGGAGTATTTTGGTTTATCAGTCCATGAATGTATGGCATTTGGGGATAATTTTAATGATATTACTATGTTGGACAATGTTGCAGAGTCTTATGTCATGGAAAATGCCTGTGATGAAGTTAAGAAACACGGAAAGTATATTACTGACCGGGTTGAGAATATATTGCGTAGATTATAAGAAACGGAGGAATGTTATGGAAAAACATATTGATGAATGTGCCAGGGTATTCTTAAGAGATCAGAAAAAACTTTTTGATGAGCCTGTGGCTTATGATTTAGAGGAAGCAAAGGAGTTTCTTGAGGATTGTTTTGCTTCATATTGTAAGAATATAAAGGAATTAAGAGAGCTAATGGATGAGGAAGGTATGGATGTTTCAGAGCTTTCGGATAAGGAGCTGGAGGAACAGTTAGAGGTGTTCAAATTGGACAATGGTGGATATTTTTTTGTGGAAGCTTAAGTGCCTGCGGAATGGAGGATATTTATGAAAATAACTATCTGCTGTGTGGGAAAGATAAAAGAAAAATTTTATATTCAGGCAATTGAGGAATATTCCAAGAGGCTTTCCCGGTATTGCAAGCTGGAAGTTAAGGAAGTTCAAGACGAGAAGACACCTGATAATGCCGGAGATAATATGAACAATATTATCAAGGATAAGGAGGGGGAAAGGCTTCTTTCTAACATACCGGAGGATGCTTATGTGATAGCTCTGGCAATAGAGGGGAAAATGCTGGATTCTATTGAATTGTCCCATCACATCGAAAAGCTGGGAATAAGCGGTGTCAGCCATATTGTTTTTGTTATAGGAGGTTCTCTGGGACTTTCAAAGCTTATTATGGATAGGGCCGATTATAAACTTAGTTTTTCAAAAATGACATTTCCTCATCAGTTGATGAGAGTTATACTGTTGGAACAGATTTACAGAAGTTACAGAATTATGAATAATGAGCCATACCATAAGTAAGAAATTGGTTAATTATGTGCAGAGAACGTTATCAGAATGGAGTTTAATGTGAAAAGAAAAAAGAAAAGATTATTAATGCTGCTGACGATACTGATTATTGTTACAATTGTATTTTTGTTTATGAAGTTTTTTAACGGGAAGTTATTTTATCTTTCTACAGGACTTAATAAGCAGACATTAATGAAAGTGGACAATGAGAAAACTTACACATTTGAGGCAGAAATACTTATGTCGGATGCCAGAAGTCAATATGAGAAAATGTTTGGCACAGGTATTTGGAAAGAACAGATTTCAGGAGAGCCTTTTGAGGAGTATATAAAGGAACAGATAAGGGTAAAGCTTATAAGAGTAAGATGTATGAATAGTCTTGCAAAAGAGAAAGGGATAGTGCTTGGAAGAGAAGAGTCTGATGCTGTAAAAAATGCATCACGGAAATTTTATTCGAGCTTATCTGACAGCCAGAAAGAAAGCCTTTCTGTCACAGAAGAAAAGCTTAACCAAATGTTTACAGAATTTGCCATAGCCCAAAAGTTGTATAAGGATATGACTTCACTTATGGATATTGAGGTGAGCTCTGATGATGCCAGGGTTATTAATATTCAGTATATTGTAACAGATACCAGAGAGCAGATTGAAAAGGCCTATGGTGAAATTACAAATGGAAGTTCATTTTTTACTGTTGCCAAGGAATATAATCCTGATGGTAATTATGAATATGAACTTAAGAAAGGTGAGATGGATTCAGCTTTTGAAACAGCAGCATATAATCTGTCTACAGGTGAGATGAGCGGTATTATAGAGGCAGCTGGTAAATACTATATAATCCGATGCACAAGTGATAATGATAAGGCAAAAACAGAGGTAAATAAAACCGCCATGCTTGAGCAGAAGCGCCTTGAAAAATTTAATGAGACTTTTGGAGAATATGAAGCGGAAAAATATATTGAATGGAACGATTCTTATTGGAATAAACTTTCAATTTCCCAATGTGAAGTACTTCCCTTAAGTTTTGAAGATACATTCAACTCTATTTCAATTAATTAGTAGTGAGGAGAAAAATAATGGCAAAGTATGATGCTAATAGTATTTCGATACTTGAAGGACTAGAGGCTGTAAGAAAAAGACCGGGTATGTATATAGGAAGTGTTGGTACTAAGGGTCTGAATCACCTTATATATGAGATTGCAGATAACTCGGTAGACGAACATCTTGCAGGTTACTGTACACAGATTGATGTAACTCTTAATGATGACGGAACAGCGACAATTAAGGATAACGGACGAGGTATTCCTATCGGAATTCATCCTAAAGCAGGAATTCCTGCGGTTGAAGTAGTTTTTACTGTACTTCATGCCGGAGGTAAATTTGGCGACGGAGGATATAAAATCTCAGGAGGATTGCATGGTGTTGGTGCATCTGTTGTTAACGCACTTTCAGTATGGCTTGAAGTTGAAATCCGGGTTGACGGGGGTGTTTATAAGCAGAGATATGAAAGAGGAAAGGTGGTTGCACCGCTTGAAAAGATAGGTACATGCAGGAAAAATGATACCGGAACTAAGGTAACATTTTTACCTGATGGCGAAATATTTGAGAAAACCAGATTTAAGGCAGAAGCAATAAAGAGCCGTCTCCACGAGACAGCCTACTTAAATCCGGGTCTCACAATTAATTTCCAGGACAGACGCAGTGGAAGTGAAGAGTCAATTGTTTATTCTGAACCGGATGGAATAAAGGCTTATGTAAAAGAACTTAATAATGGTAAGGAAACTGTAACGGATATTGTATATTTTAAGAAGACCGAGGACGGCATTGAGGTAGAGTGTGCATTTCAGTATGTTAATGAATTTGAGGAAAATATCCTTGGATTTTGTAATAACATTTATACTCAGGAGGGTGGAACTCACATAACCGGATTTAAGACAAAATTTACCATGATTATAAATCAGTATGCCAGGGAATTGGGTATTCTTAAAGAAAAGGATAATAATTTTACGGGATTGGATGTGCGTAACGGTATGACTGCAGTTATTGCGGTAAAGCATCCTGCACCAAGATTTGAGGGTCAGACCAAGACAAAACTGGATAATCCCGATGCCGGTTCTGTTGTCAGCAATATAACAAATGATGAGATACAGATGTATTTTGACAGAAATCTTGAGCAGTTAAAGCAGGTTATTGCCTGTGCGGAGAAGTCTGCCAAGATCAGGAAAGCTGAAGAAAAGGCTAAGACAAATCTTTTGTCAAAACCAAAATTTTCTATTGATTCCAACGGAAAGCTGGCAAATTGTGAAAGTAAAAATCCGTCAGAATGTGAACTGTTTATAGTTGAGGGAGATTCTGCCGGTGGTTCGGCAAAAACTGCAAGAAACAGAAAAACTCAGGCAATACTTCCTATCAGGGGTAAAATACTTAACGTGGAGAAGGCATCAATTGACAAGGTGCTTGCCAATGCAGAAATCAAGACTATGATTAATTCCTTCGGATGCGGATTTCTGGAGGGGTATGGCAATGATTTTGATATAAGCAAATTAAGATATGATAAGATTATTATTATGACTGATGCGGATGTGGACGGAGCGCATATAGATACCCTTTTATTAACATTTTTCTACAGATTTATGCCTGAACTTATAAATCAGGGACATGTATATATTGCAACTCCACCTCTTTATAAGGCAGAGGTTAAGAAAAGTGATAAGAATGGAAAGTCTAAAAAGGGAGATAGCCAGTATCTTTATGATGATAAGGCTCTGGAAAAGTACAGAGCAGAGCACGCCAGTGGTTCTTTCACACTTCAGCGTTATAAGGGACTGGGAGAGATGGACCCTGAGCAGTTGTGGGAAACAACACTTAATCCTGAAACAAGAATTTTAAAGCAGGTGGAAATAGAGGATGCCAGAATGGCAACTGAGGTTACATCAATGCTTATGGGAAGCGACGTTCTGCCAAGACGTGAGTTTATATATTCTCACGCCAATGAAGCGGAGATTGACGCATAATTGTTCAATAATAGATAAGGAGTTTAAATTACAATGGCAGAAAATATTGTAAAAACAGAATATTCTGAATTGATGCAGAAGTCTTATATAGATTATTCCATGAGTGTTATTACCGCAAGAGCATTGCCTGATGTAAGAGATGGTTTAAAGCCGGTTCAAAGGCGTGTTCTTTATGCAATGGATCAGCTTGGACTCAACTATGATAAACCACACAGAAAATCAGCACGTATTGTTGGTGATGCAATGGGTAAATATCATCCTCATGGTGACAGCTCTATATATGAGACACTTGTTGTCCTTTCACAGGATTTTAAGAAGGGCATGGCACTGGTGGATGGACATGGTAATTTTGGTTCCATTGAAGGTGATGGTGCAGCTGCCATGCGATACACAGAGGCAAAGTTAAAGAAATTCACTCAGGACGTTTATCTTGCAGACCTTGATAAGGATGTTGTGGATTTTGTTCCTAACTTTGACGAGACGGAGAGGGAACCTGAGGTCCTTCCTGTAAGAGTTCCAAATCTTTTGATTAATGGTGCAGACGGTATTGCAGTAGGTATGACAACCAATATTCCTACTCACAATCTGTCAGAGGTTGTGGATGCGGTATGCGCTTATATGGACAATGAGGATATTACCACAGAGGAACTTATGGAATATGTTCCCGGACCTGATTTTCCTACAGGTGGAATTGTAATAAACAAGTCAGAGCTTAAAGATATATATGAAAATGGTACAGGAAAGATAAAACTTAGAGGACGGGTAGAATATGAGCCTGCGTCCAAGAAGGGTGAGAAGGATAAGCTTGTAATTACCGAGATTCCATATACTATGATTGGAGCCAATATAGGTAAATTTATATCTGATATAGTTGACCTTGTGGAGAGTAAAAAGACAACAGATATAGTTGATGTATCTAATGAATCTTCAAAGGAAGGAATCCGTATAGTTCTTGAGTTGAAGAAAAATGCGGATGTAGAGAACTTAAAGAATCTTCTTTACAAGAAGACTAAGCTTGAGGACACATTTGGTGTAAATATGCTGGCCATAGTGGACGGAAGACCGGAGACGCTTGGACTTAAGAAGATTATAGAACATCATATTAAGTTCCAGTATCAGCTTGCTACAAGAAAATACACAACACTTCTTAATAAGGAACTTGCAAATAAGGAAATTAAGGAAGGTTTGATAAGAGCCTGTGATATCATAGATTTGATTATTGAGATTCTCAGAGGAAGTTCTAATCTTAAAATGGCGAAGGATTGTCTTATTAACGGTAATGTGGAAGGAATTAAGTTTAAATCTGATTCTTCAAAAAAGGCTGCATCCAAGCTTGATTTTACGGAAAAACAGGCATCGGCAATTTTAGAGATGCGTCTTTACAAGTTAATAGGCCTGGAGATTCTTTCCCTTCAGAAGGAATACGAAGAGTGTCTTAAGAGGATTGCTGAGTATGAAAAGATTCTTGGAAACAAGAAAGCCATGGCTAAAGTAATTAAGGCTGACCTTGAAAAAATCAAGAAGGAATATGGTGTTGAAAGAAGAACAACAATTGAAGATGCGGAAGTCGCTGTATTTGTGGAAAAAGAAGTTCCTGCTCAGGAAGTTATGTTTATAATGGATAGATTCGGTTATGCAAAGACTATCGACATGGCAGCCTATGAGCGTAACAAAGAGACAATTCATAATGAGTTTAAGTATATTTTTTCATGTATGAATACAGATAAGATTTGTATATTCACTGACAATGGACTTCTTCATCAAATAAAGCTTAAAGATGTTCCTTTCTCAACAAAGTTCAGGGATAAGGGAGTTCCAATTGATAATTTGGGCAATTATGACAGCAGTGGAGAGCTTATTGTGTACCTGTGTGCTTCTGAGAGAATAAAGAACCAGAAGCTTTTGTTTGTTACTAAATTGGGAATGATGAAAATTGTTGATACAGAAGAATTTGATGTATCAAAGAAGACTGTAGCAGCAACTAAGTTGTCAGATAATGATGCAGTAATTGATATACTTGAAACAGATGTAAGAGTAGAAAGCTTTTCAAAGTTTAATTATGATGGTACAGTTACGGATGTTGATGAGGTAATTAGTGACAAGAATGTCATAGTTCAGACTAATGGAGGTGTATTCCTTAAATTCCCGCTTACGGATATTCCTATGAAGAAGAAGGGAGCTGTAGGTGTAAGGGGCATAAAGCTTGCCAAGGACGATTATATAGAGGAAGTATTCCTGCTTAATGAGGGAGACGGATTCGAGATGGAATATAAGGGAAAGATAATTGATTTTGGAAAAATGAAATTATCACACAGAGATACTAAGGGCACTAAGTTACGGGTTTAAAAGATAAAGCAGGTGTGTATGAGACAGAATGTTAATTTTACAGAGAGAATGGAATTTGTTATTACAATGATGGCTTCGGCTGGTATTATGGATGCATATTCTTATATTCAACGAGGGCAGGTTTTTGCTACTGGTCAGACAGGAAATTTTACCTTAATGGCAATACGTATTGTTCAAAATAATTGGATGGGATTTCTGTATACGGTATTGGCGGTTGTTGCTTTTTGGATTGGAATTTTCATTTGCTGGCATGTTTTTTATACGATAGGAAAAGAAAATGATCGACGCTGGAAAAAAATTGTTCTTGTAATAGAATTCATACTTTTGGCAATTGTGGGATTTCTGCCTGACACAATCCCGGATTTCTTTGTTAATCCTATAATTTCATTGGCTGCAGCATTTCAATTTTGCGCTTTTCGAAAGATGGGAACAAGTGATACTTATGCAAGTGTATTTTGTACAGGAAATATGAGAACCTGCGCGGAAAGTTATTATTTGGGACTTATAAAGAAAGATAGAGAAGCATTAAGAAAAGCAAATAGATTTTCTTTAATTTTGATTTCATTTTTTATCGGAGCTGTTTTGACAGCAATTTTATGTCATTTCATACAGGAAAAAACAATATGGGCGGTAAATCTGCTATTTATATTTTTGTATTGCTATTCAGGAACACTAAATTTCAGAAGACGACGTTGAAGGGGTCAGACCCCATAAAAATTTTATAAACTTTTTCGGAAAAAGTTTATAAAATTTTTATGGGGTCTGACCCCTTTTATTACTGCTCCATATATTCATCATATAAGGCAATTACTTTATTCATCATTTCAGGTCCGGGTGCACCAAGAGTAAGACGTTTTTCAACGCATGTCTTTAAGCTGATGGCTTCATATATATCTTCTTCAAATACAGGACTGATTGATTTGTATTCTTCAAGGTTTAAATCATCAAGAGCAATACCTTTATCCAAGCACATAAGAACAAGCTGTCCTACAATTCCATGGGCATCACGGAAAGGAACCCCTTTCTTAACAAGATAATCTGCAGCATCAGTAGCATTAGTAAAGCCTTTCTTTGCAGAATCTTCCATACGGTCATTATTGAACTTCATTGTATCAATCATACCTTTAAAGAGTCTTACGCATCCCTTTACTGTATCGATGGCATCAAAGGTGAATTCCTTATCTTCCTGCATGTCCTTGTTGTAAGCAAGAGGAAGCCCTTTCATGGTTGTGAGAAGACTTATAAGAGCACCATATACACGACCTGTCTTACCTCTTACAAGTTCGGCAATATCAGGATTTTTCTTCTGTGGCATAATGCTTGAGCCGGTACTGAAAGCATCATCTAAATCAATAAACTTATACTCATTGGAGTTCCAGATACATATCTCTTCAGAAAATCTGCTAAGATGCATCATAATAGTTGATAATGCACTTAAAAATTCAATGAGATAATCCCTGTCTGAAACTGAGTCCATACTGTTAAGGGTAGGACCATAGAAGTCAAGGAGCTTTGCAGTCATCTCTCTGTCAAGAGGATAGGTTGTTCCTGCCAGGGCACCTGCACCAAGAGGACAGTAGTTCATTCTCTTATAAATATCTGAGAGTCTGCTTCTGTCTCGTTTAAACATTTCAAAATATGCCGAAAAATGATGGGCAACTGTAACAGGCTGAGCTTTTTGAAGATGTGTAAAGCCCGGCATATATGTTTCAGTGTTTTCCTTGATGATTCTAAGGATAACAGACATAAGTTCTTTTATTTCTTCATCAACATTTTTAATTTCATCACGGGTATACAGTCTCATATCCAAAGCTACCTGATCATTACGGCTTCTGCCTGTATGTAGCTTTTTACCTACGTCACCAATTCTTTCAATAAGAGTAGCTTCCATAAATGTGTGAATATCTTCATATTCATCAGTAATTTCCATCTTTCCGGACTCTATATCTGATAATATACCGTTAAGTCCATCAACAATCTGCTTTCCTTCATCTTCAGAAATTATTCCGGATGCAGCCAGCATTGTTGCATGGGCAATACTTCCCTGAATATCCTGTTTATAAAACTTCTGATCATAGGAGATAGAAGCATTAAAGTTGTTTACCAGTTCATTTGTTTCTTTTGTGAAGCGACCGCCCCAAAGTTTCATAATAAATCCTCCGTTTGTTTATTAAGTTTAAATGTAATAAATGTATTTTGAATACATTTGGTGTTAAAAAACAATTGTGTTGTAATAATTCTGCAACTCATTAAGAATTATCATCCTGAATATCATCACTGTCAAGATTATCAAAATCATTAAGTGAGTCAAGGATGGTGTCATCAAGAATAGTGTCATTCTCAATGTTTATATCTGTAATGTTATCATCAGAAATTTCATCAGAACTTACTTCACCCTCCTTGTTGTATACCTTGTAAGAGACGGTAGGGATTTCCTTGATTTTTTTCTTCTTGTAAATGACATCCTTAGGATCAATTAATTCTCTTATTATAACCGGCCAGTGTTTTGTATTAATTCTCTTTAATTCCCGTAATCTGTTAAATACATAAATACCTGCAAGTATTAATATACATAGCAATGTTATAAGTATACCCTTAACAAGCCCCACAGGAGTGTATTTGAGAGTGACGGTATGCTCACCGGATGTAACCTTAACACTTAAAAGGGCATCATAGAGTTCTACGGTTGGAACTTTCTTACCGTCGATATAGACACTCCATCCTCCATCATAAGGAATTGAGAAGATAAGTGTTGCATCGTTGGTTGGTTTTATTTTTCCTGTAATTTTAGTAGTTGAGAAGGATGTAACCTCCATTGAATTGTTATTTAATGTATTGAAGGCTGAAATGAATCTGTCTTCCTCAAGGGTGTATACGCTTGCATTTATTGTTGTATCTGATGAAACAGTAACGTTATCTTTTACTTCAACATAGCCGATATCAACTATTCTGTTGTTATTCTTTAAATTTGAATAAGTATAACTTGAATCGTTAATAGTGGCTGTAACTGAATCACAGCCGGTATTCTTAACTACAAGATATAAGTGTCCGTTCTTAACAGGTTTAATGGTAAAACTTGAATCAGAAGCATTTTCCATTGTAAGGGTAAACACATTTGTAACGCCTGTCAGGTTTTGAACCAGAAGATTCTGGTTCTCAATTCCGCTGCCCCCTGCAGTGCTTGGAACCCACTGATTTACATCACCATAGGTCATGAAACCAATAGGAAGAGTGTAATTGTTCCTGTAGATAAATTCCCCGTCACTTCCTGTATAAAATTCTCTAAGCTTACTCTCTTTCAAAATTCTGTTAGATATAACATATTTGGTTGAGAATAATGACTGGGTCACTAAAGTACCGCCGTTGCATCCGTAGGCATTTGTGGAATGCTCGAATCCTAATTTTCCTAAAAATGATGACATACCTGCATTAGAGGTTGATGAAAATGTGGAAATTGAACGGTAATTATGCCATGCACCATCATTTTTGGATCTGGCGCCGAATACCTTGTCCATCCTATAGAAGGAGTTGTCATTTTGTGCAACTGTGTTTGTTACTGTGTCTACTGCATTGTAATCAAGAAGATACGATGTTCTGCTGGTTGTTCCTAAACCTGTGGATTCCATGTTCATTGTACATTCAATGATAACTGCGGAAAATGCACAAAACAGCATAACAGGAACTTTCCAGTTTGTCTTAATATGTATCAGCATAAATAGCGCATATATAATAATAAACAGGGCGCTTATATATACTGTTTTGAAATTATATGTGTCGTCAATAGTAAAAGTCTGCTCAATTAAAATCAGAAGACCAAAAGCAATCCAGAAGGCTGCACCTAATTTCCTCGTGGTAATTTTCTTAATGTGGCTGAATGCTTCGTAGCACATAGTCAGCAAAAAGAATACGTAGATAAATGACTGACGGCAGGGAAGACTGTTAGGAAAGTGGAATCCGTGCCATATAAAATTAGGTATATTAAGGTTAAAAGCAGTAAGGAATACAAGAAGTATAGCTGACTTTCCGATTTTTTCCCTGAGGTCAACCTTTTTGTCCATCATATAGAGAGGGAGCAAAAGAAATACAGCAACACCACAATAAATGTTAGGGTAGTGTTCCAGACCCAGATGAACAGGAACGTCTATCAAATGTCTTGTGAGCATATTAAGAATGCTGAAATACAATGTCAGCTTCTTAGGGAAAGAAATATCACTGGATGCTGACAGAGAAAATGTATAAAACTCCGGAAGTAACAGACACGCAGCTAATCCTCCTGCAAGCAGTGAAAATATTCCGAAATTCATGAATTTCTTCAAGTAAATAACAAAGCTTTTTGTTCCCTTGAAAGATACAATAAGTACTATAAAATAAAGGACAACAGATAAACATACCATAATAGCTATGTAGTAATTAGTATAAATACATAAGCCAAGTGTTATGCAGTATAAGAAGCATTTGTTTTCATTAACAAGTCTTTCAAGTCCCAGCATAATAAGAGGAACAAGAATTATACAGTCAAGCCACATTATATTCCAGCTGTATGCTGCCACATATCCTGACAATGCATAGAAGAAACCGAATAATGCGACAGATACTGATTTAGTATTAAAATGCTTTGAAATATAATAGGTTAAAGATAAACTGCTGCCTGCAAGCTTTAAGATAATAAGACCATTCATGATCTCTATCATATATTTCTGAGGAAATAATGCAATTAACCAGTTAGCAGGACTTGCAAGATAATATGCATAAAGAGATGTGAAATTGGTACCCATACCAATGTCCCAGCTGTAAGTAAGATTTTCACCGTTTCTTATCTTATGCCACAGTTCCGAGAAAAATGGAGCATATTGATGATACATATCAGAGCGAAGGTAACAATTGTTGCCAAAAGGAAACATTTCTCTTATGTAGTAGAGGGCAATAAAAATTACGACAGGTATTATAAATGCAATAAAATAAGTAATATTTCCACTTGGAATATTGCTTGTGGATTTATCAAATAATTTGAATTTTTTTCTGGTTTTAGTGTTAGTTTTCAAGGTATCCTCCCCATAATTCCATAATGGTTTCATTTTAACAAATGGGAAATTAACTGTAAACACTTGTATTTAAGAAATCAATTCTGTAAAATACTCATTGTATATGCAAAGGGGACTTTTACCTGTTTACACAAGGGTAAAAGGAGTATATATGGATATTAAACATTTTTATAATCAGCACAGAAATTATTTTAAGTACGGTGTGGTTTCATTATTCATAATCATACTGGGTCTGGTATATGTAATACACGGAAAAGACGTGTTTAACAATACTTCAGGAGAGATGGAAAAATATACCATGGATGGATATGCCGGGGAAGCTTATCCGTCAAAAGATGATAGTTCAGTGTCAGCTCACACATCATCTTATACACAGGAAGAAAACACAGCCGGTGGGGAGAACTGCATATATGTTTATGTATGCGGAAGTGTAAATGAGCCCAAAGTTGTAACTTGTACCAGTGGAGCAAGAATTTATGAATTGATTGAAATGTGTGGAGGATTTTCTGAAAACGCAGACACAACAAAACTTAATCTTGCAGAAACTGTAAAAGATGGTGATAAAATATATGTGCCGGCTTATGGTGAGGAGTATGAAGAAGAAAATGTTTCAGGTGATGCAGGTATTTCAAAGAATATAGGAGTCACAGGTTCAGGGCTTATTAATATCAACAGTGCATCATTAGAGCAGTTGACTACCCTACCGGGAATCGGAGAATCAAGGGCTGCTGACATAATAAGCTACAGACAGAGTAATGGGGGATTTAAGAGCATTGAGGATATCAAAAAGGTATCCGGTATTAAAGATGCTGCTTATAACAAAATAAAAGATTATATATGTGTATAAAGCATATATGTACTATGAGGCATAACAGATTGGAGAATGAAATGGCAGGAAAAGTATTAGTAGTAGATGATGAAAAAATGATTGTTAAAGGTATAAGATTTAGTCTTATGCAGGATTATGATGTGGTGGATTGTGCCTACGATGGTGAGGAGGCATTAGAAAAAGCCAGAAACAATAATTACGATATTATTCTGCTTGATATAATGTTGCCTAAAATGGATGGACTCACGGTATGTCAGATGATAAGAGAATTTTCCAATGTGCCAATAATTATGCTCACTGCTAAGGGTGATGATATGGATAAGATTATGGGACTGGAGTATGGTGCGGATGATTATATTACAAAGCCTTTTAATATATTGGAAGTAAAGGCGAGAATGAAAGCAATTCTCAGAAGAAATTCTAAGAAAGAAGAAGCACCTGTAAAAAGTAACGTGATAGTAGCAGGAGATATGAAGATTGACTGTGATTCAAGAAGTCTTTATATAGGAAACAGGGAAATAAATCTTACAGCTAAGGAATTTGATCTTGTAGAACTTCTTGCTAAAAATCCAAACAGAGTATATAGCAGAGATACTCTTTTAAAGACTGTATGGGGAGCAGATTACCCTGGAGATGGAAGAACTGTAGATGTACATGTAAGACGTCTCCGTGAGAAAATAGAAGATAATCCAAGCGAACCTAAGTATGTTCACACTAAGTGGGGAGTCGGTTACTATTTCTATGTTTAAACGTAATTATTTAGAAGCGGAAAAAAAGAACGGAAGCAGAGTTGCTTCATTTGTCAATAAAATATTTCGTTGCTTAAAAAGCAACAGAACCAGAATATTTCTATCAATTGCCTTGCTGGCAATCCTGTCGGTTTGCATATCTTTTGTTGTTATCAAGGGCTCCTATACAGAAGGCTTTATTGAAGATGATAAGGCTGCTGTACAAAATGAAGCTGTGTTAATTTCAGCAGAATTTACAGAGTATGAAAGCCTCGATGATGCAAGGGATGGAGGTATGTATGAGAATCTCAATAATTATTCATCTCTTAATTCCATCAGAATCAGGATAATAGACAGAAATCATAAAGTAATTGTTGATACCTATATGATTGATAACGGGAAAGTAATGATTAATTCCAAGACAATCAATATGGTAGATAATCCGAGAACCATAAGTGATTATAACAAAAAAACCGGCAGTATAGAGGCGGCATCTCCTATCTATAACAGCAACCAGGAGCTTATAGGTATGGTTATGGTTAATCTTGACGACTCAAAGGTGACAAAACTGATATTTGACGCTGATGAAAGTATTAGTGCCATGTTTATTACTATCATTACACTGATAATAGTAATTGCCATAATAGTAGCATATCTCATTGAAAAGCCATACGATAAAATGCTGAAGGTAGTCGAGGATATTTCACAGGGGTATACAGATAAAAGGCTTGATGAAAAAGGAACCACAGAGCTTAAAGATTTTGCTGCTCATTTTAATGAGATTATGGACAAGGCCAATAAGCTTGATGAATCAAGAGGTGAATTTGTTTCAAACGTATCACACGAGTTAAAGACGCCTATTACCTCAATCAAAGTACTTGCAGATTCACTTAACACGCAGGAAAATGTACCTGTAGAGCTTTATCGTGAATTTATGCAGGATATTGTTAATGAGATAGACAGAGAAAATAAGATAATAGAAGATCTTCTTACTATGGTTAAGATGGATAAATCATCTTCGTCACTTAGCGTTACCTCTGTAAATATGAATGAACTCTTGGAAATGGTACTTAAAAGACTGAAGCCCCTTGCCCAGAAAAAGAATATTGAAATATTATTTGAAAGTTTCAGACCTGTAGTAGCAGAGGTTGATGAAGTGAAAATGACTCAGGTAATATCTAATCTTGTAGAAAATGCTATTAAATACAATAATGTGGATGGCTGGGTTCATGTATCATTAAATGCAGATCATCAGTATTTTTTTGTCAGAATTGAGGATTCAGGAATAGGGATTCCAAAAGATAGCCAAAATAAAGTTTTTGAAAGATTTTATCGTGTAGATAAGGCACGTTCAAGGGAGACCGGGGGAACTGGACTTGGACTTTCAATTGTGCGGGGAATTATACTGATGCATCATGGCTCTATTAAGCTTTATAGTGAGGAGGGCCAGGGAACAACATTTACATTCAGAATTCCATTAAATTATGTGCCGGAAAAGGAAATTTAACTTATGCCTAAAAAGATTACAGGAATTATTATGATAATAGTGACGTTGCTGTCATTTTGCGGATGCAACAACAAAGAGTCAGAAAAAAAGTATCTCATATATTATACTAATTCTTCAGGGGATAAATTAATAGAGAGAACATACACCATTAAGGATGATTCAGATGTGGTCTCCCAGGCAGAACAGCTGCTTGATGTAATGGCGTCTAAGAGTAAGAAGTCTTCGGATGTTGTTATTAAGCCTGATTATGTGACAGTTCTTAGTGTAAATTATGATAATCGGACATTATCTATCAACCATTCATCATCTTACAAGGAAATGAATTCTTCTCAGGAATTGTTGTACAGAGCTTCTGTGGTTAAATGCTTATGTCAGATAGAAGGAGTTTCCTATGTGCATTTTTATGTAGATGGTAAAGAGGCAGTATATAGTGATGGCACAATTATTGGAACTATGAAATTAAGTGACTTCGTGGATGCGGACAGTTCGGTGACGGATGTTAACTGGAAGATAGTAAATATCTATTATTCCAACAAAAGTGGAGATGCCCTTATAAAAAATCGTGAGTATGTTGCATACAGTAAGAATATGCCTATTGAAAAGGTTGTTATCCAGAAAATTCTCGATGGTCCCAACGAATCAGGATTATACAGGACACTTCCGTCAGGTACTAAGCTTATGAGCGTGTCCGTAATAGATAGGGTGTGTTATGTTAATCTTAGTGAAGAGTTTGTTACGGGACTGGTTAATGTAAAAACAACCGTGGAATTATATTCTGTAGTGAATACTTTATGCACTCTGGATGGAATAGATGGAGTTAAGATTCTCATTAATGGTGATGCCAGCAGAAACTTAAGGGAAAGTGAAAGTTTAGACAGGGTATTTAATTTTAATTCGGATATTGTAACTAAGAATTAAATGTCTGCCGGGAATTTATTGACAAATGTATTATATTCTTTCCGTTTTTTGGAAAGGACAGTTATTGAAAAGACCTTTATTAAGCGGGGCTGTTATAGCGGTTATTACAGCCCTTGCATCAAATTATATCTATAAGCACTGGTGGGGTAACCTGCCTGCTATCATAAGCTTTCACATTTTGTATGGATGTATGATTACTTTTTCAGTATATGTATTTATAAAAAGGAGAAAGCTTTCCATAACCTATATGTTTGTGTTGCTGTCAATGGCAACAGTATGGGTTTCATCATATAAAACCGGTTATAAATTGTCAGACGTTGAAAATTATGAAACAGAACAATCAGTCACATTGTCGGGGAAAGTGGTTTCTGTGTCCCGGAAAGAAAATAGGGAAGTATTGATGGTATCAGATTCCACCATTAGAAAGTCCGGCATTGTTGTGTATACCTCAGAAACAGGAGCAGTTGCGGGAGATTACATTACAGTAAGTGGAAATGTGTCTGCCTTTGAAAAGCCTGTGAACTATGGAAATTTTGATACGAGAAGTTATTATAATTCCCTGGGATATCAATACAAATGTGTAGCAAACAAGGTAAATATAGATGAAAGGGATAAAGAAGGGCTTGAGTACATTCTCAGCTGTTTTTCAGGCAAAATAAAAGAAGTATACGATAATGTGTATGACGAATACAAAGCAGGAGTTGTAACATCCATAGTTTTGGGGGATAAGTCATATCTTGATGAAGACATAAAGTCAATGTATCAAAAGAACGGAATTGCGCATTTACTCTCAATAAGTGGTCTTCACATATCCTTAGTGGGAATGTGTATGTACCGGTTATTGCGAAAGAAGACAAATCGCTTTAATGCTTCAATTATGAGTATTACTGTTATTATCTGTTATCTTGTTATGGTTGGAAATGTCATATCTGCAACAAGGGCAGTAATAATGCTTGTAATGACAATTATAGCGGATGTGCTGGGCAGGACATACGATATATTGTCAGCATTATCATTATCCTGTATTTTTCTGCTGTGGGATAATTCCTACGTGATTTATAACACAGGGTTTTTGATGTCTTTTTCTGCAATATTAGGAATTATTTTTATATATCCCATTCTGTCGAAAAAAGATCGAATTCTTCTGGTGATTAAAAGAAATAACAGGGAAAATGCAGATTTTTTATCTATGATTATATACAAGGCATTGGACAGCTTTGCCTGTTGCTTAAGTATTCAACTTTCTACACTTCCCGTAGTCCTAAATTCATCCTATCAGATACCGGTAATAAGTGTTGTACTTAATTGTCTGGTAATTCCACTTATGACAGTTGTTATGGTAAGCGGAATATTAACAGGTCTTGCAGGAGTTATATCACTGCAGGCTGCATTTTTCTTTGCAGGGGCATCAGGTTACATCCTTGATTTCTACGAATTTCTGTGCAGGATTTCATCGGATATTCCATACGCTGTAATAGTTACGGGAAAGCCATCCTCATGGTCTGTAATGTTATATGTAACGGTGATTGTTATATGGGTGTTTTTGAATTGGTGTGCAGAAAACAGAAACAGAAAAAGGGATAAATCATTTGCTACTATGATATCAGACATAATAATGGCAGCAGTTCTTTTGCTTGCAATTGTAGTCATGAGACATATTCCTTATGACGGATTAAGCATAGATATTCTTAATGTGGGACAGGGGGATGGAATATTTGTTCAAAGCACAGACGGGACAAGCTATTTATTTGACGGTGGAAGTCTGGATGTAAAAAATGTGGGTAAATATAGAATATTGCCATTTCTAAAAGCAAAGGGAATAGGCTGTCTTGATTATATTGTTGTCAGTCACTGTGACAAGGATCATATAAGTGGAATTAAGGAAATTATTGAATTAAGTGATAACACATTTTCTATAAAATGTCTTGTGTTACCTGATATTGTCAATAAGGAAGGTGAGAAATCCTACATTGAACTTGTTAATCTTGCCGTAGATAAGGGCGTTTCTGTGATGTATATGACACAGGGAATGAGTATTGATTCTAAACAACTTAAAGTTACCTGTCTTCATCCTTGCCAAGGCTATAAATATGAGGATTCCAACGATTATTCAGCAATTTATAAGGTATGGGTGGATGGATTTTCTATGCTAATGATGGGGGATGCCGGAGAAAAGACTGAAAAATGTTTAATGGAAGATATTGATGAAATTAATAATCAAGACGTTGTTCCGGTAAATACCCCTTTTTCCATAAAGAATATAAGTGTTATTAAAGTGGGACATCATGGCTCCAAATCATCCACATCACAAGAACTTTTACGGGAAATAACCCCAATGGTTTCATTAATATCCTGCGGAAAAGATAATAGTTATGGTCATCCTCATAAACAGACTTTAGAAAGACTCTGTGAATCCGGTTGTAAAGTATTTCGAACGGATAGCATGGGTGCAATTAGTATAACTGTGGATGTAGATAAAAAAATTTGGAATGTGAAGAGTATGAAATAAATTATAAGACAAATCTGGATTTACGTGGTAATATAATGACATGAAAACAATTATTGATGATATAAAGAAAAATGAATTTAAAAAAGTTTATCTGTTGTATGGGGAAGAAGATTATCTGAAAAAGCAGTACAGAGATAAATTAAAGCAGGCTCTTGTTGGTGATGACACAATGAATTTCAGCTATTATGAAGGGGATAGCGTTGATATAAAACAGGTTATTTCCATGTGTGAGACATTACCTTTCTTTAGTGACAGAAGAGTTGTCATTCTTGAAAACTCAGGAGCTGTGAAATCTGCAAACGACGAACTGGCAGACTATATAAAGGAACTTCCGGATTATCTTGTTTTAATACTTGTTGAAAAAGAAATAGATAAACGTAACAAAGTCTATAAAGCAATTGACAAGGTTGGGTATGTATGCGAGTTAAAACCTCAGACTACTGCAACACTTAAAAAATGGATAGTTGGTATTCTTGGAAAAGAAGGACTTAAAATAAGTGTGGATGGATGCGAATTACTTCTGTCAAAAACAGGGGCTGATATGAATCTTATCAGACAGGAAATGGACAAGCTTATCAGTTATTGCCAGGGAAAGGAAGGGATTACTGCTCAAGATGTAGAAGTGGTATGTTCAACCCAGACCACCAGTCATATATTTGATATGATAGAGGCTATGGCAAATCATAATCAGAGGAAAGCGTTGGAGCTTTACTATGAGCTCTTGACGCTCAAGGAACCTCCTATGAGAATTCTCTATCTTATTGTAAGACAGTTCAATGGTATATTGCAGGCTAAGGAATTTTCTTCAATGGGATTGTCTTCAAAAGATGTGGCATCAAAGATGGGGGTTGCACCTTTTATTGCAGGAAAATACCTGTCCCAGTCAAAGTACTTTACTATAACAAAGTTAAAGGAAGCATTAAATGAGTGTGCAGATGTGGAAGAGAGAGTTAAACAGGGGAGACTTAATGATAAGCTGGCGGTAGAGTTAATAATCGTCAAATATTCGGAAAATGTAAAATAAAAAAGGAACGGTGCTAGTGGGTGTGAGCACCGTTCCTTTTTAAGTACTAATAATATTCTTATTAAGCTAATGAGTTAACAGCTTTTGTAATACGAGATACTTTTCTTGCAGCTGTGTTCTTGTGGAAAATTCCCTTAGAAGCAGCCTTAGAAATCTCAGCAATAGCAGCAGGTAATGCAGCTTCTGCAGCAGCCTTATCACCAGCCTCAACAGCAACGTCTACTTTCTTGATATAAGTTTTAACTCTAGACTTAATTGCCTTATTTCTATCAGCTCTTACCTGACTTGTAATTACTCTCTTCTTAGCAGATTTAATGTTAGCCAATCCGTACACCTCCAAAATCAATTAAAATCAATATTATGTGTTTTCCATTAAAGCCGGACACGGACGTTCTAATGTAAACATACTCATACATTCTATAGTACAAACCAAATTATGTCAACAGAAAAATAACACAAATAATAATTCAAATAATAATTTTAAAAATTATTATTTGATTAATTTTTTGATAATATTAGGCATATTTTCTGCGCAAAATGTACTATGACACTATATCAGGTAAAGAGAGGTTTTTCAATGGATAATTATAAAGTGAAAACAGACCTTGCGGTTGAAATTAATGAAGAAATAATGCGCAGAGACGGAGCTTTAAAAGGTGTTATTGTGCAGGAAAATAAAGATGAGAAAACCGGAATCGGGGTATGTGAGTTAAAAATTATAAACAGAACCGGAGAAATGCGTTTTAATAAGCCAAAAGGCACTTATGTTACCATAGAGGCTGACAGACTTATAAGCGATGGAAAAGATTACAGAAGGCGCCTCATAAAAATTCTCACTGAAAATATGGAGAAAATGGTTCTTGGAGTTACAGGAAACGACAGGAGATTAAAGGGGAACAGTATAAGGAAAATTCTTGTGGTTGGACTAGGAAATAAAAACATAACTGCTGATTCTTTGGGGCCTGTAGTGGTGGATAATTTAAGGGTTAACAGGCATATTTTTAATGAATCCGGGTATGACTGTGGTTTGTGTGCTATTAATCCGGGGGTCATGGCTGATACGGGTATGGAAACCGCGGATATTGTAAAAGGTGTTTCTTCGCAGATTTGCCCTGATATTATCATTGCAATTGATGCTCTTTCTGCAAGGAGTATGGATAGACTAAACAGTACAATACAGCTGGCAGATACGGGGATCAAGCCGGGTTCCGGAGTTGGCAATCACAGGCAGGGACTTACAAAGGAAAATATTGGTTTCCCGGTTATGGCAATCGGTGTTCCAACAGTAATTGACGGGATGACGCCTAAGAATATAAATGAAGACATAAAGAATATATGCAGTATAATTGCAGCTTCCATAAATATTTGTTCGAAAAGAATAATTATGAACTGATTGAATATATATGACATAGGATTTGTGGAGGAGAATTATGGATAGAAGGTACAGGCTGTATAATTTTATTTTATTACTGTTGGTTGTGATTAGTTTTATATTCATTAATAACAATAAAACGATTTCAGCATTTATAAAAGATACCATAATTTCGGGATGTATTAATATGGGAATGCCATACGCAGCCTGTATAAACAGCCCTGAAAATTTTAAGGACAGCGGTATTCTTGATGAGGTGCTTAAGGAGGTAATGCCTGTGTCGAAAGTTATAAATGATAGTGATTATGTAGCATTTTCAGATGATGGATGGGTTGAGGCTATTGCCGTTAAGGAAGGAAATGCTGTTCTTGCGGTGCAGGAAAATGAATCGGAAAATATGGTTTCCATAGAAAATAATACAAGCAACAATGAAGGAATAAATCAAAGTGGAAACGAAATTAGCACTGGAGGACAGGATAATACAAGGGTATCCGCTGATTACTCAGATGCAATTTCAAGAAATATAATTACAGGAACCGTATATAATAAATCGGATCTGATGAGCTATGATTTTGTGCATAATAATTTTTATACAATAACATCCATAACTTCTCTTACTTCAGACATTTTAAGGCCTAATGAGTTCATTAATAAAGATATGTCAATGAAACAGGATAAATCAAATCCTCAGATATTAATATTTCATACCCATTCCCAGGAGGCATTTGTTGATAGTGTAGATGGGGATGCATCCACCACAATTGTAGGTGTGGGAGATTATCTGGCGTCTCTTCTTGAAGAAAAATATGGATATAAAGTTATACATGATACTTCCGTTTATGATTATGTGGACGGAAAATTGGACAGAAGTAAGGCTTATACCTATGCGGAGGAGGGGGTTGAAAAAATCCTTAATGAAAATCCTTCCATAGAAGTTGTCATAGATCTTCACAGGGATGGTGTGGCTGAGACGACACACCTTATCACAGAGGTTGATGGTAAAACTATGTCAAAATTAATGTTTTTTAACGGATTAAGCTACAGTAAAGTTAATGGTGATATAGGGTATCTTAGAAATCCTTACAGAGATGACAATTTGTCAATGAGTCTACAGATGCAACTGCTTGGGGAGGCATATTATCCGGGGCTGCTTAGAAATATATATGTGAATGCTTACAGATATTGTCTTCATAAGAGAGGAAAATCAATGCTGATTGAGGCGGGAGCGCAAACAAACACGGTTCAGGAAGTTAAAAATGCCATGGAACCACTGGCAGACATGCTGGATAAACTTTTAAAGGGAGAAAAAGTTGTAAATGAGTGAGACTGTGTCTATAATAAAAGTATTTTCAGGAATGAAGAGAGGTAATTAAGGTATGAATAAGAGAGTGTTGGAAAATATACAACCTGAGAATGTTTTCAGATTTTTTGAAGATATATGCAATATTCCACATGGTTCAGGTAATGTTAAAATGATAAGCGACTATCTTGTGAAATTTGCAGAAAGTCGTAATCTATGGTATCGAAGGGATGATAGTCTCAATGTGATTATTAAGAAACCGGCAAATAACAGTACAAGTACCCATCCTGTAATTATCCAGGGTCATATGGATATGGTTGCCGTTAAGACAGATGATAAAATTAAGGATATGGAAAAAGAAGGGTTAGATATCCTTGTGGAAGATAATTATGTAAAAGCTGACAGAACATCTCTTGGAGGTGATGATGGAATAGCAGTTGCCTATGCACTTGCGATTCTTGACAGTAATGATATATCACACCCACCAATTGAAGTAATTATAACCGTTGATGAGGAAATTGGAATGCTGGGGGCAGAAAATCTGGATTGCAGTGATATTGAGGGTAGAATCATGCTCAATATTGATTCTGAAGAGGAAGGAATATTTCTTTCAAGCTGTGCCGGAGGAGCTACTGTAAAGGGGATTTATCCTGTTAACAGGGAAAATGTTTCAGGGGTTAAATTTAAGATTAGCATATCCGGTCTTACCAGCGGACATTCAGGAACGGATATTATCTTCCAGAGGGCAAATGGAAATGTTATTTTAGGCAAAATGCTTTTTAAATTAAGCAGCAAATATAACTTTAACATTGTTAGTGTCATGGGAGGAGAAAAGGATAATTCAATTGCACCTTTTGCTAAGGCTGAAATTATTGTGGAACAGGAAGATGCAGAATCTTTGCTTAAGGACGCAAAAGAATATGTAAAGGATATACTTAATGAGTATTCATCCACAGATAAGAACATGAAAATAGATATATATGAGGAAGGAAATGTAGAAGAGAGTGCTTTGGATTATTCCTCAACTTCTAAGATAATACTTGGATATACCCACATTCCTGATGGAGTTATAAAAATGAGCAATGAGATAGAAAGACTCGTTCAGACATCATTGAATCTAGGAGTTGTGAATTGTAGTGATGGAAATATAACATTTACCTATCTTCTCAGAAGTTCAATGGAAAGTGAAAAGGAATATCTTACAAATAGGGTAGTAAGTATGATTTCGTTGCTGGGTGGAGAGTATGAGATTACAGGAAAATATCCGGCATGGGAATATAAAAAGGAATCACCTTTAAGAAAAATAATATCTGATTCTTACAAAAAACTGTATGGAACTGAACCGGAGATACAGGCAATTCACGCAGGGGTTGAGTGTGGCCTTTTTGCTGCAAAACTTGAGGGGCTTGATTGTGTATCATTTGGACCAAATATAAAAGACATTCATACCTTCAAGGAAAGACTGGATATAAAATCCACAGAGAGGACTTGGGAACTTATTAAGGAGGTCCTTAAAGAGTTGTAGGCTACAATATTTTATAAAAATTTTATGGGGTCTGACCCCATAAAATTTTTATAAAAAATTCAACAGATATTAAATATTTTATTGACATAGTATATATAATGTGATAGATTGGTTGTGTTACAAATGGAACAGACAACTGATTTATCACATTTTTGTTTGTTTCTCTTTATGACAATAAGTCATCTGTATGAGCATAGGGTTTATGCTCCTTTTATTCCTGAGAATTCAGGACTTATCATTTCATATCTTTTAGTTATTTTAAGATATGCTCAAGAGTTTTAGAACTCGAATTTATTTCCTATTTGATTATTCTGTGCACAAGAATATAAGCATTAGTAATGCATTTACAATTTAATACAACAGGCAATTGTAAAGCTGCCAGGTTATAATCCGCATTTTTCAATTGTCTGAATTTCACAAGAGATTGAAAGGATGTACTATATGAAGATAAACGAATCCGAAAAGTTGATGGAGTATTCAGATTTTCTGAATTACATCAAAGAAAAAGCTGCTGTATATGCAGGAGAAGAAGGAACCGCAGATATAACCCATATTATAAAGAATAATGGATTGGAATATGACGGACTTGTTATTATGCAGAAAGGTTCTAATATATCACCTACAATTTATTTGAATGACTACTATAAACGATATACTAAGGGAGAGAAGCTAGAAGAACTGTTTAGGTCTGTTATAGATTTATATGAGAAGGGGAAAAATCAGAAGACATTTGATACTGATATTTTTAAAACATTTAATGGGGTTAAGAAAAAGATAGCCTTTAAACTTATTAATTATGAATATAATTTAAAACTTCTTGAGAAAATACCCCATAAACGTATTATGAATCTTGCTATGGTTTTTTACTGCCTTGTGGAGAAGGGAGAATGTGGCAATGCTACAGCGCTTATCTATAACAACAATATGAAGAGTTGGAACATAGGTATTGAAGAACTTTATGAAGCTGCTATGGAGAATACACCCAAGATTTTGCAGAGTAATCTTTCTTCTATGTACAGTATACTGGATAGTTTTATACAGCAGGGAATGTTGGATGCTCCCGATATTACAGAGGCTGAGTGTGGAACAAGGAATATGTATATTCTTACCAATGAATGTAAACTTAATGGGGCAGCATGTATATTATATCCGGGAGTGTTGGAGGAATTTGCAGACAGTATCCGAAGTGATTTGTATATAATACCTTCATCAATACACGAGGTTATATTAATTCCGAAAGACGGAGCAATGGATAAAAACAGCCTGACTAATATGGTAAGAGAGGTTAATGCTGAAGGGGTACCAAGAGATGAAGTATTGTCAGATGTGGTTTATGAGTATAGCAGGAAGACACAGCAGATAACATTATAATCATGATAAACATAATAAAAGTGTGCATGATGGGAGTCGAACCCACGACCTTTCGCTCCGGAGGCGAACGCTCTATCCAACTGAGCTACACGCACACACAAGATTTATAATACACTAATTGGAGAAATCAATCAATCATTATTGGTTAAAAAGACTTTGCCCGGGATGTAAGATTTATCAGCGTTTTGGATGAAGTCTTTCTCTTCTCCTTTAATTTTGCAGGCTTTTATGATAGAATATCCGGGTGTGGTCCTACACATAATTTTACTATAATGGAGCATGATTTATGCGTATCAATAAATATCTAAGCGCCCAGGGAATATGTTCAAGACGAGAGGCTGACAGGCTTCTTACAGAAGGAAAAATTCTTGTGGATGGAGTTGTGGCAACTATGGGGCAGCAGGTAGATAGCAGTAATGTTATCGTTGTAGATGGGAATACTGTAAATAACGGTACCGTGGAGGATATTTTAATTGCATTTAACAAGCCTGTTGGGATAGTGTGTACAACAACTGATAAGCAGGGGAAAAATAACATTGTTGACTATATAGGATTTGATAAAAGAATATATCCTATGGGACGTTTGGATAAAGAATCAGACGGACTTATTCTTTTAACCAACAACGGGGAAATAATGGATAATGTATTAAGATCTGTTAACGGACATGAGAAAGAATATATAGTTACCGTGGATAAAAAAATTGACAATTCTTTTGTTAAAGCAATGAAAAAAGGTGTCTATTTAACAGAGTTAGATAGAACAACAAAGCCATGTAAAGTTTATAAGGAAGCATCTAACACTTTCAGAATAATACTGACACAGGGTCTTAACAGACAAATAAGGCGTATGTGCGAAGAATTGGGATACCGAGTGGAGAAACTTACAAGAATAAGAATTATGAATATCACTCTTGGTGACTTGAAAGTCGGCGAATACAGAATTGTTGACGGGGAGGAAAAAAGAAAGTTATATGAGCAAGCTGGAAAGAATCAAAGAACTTGTTGAACTGCTTAACAGGGCAGGAAAGAGCTATTATGCCGAAGGTACTGAAATTATGTCTAATTTTCAGTATGATACGCTTTATGATGAATTAAAGAAACTTGAAGAAGAAACGGGATATGTTCTTTCCAACAGCCCTACGGTAAATGTCGGATATGAGGTTTTGAGCGAACTTCCAAAAGAAAGACACGAGTCTCCTATGTTAAGTCTTGATAAGACTAAGGATAGAGAAACGCTTAAATCATGGTTAGGTGAGCAACCCGGACTTCTTTCATGGAAATTGGATGGACTCACAATTGTACTTACTTATGAAGAGGGCGAACTTTCTAAGGCAGTTACAAGAGGTAATGGAGAGATAGG
Organism: Eubacteriales bacterium; assembly: GCA_030536855.1. Classification (GTDB taxonomy): domain Bacteria; phylum Bacillota; class Clostridia; order Lachnospirales; family Lachnospiraceae; genus Lachnospira. The sequence goes on from JAUNPK010000011.1 coordinate 27,516, forward strand.
CGAAATAATTACCAACAATGCCAGAGTGTTCGCTAATGTTCCCGTAACTATTCCTTATAAGGGAAAGCTTGTCATAAGAGGAGAGGCAATTATAACTTATTCTGATTTTGAACGTATTAACAGACAGATTCCGGAGGCTGATGCCAAGTATAAGAATCCAAGAAATTTATGTAGTGGTTCTGTAAGACAACTAAACAACAAGATAACTAAGGAACGAAATGTGAATTTTTTTGCATTTAACCTTGTATCTGCTGATGGTGTGGACTTTAATAACTCAAGAAAGCAGCAGTTTGAATGGCTTAAGCAACAGGGTTTTGGTGTGGTTGAATATAAGGAAGTTAATAAAAATAACATACTTGATACCATAGATTGGTTTGAGAATAATATCAAAACCAATGATTTTCCTTCTGATGGACTGGTTATACTCTACGACGATATTGAATATGGTAATTCCTTGGGGAGAACAGCTAAGTTTCCAAGAAATTCTATGGCTTTCAAGTGGTCTGATGAAACAGCTTCAACAATTTTAAGAAAGATTGAATGGAGTGCGTCAAGAACAGGCCTTATTAATCCTGTGGCAATATTTGACACGGTTGAGTTAGAAGGAACACAGGTTAGCAGGGCAAGTGTTCATAACATAAGCATAATGGAAGATATGAAGCTGGGAATAGGAGATGAAATTCTTGTATTTAAGGCAAATATGATTATTCCACAGATAGCTGAGAATATTACCCGCAGTGGTAATATGGAGATTCCGAAAATATGTCCTGTATGCGGAGGGGCAACCAGAATAGAAGAATCCAACGAGGTAAAGTCACTTTATTGTACTAATCCTGATTGTCAGGCAAAGCATATTAAGGGTTTTGCTCATTTTGTTTCAAGAGATGCCATGAACATTGATGGTCTTTCAGAGGCTACTCTGGAAAGATTTATACAAAATGGATTTATTAAGAGAAAAGTTGATTTGTATCATATTGACAGATTTAAGGATGAAATTATTTCCATGGAAGGTTTCGGTGAGAAGTCTTATAATAATCTCATTGATGCAATTAACAAATCAAGAAAGACCAATCTGGTAAGGATTGTATATGGATTGGGAATAGATAATGTTGGATTATCAAATGCCAAGATGATTGTAAAGCATCTGGATAATGATCCTAATAGGATTATGAATGTTACGTCAGAAGAACTTGTAGGAATTGATGGAGTGGGAAAGGTGATAGCTGATTCCATAGTTTCATTTTTTGATAATGAAGAAAAATGCAGGGAATATACTGATATATTGTCAGAGGTTACCCTTGAGGAAGAAGATACTTCACAAAATAACAACATTTTAGAAGGAAAGACATTTGTTATTACTGGAAATGTTAACCATTTTCCTAACAGGAATGCACTTAAAAATCTTATTGAAAGTATGGGAGGAAAGGTTACAGGTTCAGTTACAGGTAATACATCTTATCTTATCAACAATGACGCTATGTCAAATTCCACTAAGAACAAGACTGCATCAAAGCTTGGAGTACCTGTAATTACTGAGGTGGAATTTCTCGAGATTGCAGGAATTGATAATTTGACGTAAATGTTATACTAAGTATTAGAATGTTAGTGCAGATTATATGCACGGAATCGAGGTTATATATGCCAATTAAGATACAGAATGATCTTCCGGCTAAGGCTGAACTGGAAGAAGAGAATATATTTGTAATGGATGAGAGCCGTGCTCTTTCTCAGGATTTTCGTGAATTACAGATTGTGATACTTAATCTTATGCCCATTAAGCAGGATACGGAGCTTCAGTTGTTAAGGGCTTTGTCAAATACTCCACTGCAGATTGATGTTACATTTTTACAGACAGAATCCCATGTTTCTAAAAATACGCCGGCATCACACATTAAAAAATTCTATCAGTCTTTTAGTGATATCAAAAATAAAAACTACGATGGACTTATTATCACAGGTGCTCCGGTTGAAAAAATGGAATTCAGTGATGTTAATTATTGGGATGAACTTATTGAAATTATGGAGTGGTCAGATACACATGTTACATCTACACTTCATATATGCTGGGGAGCCCAGGCCGGACTTTATTATCATTACGGAATTAAAAAGGTTTTACTTGATAAGAAACTTTCAGGGGTTTATACACACCATGTCCTTAACAGAAAGGAGCCTTTAGTAAGAGGCTTTGATGACTATTTTATGGCACCTCACAGCCGGTATACGGAGGCCTGCAGAGAGGATATACTAAAAAACCCTAAACTGAAGGTGCTGGCAGATTCCAAGGATGCAGGTATATATATAGTTCTTGGAGATAACGGAAAGCATGTATTTGTTATGGGACATCCGGAATATGACAGATACACTCTTGATCAGGAGTATAAGAGAGATTTGGATAAGGGAATAGAACCTGAAATACCTATAAATTATTATCCGGATAATGATTGTAACAGAAAGCCAATACTTTCATGGAGAAGTCATGCCAATAATCTTTATACCAATTGGCTTAATTATTATGTATATCAGATTACTCCATACATTTTAAATTTAGTATCTGATTAATCTGAAAAATAGAATTTGCTAATGCAAATACTCCAGGAAGGGCGATTGTTATGAATTTAGCATCAAAAGTGCAAAAGGACCTGTTTGATATGCAGGATATGAAGTACAGGGATTTTCATGCAAAACTTATGCCGACGGTAGAGAAGGAACGAATTATCGGGGTAAGGACTCCACAGCTTCGAAAGTATGCGAAAGCCTTTGGAAAGACGGAGGATGCTGAAGAATTTCTTGAAATCCTTCCTCACAGATATTACGAAGAGAATAATCTTCATGGCTTTTTAATATCGGGAATGAAGGATTATTATAAATGTATAGAGTATATTAATAAATTTTTACCCTATATTGATAATTGGGCAACATGCGATATGACATCACCTAAAGTGTTTGGTAAACATAAGAGAGAGTTACTTGCACACATATCAGAATGGCTGGGTTCAAAAGATACATATACCATACGATTTGGGATTAATATGCTTATGACATTTTATCTCGATGAAGATTTTGATGTATCTTATAACAACATGGTTTCATCAGTAAAATCCGAAGAATATTATGTAAAAATGGGAATCGCCTGGTATTTTGCAACAGCACTTGCCAAAAGATATGATGAAACAATCGGATATATAGAGGATAGAAAACTTGATGATTGGACACATAAGAAAACCATACAGAAAGCTATAGAGAGTTTCAGAGTGACAAAAGAACATAAAGAGTATCTTCGTGGTTTGAAATAGTTAATTGGAGAATGTGATGATAGATGAAAATGAAATTATGCCATTTAATTTTTTTAAATATGGTGGCATTTACAGTGGCGAGCACAATAATATGAAATATAAAATTGAGAGAAACGGTGAAAAGCCTGATTTTACCCTTACAGCACAGGTTTGGAGAGGACCTTACGCATCCTGTGCTGTAAGTGAGGATGAAATCACATCGAAGGAATTTGAATATTCGGAAGAAGGACGGATGCAGGCTATACAATGGCTTCAAACAATTTATGATGAACGCAGTGAAGAGTGGAAAAATGCTCCGTCCATTAATGAGGTCACACCTGTTATCCATGAATAACAGGGAGGATTATTATTTGAAATTAACAGATATAGTCATGCCGGCTTTTTATTTTCGTCTTTCTTTATGAAAAATATGTAAAACACTCCATATATTACAGTTGCAATTATACCGCCAAGCACAAGTCTGGATGTGCTTTGGTATGGGATTGTCATAAATGAAGAAATTAAAGTATATCCTGCGTCAGTTATGATTTTAGATGATATGACAGATATAACAGAAAGACTTACAGGTATTATTAAACTGTCAGAAAGAGAAATCTTAAAATCAACGGTGAATTTTAATTTCATAAAAAGAATAACACATACAATTATGTTACTTACAATGATTCCATAAATATACCCGTCTAGACCTATACGTGGTACAAGTCCTATTAGACAGGAAATTCTTATAATCTGTCCGATTACAGATGCTGTACATGTAGAACCTGTTTTAGATAGTCCGTTTAAAATACTTGTAAGATTTACCTTCAGGTATAGAAATGGACATAGTAAAGACAGCATGGTAGTAAATGTACACACTCTATCGTCTTCAAAAATTATACTTCCAAGTTTAGATGCATAAACTAGAAATAACAGTGAACACATTATTCCTAAGTGAGCACACAGTTTAACGGTTTTGTTAATTGTAGAAGATATTTTCTTAGTATCATTTTGTCCCTGTTCATTAGATACTTTTGGCAGAAGCATTACAGAAAGAGAGTTTGTTATAGCTGTTGGAAACATAATAAGAGGCATAGCCATTCCTGTAAGCACACCAAAAAGGGAAAGGGCTTCTGTTCTGTCCATACCATATATAATCAGTTGCGCAGGGACTAAAATAGATTCTCCGCTTTCCAAAAGGTGTATCAGAAGGCTGTTAAGATTTAAGGGGATTGTATATTTTATAATTACAGGCAGGTCCTTGATGTGAGGACGTAAGGGCTTTTTATTTTCTTTTTTGTGGGTGATTAACTGGGCACATATACAGTAGAGACAGGCAGAAATTTCTCCTACAATATTGCCATAAAGTGCATAGGTAACAGATATATTTTTTCCTTGGGATAAGGTGAAACGGCAATAAATTATTACGCTCAGTATTCTTATCATCTGTTCTATGATTTGAGAAATGGCAGGGACAGTAGTTTTCTGGCATCCATAGTAATATCCGCAGATACAGTTGTGAAGTACACTGAAAGGGATCTGGAAACATAATATTTTTATAAGTGCACTGCATTCCGGATTAAGGATAATTCGTTCGGCAACTCTGTCAGAATATGAATAACATATAATCGAAAATAATATTGACAGAGGAAGTGTAATCAATGTGGCAGTTGAGAGATATCTAAAATCTTTTTTATCTCCCTGGGCTGATGTGAAATGGGAAATGCAGGAGTTAAAACCACCCATAAACAGGGAAAAAGCTATGCTGTAAACGGGCATGGTCAGAGTTATAAGACCTAGACCGTAGGAGCCTATATATCGGGTAAGAAATATCCGGTAGTAAAAACCAAATAATTTGCTTATGATAGCTGCTGCAGTAAGTATAAGAGTACCTTTTATTAACGAACTTTTTAATATATTTTTCATGGACATATTAGTGATATATTTAAGTACATTTGGTTATTAACATAATATGTCAGAAATGAATATTATATTAATAAGAGTTTTAGGGTATGGGAGCTTTATGATATATGTTGATAATGCGGCGACTACTCCCATAAGCAGGAGAGTGTGCCGGGCTATGTGGCCTTATATAATCGGGAATTATGGCAATCCTTCTTCTATTTATGACTATGGAATTAATAATAAACTGGTTATAGAAAATTCCAGAAAGACCATAGCATCCACTATAGGAGCAAAGCCGGAGGAAATATTTTTCACTTCAGGGGGAACGGAAGGGGATAACTGGGTGCTTCGAAATGCAGTTTCGGGATGTTCTTCAAATGATAACAAACATAGGGGACACATAATTGTAAGTAATATTGAACATCATGCCATTTTAAATACGTGTAATGAATTGATTAATGAAGGGTATGATGTGGATTATCTGAAAGTAAAAAGAAATGGTATTGTGGACGTATCCATGTTGGAAAAACTTATAAGACATGATACAGTGTTGATTTCTGTTATGCTGGTAAACAATGAAATTGGAACAATCCAGCCGTTAAAGGAAATTTGTGACATTGCCTATGGATATGAAATTCCGGTTCATACAGATGCAGTGGCAGGGTACGGACATATTCCTGTTGATGTAAATGTGCTAGGCGTAAATTATTTAAGTGTAAGTGCACATAAAATAAGAGGTCCAAAGGGAGTGGGCTTTGTATACGCCAGAGATGCTAAAATAAAGCCTATGATATATGGCGGTGGGCAGGAAATGAAAAAAAGATCCGGTACGGAAAATGTAGCAGGCATAGTGGGCCTTGGTGTTGCTGCAAAGGAGGCACAGGACACTATAGGTGAAAGAACAAGAGTAGAATTTCGTACAAGGGAGTATATGAAGTCCAGAATATTAAAGGAAATTCCAAATGTAGTCTTTAACGGAGATGAAATACAACGGGTTTCAGGTAACTTAAATTTTAGTTTTAAAGGCATAACGGCAGGGACTTTAGTGGTTATGCTTGATAAGCAGGGAATATGTGCATCTGCAGGGTCAGCTTGTTCTTCAGGAGACTCAAAACCATCTCATGTATTAAAAGCTATAGGTCTTGATGATGATATGGCATCGGGTTCTCTAAGGCTTACCTTGGATCATAATATATCAATGAAAGAAGCAGAATATTGCGTGAATTGTATAAAATATGATGTGTTTAAGCTTAGAAATCTGGTAGAATAAAATGTGTTCACTTTAGATTTATTCAGGCAATCGTAAAATGTATGATTTTGTGAACATATAAAAAGCCTGAAACATTATGATTAAATATGAGGAGAGATACGTTTATGTGGTACAATGAAGCAGTTTTTTATCAGATATTCCCTTTGGGATTTTGTGATGGCTTAAGAGACAATGATGGAGTGATGAAAAGATGCATTACAGATGTGTGCGACTGGATTCCACACATAAAAAAGCTTGGAGCTGATGCTATATATTTTTCACCATTATTTGAAAGTGATTATCATGGGTATGATACAAGAGATTACAGGCTTATTGATAAAAGAATCGGAACCAATGAGGATTTTACCAATGTTGTTAAGGAACTTCATGATAACGGAATAAAGGTTATTATTGACGGAGTTTTCAATCATGTGGGAAGAGGATTCTGGGCATTTAAGGATGTTTTAGAGAAAAAGTGGGATTCACCATATAAGGATTGGTTTTGTATTAATTTTGATGGTAACAGTTGTTATAATGATGGGTTTTATTATGAAGGTTGGGAAGGCTATTATAATCTTGTGAAGTTGAATCTCCAAAACAGGGAAGTAGTGGATTACCTTATTGATACAATAAGATATTGGATTGATGAATTTGATATTGATGGAATCAGATTTGATGTTGCTTATTGTCTTAACCATGACTTTATGAAGCGTGTGAGAAAAGAAACATCCCAAATGAAGAATGAATTCTTTATGCTGGGAGAGATGCTTCATGGTGATTACAATACTATAGTTAATGAAGAGATGATGCATTCAGCAACAAATTATGAGTGTTATAAGGGGTTGTATTCAAGCTTTAATTCCATGAACATGTTTGAGATAGCTCATAGTGTCAACAGACAGTTTGGAAGGGAATCATGGTGTCTGTATACTGGCAAGCATCTTCTTAGCTTTGTAGATAATCATGATGTTAACAGGATAGCCAGTGTGCTTACTAATGAGAATCATCTTAAGCTTATATATGCACTTATGATTAGCATGCCGGGAATACCTTGTATATACTATGGAAGTGAATGGGCAGTTAAAGGGGAAAAATGTAACGGAACAGACAATGCATTAAGACCTTCTTTTGAGAAACCTGAATTTACTGATTTAACAGAGGAATTGTCCCGCATAATTGAAGTGTATAAGAAATGTAAAGCATTATCTTATGGAGATTATGAGCAAAAGGTTATCACTAACAGACAGTATGTATTCATAAGAAGAACGGACAATGAAAAGGTTATTGTTGCAATCAATGCAGATGATAAAGAGTACACTGCTTATTGTGATACGGAATGTAGTGAGGCAGTGGACATGATATCAGGAGATACTGTTAATTTGTCAGGAAAGATAGATATGGAACCTTATTCATATAAAATATTTAAAATTTAATTAAAAATGTGATGAAAATGCTTGAAATAAGTATATAACACTATGCATTTGGTACTTTTGGTCTATTGAAAAGAAGTTATTCTATGTTAGAATTAATTTATCATCTAACGGTGAACAATTTAATAATCAATAACAAACAATAGAAAGTGATTGCGGCGCTTTCTGTTGGAAATTAAAAAGACACAACCTCCTCCCGGTTGTGTCTTTTTGTCATGGGGCGCCTTGCGGCGCGCGTTTCTTATTAATTACTTAATTACTGTAATTTTATAAATTCAGGTTTTCTTTTATTGAATATGGTATAATAATTAAAGCCTGCATCCAGAAGAAGGTCAGGGATGACATTATAACCGAATGCAATATATTCAGGCATGTGGGCGTCAGAACCTGTGGTGATGATTTCCCCTCCCAGTTCTTTGTAAAGTTTTATTATTTCAACGCAGGGATTAGGATTTTTTAGTCCGTATTTAAGACCGCCGGTATTAATCTCTATTCCTTTTCCCTTTTCTATAAGAGATTTTAAAATGATTTCAAAATATTCCCTATAATCTTTCCAATTATAATCTGTATCCTTATTTGGGGCATATCTGATTATGTAGTCCAGATGACCATATACATCGAAATTGTTACAGCTTCTTATATTGCATATAATACTTTCGTAATACTTTTCAATTGCTTCCCTGACGGAAATGTCTTCCCAAAATGATTTATAGTAGGGATCAACCCCGTTTACAAGATGGGAAGAGCCTATAATAAAGTCAAGCCTGCCGTCCTTGTCATAGGCATTGATTTTTTCTGATACCGACTCCATGAGTCCCTGTTCAACACCAACATAAATTGACAAATCACTGTGGGACATTCTTTCTTTAAGATCAAACATGTAATCAGTGTATTGATTATAATCAAGGTTAAAAACAACTTTTCCATCTTCAAGAGGGTAGTCAAAATCGTTATGGTCTGTAAAACAAATGTTTTTGAGACCAAGAGCTTTTGCTTTTTTTATTACGTCCGGTGGTGAAGTATTTGAATCACTTGAAAAATGTGTATGTAAATGAAAATCTGATAAGTTATTGTACATAATTAAACCTCTTGTATGTCTTAATAACGAGAGTATAGCATTTTACACAAACAGATTTCAATAAATACATTTTTTTCGGAAAAATGAACACAGTAAATTATGTGATTAAGAACTTGAAAATATATCACGTCATTGATATTATGTAAAAGAACGTTTACATAATTCATATACAATGCACATATAATTTACATTTATTAATATTTGATTGTGGTAGCTTTGGAAGGTGTGCAGGATAGGAGAATAAAGTGGATATTGAATTAATTGGTAATTTATTTATATTTGTCGGCGGAATTGGAATGTTCCTGTATGGCATGAATATTATGGCGGATGGTATGCAGAAAACTGCAGGTGGTAAGATGAAACAGCTTATCGGATATCTTACCAGAAACAGATTCCTTGCAGTTGTAGTGGGTGCTTTAATAACAGCAATTATTCAGAGTTCCGGTGCGACAACCGTTATGGTGGTGGGATTTGTAAATGCCGGACTTATGACGCTTGTTCAGGCTGTAGGCGTTATCATGGGTGCTAATATTGGTACAACAATTACTGCATGGATTGTATCTTTGGGACAGTTAGGAGATGCTGTAAAAGTACTTGCTCCTTCATTTTATGCGCCTTTACTTATGGGGCTTGGAGCTGTTATTTACCTTTTTTCCAAAAAACCTAAAAAGAAAATGGTAGGAGAGATACTTGTAGGTATAGGACTTCTGTTTCTTGGACTTGATTTTATGTCTTCATCAATTTCTCCATACACGGATGCTCCAATATTCTCAAAAGCTTTTGAAGTTGTTGGCAATAATCCTCTGTTGGGAATTCTCATTGGTATTGTTGTAACAGCCATATTGCAGAGTTCTTCTGCATCCGTTGGTATTTTACAGACGCTGGCAATTAATGGGGTTGTAACTACCAATGCGGCAGTATTTATTACTTTGGGACAGAATATAGGTTCCTGTGTAACCGCGCTTATTTCCAGTGCAGGAGCATCAAGAAATGCAAAGAGAGCAGCCTGTATGCATCTTATTTTTAATATGGCGGGTGCTGTGCTTTTCGGAACTTTGGCATTTGTTATTTTTATGATTAATCCGCAGTTAGCTGCACATAATATTACAAGTGTTGAAATTTCAATTTTTCATACATTTTTTAATATTACATGTACTATTGTGATGATACCATTTGCTAATCTTCTTGTTAAAATTTCAGGTATTGTCATTCGCGAAAAATCTGTTGATAATGAAAATGCTGAACTTGAAGCTAAAGACAGCTATGCGGCAGAGCTTGCAAGACATTTTGATGACAGACTTTTTGAACAGCCGTCTTTTGCAGTTGAGAATGCTTTGAATGAAGTTATTATTATGGGTAATCTTTCTCTGGATAATATAAAATATTCTTCTGAGGCGATTACCAATAATGACCAAAATATGATTGATAAAGTGTACGAGATAGAGCATAAGGTTGATCTTTATGAGAAGTATCTTACAGAATACCTGATTAAGATTAACAATCTTTCCATCACAGAGGTGCAGCATAGAGTAGTAAATGATCTTTTCCATGCTATTATTGATATTGAAAGAGTATCAGACCACTGTGAGAATATGGCTGAGCTTGCAGCATATAAGATTGAGAATGACATTACATTTTCAGAGCATGGCAATGAAGAACTTAAACAGTTGTATGACAAGGTAATAAAATGCTTTGATAAGGCAATTGAGGCAAGAAAAAATACAAGTGAAGAAGCAGCAAGGGCTGTTTGCAGAATAGAAGATGAAGTAGATGATTTTGAAGAAGAATTAAGAAATAAGCATATTGAGAGACTTTCGGCAGGAAGCTGCAAACCGTCTAACGGTGTAGTATTCCTTGATATTCTGTCAAATCTTGAGAGAATGTCAGATCATGCTAACAATATTGCTGATTGTATTCTGGGTGAAATTGATGCAACAAAATAGAATTGTATACATTATTCAATTCTTGTGTTGATTTTCGTCAAATTTGCTAACAGGGTAATAATTTATGGTAAAAAAAGTGTCATTTTGTAAAAAATGGTATTTACTACTTGATATTTTTTTCTTATTTTTGTAAACTACTTTGTAGTTGATTTTTTATTAACAATCTTTTTATTAGGAGGATTTATTTTTATGTCAGTAAAAGTAGCAATTAATGGTTTTGGACGTATCGGTAGACTTGCATTCAGACAGATGTTTGGTGCAGAGGGATATGAAGTTGTAGCAATCAACGACTTAACAAGTCCTAAGATGCTTGCTCATCTTTTAAAGTATGATTCATCACAGGGTAGATATATTGAGTTAGGTGATGAAGATTCAGTTACAGCTGATGATGAAGCTGGTACAATTACTGTTAAGGGTAAGACAATTAAGATTTATAAGGAACCAGATGCTAACAATTGTCCTTGGGGAGAAATCGGTGTAGACGTAGTTCTTGAGTGCTCAGGTTTCTATACATCTAAGGAAAAGGCACAGGCTCACATCAATGCAGGTGCTAAGAAGGTAGTTATTTCAGCTCCAGCTGGTAACGATCTTAAGACAATCGTATATAATGTTAACCATGAGACACTTACAGCAGATGATAAGATTATTTCAGCTGCTTCTTGTACAACAAACTGTTTAGCTCCTATGGCTAAGGCTCTTAATGACCTTGCTCCAATCGAGTCAGGTATTATGTGTACAATTCATGCTTACACAGGAGATCAGATGATTCTTGACGGACCTCAGAGAAAGGGCGATTTAAGAAGATCTAGAGCTGGTGCTTGCAATATCGTTCCTAATTCAACAGGAGCTGCTAAGGCTATCGGTCTTGTTATTCCTGAACTTAACGGAAAGCTTATTGGAGCTGCTCAGAGAGTTCCTACACCTACAGGCTCTACAACACTTCTTTTTGCTGTAGTAAATAAGGAAGTTACTGTTGATGATGTTAATGCTGCTATGAAGGCTGCTGCAACAGAGAGCTTTGGTTATAATACAGAGCAGATTGTATCTAGCGATATCGTTGGTATGAGATATGGTTCATTATTTGATGCTACTCAGACTATGGTTTCTCCATTACCAGATGGAAAGACTCAGGTTGAGGTTGTTTCTTGGTATGATAATGAAAATTCATACACAAGCCAGATGGTTAGAACAATTAAGTACTTTGCTGAATTAAACTAATTAACTCTTTGTTAATTGTTTGAGTACAAAATACCGGAGATGAACGAGTCATTCTCCGGTATTTTATTAGTACATTTATAAATGGAGGAAATATTATATGCTTAATAAGAAATCAGTTGATGATATCAACGTTAAGGGTAAGAGAGTTTTATGCAGATGTGATTTTAATGTACCTTTAGATGGTGACAGAATTACAGATGAGACACGTCTTGTAGCTGCACTTCCTACAATTAAGAAGTTAATAGCAGATGGTGGAAAGGTTATTCTTTGTTCTCATCTTGGTAAGCCAAAGGGACCAGATAAGGCTTTCTCATTAGCTCCTGTTGCTAAGAGATTATCAGAACTTTTAGGTCAGGAAGTTAAGTTTGCTGCTGATGATACAGTAGTTGGTGACAACGCAAGAGCAGCAGTAGCTTCCATGAATGATGGAGATGTTATTTTACTTGAAAATACACGTTTCAGAGCCGAGGAGACAAAGAACGGAGAGGAGTTCTCAAAGGATCTTGCTTCAATTGCAGATGTATTTGTTAATGATGCTTTCGGTACTGCTCACAGAGCTCATTGTTCTAATGTAGGTGTTACAAAGTTTGTTGATACAGCTGTTGTTGGTTATCTTATGCAGAAGGAAATTGATTTCCTTGGAAATGCAGTAAATAACCCTGTAAGACCTTTTGTTGCAATTCTTGGCGGTTCAAAGGTTTCTTCAAAGATTTCAGTAATTAACAATCTTCTTGATAAGGTTGATACTCTTATAATTGGTGGTGGTATGTCTTATACATTCCAGAAAGCTCATGGCGGAAAAGTTGGAAATTCTTTAGTTGAGGATGATTATCTTGATTATGCTAAGGAAATGATGGCTAAGGCAGAAGCTAAGGGTGTTAAGATGCTTATTCCTATCGATACTGTTGTCGCAAAGGAATTCAAAAATGATACTCCTAGCCGTATTGTTGTTGCCGGACATCAGGAAGATGATGATATGGGTATGGATATCGGACCTAAGACATGCGAGCTTTACAAGGATGCATTAAAGGACGCAAAGACAGTAGTTTGGAACGGACCTATGGGTGTATTTGAATTTGAAAACTTTGCAAAGGGCACAATAGCAGTTGCAGAGGAACTTGCATCACTTGAAGGAGCTACAACAATTATTGGTGGTGGAGATTCTGCTGCTGCTGTTAATAATCTTGGATTTGGAGATAAGATGACTCACATTTCAACAGGTGGAGGCGCTTCACTTGAATTCCTTGAAGGTAAGGAACTTCCTGGTGTTGTTGCTGCTAACGACAAGTAATTGTTTACTGACATAAACATACTATATATTTAAAGGGGCTGTTGCATCATAAAAGTCTGTTTTTTTCAGATGAGATGCAATAGTCTCTTTATTTAATTTTTTGTCAGTTTTTATGGTTTTTTGTTTGTCTGTATGTTATAATTCTCGTATATTAGTAGTCAGTGTTGTCTGTTGCAACAGACATGAAATCAGTGTTAAGTCTTTTCGTCAAGATTTCAATTATAGAAAGCATGAATATTTGATTTGGAAGAATCATAAAGTTAATAATGGATTGTACACATCTACATTCCCTGGGAAAGACGCACAGAAAAATGGAGGATTGTATGAGAAAAAAGATTGTAGCCGGTAATTGGAAGATGAATATGACACCAAGTGAGGCTGTTAAACTTGTAAATGAGCTTAAGTGTAAATCTTACAGCAAAGATGTAGAAGTTGTATTCTGCGTTCCTGCCATTGATATCGTCCCTGTAGCAGAGGCATTAAAAGGTACAAGCATTAAAGTGGGAGCAGAGAATATGTATTATGAAGAGAAGGGTGCTTTCACAGGAGAAATTTCTCCGGATATGCTTACAGATGCAGGCGTTTCGTACGTTATATTGGGGCATTCGGAAAGAAGACAGTATTTTGGTGAGGATGATGATTGCGTTAACAGAAAGGTGCGGAAAGCTATAGAGCACAATATTATTCCAATAATTTGCTGTGGTGAAACAATACAGCAGAGAGAAGAAGGAATTACTCTTGATTTTATAAAGTCACAGATTGTTGGAGCTTTTCAGCAGGTTTCACCTAAGAATGCAGCAGAGTGTGTAATAGCTTATGAACCTATATGGGCAATTGGTACGGGACGTGTGGCAACATCCCAACAGGCTCAGGATGTGTGTGAAGCTATCAGATTGAATATAAGGGAACTGTATGGTGAAGAGGTTGCATCATCAATAAGGATTCTTTATGGAGGTTCTGTTAATGCCTGCAACGCTGCGGAATTGTTTGCACAGGAAGATATAGATGGAGGTCTTGTAGGAGGTGCGAGTCTTAAGCCTGATTTTGCAGATATTGTAAATTATAAATAATCAGTAATTGGTTGCATAATATATTTATGTAATTTGATTATTTAGTATATTTTTTGCAAATAATATCCTTTATGATTATACGTTTATAATCGTAAAGGATATTTTTGCTTTTAAAATATATAGAATTGTGCTATCATTCTAAAGTAAAATTTAGTGATACTAAAATAATATGCATAATAAGCACGGAGGAGTTAAATAATATGAGTAAGAAACCTGTTGTTTTAATGGTACTTGATGGTTATGGATTAAATGATTGCACAGAAGGCAATGCTATTGCAATGGCAAATACACCTGTAATGGACAGACTTATGAAGGAGTATCCTTTTGTTAAGGGAAATGCTTCCGGATTGTATGTTGGTCTTCCTGACGGACAGATGGGTAACTCTGAGGTTGGTCATATGAATATTGGTGCCGGTAGAATAATTTATCAGGATCTTACAAGAATAACAAAGGATATTGAGGATGGTACATTCTTTGATAATGAGGCACTTCTTGAAGCTATGAATAATTGCAAGAAGAATAACTCAGATCTTCATCTCTGGGGACTTTTATCAGATGGTGGTGTTCATAGTCATATTTCACATATTTTTGGATTGCTTGAAATGGCTAAGAAAAATGGAATTTCTAATGTTTATGTACATGCATTTCTTGACGGAAGAGATACACCTCCTGCATCAGGTAAGGATTTTGTTGAACAGTTGCAGAATAAGATGAAAGAACTTGGAGTAGGTAAGGTAGCTTCATTAGCAGGAAGATACTATGCAATGGATAGAGATAATAACTGGGACAGAGTAGAGAAGGCATATAAGTCTTTGACAACCGGTGAAGGTGTACAGGCTGAGGATGCTGTTCAGGCAATGGCAGATTCTTATGCTCAGGGTGTAACAGATGAGTTTGTTTTACCAACAGTTATTACTGAGAATGGAAAACCACTTTCAGTTGTTAAGCCTAATGATTCTGTTATATTCTTTAATTTTCGCCCTGATAGAGCCAGAGAAATGACAAGAGCATTCTGTGATGACAAGTTTACAGGCTTTGACAGAGAGTATATTCCTACAACATTTGTTTGTTTTAAAGATTATGATGAGTCAATCCCTAACAAGATTATTGCTTTCAAGAAGGAAGAAATTAAGAATACATTTGGTGAGTTTTTAGCTAAAAATGGCAAGAAGCAGCTCAGACTTGCTGAAACAGAGAAATATGCCCACGTTACATTTTTCTTTAACGGTGGAGTTGAAGATCCCAATGTTGATGAATTCAGACTGCTTGTAAATTCTCCAAAGGATGTTGCAACTTATGATTTAAAGCCTGAAATGAGTGCTCCTGAGGTTGGAATGGATCTTGTTGAGGCAATCAAGTCTGATAAATATGATGTTATTGTAATTAATTTTGCTAATCCTGATATGGTTGGACATACAGGAGTTATACCTGCAGCAGTTAAAGCAGTTGAGAAGGTTGATGAATTGGTAGGTAAGGCTGTAGAAGCAGTTAAGGATGTTGATGGTGTAATGTTTATCTGTGCAGATCATGGTAATGCAGAGAAAATGATTGATTATGAGACAGGTAATCCACATACTGCACATACAACAAATCCTGTTCCGTTTATTCTTGTAAATTACGATGAGTCTTATAAACTTAAAGAAGGCGGAAGACTTTGCGATATTGTCCCTACATTAATTGATATAATGGGAATGGAAAAACCGGTTGAGATGACAGGTGAATCACTTCTTATTAAGAAATAAAAAAATATTGAGAAATAATGGTTGAAATGTAGTTGCACTGCATTATTTTCTCTGATATAATGTCATAGTTGTGATTTTTTGTAATAGGAGGTGTTATTACATGTTTGGAATGTCATGGGCAGATACAATAAGAGTCCTTTTAATGGGAATATTTATTATAGTTTGTGTTATATTAACAGTTTTAGTTCTTATGCAGGAGAGTAAGCAGAACGGTTTATCAGGAGCTATCAGCGGTGCTGCTGACAGTTATTGGGGTAAAAACAAGGGCCGTTCTATGGAAGGCAAACTTGTTGCTTTCACAAAGGTGCTTGCAGTTGCATTTGTGGTGATAGCTGTTATATTAAATATTAACTTTTAAATTAAAGGCGCTCTTAAGTTGTTACTTACGGGCGCTTTTTTAATATATGATAAGGTGAGGTGATAGTAATGAATCCGGAATTGTTGAAGGAACGCAAGGAGAATATAGCTGACTTAATTCTTAATAATGAATTTTATGTTCCAATGAAGACAAAGGAAATAGCAATACTTTTAAATATTCCTAAAGAAAACAGACATGAACTTCAGGAAGTACTGGATTCGTTAGTATCAGACGGCACTATAGGGGTTTCTAAAAAAGGAAAGTATATGAAACCTGATAATTTATCAGTTACAGGTGTTTTTGAGTCCACTAAGAAGGGATTTGGTTTTGTATGTGTACCTGACCAGGAAGATGATATTTTTATTAAATCCGGTGATACAAAAGGAGCTTTTTATCATGATAAGGTGAGAGTGCTTGTTACCTGTGAGAAGCAGAAGGGAAGACGCAGAGAAGGTAAAGTAATTGAAATTGTAAGCCATGAAATAAAAAGAATCGTGGGAACTTATCAGGATAATAAAAATTATGGCTTTGTAATTCCTGACAATGCAAAAATCACATATGATATTTTTATTCAAAAGCAGAAGAGTCTTGGTGCTGTCAACGGAAGTAAAGTAGTTGTGGAAATTACAAACTACGGTGGTAATGATAGAAATCCGGAGGGAAAAGTTGTTGAAGTTATCGGTCATATTGATGATCCGGGAACGGATATAATGTCTATTATAAGGACATATGATTTGCCTGTTGAATTTCCTGAAAAAGTTAATGAAGCCTTAAAATCAATTCCTTATGAAGTTGAAGAGAAAGATAAGTCCGGAAGAGTAGATCTTAGAAATGTTATGATGGTAACCATTGACGGAGAGGACTCAAAGGATTTAGATGATGCGGTATCGCTTACAAAAGAGGGGGATTTGTATCATTTAGGAGTTCATATAGCAGATGTAAGCTATTATGTAACAGAGGGAAGCTCTCTTGATAAGGAGGCTCTTAAGAGAGGGACCAGTGTTTATCTTGTTGACAGAGTTATTCCAATGATTCCCCATCAGTTATCCAATGGAATATGTTCCCTTAATCAGGGAGTGGACAGACTTGCACTCAGTTGTATTATGGATATTAATGATAAGGGTGTCATTGTGAACCATAGAATATGTGAGACACTTATTAATGTTGACAGAAGAATGACTTATACCTCTGTTAAGAAAATTCTCGTTGATAATGATGAAAATGAGATTGAAAAATACAGAGAGCTCGTTGCCATGTTCAGGCTTATGGAAGAATGTGCCGGTGTTCTAAGGAAAAAAAGATTTTCAAGGGGTTCTATTGATTTTGATTTTCCGGAAACCAAGATTATTCTTGATGATAAAGGACATACCATAGATATAAAGCCTTATGACAGAAATGTAGCAACCAGAATTATAGAAGAATTTATGCTTGCCGCCAATGAAACTGTTGCAGAGGATTATTTCTGGCAGGAAATGCCTTTCTTATACAGAACCCATGAAAATCCGGACCCTGAAAAAATGACCAAATTAAGCACATTTATTAATAATTTCGGATATTCAATCAGAATTTCGGATGAGATGCATCCAAAGGAATTGCAGAAACTTCTGGAAAGAATTGAGGGAACTGATGAGGAAAGTCTTATCAGCAGATTGACACTGCGTTCTATGAAAAAAGCAAGATATACCACGGATTGTGTGGGACATTTTGGCCTTGCAGCCCGTTACTACTGCCATTTTACATCGCCTATAAGACGATATCCTGACCTTCAGATACACAGGATAATAAAAGAGTGTATTCATGGAAAAATGAGCCAAAAGAGGGTGGAACATTATAATAAAATACTTCCTGATGTAGCAGTGAGCACCAGCAGCACAGAACGCAGGGCGGATGAAGCAGAGCGGGATACTGACAAACTTAAGATGGTTGAGTATATGTCTGAACATATAGGGGAAACCTTTGAAGGAGTTATATCCGGTGTTACAAGCTGGGGAATATATGTGGAACTGCCAAATACTGTGGAAGGTATGGTTTCCGTAAATGATATGAGAGGGTTTTATGTGTTTGATGAAAACCATTATGAAATGATAAATGAATTTATGGGAAAAAGTTATAAGCTTGGGCAGAAGGTGAAAGTGGTAGTTACAGATACCGATAAGATTTTAAGAACCATTGATTTTGTATTTTTGGAGGATTATGATGGCTAAGGACAGTTCAGGGGGTAATAAACTAATTGCCAACAATAAAAAAGCATATTTTGATTATTTTATTGAGGATAAGTATGAGGCAGGAATTTCTCTTCATGGTACAGAAGTTAAATCTATGAGAATGGGAAAATGTTCCATAAAGGAGTCGTATATACAGATTATTAATGGTGAAGTCTTTGCTATTAATATGAATATTACTCCTTATGAAAAGGGCAATATATTCAATAAGGATCCATTAAGGCCTAAAAAACTCCTTCTTCATAAGAGCGAGATTAATAAGCTGACAGGCCAGTTGGCTACAAAAGGGTATACATTGGTTCCTCTTCAGGTATATCTTAAGAACGGGAAGATGAAGATGGAAATAGGACTTGCTAAGGGTAAGAAAAATTTTGACAAGAGAGATTCAATAGCTAAAAAGGATCAGCAAAGAGAAGCAGCAAAAGAGTTTAAGATTAGAAATCTTGGATAAAATTTATATTAAAAATGCTGTGTTTTCTTGACTTTAACATGAATATAATGTTAAATTATAAAAGCCACTAATAACAGGTGGTTATATTTGGGCTTGTAAAGGTTTCGACTGGGGTTTTGAAACTGGTGAAGCAATCCGTATGCAATGCGTTAAATGGCAAATCTAAATATAAACGCTAACGAAAATTTAGCTTACGCTGCCTAGTTGCAGCAGTCTGACCTAGGGCACTCACACCTTAGGACCCAGGCTTCGATTATGTGAGAAACGACATAACCTAAGCTTTGCGGTTATGGGCGTATCATGAAGCTACTAAAATCAGCAGGGTGTTAGTTCCCGGCTGATGGAGGGAACAAAACAGGGCGAGCCTGTTTATAAATAACTGACTAAGATTGTAGAAGAACAGCGGAGGAGCTTTAGGACAGGGGTTCGACTCCCCTCAGGTCCACTTAAAAATCGCGTAAATTTAAGGGTTTACGCGATTTTTTATTTGTTGCAGAGCACACCCTGATGTCAACTTTTGATATAATAAAATAAGTGAGATAGTATATGACAAAGTAGGATAAAATATGATAAATAAGACAAAGTGATAAAGTAAGATAAAAAGGGGTTGAGTATTTTAATTTATCTGCCGATAAAAGTAATAGAAAACTTAATTTATCATTTTTAATTGGTCGAAAAGGATTTCGGACTGTATTTTCTCAGTTCCCCAATCCTATAACCAGTTAATTGATATGTGTATTTTGGTAAAAGGAATTACCAGTTCATGTGGAAAGGAGTCCGGTATGAAAATACATAACAGTTCAATTACTATGTCTGCAACACATCATGAGTCATCTTTTTCTTATAAAGAGTCAATGACAATGGAGGCTGCAAAATCGAAAGGTGTTGTTGGTGCAATTCTTACTTTATCGCAAGAAGCAAGTGGAAAAAGCGTTAAAGATGCTATGGTAGATTACCAAAAGCAGGAAAAAGAAGAAGCAAAGAAGAAAAAACAGGAAAATGAGGCAAGGTCAATACAAGAAATGGCTGAGCGAATGAGAACCGAGAATACAGGCAATCAATATGATATTCCAGATGATATTGATATGAAGATTAAGTTGCTCAGACAAATACTTGCGGCACTTAGAGGCGAGAAGGTTCCAGAAGACTGCAAAATTAAGCCAAGTGATAGCGGTAGCGTAACAGATCTTCGTTCAGCTCAATTTAAGAAACTTGAAGGCTTTGAATTTAATCTTTCAACAAAAACAAGTGTAGGTTTAGGTTCAATTTCAATTGATGGAATTGGCACAAATAGAACAGGAACAACCTGGCAGAAAATAACTGCAACAAGCGGATTTATAAGCGAGTCTGAAAGCACAACCTTTGCGACAAAAGGAATAGTTCAGACAGCAGACGGAAGAAACATTGATTTTAATATGGAAGTGTCAATGTCGAGAGCTTTCATGCAGGAGACCAACCTATTAGAGGTAAAGGAATATATTAAAACGGATCCTCTTATGATTAATCTTGATACAAATATTGGAGCAGTAAGTGACCAGAAATTCTTCTTTGACTTAGATGCAGATGGAAAAGAAGAGAAGATTTCATTTGCAGGTCAGGGATCAGGATTTTTGGCACTGGATAAAAACGGTGATGGGAAAATAAATGATGGCTCTGAACTTTTCGGAACAAGTAGCGGAGATGGATTTAAGGATTTAGCTACCTATGATGAAGATGGTAATGGCTGGATTGATGAGAATGACAGTATCTTTAACAGACTCAAAGTGTGGACGAAAGATGAAAATGGTAATGATTTTCTCATTGATTTGAAGAAAGCTGATGTAGGTGCTATATATCTTCGAAATGCAGATACACAGTTCAGTTTGAAGGATGATGAAAACGAGCTGAATGCCGAGATAAAGAAAACAGGAATTTATTTGAGAGAAAGCACAGGTGCAGTTGGTACTCTAAATCATGTGGATCTTGTTGTATAGGGAGGAAATGTTATGTCAATGAATACAAGTACAATTGCTTCAAATATAGCTACCGTGATGACGGGCGCCCAATCAAATTAAGAGTTAAAAAAATAACCGTTCGTTTGCAGACGGGCGGTTATTTTTTTGTGGTCTTGCGGCTATTAGAATCAATTGGCACATAAAAAGAATGTTTAAATGACTTTTGTGCTGTGGAATGCAAACAATCTTAATTCACCTCGAACTTGTAGCCCATTCCCCAAATGGTTTTAATACAATCTCCCTTTTCACCCATTTTCTTTCGAAGCTTTTTAACGTGGGTGTCAATGGTACGTGCATCACCAAAATAATCATAATTCCATACGTTGTTAAGAATCTTTTCTCGAGAGAGAGCAATACCTTTATTTTCAACAAAGTAGGTAAGCAATTCAAATTCCTTGAAGCTTAAATCAATTTCATTTCCGTCAATTTTTACAATATGAGCTGATTTGTCAATTACGATACCGTTAATCTCAGTTATGCCGTTACTGTCTACACTGTAAGTTCTTCTGATAAGTGCATCAACTCTGGCGGTAAGAATTTTAGGACTGAAAGGCTTGGATATATATTCGTCAGCACCACAGTCAAAACCTGTTAATTCACTCTGTTCATCACTTTTTGCAGTAAGCATGATGATAGGAACTTTGGAATCTTTACGGATTTCTTTGCAGGTGTCCCAACCGTTCATTTTAGGCATCATCACGTCAAGTATAACAAGGGATATATCCTTGTTGTTATAAAATATATCTATTGCTTCCTCACCATCACCGGCTTCTAAAACAATATAGCCTTTTTTTGTAAGAAAATCACTTACAAGTTTTCTCATACGGCTTTCATCATCCACTATTAAAATCTTTAATTTATCCATACACGCCTCCTATGTAATGGTTAATATGTGAAATATGATATCAGTAATTTATGTAGAAAATGTGTTTAAACAAAATAAAAAAATCACTTGTTCTGAAGTTCTGCCTCTCTGGCTTTTAGAGATGCTTCCTGGGATTCAAGCTGTTCCTGCCAGATTGCATATTTATCCTGGATATTAACTTCATAGTTTATAATATTGGCATTGGAACTTGTTTTTAATATAAGCAGCATGGCAATAATAACTATTATGAGAGCAACATTAAGTATCATTGCTTTTATGAAATTATTTTTGTATCTTGCGGCTTGTATTGATAAATCACGAAGTTCACTTCTGTGGGCGATTTGCTCGTGGCGTCTTTCCATTTCGGCCTGAGTATCTATGCTGATTGGAATTGGCTGTATTTTATCCCTTGGAATATCATCACAGTTATATAAAAACTGTTGTAGATTTTTAAGATAATTTATTCCGATAGCGGTGGTGAATAACTTTCTGTCAATAATCTTGTTATAGAGAATAAATACCTGTTTTGGATCGCTTCCGTCTGTTTTTGAAGAAACGTATTTTATGGCATTAAGTTCATCCTTTGCAGCCTGGGCTTCATCCTTTGAATTAAAGGTGTATCCTCCCACAGTGTATTCTTTTTTCTTAGAACCATCTTTGGAAGATGACTTTTTTGATTTCGGATTACTAACCGAATTTGTTTTATGTGAAGTTCTTTCCGCCATTGTAATTGCCCCTGTTCTTATTTATATAAATATACTGAAACACTGTAAAATCTGCTTTAATTATATCATTGCCTATGACCTTTGTAAATTTCGAATTATTTGTGAACTTGTTGAAAACAGCCAGTCTTTACACTATAATTTAGGTATTCTTAAGATTAAAAATATTGTTGATATGATATATTTGAGGAGTGTACAATGGGAAGACATTCTATAAAGTTTAAAATCACATTGCTTCTGGTGGGAACCATTGCAGCACTAATTGCTTTGCTGCTTATATTTAATATTGCATTTTCCGAAAAGTTTTATCTGGAAGATAAGCATAAATCCATGCTTGATTCTTACGATAGTATTAACAGTACATGCTCAGATTATGAAAATGGGAATATTAACGAAGAAGAGCTGAATACCAATCTTGAACAGATAGCCACATCCAATGCTATTTCTGTGATTATTGTTAACAGTGACTGGACAACTTATTATGTAAGTACCCAGGGCGACGAGATGATGCTTGAACGTTTGAAAATGAGCATTTTTAACAGTGATATTTTTAAACAGAATATTTATGATGGCTCATTTTATGATAAATCCAAGCGTAATGAAAATGAAGAGAATGCAGATGAACCGTGGGAAACTAAAGCGAAGCCTAATGACAGGAATAATGGAATGGGTTCTAAGGGTAACGCAGGTTCGGAGAACTCGGATTTGTTTGGGGAGAAAAGCATAATAGATATGTCGGGGAACGGAGCTACCGAGAGCAGAAGTATTATAAATAAGACTGATAAATATACTTTGCAGAAGGTATATGATTCAAGACTTCTGGATGATTATCTTGAATTATGGGGCACATTGGATAACGGAAAGTCAATATTAATAAGAACTCCCATACAAGGAATTAAGGATAATGTCCACATTTCCAACAGGCTGATTACCTATGTGGGAGGTGCTACAATTTTACTGGGAATAGTTGCAGCGGTTATTCTTTCTACCTATATTTCCAGACCTATAAAGCAGTTATCTTCCATAGCTGAGAGAATGTCAGAAATGGATTTTGAAGCGAAGTATCAGGGAAGTGATAAGGGGGAAATAGGTATTCTGGGAACCAGCATGAATAATATGTCCCGAAAACTTGAGGAAAATATTTCACGTTTAAAAGCTGCAAATCTGGAACTTCAAAGGGATATTGATAAAAGAGATAAACAGGAACAGATGAGAACGGATTTTCTGTCAAATGTTTCCCATGAATTAAAGACTCCAATTGCCCTTATACAAGGATATGCAGAGGGACTTAAGGAGGGTATTACGGATGACCCTGAGAGTATGGATTTTTATTGTGATGTAATAATAGATGAAGCTAATAAAATGAATAATATGGTTAAGAGACTTCTCACCCTTAACCAGATTGAATTCGGAAATGATGAGCTTATAATGGAACGTTTTGATATTAATGAACTGGTAAAGTCTGTTGTCATTGCAAATGAGTTAAGAGCCGGCCAGAAAGGGATTTCTATTATTTATAACACAGATGATAAATCTTTATATGTGTGGGCGGATGAATATAAGGTGGAAGAGGTTATTACAAACTATATTTCCAATGCAATTAACCACTGTAGCCGGGAGAATATAATTGAAGTAAGAGTTGGAAAAATTGATGAAGATAATATACGGGTTTCAGTATTTAACACAGGTGATAATATTCCTTCAGAGGATATAGAACATATATGGGAGAAATTCTATAAAGTTGATAAGGCAAGAACAAGGGAATACGGAGGCAATGGAATAGGACTTTCAATTGTAAAGGCAATTATGGATTCCATGGGTAAGTCCTGCGGTGTGGAAAACCTGGAGAATGGCGTTGTCTTCTGGTTTGACCTTGATTGTAAATTATGATAGAATTTCTACAGTATAAAGATAAGAATCGTGGTAAATCTAGTTATAGAAATATGGGTAGGAACGGAGACTGGTATGAAGAGAAATTCATTAAATAAATGCATTGCATTGGGAACGTCTGTTATGTGTTTGTTTTCATTGGCGGGATGCAAGAATGATGTCAAATTAACAAGTGAACAAAATGAACTTATAGCTGAATATACAGCAGGTGTCCTTCTTAAGTATTCTTATGAAAATGAGTGGAAGTATACTAAGCTTAACACTGCCTTGAATACGTATAACAATAAGAATAACACATCTGCAACAAAGCCATCAGGTTCCAATAGTAATAACAACAATAATAATAATTCAGTATCAATTCCATCAGGAGGTAATGTAACAACGAATCATGCATCTTCACAGACGTCAGGCGATTTGTGCAGTAGTCTTACACAGGCTCTGGGTCTCACCGGCACGACTATAAGTTATGAATCGGTGTCAGTGGGAGACAGATATCCTATGGGAGAATATGTAGTATGCGTACCGGCTGAGAGTGGATGTAAGGTTGTGGCAGTGGAATTTAAGATAAAGAATGATTCGGGAAATAATATTTTAGCTAATACAACAGCAAGCGGTGTTGCTGTTAAATTAACAGTTAATGGCACAAGTTATCCCGGATATATATCCATGCTTAAGAATGATATGCTTAATTTAAAATCAGTCAGTATTGCTTCTGGTTCTTCTTACAATGCAGTATTGCTGTTTCAGGTGAAATCAGAATCTGCAAACAATGTCAAAGGCTCAGTGCTTTCTGTAACATCAGGAGGAACAAGTCTTGGAACCTTAGCACTAAATTAGTATTCAAAAATCTTTTCCAAGAACGTTTTCTTTGGTGTATTTTAATGATTCTTCCCTGGTTAACTGTGATGAATAGCTGACACGTTTATCAGGTCTGTATCCCGGACCGCTGCAGTTATATTCAGCAAAAATCACAGTTTCGTGGGCTTCTTCTTTATTCCAGTCATTAAAACCTTCGTCAATTACCTGATTGGAGTACTCACAGTTAAGAAATACTGCTTTGGCGTGGATTCTCCAAGGTCTGGATAAAACACAGGTTTTTGCAGGACAGTTTCCGGTAAATGTGCAGGAATCAAATACATACCCCACATGCTGGTCTTCATAAGTGGATGGAGCAGTGTAGTAGCTGTTAATATCTTTGCCGCAGTCAAGAGCATACAAGGTACAGTTCTTAAAGTATGCAGTTGCACTTCCGAAGATAAAGTCAATTTCTCCGCATATAAAGCAGTCTTCATATAATTGTTTTGTTGGAATTCTTGGAGCAAACTCCGTTGGTCCCACAAATCCTCCCGGTTGTTTTTCTTTAAAAGGGAGAGGACCTGTAAAAAGTGTGTCCTGATGTCCCAGCATTTTACAGTTTTTAAAGATTAAATGATTGCCTTCTGCATATACAGCTATAGCCTGACCCACTTTGTCGCCAAATCCCGATGAATTTTCAAATGTTATATTATAAGCGCTAAAATTATTGGCATTAACAAAAAATGTGTAAGACCTGAAGGTGCCACGGTTACTTCCGTCAGGCATCTTCATAAATGCATAATAACCCTCTGTGATTATAACATCATCTTTAGATTCGCCTATAAGAGTGATATTGTCTTTCCTGATTTCCACTCTCTCTTTATAGATTCCGTTTTTTATAAATATTGTTTCACCTTCAGGACTTTTAACAGAATTAACTGCATCCTGTATATTAATGAAATCCCCGGAAGAATCTTTTGCTACTGTAATCATAATAATCTCCAATCTCAAGCTTTTAATTATTATAACAAATAAATGTTATTTTATAAACCATACATTTATTTATAATAGGCTTTTGACACACTAATCTTTTGTAGACATTTTCCGGCAAAACTTGTATACTTATCAGGATTGAAAATTAAAATATGAAATTAATCATACTATATGGAATGGATAAAAAATGATACATTTTGTTGAAGATTTAAGGGATGTAGATACATATCTTTCACTTAGAAAACAGGTGGGATGGATAGAATTGTCAAGAGAACAGGCACAGAAGGCGTTAGATAACAGTGTGAAAATATTTACCGTCTTTGATGATGAAAAGCCTGTGGGAATGGGAAGAATCGTAGGAGACAGAGCTGTAATAAGCTATATTCAGGACCTGATTATTATTCCTGAATATCAACACAGGCATATCGGGAGTATGCTTATTGAGGAGTTGATAAAATATGTAAAAAGTATTTCAATTGACGGAACTCAGATGATGCTTTGTTTGATGTGCGCAAAGGGAAGAGAACGATTTTATGAGAAACATGGGTTTATTGCAAGACCTACTGAGAACCTTGGCCCCGGTA
>JAUNPK010000011.1:54594-72276 GCA_030536855.1 Eubacteriales bacterium
ATGTGGTAATGAAATGTGGTAATAAAAGGATATTGTTAACCTGAAATGAAAATAGGTTGACAATATCCTTTTGCGATTATACAATACCTTAGGATTGAATCATGTCCCACTGTTTATGGGATGTGGTAAATATATTATATAAATCCGGGAGGAAGAGTATGAACGACAATACAAACAGTACCACAAAAAGAAAATTAACGATTTATCAGATATGTCTTATGGCATTGCTTGCTGCATTATTATGTATTCTTGCACCATTGGCAGTGCCTGTTGGTCCGATTCCCATTACGCTGGCAACAATGGTTATTTATTTTACCGTTTATGTAATAGGACCATGGATGGGAACAGGAAGTGTTCTTATATATATTTTACTGGGAATTGTAGGCTTGCCTGTATTTTCAGGGGGAGCAGGTGGCTTTGGTAAGATTGCAGGTCCCACAGGTGGTTATATCATTGGATATATATTTATGGCACTTATCGGAGGAGCAATAATAAAGGCGACAAAATATAATGTGTGGATTGCATTGGCTGCATGGGTAGTTGGAACCGCAGTTTTGTATGCCTTTGGAACCGCATGGTATTTAATTCTGACATCTGTTAACGGAAGTCCAAAAACATTAGGTGTAGCTTTAAGCTATTGTGTGCTTCCTTTTTTACCGGGAGATGCCATCAAAATTGTAGCCGGTACTTTCCTTGGAAAAGCAGTGAGAACAGCGCTTATTAAAGCACATTTAATAGAAGTGTAAAATAGGACGTAAATATAAAAATAAAAAAACTACCGCCAAAAAGCTTAGGTTAATGGAGACATATAAGCTGTTTAGCGGTAGTTTTTTGTTATTAAAGTAATGTCTTTACATATTCTGCAATTGCATCATCTTTACAGTTGGCAAAGAATAATTCCTGGAATTTTTCACCTGCTACAGCACCCTTTACAAGATCCTGGTCAAGATTTTTAAGAATACTGATAAGGTCCTGATTTAAAGTAACACTTCTTACTCCGTCAAGAATCTTCTTATTTCTCTGTTCAGGAACAACTCTTTCCTTAGGATATCCGCCACCCGGTTCTCCTTCGAATAATTTTTCGAATATATATGTAAGGTTTAATTCAGCACCCCAGCCAAATCCCTTGGCAAATGGAAGAGCAATGGCATTGCCGTCATTAATCTGCATAAACATATATGCATCTGAAGGGTCAACAACATGTCCGCACAAAACATTAGGGAATGAGTTAAGGGCAAGCATAGCACCTTCACCTGTTCCGCATCCTGTTACTACGAAATCAGCAGCTTTGCTGTTAAGAAGAATTGCAGCAAGAATACCGTTCTGAACGTATGTTAACTGTGCTGCATCATCGGCTGAATACATACCGTAATTATCCACAGTATGGCCTTTTCCTTCTGCAACTTTCTTTAATGCAGCATAAATCATATCATTTTTTGCTGCCTGGCTGTTTTCATTAATTAAAGCAATTCTCATTTATAATGCCTCTCTTTCTTATAAAAGTATTAGGTTGGCAAAACATTTGCCAACATGAATAACTATAAGCAAACCTGCCTGTTTTGTCAATGTGGCAGCTACACAGGAATTGACAATGATAATTGGGAGATATTATAATCATTCATTGACAAATATTTGAAAATCAGTATGGAGATGAATCTGTTATGGATAATAAAAAAGATGCCCAGGCAGCCTTTATGGAGGCTATTAACGGACTTAAAGAATATGCAAAGGTTAACGGCGGAACAGTTACAAGAGAAGATGTAGAAAGTTATTTCAAGGACATGGAACTTGATGATAACAAATTCTTAATGATTACAGGATATCTGATGGCCAATAATATTAAAATTGAAGGCGAGGATAATTCTGACAATGAATTTATGAAAATGTTGGAAGCTTCCGACAATCAGGATAATATTATTGAAAATGAAAATAATACAGATGAAGAGATTATTGAGAAGGTAGAAATTTCAAAGGAGGAAATTGAGGAACTGCCTGACAAACAGATTGATATGACTGCCCGTATGATTGCGGATAATCTGGATTACTCTGAAGATGATAAGTATCTGGAAATGTATAAAAAAGATATAGAATCAATTCAGCCCTTGTCAGATACAACGAAATCCTTTCTTTTGGTTAATATTGTTGAGGATAATGATAAGGAATCATTAAAACTTTTCTCTGAATCTTTTCTCGAAAAAATTGTTGAATGGATTGAGCCGTACAGAAATAAAGGCGTTCTGGCATGTGACCTTGTTCAGGAAGGTAATCTTGCCATGATGGGATATGTTAGTGAAAAACAGTGGCTTAATAATTTTGAATGGAAAGATAAGATTAAGGAAGGCACAACTGAGGACTTAATGGATGTGCTTAAAGGGATTGAGAATGAAGTTAAATATCTTGCAACGGAAAGCATGAAGATGCTTATTGGTGAGCAGGAGGATATTAACAGGGTTTCCGGTAAAATTCTTAACAAGGTAAATTACGTAAATGACTGGGCTGTAAGACTTAAGGAAGAACTGGGAAGGAAGCCTACAATCAAAGAAACTGCTGAAAGAATGGGAGTCTCTGAGGATATTGTAAAAGAGGCTATAGATTTTTCTGCAGGAAAGATAGAAGATATTCAAAATTAAATAATTTGCATAATGAATACATGAGAAATATTTGCATATAATATTGTATATTCCCCTTGAAGGATGTATAATACAAACAGATAAAAGATTTGGTTACAACTTAATAATTCCTGGGGCGTTCGCGAAACTCACATATTTTGATCCTACATTTCTTCGACGGGATGCCTACATCTCCATTCCTATGTCAAGCCTCCTTAGAGTGGAAGGCAGAAGTCTGGATGCGGTAACCCACCTAGCTAAGCTAGGAGTCGAAAGAGTGAGAAACGGCGTTCTGGGGTTTAAAGATAAGGTTCGATTGAATAAATCGGACCTTATTTTTTAATATGATTAGGGTGTTAAGAGCCTCTTAGGGCAAAATCGTGTTCAGCAAAGGCTTCCACGATTTTTAGAGTCTCATCTAAAAAATAATCATATATTTGACTTCATCTTAATAAACATAATACTAATGTGAAATCAGTACAAATTCGTAACGTGTTGAAAAATGGCTGCGAAATGGAGAGGATTATGTTGAAATTTATAGAATCTATGAATGATAAAGTGCAGTTGTTAATTTATATATTGACACTTACTTTTCTTACAACATTAGTTATTTTATTAGATACAACCATAAAGACAAAAACGCAAAACAACAGAATTACATATGCCCAAGCTAGTAAAATGATTGCATATGCATCTGTTGAAGATGATGATTATTTTATTGAGGATGATAAAGAGTGGTACAAGCCTTATACAGAATATGTGCTTATTAATAATTATATGGAATTTGAAAATCCTAACGGTTATGTAACATACAATGATGTGTATAAATTGTGCAGTAAATTAGGTGTGGGGGAAGATTATTTTGATAAGTTTGGTTCCGGGCTTTTAAACGAATTTGAGAATAATGAAAAAATTGTGCCCGCAGAGATTTTCGTATCAATATTCAAGTCTATACTGTTTTTTTTTGAATATGGGGACAGTGTTAAAAGTGTTGAGATGTGTATTGCGGGAACCCCTTCTAACAGTGATGCAAAGGCCTGGCAGATGTGTACAAGTAAAGGAACATATTCATTTACAGGGTTAATAGTCCAGCCCTACGTAGACAAAACTGTCAATGCACTGGTAAGAGATGATAAGCTATTATGCATAGAAAATGTGGTGGGGAATTATGCTGATTATAATAATGTCTGGATTATGAGTTGTGATAATAATGAGATGTGGGTAAATTTTTATGGTGTTGAAAGAGAATTTGTAATTAATAATCCTGAAGGTAATATATCAAATAATCTTGCGGATTTGCATATTAGTAATGGTAAAGTGGTTTCTGTTGATGTTAAATCGGATATTATAAAGGGAAAGGTTTTGTCTGCTTCTGAAACATATATAGAATTGGAAGGATACGGGAAAGTAGAACTGGATGAAGATTTTATTATGTATGATGGAACTAATGAAACAAAGATTAAGACTGCTAATGACATTGTTATTGGATATGATATTTCGAAATTCATAGTTGCAAGAGGAAAGATATGCGGAGCAATCATAGGAGAAGAACTGAAGGAAGATAATATAAGAGTAATTCTTAAGACAACAGGTTTTAAGGATATATTTTATGACTCAGTGGAATTTAAATCTTCATCAGATGTAAAAATCACATGGAGTGATGGAGAAGAAAATGTTGCGGCAGGACAGAATATAACAATTAACAAAGATGACAGTCGTTTTAATAATGGTAGAATTATTCTGCATTCAGATAAGTCGGAAATCACATTTTGTTCCGTAAACAGAAGCCAGGGAAATCCATCTTATGAGGGAGATATTGAATTATCGGTTTATGATAAAGGAATTGTAGTTATAAATGAGATTAATATAGAAAATTATTTGAAACGAGTGGTACCAAGTGAAATGCCGGTATCATTTGGGGTTAATGCCTTGAAATGTCAGGCTGTATGTGCAAGAAGCTATGCATATACACAGTTGACCAATAATTATTACAGTGAGTACGGAGCTCATGTGGATGACAGTGTATCCTATCAGGTGTACAACAACACGTTGGAAAATGAGGATGCCAATAAGGCAATTAGTGATACCAAGGGGGAAGTACTTTATTGTAATGGAGAGGTGGTTAAAACTTATTATTATTCTACATCCTGCGGTTATACTACAGATGTCAGTGTATGGGGAAGTAATCCTGACAGTTATCCTATGTATAGTTCAGTACGTGTGAGTGGTAATACGGAATTCCTTAATCTAAGTAGTAATGAAAGTTTTGAAAAATTTATTACCTGTATGGATGAAAATGATTATGATTATGGATTTGATTTGTATAGATGGAATATGTTTCAGGATATTACATCTTTTAGTGAGAACATTAATTCTAAATTAAAAAATACCGGTCTTATTAATCCTTCCAATAAGTATGTATGCAATGACAATAATGAAATGGTTTCTAAAAATGTAACCTCAGTGGGAAATGTGAATAATGTTGAGGTGATTGAAAGAACTACAGGAGGGGCAATAGTAACAGTTAAAATTGTTGGAAGTGAGGAAACTGTTATTATTAAGGGAGAATCTTCTGTAAGAAATCTTTTTGGTAATAGTAATGCAACTCTTAATACTGTAAATGGAACAAGACAGACGGATAAGCTTCCAAGTGCATTTTGCATTGTTAAGGAAGTTTATGAAAATGGAATTCTTAAGGGATTTAATATAGTTGGAGGAGGATATGGACACGGCATTGGAATGAGCCAGAATGCTGTTAAGAAAATGTCTGAAATATTCAATTATGATGAAATACTTAAATATTTTTATAAAGGTGTGGAAGTGGTAAAAAAGACGAATTAAATAAAATGAGGACGGGTAAGAGCATAGTGCTTTTAAACTTACCGGTCCTTATTCTTTCGCCTGCGGGATATTATTTTAGAAATCTTTGATATATGCCATGGCCGGAATATTTCTTTTTCAATAAGTGAGTTAAATTCTGCCCCCATAAAAAGGATAAATATGCAGATATACATCCAAACCAAGAGTAGAATAAATGTTGTAATACTGCTGTAAGTGTAGGAATGACTTGGAAAATAGTACACATACAGAGAATATAACTGAGAGAAAATATACCATCCGATAGCTGCAAGAAGAGCTCCGGGAATTTCTTCAAGTAAATGGCGTTTTCGATTAGGAATAAAAGTATATATTAATGCAAAAAATATGGTTAGCAATGTTGGTACAAGTAATATTTTGTTATCAAGAATTCCTGTCATAATGGCAATTAAAAGCCTTAAATTTGGCAGATATGTTTTAAATAATTTAAGAAGGTTTTCTCCAAATACGACAAGAATCAGGCTGGCGACAATTGATAACAAAAATAACAGGGCATAAATGCTGGAAAACATTCTTTGAAGTAACCAGTTTCCCTTTGGTTTGGATTCGTATATCTGATCTAATCCTTTTTTTATTGACATAAAACCTTTGCCGGCAGACCATAATAAACCTATAGCTGTAACGGACAGCAGTGCAACAGATGAAGAATTATCTATATCAGTAATGATAGTTATTATAAATTCACGAAACTCGCCAGGAATAATATTCCCGAATATATCCACAAAATCCTTGAATTCTATCGGTACATAGTGAAGAATGTTAAGGAGAACAAGAATAAAGGGCATAAAACTTAAAAGTATATAGTAACAGGCCTGCGCTGAATAATCTGAAAGTCTGTCTTTATTTATTTTTCTTATAGTTTCCTGTATAGAAAATATAAATCCTGTAAATTTCATAGTAAACCTCTGTATTAACATAAATATTTCAATTAATTATATGTAAAATTAAATATTTTATCAATCTTATTGCTGCTTGCATAAAGAATACATTTTAGGTAAAATAGTTTAGTTAATTTAAATATATTGATTGGAAGGCTTGATAATGGGAATTAGTGTTAAACTACAGGCTTTTGAAGGACCATTAGATTTGTTGCTTCACCTGATAGATAAGAACAAAGTTAATATATATGATATTCCGATTGCTATGATTACGGAGCAGTACATGGAATATATCAGACAGATGGAGGAAGAGGATCTTAATGTGGTTAGTGAATTCCTTGTTATGGCAGCTACCCTGCTTGATATTAAATCAAGAATGCTTCTTCCTAAAGATGTAAACGAGGAAGGGGAGGAAGAAGATCCAAGAGCAGAGCTTGTAGAAAAGTTATTGGAGTATAAATTGTTCAAAGCGATGGCAGCTGAGCTTAAGGATAAGCAGATGGATGCATCCAAGGCATATTACAGAAAGTCTGATATTCCGGACGAGGTAAAAAGTTATAGTCCACCTATTGATCTTAATGAAGTAATTGGAGATATGAATCTTACCAAGTTGAATAACATTTTTGCTGATGTTATGAGACGTAAAGAAGATAAGATTGATCCTGTAAGAAGTAAGTTTGGAAGAATTGAGAAGGAAGAAGTTACCATGAGTGAGAAACTTGTGGATATTAAAGCATTTATGATGGAACATCAGAGATTTTCATTTACTGAACTTCTTATGGAGAATTCTTCCAAGGTAGCTGTTATAGTTACATTTTTGGTAGTGTTGGAACTTATAAAAACCGGCTTTGTTACAGTTACCCAATCAGGGACCTGTGAAGATATATTTATTGAGGTTGTTAAAGATCCTGAACTTATTGAGAATATTACAGAAGAATAGAAGATTTTTATATAATTGCTATGCGTATAATCAGACGCAGAAATGGAGATTAAAATGGAGATGAGTCTTGCAAAGACAGAGGCGGCCATAGAGGCGGTGTTATTTACAATGGGAGAGTCAGTAGAAGTTGAAAAGCTTGCAGCAGCAATCGACCATGATGTTGAAACAACAACTAAAATTGTTCACAACCTTATGGATAAATATGAGGATGAGGGCAGAGGTATAAAGATTATTGAGCTTGATGGAAGTTTTCAGCTATGTACCAAGCAGGAATATTACGAGAATCTTATCAAGGTATGCAGCCAGCCCCGTAAATATGTACTAACGGATGCTGCTCTTGAGACACTTTCTATAGTTGCTTATAAACAGCCTATTACAAAAATAGAAATAGAAAAAATCAGAGGTGTTAACTCAGACCATTCAATAAGCAAGCTGGTTGAGCTTAATCTTGTTAAAGAAGTGGGAAGACTGGATGCTCCGGGAAGACCAATGCTTTTTGGAACAACAGAGGATTTCTTAAGATCTTTTGGGGTTCAGTCAATTGAAGATCTTCCAACAATTACTGAAGATATGGTGGAACAATACAAGGAAGAAGCGGAACTTGAGATTGCCAATGAAAAACGTGAGGAGTCAATGGATTCAGATAATGAGCAGATAACATTAAATATTTAATCTTTTATACGCTGTTTATGTTGAGAACGTCATAAACAGGCATGAAATTTATACGTTCTTAGAATGGAGATTATTATGGAAAGACAGAATGCATGGGATAAGTATGACGAAACCGAACGCGGCGAGGTTTTTGCTTTTGCTGAGGAGTACAGAAAATTCATATCAAGCTGCAAGACAGAAAGAGAGTGCGTTACGGCATGTGTTGAACTTCTTGAAAAAGCAGGATACAGAAATCTTAAAGAAGTTATAAATAATGACGAGACTCTCAAAGATGGTGATAAGGTATATTCAGTAAACATGAATAAGGCTTTGGTGGCATTTAATATTGGAAAAGAACCATTGAGTAATGGAATGAATATTCTGGGTGCACATATTGATTCTCCTAGACTTGATATTAAGCAGAATCCTTTGTATGAAGAAACAGGACTTGCTCTTCTTGATACCCATTATTACGGTGGAATCAAGAAGTATCAGTGGGTTGCAACACCTTTGGCACTTCACGGTGTTGTAGCACTTAAAGATGGAACTAAGGTTGATGTTGTTATTGGCGAAGATCCCAGTGACACTGTTGTGGGCATTTCAGACCTTCTCATTCACCTTGCTTCTGCACAGCTTGAAAAGAAAGGTAATAAAGTTGTTGAAGGTGAAGATCTAGATATTTTGATTGGAAGTATGCCGGTGCCTAGGGAAAAATGTGATTCTGATGATACACAGGATTCCAAGGATAATGATAAATCTCCGGTTAAAAGTAATATTCTTGCCATACTTAAAGAAAAATATGGTATTGGGGAGGAAGATTTTTTATCTGCTGAACTGGAAGCGGTGCCTGCAGGACCAGCCAGAGATTATGGTATAGACAGAAGCATGATAATAGGTTATGGACATGATGACAGGGTATGTGCTTATCCATCATTGGCAGCGCTTATTAACTGTAAGGAAACAGAGAGAACTTCTGTATGTATCCTTGTGGATAAGGAAGAAATAGGAAGTGTGGGAGCTACAGGTATGCAATCACGTTTCTTTGAAAATATGGTTGCAGAAGTTATGGACAGATGCGGGGAATACAGTGAATTAAAGTTAAGAAGAGCTCTTGCAGGTTCATATATGCTTTCTTCAGATGTCAGTGCAGCTTATGACCCTAATTATGCAAATGTTTTTGATAAGAAAAATGCTGCGTATTTCGGTAAAGGTATGGTATTTAATAAATATACAGGCTCTAGAGGAAAAAGTGGCTCTAATGATGCATCTGCAGAATTTGTGGGAAAACTTAGAAAAATTATGGATGATGCAAATGTATATTTTCAGACTGCTGAGCTGGGAAAAGTAGATGCAGGTGGTGGCGGAACAATTGCTTATATACTTGCAAATCTTGACATGAATGTTATTGACAGCGGAATCGCAGTTCAAAATATGCATGCACCTTATGAGGTTATAAGTAAGGCTGATTTATATGAGACACTTAAGGGATATGAGGCATTTTTACTTAATGCTTAGTCCCATTAAGATTAGTGAAGAAGTATTATAGAGAAACTTAAATCTGGTGTAGAGAAATGTTAATGTGTTGTAAGGGAACTTACAGGAACGGAGAAAGACATGAAGTGGAATAAGTATACAATAAAGACAACTACAGAGGCTGTTGATTTACTTAGCAGTGCGTTAAATGACCTTGGCATAGAAGGAATAGAGATTGAGGATAACATCCAGCTTACTAAGGAAGAAGCGAAGACTATGTTTGTGGACTTCATTCCTGAACTTCCTCCGGATGATGGTACAGCAAGGGTTAATTTCTACATTGATGCAGATGACGATGATAAGACTATTGTAGATAAGGTAAAAGCAGAAATTGAAGATTTAAGATTATTCTGTGATATGGGTGAAGGAACTATAACAGAGTCAGAGACTGAGGATAAAGACTGGATTAACAATTGGAAACAGTACTGGCATACGTTTACTATCGGAGATTTGTATATAAAGCCTACATGGGAGGAAGTTACCGAAGATATGAAAGGACATGCTGTTTTAAGCATTGATCCGGGCACTGCATTTGGTACAGGTTCCCATGAAACTACGAGACTTGTTATAAAGCAGATTCAAAAATATGTTAAATCCGGTGATGAAGTCCTTGATGTGGGTTGCGGAAGCGGAATACTTTCAGTAGTTGCTCTTAAGTATGGCGCGAAACATGCATTTGGTACAGATCTTGATCCTAATGCAATCGTAGCTTCAAGAGAAAATGCGGAACAGAATGGTATTACGCCGGAAGAACTTGAGGTGATAGAGGGAAATATTATTGACGACAAGAGTGTTAAGGATGCATGCGGTTATGAATGTTATGACGTGGTATGTGCCAATATCCTGGCAGATGTCCTTGAGCCTTTGTCGGTATGTATTCATGAGCATATGAAGCATGGGGCGTATTTTATTACTTCAGGTATTATTAATACAAAAGAAAAGGAAGTCGTTGAGGCTTTTGAGAAAAATACAGAACTTGAAATAGTTGAAATCAACCATGACGGTGAATGGGTAAATGTTACAGCGAGACGCAGATAGCCGGCAGATTTGAAAGGTATGGTGTTATGTATCATTTTTTTGCGGAACATGAAAATATTCACGAAACTTATATAGATATAGTTGGAAGTGATGTTAATCATATAAAAAATGTACTTAGATTCAAAATTGGTGATAAACTACTTATCAGTAGTGGTGATAATGTGGATTATACCTGTGCAATTTCTTCAATTGAAGATGATTGTATCAGAGCAGATATTGAATCTACGGATGAATCCGGCAATGAACTGCCATCAAAGATATATCTGTTTCAGGGACTTCCTAAAGCAGATAAAATGGAATTTATTATCCAGAAGGCTGTCGAGCTGGGAGCTTATGAAATAGTTCCGGTGTCTATGAAAAGATGTGTAGTGAAGCTTGATGAGAAGAAAGCAAAAAACAAAATAGAAAGATGGAATACCATAGCTTTAAGTGCGGCAAAACAGAGTAAAAGAAGTGTGATACCTCAGGTTAATAAAGTGTATTCTTTTAGAGAAGCACTTGAATATGCAAAAAAACTTGATATAATACTTCTGCCTTATGAATGTGCAGATGGAATGTCAGAGACAAAGAATTTGATTAATTCTATTTCGCCAGGAAAGTCAGTGGGCATTTTTATTGGTCCGGAAGGCGGATTCGATTTAGATGAACTTCAGTTGGCTAGAGATGCAGAAGCAAGAATAATAACTTTGGGAAAGAGAATACTAAGAACAGAAACTGCAGGTATGATGTTACTTTCAGTTCTTATGTATAAATTTGAAGAATAGACAGATAAATGGAAAGGCAGTAAAACATGGAAGCGTATCTTGATAATTCAGCAACAACAAAATGTGCTGATGAGGTTGTTGAAACCTGCGTCAAAGTAATGCAAACAGATTATGGTAATCCTTCATCAAAACATATGAAGGGTGTTGATGCAGAAATGTATATTAAAGAAGCAAGGCAGATTATAGCTAAGAGCCTTAAGTGTTTGGATAAGGAAATTCTTTTTACATCTGGTGGAACTGAATCCAATAACCTGGCAATTATTGGAACTGCTATGGCTAACAAAAGAAAGGGAAATCATGTTATAGTTTCGTCTGTTGAGCATTCATCTGTAAAAGAACCTTTTAATTTTCTTGAGCAACAGGGATTCAGAGTTACGTATCTTCCTGTTGATAAAAAAGGTGTAGTAGATATTGAGGGATTGAAGGCTGCTCTTGATGAGGAGACAATTCTTGTTTCTGTTATGTATGTAAATAATGAGATAGGAACAGTGGAACCTATTGAAGAAATCGGACATATTGTCAAAGGTTATAACCCTGATATTGTATACCATGTGGATGCAATTCAAGCTTATGGAAAATACAGAATATATCCAAATAAACTTAATATAGATTTACTTTCTGTAAGTGGACACAAGATTCACGGTCCTAAGGGAAGTGGTTTTCTTTATATTAAAGACAAGACCAGAATAAAGCCTATAATATATGGTGGAGGACAGCAGAAGGGAATGCGTTCGGGAACTGAAAATGTTCCTGCAATAGCAGGACTGGGCAAAGCTGTAGATCTTATTTATAATAATACTTTTGATGAAAAAATCGAACATTTATATGAACTTAAGGATTATTTTATAGATGAAATAAGCAAACTTCCTGAGGTTCAGATTAATTCTGAGAAAGGAGAAGCTTTCGCACCACAGATTGTAAGTGTAAGTTTTAAAGGAGTTAGAGCGGAAGTGCTTCTTCATGCACTGGAAGAACAAAATATTTATGTGTCTTCCGGTTCGGCATGTTCATCTAATAAGCCGGGATTAAGTAATACACTTGTGGCTATTGGGTTGGATAAAAATCTTTTAGACAGCACATTAAGATTTAGTTTTTGCTATGAGACAACAAAGGAAGAACTTGATTATACTATAGAAAATTTAAAGAAACTTCTTCCGGTACTTAGAAAGTATACCAGAAGATAGGAGGATAAATAATGTATAAAGCTTTTTTGATAAAGTACGGAGAAATAGGTGTAAAAGGAAAGAACAGATATATTTTTGAGGATGCCCTTATTAAGCAGATATATTTTGCTCTTGAGAAGGTGGATGGAGAATTCGAAGTAACTAAGGAAAGTGGACGTATATATGTAACATCAATCACAGAATTTGATTATGATGAAGCTGTTTCAGCTCTGAAAAATGTGTTTGGTATAATCGGAATATGTCCGGTAGTTCAGATTGAGGATGAGGGATTTGATAATCTTTCTGAAAAAGTGATTGAATATATTGATAAGGCGTATCCGGATAAGAATTTTACCTTTAAGGTTGACGCCAGAAGAGCAAGAAAAAATTATCCTATGAATTCTATGGAAATTAATATGGAGATGGGAGGAAGACTTCTTGACGCTTTTCCGGAGCTGAAGGTTGATGTTCATAAACCGGATGTGTTACTTTCAATAGAAATTAGAAATAAGATTAATATTTACTCGACAGAAATTCCGGGGCCGGGAGGAATGCCTATCGGTACAGCAGGGAAAGCTATGCTTCTTTTATCAGGAGGTATCGACAGCCCGGTGGCAGGTTACATGATAGCCAAAAGAGGTGTACAGATAGAGGCTACATATTTCCATGCACCACCTTATACCTCAGAGAGAGCAAAACAGAAGGTTGTTGATCTTGCAAAACAAGTATCTGTGTATGCAGGACCAATAGTTCTCAATGTGGTTAATTTTACAGATATACAGCTGGCTATATATGAAAAATGTCCTCATGATGAATTGACCATTATTATGAGAAGATATATGATGAGAATAGCTGAAGAACTTGGAAAGCAGTCAAACTGTATGGGACTTATTACAGGTGAAAGTATTGGACAGGTGGCGAGTCAGACTATGCATAGTCTTTATTGCACCAATGAAGTATGTACAATGCCTGTTTACAGACCGGTAATCGGCTTCGATAAGCAGGAGATTATTAACATATCAGAAAAAATTGGAACTTATGAGACTTCAATCCAGCCTTTCGAGGATTGCTGTACAATATTTGTTGCAAAACATCCTGTTACTAAGCCAAATATCAAAATAATTAAACAGCATGAACATAATCTCGATGAGGTTATAGATGATTTAATGAAGACAGCAATTGAAACTACAGAGAAAATCATTGTGAAATAGAAGATTGGGATAGTATTAAGACATATACCCCAAAGAAATTATAAAAGGGGCTGTTCCACTATCATAATGGTGGAACAGCCTCTTGCACAATATTAAAATACTATATTAAACTAAGTATGGTGATAATACTGAAAGAATAGTATCAACATCATTGTCTGCATGGATATTAAGGTCAATTGGCTTAGAAAGGTCAAGACTGAATATACCCATAATAGACTTAGCATCAATTACGTATCTTCCAGATACAAGGTCGAAATCAACATCGAATTTTGTGATGTCGTTTACAAATGACTTTACCTTGTCAATTGAGTTTAATGAAATCTGAACAGTTTTCATTGAATTACCTCCTACGATTGAATAAGTTTTACCCTTACATTTATTATAATGGCTGAAAAAGGGTTGTCAAGAATAAAGTGGAGTAATAAAGCACAAGACAAGAGTCTGTTAAATGAAATCTGTTAATATAAAATTTTGTGATTCCATGTAAATTTTATACGGAATCGAAAGTGAGGAAATGTGAAAAAAGTAGCTATACATAATCTGGGATGTAAGGTTAATTCTTATGAGTCAGAATCCATGGAACTTCTTCTTAGGAATGCAGGATATGAGATTGTGCCTTTTGATGAAAATGTAAAAGCGGATGTATATATTATAAATACATGCTCTGTAACCAATATAGCGGATAGAAAGTCTCGTCAGATGTTGCATAAAGCAAAGAAACTTAATAAAGATGCCGTGGTTGTGGCTGCAGGATGTTATGTTCAGGCAGATTCAGAAGGGGTAAAAAAGGATGAGGCAGTAGATATTGTTCTTGGTAATAATATGAAGATAAATATAGTTGAAGCTCTGGATAATTATTACAAAGATAAGGATAAGGACAGCTATGTTACTGACCTCAGCCATAACACCAATTATGAAAATCTGAATATTGATAAAGTTAACGAACATACAAGAGCTTACATAAAAATACAGGATGGTTGTAATCAATTCTGTTCTTATTGCATAATTCCTTATGTGAGAGGACGTATAAGAAGCAGGGATATACAAGATGTTATTACAGAGGTTAAGAGATTGTCTTTAAATGGCTATAAAGAAGTGGTTTTAACAGGAATTCATCTTTCGTCTTATGGTGTGGACAATAATAAAGGTAGTCTCATAGAGGTTATTGAAGCAGTACATGAGATAGACGGAATTGAAAGAATCAGACTTGGTTCACTTGAACCGAGAATTATAACGGACGATTTTGTAATGCGTCTGTCTAAACTGGATAAGGTATGTCCGCATTTTCATCTTTCTCTTCAAAGTGGTTGTGACAAGACTTTAAAGGATATGAATAGAAAATATACAACACAGGAATATATGGCAGGTTGTGATTTGTTAAGAAAATATTATGATAACCCAGCAATTACTACGGATGTTATTGTAGGATTTCCTGGTGAGACACAGGAGAATTTTAATACTACAAAAAAATTCCTGAAAGATATAGGCTTCTATGAAATGCACATTTTCAAATATTCAAGAAGAAAAGGCACTGTGGCTGACAGAATGAGTAACCAGATTGATGACAGGATAAAAACGGAAAGAAGCAGCGAACTGTTGAGTTTGGAAAAAGAAATGTCAGCTGAATACAGAAAGGGTTACGTAGGTTCATCTATGAAGGTTTTGGTTGAGGAAAAGACTGAAATCAATAACGAGGATTACTACACCGGATACACTAGGAATTACATTAAAGTACTGATTAAAGGGAAAGATATTGATTTGTTATACGGTAAAGCTTCAGCCATAAATGAAATTATAAATGTAAAGATTGTTGATATAAATCATAATGGTGATATATTGATAGGACAGACTGATTTGGAGACGGAGGTGTAAAAATGACAGAAACAAGAAAAAATGAACGTGGGTTGATACTGGCAATTGATATGGGTAACACCAATATTGTTATCGGATGTGTTGATGATGACCATGTATTATTTGAGGAGAGACTTTCAACAGATTTATCTAAAACAGAACTTGAGTATGCAATAGGTTTTAAAACTGTATTTGAAATTTACAATATTGAACTTTCAGATATTAAGGGCGCCATTATTTCCTCTGTTGTTCCTCCGTTGGTAAATATTATTAAATCTGCAGTTGAAAAAATAATAGGAATAACACCAATAATTGTAGGACCGGGAGTAAAGACGGGGCTTAATATTCTTATGGATCAGCCAAGACAGGTGGGAAGTGACCTTATTGTAGATGCTGTGGCTGCCCTTAAAGTTTACGGGGCTCCTGCAATTATTATAGATATCGGTACAGCTACTACAATCAGTGTTGTGGATGAAAAACAAAATTATATAGGCGGTGTTATACTTCCGGGAATCAGAGTA
This sequence comes from Eubacteriales bacterium, assembly GCA_030536855.1. Classification (GTDB taxonomy): domain Bacteria; phylum Bacillota; class Clostridia; order Lachnospirales; family Lachnospiraceae; genus Lachnospira. The sequence goes on from JAUNPK010000011.1 coordinate 70,631, forward strand.
TCGCTGGATTCTTTGGTTTCTAGAACTGCACAGTTGCCTAGAATAGGGCTTGAGGATCCAAAAAGTATTATAGGAAAAAATACTGTAGATTGCATGAAAAGCGGAATAATATACGGAAATGCGTCATGTCTTGATGGTATGATAGACAGAATTAATGAAAGTTGCGGATTTGGAAAAGAAGGTAAAAAAGCTGCAAGCATTATTGCAACCGGAGGTCTTGCTAAAGTTGTCATTCCACACTGTAAGCACGATATTATAGAAGATAATGAATTGCTGCTTAAAGGTCTTAAAATTATATATGATAAAAATGTGGAGGTGGATTAATGCTTAAAGGTAAAAATGTAGTTCTTGGTGTATCCGGTAGTATAGCTGCATACAAAATAGCAAACCTAGCAAGTATGCTTGTAAAACAACATTGCAATGTTGATGTTATTATGACAGAAAATGCTACAAATTTTATTAATCCAATCACATTTGAAACTTTAACAGGTAATAAATGCCTTGTTGATACATTTGACAGAAATTTTCAATACAGCGTTGAGCATGTTTCTTTGGCAAAAAAAGCAGATGTTGTCATGGTTGCACCTGCGTCTGCAAATATTATAGGCAAAATGGCAAATGGAATAGCTGATGATATGCTGACAACTACAATATTAGCCTGCAAATGTAAGAAGATTGTTTCTCCTGCAATGAACAGCAACATGTTTGTTAATCCTATAGTCCAGGATAATATAAAAAAATTACAGGGTTATGGTTTCGAAGTGATTGGTCCTGCTACAGGACATCTGGCTTGTGGAGATGAAGGAATAGGAAAAATGCCGTCAGAACAGGTATTGTATGATTATATTTTACGTGAAATTGCCTGTGAAAAAGATTTGTTAGGAAAGAAGATTGTGGTAACTGCCGGACCAACAAGAGAGTCAATTGATCCTGTAAGATACATATCTAATAATTCAACAGGAAAGATGGGGTATGCAATTGCCAGAAGAGCAATGTTAAGAGGTGCTGAAGTTGTTCTTATATCAGGAAAGGTTAATCTTGAACCTCTACCATTTGTCAAGATGGTGGATATTATTTCGGCGAAAGATATGTATGATGCTGTCTTGTCAGAATCTAAAGATGCTGACGCTGTCATTAAGGCAGCCGCAGTGGCTGACTATAAGCCTGCTTCAATCAGTGATAATAAGATAAAGAAAAAAGACGGTGATATGTCAATACCTTTAACCAGAACTGATGACATAATAGGAACACTTGGACAAAACAGGAAAGAAGGATTGTTTTTATGCGGATTTTCCATGGAAACAGAAAATGTAATCGAAAATTCCAAAGAAAAACTGGAAAAGAAAAATCTTGATATGATTGTTGCTAATAATTTAAAAGTAAGCGGCGCCGGTTTTGGAACAGATACCAATGTTGTAACGTTCATTACTAGGGACGGCGTGACTGAACTTCCTATTATGACTAAAGATGAGGTGGGAGATAAAATTTTAGACAGAATCTTCCCGCAATAAGAAGGGGATATTTCATAAATGTTTTTATGAAAAATTTTATCGAAAAACCTTTAAAATTTATCGAAAAACCTTTAAAAATGTTGTTGACAATGCAAATGTGTAATGATATTATATACAAGTCGCCGCGGTAAACGA
>JAUNPK010000012.1 GCA_030536855.1 Eubacteriales bacterium
TTTTATCGTTCCAAATTACTATTTCCCATAATCCCCCCTGTCAGTTTTTGGAGGGCAATTCATTACCCATAAATTATATATGGATTTTATTTCATGGATTACATATTTTACAAGGGGAATATCCTTGATTTATTATACTTTCCCTGCTATCGTTAACATATTTTTTATTATTCTGTGCCATGCTTTCCACAGCGGAACAAGAATCATAATGAAACTTTTTTGTATTTATATTCAGGACATAATTCCCTTTCTTCCCATTATTCTGCTCTGTGACAACACTATCATCAGATAATGATTCCTTACCTCCATCCTGGTTCTTTGAAATGCAGCTTTCCCCGTTGGCGTAATTAATATCTATACCCGGCTGGACGTTATACACAAACACATTAAAACATATACCGCTGCCGTTATCCTCCACTGAAAATGCTTCCATATACACACCTGAAGCTACAAGGTTATCTCCTTCAAACACAGGTGTAACTCTGTAAAGAACATGATATCCTGTGGATTTAACAAATGCAGCCACCTTATTTTCAAATGGTAGCATACCATTTACATTAAAATATCTCGTACCGGTTATAAGATTCTTTTCGTTATCATTTTCTCCTGCAAGCTCAAATGCTATCAAATGGCATCGGTTATACAGGTAATTTCCATCTATTAATTCATGGTAATTCACCGTGTGCCAACCTGAGGGTTTTACATTGCCTATGGTACCCCTCTCTTGTGTAGGCATTATTTCTTTACAGATGTTGGCATACGCAACACCGCATCTTCCCAAAGAATCCAATTCACTGTATATCTCAAAGGGAGTCGTCACCTTATCTTCTTCGGAAAACATGGGAACATTCCCATTAACCTCCACATAAGGACTTGAACCATACTGCCCTGCACTTATTTCAGATGATGTTATGTCACTGTGGCTTTTCTTACCTGAACATCCGCAAATCACCAGACATAAGCTTAATATAAATATATTGTAGATAATCCGTTTTTTGGATAAATTCACCTTTTCACCCCTAAAAAAAGCAGGATACGGGAGTCGAACCCGCCCAGCCAGCTTGGGAAGCTGGAGCCCTACCGATAGACCAATCCTGCACAATCTTATCCGATTAAGCAAACATCGGAAATATATTAATCTTCGTTTTAAATAATAATCGGAAACTTATTAATCTCCTTTCCGAGAATGTAAACATTTTCGGAATCCCAGACACTCATTATACATCTAATATCAGATAAATTCCACAACAAATATAATATATATATGCAAAATATAAGATATATATGCACATTTCTTCTTTTTTTACATACAGTAATAGGTAATTGCGAAACTCTGTGATTTAATACTGTACGTTGTGCAATTATACTATGTTACCGCTAGGCACGCTCTCGCTGCTTGCTGCTCACAGCGGTGCATAAACGGCTAAAATACAGCCGCTAAGCACCGGTGGCAGCAAAACACCTAACTTGCAACATAGTATAATTACACAACTGTTCAACACCGAAAAGTTGTTTCGCAAATGCCTAAACATACAGTAAATATGAAAGGAGGAATTACATTATGTATGATAGTCAAAATAAATGGAAAGACCAAAAACATGTTCATGAATTAACCGGAAGCACCAGAATCTTGAATGAATGTGATGAATGTCACAACACAGATTCTGCACGGTAACAGGAGAAGCAATGTACAGCAAAAATAAACATTTTCACGAGTTCTGCGGAAAAACCGGCGGTGCCATCGATGTGGGCAATGGCAAGCATGTACACTTCATTAAAGATTCTACTGAGCCGGAGGATAACCATAGACATGATTTTCAGGCTACAACACTAATTGACATCCCTATCGATTTTAAATGCAAATAAATTACAAAATCCAGCAGGAGACCCCGGATATATCCGTGGTTGATTTGAGTGAAATCATAAAGATACACATTTTATTCGTTATACTCAATACAGAAGAAATCAAGATAAGTTTTGTACTTATCCTGCGCTACCAGACAGGTGTCTGTCAAATAGCCCTTTTCCTGATTCCATTCCTTCAAGCCGCGATAATAATACAGTTTCAAATTGTCCTCAATGATGAATGGTACAATATTATATTTCAGACATTCTTTGAACATAATTAGTCTTCCCACACGATCATTGCCATCTTGAAAAGGATGAATTCTTTCAAACATTACATGAAACTCTAAAATATCATTTAAAGACTTATCTTCTTTGGCATTATACTCGGCCAGTAACGTTTTCATCTTACCGGACACATCTTCCGGAAAATTCGTTTTATGAACGATGTCCCATCACAACGACATTCCATGTCGTAAGCTCTTTAAATTGTTTTTGTTCTCCTTTATTTTTCCATGGTTGTCGTTTCTTAGCTGAGGGGGCTAACATTCCGGCTTTAAGAATTATTTCAATATCAGTTCTGCTAACAGACTCCTCTTTATATTTTCGTATGCTTCTTCACCAAACTCTCCACTTTTTGCCCTTGTCTGATGGCGCCTTACAGTTTCTTCAAAAGGAATATCAAAGTAGTATGCATATATGTGCTCCCCATATAATTTAACAGCTGTAGTTTTTCCACTTCCGGAATTTCCTCTAAGAATAATTAAATTTTTCACCGTGAACCTCCCAAGAGTCATATTCAACCCATATATGATTATTATAGTATACCTGCCTCATACGACAAAGTTATTTATGACGCAGTTTCGGCACCGGAAGACATACATAATTCCTTATGTAATAGTTTTGCACCCATTAGAGGGCGCCCATGGCGCGCAAACTGAAAAAGGGTTCCCGAGAAATCTCGGAATCCCTTAAATTTGCTGTATTATTTACAATTACTCAATGATTGTAGCAACATGACTATTAATATCACAACTTGTATTGTTCTGAATATTTCTAGTGATATTTCATTTCATAAAATAGTACATTTTGTGATTATTATATCTATTTCGAAAGTTTTTCAAGTCCAAAATAAGCCCATGGGCTTTTTACCTCCAATTCAAATGAAAGGACTGCTAACAATGAAATTGATACACGCAGAATATAACCCGATGCATAACAGCATCGACATTAACCACTATAACGGCTACATCCTCCGGATTGATTGTAATCAGGCAGAATCCTGGATACGGACTACTCCTAATTCTCAACGGTGCTTAAATGCTCTGGCGATTGACAATCCGCTGGAATATGTCCGGCTTGCTCTTGATGGCAAGATGCAGGCGTGGGTGGATGCGGAGGATAGTTTGGAAGTGTTTTAATGTGCCTCCCCTCTCATAACAAAGAGAGGGGGATTTTTATACTTCTTATCAATTTTTCTTATGCATCCTGTAAATTTGGATAAACATTTAAACCAATTTTGGCTATGCCATTTAAATACTCATGTATAATATGTAAGGTCTGTTTTTCATCAATTTTACATATTCTCTGCAATTCGAAATCTTCTTTAAATTCAACTCCATATGCCATAGATACTATCAAGTTATTGACTGTATCTTCTGTGGCCTCTATTCCCCTTGTCTGTAAAACTTGAGAAAGCGTATCCTCAATTTTTTTCTCTATGTTCTGCCTAAAATTCTTATAGTATTCTCTTGAATAAACACTTTTATACTCTAAACTTTTCTCTTCGAATCGTATTTTTGCCTTTCCAGAAGCATTTAAACCACATAAATCTAATATACATGAGTCAATATACATACTTCTTTTTGTATTTTTCAACAAGCATATTTTTTCATCAATTTTTATAGGCCAAATACAATCATCCAGTTTTTTGGTATAATCATTTATGCTTTCTTCTTTAATTTCAACAATATCAAATAGCAACAATAACAACTCGTCCGCTTTTCTTTTTATATCGTCTGGGTACTTATCTAGTCGAATCATTGTACTACATTCCTGAGAAATAAGCATTCCTGCATATCTCTGCTTACTTCTTGCCTCTGTAAACACATAAATATCACCCATTGACGGATTATTATACTCTTTATTTACGCTATAATCCGCAACATTAAACAAAAGGGTTCCAGAATTTAATAACTTCTTTTTATTTGATTCAACCCGTAAATTCTCATATTTATTCTTTGATGAAATGCCCTTCTCATCCATAATAGCTTTTGAACGCTTGGCACTATATCGCAAAAGGCCTTTCTCATAATCCAAAACATTCGTAGATAATATCTGCTCTAAAACATTCTTCTTAATAAGAGAATCAATTAACAATTCATAGCTTTCCGTAATTTTTCCACCTTCAATGTATGCGTCAACAATCATATCATCTAGATTATCAATATTAATATGAAGTAAATCTTTAAAAGCCTTTTCTACAGAAATCTTCTTCATTTCTATCATCTTACTCAGCGCTTTTCCATACATTGATTTTGAAACCATCTCTTTTATTCCAATTACAAGTTGCGTCTCATCCGTAATCTTTGAAAGTGGCCAGAACTGATATAAAATTTCCAAATCATTTTCTTTATTGTTTATCTTAAGATAATCAACTTTCTTATCATGTTCTAATAATCCGGCAACTTCATTAGAATAAACTATCACAAGATCGCTATATGTCTTTCTTTCCTCTATTATATTTACTATATAATCCAGAAATTCATTTTCACGATTTGCGCCCATATCTTTATCTAAAATATACAAAGTATTTCCTTCTAATGTCTGATAAGAACTTTCAAACTTAACTCCTGTATATATATTGAACATGCTCTCCAATTGACACAATATGCTCTTTAACGTTTTTAATGACGCATCAATATCAATCTGTAAAGTTTCACATATCACAAAAAATGTTTGAGGAATTAATGACTTAACATTCTCAGCTTCTTTTACCGGCGTATAGCTATACTCCTTATAAGCGTCAGCTTCCTCTGCAACAATTTCTATACCATACGTATCGCAGAAATCCTTTATTGTAATATTTAGGTCATTTCCTGCTTTTTCTATTTTCCCCTCGAGTTCTCCAGCAATACTCCATCCGTCATCAATTGATATGATATTTTTTATTTCATATTCATTTAACATTTGTATTAAGTCTTGCAATGCTATACCATCCTTTCACTTAAATCGAATACGAATTTGTACCTTCTACCATCTCTTCTCTCATCTGAAAGCCAGACTCTGCCATTCATATTCTCCGTTAATTCCTGTACAATAAATAACCCTAATCCTCTTCCGTTCTCTTTCATAAAGCGGAAAGGTTCAAACAATTTATCTTCGATTTCTGGATGTACTCCGCAGCCCGAATCAAAGCATTCAATTTTCCCACTTTGTTTTATAACAAAATTAATAGATTTTTCTTGTTGAGAATATTGTACCCAGTACAGCGAATTGAGAAATATATTATCAAAAATGGTAGTTAATATTCCCTTATTAGCCTTAATAGATATATTTTCCCCTTCAATTAAAACATCCACACCATCTCGTCGTGCTTTTCGAGACATTGGACTATCTTCATTTACATACATATCTACCAGAAAATCCCTTAATAATATTTCCTCTTGCTTTTCCAGATTACGCCTATATGTTGATTCCATGTGGGCTAATTGTATTTTCAAGAAATTAGTCTGTGTAATTATGTTCCTCTGATTTTTTACAATTTTATCAGTATCATTTTTGCTCTTTATAGTATCTCTTGCGCAATCCTCTATATTTTGCTCAATTCGATTCATTTCGTGCGTCAACGATTCTGCAATTATACCCAACCCCAGCAATGGAACAATGTCTTTTATTTCTTCTATTTGTTGCGACTTTAAATATATTTCTTGCTTTTTTTCATCTATGGCTTTTTGCTCTGCTACTTCATACTGAAATATTTTATCTTGTAAATTTTCAATTGCTTCTTGTGACATATCAGCAGCCATAGTTCTATTTGAAATTGCAACCTTTAAACCTTCAATTTCGGTCTTTACATCTTGCATTTTCTTATTTTTTACCTCTTCATAACCCGCCTTTCTTTGAAATACAATCATTCCATTATCAGTTGCAACTTCACCTTTTCTTTCTTTGGTCCTCGTAAACCCATCCCTAAACTTAATATCGCTTTCAAAAATAATATTGAGTAAGAAATTTTGTATTAGCATAAAGAAATTTTTACCATACTCATCCTGAATAAAACCTTGTCTATTTGTCTGTTCTTCAAGCTTTTCACTTGTAAATCCATCTATTTTTAAATATCCTACAACTGTATGCTCCTTGTAAATATTATTAGCTGCAGTCTGACTCTTTTCGGTAAAACCAATCCAATCCTTTCTTCCATAAGGCAACACTCTAAAACCATTTCTGTATACATAAACACCTTGCATGGAAGACCACGCTTTATTAATCTCACTTAATGAATTTAATTTTGCTTTTATTAAACCTTCTTTCTCTAAAATAATATCTATTTCTTCCTTATTTGACTTGTCTCTTGCATAAATTACTCCTTTGAAATCTCCTGGATATGCATATTGGTCTAATATAGCTTTTGTATATTCTTCTTCAGTTAATATTCCCTTATCTTTCTTTTCTTCAAGCTTGGATAATAATCCCTCACTCAAGAACGTGGTTCTTTCTATTGTAAAATGAATTTTGGGATAATCAATCGAAACTTTATTCAAATCACTGAAATCAACTATATGTTCCTCATAATCCTTTTCATAGTCTTCTTCACGCAATATCGTAAAGCCGGATTCTTTCATCTTTTTAACGAGAGCATTCCGACGTTGCATAATATATTTTAAAGGACGTTCAATTTTCACATATAATTTCCATTCTTTAAATTCAAAGGATACCTTCGAATCGTATAATTCATCCAACAAACTCTCATCCACAGGTTCAACAAAATATGGAACGTCATTAATCTTTAACAATACATTAAATCTTTCACTCTTTTTCAGATTTAAATTCTTCTGAAAAGGATCCATCATATTCAATAACTCATTTTTTAGTTTTTCTTCTTTCTTCTTGTCCATATCCCAGAAGTTAAGATTTTTAATTCCTTGGATTACAATTTTTGTACCATATGATGTCACAACGTCCTTTTCATATTTTACTGTAGCCATAATATCTGAAAAATCCATATCAATTGGAAATTCAGACCAATCTATATCGATATTAATTTTACTGTACTCTTTTATAAATTCTACATCTTCCTCTTTAAGTAAATCTGTTTCTTCAAATCTCTCTATATTCGGCACCGTTTCTACAGTTATATAATTTCCTAATCTCTGAAACGAAAGACGTCCTATACCTTTCTTACCCAAAACCCTTCTATGATAGTAAATAGAACTCTTCTCTTCCTCTTTAAAACTTGTCGATAACCTCAAGAAAGAATTTCTCACAATGCTCGGAATCATCCCATTACCATCATCTTTAATCTCTATACGGCCCTTTCCATAAGGAGTGACAGTATCTGTATCAATAACTACATCGACATTATTAGCATCTGCATCATATGCATTCTTAATCAACTCCAAAAGGGCAACCAGCTCATCTTCAATAAGCTGCTCACCTAGCTGCATGATTAATCTTGCAGATGCTGTTAAATTCATCTTTTCACTCCTCTGCACTTTTCATCTTCTCCTCTCTATTTTTTCCTAACCACCAATATATATTCATTCATCATTGTATTTACTTCTTCACAACGTTCAATGGTTGAATTAATATGATGTGGCATTCTCTTAAAAGAATACTTTCTACTCAAGGAAGCTTCACACTCATACCCCCTGTTCAAAAACCAATCTTTTAATATTCCTTCCATGTTGATAGTAATCTTTCCCATGACAGTTCTATGACCTACTATCCAAACCTGAAAGCCACCTTTTTTCATCACTCTATCAGTTTCTAAAACAACTTTATACAAATCCTTTAAAAAAACTAATACATCCTCTTTTCGCTTTTGAATTGACTTTTCATTTCTATCTAAAGTTTCTGTTACTCTGTCCAACTTCTCATCCAAGTGTGCCTGGCGTATTACATATTTAGATGAATATACATTCTCCATCTGTTTCATATATTCAATTGCATTTTTCTTTGCCAATTTTTTTGTTTCTTTATCTTTCAATCTTGTCTTAGAATTTTTAATCTTTCTGTAAATATCCAATCTAACTCTTTCAGAGATTAGTTGATAAAGGATTTCATTTTTATGTAATAAATCTGTTGATACAAACTGATTGTTGTTAATGCATCCCCTCATTTCTTCCAGCACTTCTTTAGCTCTTGCTATGTCATTCTTCTTTTCCCGAATTCTGGACTGCATTTGTATTTCTAAACTTGCAACTTCATTTGATTTATAAAAATCTTTTTCATCTTGCAAGCTCCATTCAGATTTTCTTCCTCCTAATAATTGTTCATCGCAATTACAATCTGCCACTTCAATTCCGACATATCTTTTTAATAAATCTTCCATCCACTGGAGAGAAAGCTTTGAAAATTCACCATATGCAACTGTCGTTTTCGAATCACCATATGGCGGTGAAGTAATTACTAAATCTATACTCTTATTTTTCAGATAGTTCAATGACTTAGCATTTTGCAAACAAATTGTACTTCTAGTCTCTTTTTTATAACTATCATTCGCCACAACCAACATATCTAACAAATGAGTTACTGCATCTTCAAATTCATCAATCGCACTAACAGAAAATCTCTTTATGTCACTAGGCGACATTCTGTATAATTTAAATTCACCATTCCTAGTTAATGAAACTCTTCGTATTGTAGAGCTAAATGCGGTTAACAATATTAAAGCATACATTTCCCGGTTAACCTTATTAGCTTTATTAATAAATTGACCTATTTTATATTTTAAGAAGTTTAATTCGCGAATATTTTCTTCTTTAAACCAATAATCAATACTGTTAAATGTACAAACTGGTATTAATCGTGCATCAGGGTACTCTTTTTTTACCTGTTGAACAAAATCACTTAATCTCTTTTTTGTATAATTAGTATTATCTATAGTTAATGCTTTAGTTTTGGACAATAAAACAGCAAGAGGATTCAAATCTGATCCCCAAAAGTCCAATCCTAAATATTTTGACTCCAATGCAGTTGTTCCACTTCCCACAAAAGGGTCTAATACAGTTTTTATTGATTTAATTGACATAACCTTTTTTATTAAATCACTAACCATTTCAGGAACAGCTTTTGCTGGATATGTATGTAAATTACCCGTTGAAGAGAAAAAAGAGGCATACTTATTTTCACCTTCGTAATCTAAATTAAGTTCTTCCCATTTTAAAGCATTTTCTGCATTTTTCATTTTATTTCACCTCATTTGAGCCTAAAATCCCATAATCTTATTATACCTAATTCAACCTGATTTCTCAATTATTTTATTCTGTTTTATCAATATAAATATTTATATACTTATTATGTTTCTGCTTATCTCACAAAGCATTTTTCAATAATCAAGTCTTTATGCCTCATTCCCCATACGGATAATAATGCTCTGCCTTCGACTGAAACTCCTTCAAATCACAAATCTTCAAATCTGCATCAAACTCAGCAATGGTAACTCCGTCAAAACCATCCACATTGCCCTCGTAGTCACACTTAAAATACCATTCCACCACAACAGTATTCCCGTAAACAATCACACGCTTTATATCCCACTGCAAAACAGTACCTTTCCGGTTCCAATCCCCAAACCATCTGCTTATCTGTCCAATGCCTTTATATACCGGACCATAACACTCGCTGTAAATAATATCATCGCTGAAAATCTCCTTTACAGCATCAATATCTTTATCCAGCCAGCACTGAAAATATTTTCTAATAACCTCTTCCATTCTGTACTTACTCCTTCATCCGTTCAATCATTTTCTCCACAGAAATACATTCCGCATATCTGCTCTTCCACATAAATTCGTTATAATACTTATAACTCTGCTCCCCTGTCATAAAAGCATTATCGAATGTGGAATTCGCATTTTCCGGCACAATCATTTTAAAACCATGCTCAAATCCGCACTTAATTGTGGCATCAATACTGTAATCTGTCTGCAATCCAACAACAGCTACCGTCTGGACATTCTTCTCCCTCAAGTATTCCAACAAACCGGTTCCCTTAAAAGAACTATTTACTGTCTTATCGAAAATATTTTCACCCGGCTGTGGGCTAAAACCTTCATATATCTCAAATCCAGATGTTCCCTTCGTCAATTTCTCACCAGCACCATCATCGTGTCTTACATAAATTACTTCAACATGATTCTCTCTGGCTGCTGCAATTAACGTTTTTACAGCATTTTCAAACGCACTAAAATTATACAAATCCAAATTGGTTATCAATTTCTGTGTATCCACCACTAACAGTACCATCTGCTCTACCTCTCTCTTTACTTCCTCAAATTGTTTTCTTTATCAAAAAATGCTTTCTCCAGCATATCGTACTCTGCACCCGAACAGACCTCTTTACATCGTTTCTGATATTCCTTAGAACACTCCAACATACTGCTAATCTTCTCACATGGAAATTCTCCACACTGATTGCATTTATTCACATTATGCTCCTTTGTACATTCTACCAAATGATATGTACACTGTTTATGAGAAGAACATCCTTCACATCTAATTTCTTCGTTGGATACAACGCAGTCTCGCCAGCCTACCCGATACCATAACTCTGCCACATTCTGAAGTTCTTGCTCACTATGTGCATTGTATCTGGGACACTCTATGCAATTATCTCCACATAAGGTAATTTTTTCTTCCATGTGACCCTCCACAACAATCATTTCAGCACAATTTTCATATTATGATACTTGACCACAACATCCTCAAAACCAACAGATTTATAAAGTAAATATCCATCCTCTGTTGATTTTAATTCAATAACGCTGACATCTTGTGCTGTAGCTTCTTCCAGCATCATGGTCATTAGTTTCTTTGCATAACCCTTATTCCGATATTCCGGCTTTGTATATACATTTAAAACAGTTCCCGTTTTTCAAGTAATAAATGACGGGCTCATAGGTTTTTCCACTATCAGCAAAAAGGCACAAGCAATTATATCCTCATCATCCCTTGCAACGTACACCGTCAAATCTTTGTTAAGGTGTTTTTCATAATAGCCTGCAGCGATTCTTGTATCAATTGTTTATCTGTAATAACCCCTAAATCCTCTTGTAGATATGCAAGTCGTAAATCAGTTAACATATTTATATCTTTTATAGTTGCTTTTTCAAAATTCATAATTACCTCGTACCTTTCGTCTTTCACAACATACTAAAATATGCATGAACGCACCGTTATTCCTTAAATGCTTTCTGCGAATTCAAAGTAGTCTGTCTTCTTTTCTCTAATGTTTTATCAAAAATTGCATCTGAAACTTGCGGAAACGATTCTTGTATTACCTTTACACCTTCTTCTGTAATCCCACCTTTCGTCGCCACTCTTGTAATCACATCCTGATATGAATAATTATTTTCAATCATCAATTGCCCCGTCCCTATCATTGTATTTAAAACCATTTGGGCAATTTCTTACACCGCAAGACTTGTATGTTTTTGTGCTGATGCACAAATTTCATTAAATATTGCCGCTATAAATCCCGGCATACAGCTAACGAGCTCAGATCCCATTCCCATCTCTGATTCTGGCAATTCTATTACCGACCCTATATATATAACAAATCTTTTATATTAGCTTTGTCCTGCTCATTTACCAAACCATTACAACAAATCAGTGTCTGTGACTTGTTTATCTCTGCCATCACACTTGGTATGGCTCTCACTATTTTATTTTTACAAATACCTTCAATCTGTTCAAAAGTAATACTTCCGTTGAGCGATACAATGATCTGCTCTTTCCTTAGACAATTTTTTATTTCTTCCAATACATTTTTCATATCAATAGGTCTGACACAAATAAACAAGATATCAACCAATGTTGCAATTTCTTGATTATTTTGACACAAATGACACTCTTCAGCCAAATCGGCTATTTTTTCATAACTTCTATTTGCCACATATAGTTTCCCGTCAACCAAATCACTATTTAAGGACAACTTCTCCAAGAGCATCTTGCCCATACTTCCATAACCAATTATTCCAACTCTCATTATGCTTTTCCCTTCCTCTCCTTCTCAATCATCCTTATTACCCTTGGTCTGTTATATCGTTGCATTATCACAAACATACTCTCCACACCGGCAGCTAAAACTGATGTTATAAAAAATACCCAAAATGTTCCCCAAATTAAAGTAGCTAATACAGGCACAAAACATAGTACTACTATAATCGAATGCACCACTTCTGACTGGCACATTGCTCCTGCAATTTCTTCCCATGTATGTACTTTTAAATCTAGCATTTCCGGTACAAAAGTAGGCATTTTATCTTTCCACTTTTTCACTCGCAACACTTCATACAAATGCTTTTCAAATTTCTTCTCTTGAAACCATTTTCTGCTATAATTGAACCTATTATGAAAGATTCCATTAACAACATATCCAACGGCTAAACGCATCAAAAAATGATAGCTAATAGTACCAAATGTAATCGCTATACTCAATATCACAGTATTGGGATTTCATTGATAAATTAGCGTAAATATAATTGTTAACATCACAAGAACTATTGCGGAAATCTTAATCGTTTTTGCAAACATACCGGTCTCCTTTTAACGGAAGTAGTACAGAGGGAAACAACTCTCGATATATTAGTTGTAAATAACTCTTACACTCATGCCCCTATTATATCATCTGCAAAACTTGACTACAATTAACAAAACACCCCAAGCAGCATCTCTACCACTTGGGGCATCCCCTACCGTCCCATCCCGGCAACCTTCCTATGCACCCACTTCTTCACTTCACCAATCCGCTCCCGGAACACATCCAGCATGTTCCTTCCATTGATTACGAACTGCTTCATGAATTTATAGGCTTTTTCCAGCTTATCCTGCGAAACTCGAAATGTAGAACAAAAAGAATGCTCCAAGTATAAGAAGTAACATTCAAATGAATAAATTTAAAAAATTAAAGGATTAGGAATAGGCGTCCTAACCCTTTAACTAGGTTTTTGTTTACTCTAACATGCTGCAAGGCTCCGCACTCCGCTACTTCAACGTTTTTTATCGTGATTAAACTCCACTATTACTTCGCCTCAATACCACCAACTGGTGTACCTATTATTGTTTCTTACACATGCGCTTCACTTTGGCAGTCCCTTAACTGCGGGTTTTGCATTAGCAGTATTTACAGACACGGTGAATTACCGGCTACAAGGTCCTTCATACTTGAGTACATTGCAAGTCAATATTGCCTTCAAAACTTCTTTAGAAAGTCTCTTCAACGGCAACACCTCCCTTACCCATTTGTGTGAATTATAATTCATTTATATTATAACATACTTTTTTCAATTGTGTATTAAACTTATGTTACGACCCTATATAGTGTTTTCCTTGACTAGGATTACCTGACTTTCCGCAAAAATGATTATCTTAACATCAAACAAAACTTTACAATCTTCTCCTCGTCTTCCACTTTAACATTCTCCTTAGGATCTATCAAAATAAGTTCTGCTTCAAATTTCTCAATGCCAATATACTTTTTCATTTTATCAATTGCTTTATCTGCGCCACCACCACTAAAGCAAGTAAAAACTGCTATTTTTTTATCCTTAATATCCGGATTATCATTGATAAAAGTTCTGAGTGGAGGCACAAAGGTGCTTGCCCATACAGGCGTTCCTATGATAATTCTGTCATATTTATCTGCATCAAATTCATAGGGTAACAATTTCGGTTTTTCACCCATAACAGCACTTTTACCACCCCAGAAAAACTTCTTGGCGCCTTTGTCCGGATACGCTTTCTTCGGCTCAATTCTAATGATATCCACCTCTCCTGAAGCTTTTATCCCCTCCGCAATTTTATCAGCTACATATTTTGTATTCCCGGACATTGAATAATATACAATCGCTGTTCTCATCGCTTTTCCCACTCCTTTATTTGTTCTTTTGCCTCATGGCACCACTCTAAATATGACTCATAAGTCTTAATACCAAATTTAACTGTCAGATAATAATGCTTATGCGTATCATCTTCCAAATACTGCCTCAGATTCTCAGCGAACATATTTAAAATCAATAATTCATCCTTGCACTTTTCTTCAAATCGCTCAATATGTTCCTTGGCGCCTTCCATACCTATTTCATTTCCAAAAAAGAGTTTCAAAAGCGTTTCATATCGAAGTTCATCCTTTTCCACCGGCTTTCTCAGCCACTCTTTTAACGAGTCTTTCCCATACTCTGTAATGGAATAAGAAATCTTTTCCCGTCCATTGGAACTTGTATCTTCCTTTGTAACTTTTCCTTCCTTTTCAAGCTGATTTAAAGTCGGATATATACTTCCGTAACTACCTCCCCAGAAAAAACGAAGCGTTGTGTCAAGTCTCTTTTTCATTTCATATCCGGTCATAGGCTCATGGCTTAGCAAGCCTAATAAAACATAATCCATTTTCTTTGTATTTGCCATTCTTCACTTGCTCCTTTTAAATCCATAGGATAACACTGTCTTTGAGCAATTATCCACACAAGCACCACACTGAATGCATTCCGTGCCAAAATCACAATCATTCTTTACTAATTTTACCACATTCAATCCCATGGGACACTTCTGATTGCATTTTTTACAGGAAATACATTTCTCCTTCTCCGAAACAATATGGATTCCCGGTAAATGCAATAATTTTCTTATTTTCATTCCTATAACCATAAAAGGAGCCATCCAACAGAAATAATGGCAAAATATTCTTTTTCCAAAGAGCACTGCAGGAATCAATATCAAAAATACCACTCCATAATAAATCACATAGTCATATATCTCTGCAATGGAAATTCCATGGTCTGTCATATAAAAGAAGTCTATTGTAATTTCCTTTTTTCTAAATATAAAGCATATAATTACAGCCAGAATCCAAACTGTCCATATAACATACTTAATATTGTTTCTCCAGCCTTGCTTTGGTGCTTTTTTATTCACAGAAAATAGACATTCCTGCATGCCTCCCATAGGACAAGTCCAACTGCAAAACAATCTTCCAAAAAAGACAGACCCCAGCAGCATCAATAAAAAAACAATAAAGCTTCCTGTTACAATACCTTCCATAGCTCCTTGAATAATCAAGTAAGGAGACATATACCAAATTGTAAGCGGAAACAAAAGCATCGAGATAATCAGTATTAATTTTCTAACATTTTGTCTTTTCATAATGTTCTTCATATATCAAATTGATACATTATACAATATATCATTTTGATATATTTGTCAAGACAAAAACGCCCTTCACACTACCATCATTTCAGAGCGGTTAAAACACGAAGTTCAAAGAATGATTATGTTCTTTTAAAAAAGTTCCTTCGTATACGCTTTTCATTTCATCATAACTTATTTGACAAACTACTATGTAAATCTTTGCATGCTATATTTGAAATCTTCCAATCCTTTTAATCTTTTTACTCTGCGAAGTTTAATACCACATACATTACATATCTGCTCAAGTCCGGCTTCCACAATTATATTTGACACCCTTATTTCCTTCGGTGCTCCAAATTGAAAAATAAAACCTATCAGAATTTCTGCCAGCATTACAATCGCATCGTCCTCCGGCCCAAGCATTTCAAATTTAATGATAGTTCCTGTATTTGCATCTCCTAATAACGACAATGCCGGATTTGCAGGGCGATCATACTTTTTATCCGTAACTGATGCTCCTAACACAGATACATCCGCTTCTAAAACAGCTTTGCATTTCGGGGCTTTTCCTAGGTCTGAGAGCAAATCTTCATCTGTAATCAGTAAATTTCCAAATTGAAAAGCTGTAAAAGGAAGTGGTTCTTCACCAAAATCCCATGTTTTCTTATCTTTTCCAAAAGAAAACAGAAACATATTTCCCGATTCAAAGTCAACCTGCATGTCTGTTTCATCATAGTAACGCAGAGCCAGTTCCAAATCTTGCAGATATACGCTCATACGCAATACTTCTTCCTCATCCATATTATATGGATAATATCCCGGCTCAAAAGACAGGAAATACAGCCACTGATTTTTCCCTCGATATGTATATCCCAATTCCTTAATAATCTTTCTTTGCTTATCAGAAAGCTCGTCACGATTACCCCAATAGCAGGTGAAATTTCTTTGGTTGAACATCGCATATTCTGGAGCCAGATTCATACTCTCCTGCATGGTAAGCATAAGAAAGCTATTTAGTCCCTCATATCCTTCATAAACAGCTATTCCATAACAATCACCGCCTCGCCCCAGTATACTGAAGAAAATCGTTTCCTCTTCAGCACCATATCTGATGCCGATTAAATCCATATCCCAGAACTTCTCCCATGGCTTCAGTTCCTTAATGCGTGTTCCTGCCTCATATAATGTTTTCCATTGTTCTATAGATGCCTCTTTTCTCATATGTTCCCCTACCTTCTCCTAAATCCGTATTCTTTCTTCAAACGCTCAAATATTTCAAAAGCAACCGGACAGATGGAAATGGTGTCTAACATCCCCAACAAACTGCACAATCTTTCTGGCTGGTCAGTATAAGGATATTTCTTACAACTATCCGGTTTACAACCCCCAAGTTTACAGTTTCCATCTTCCTGCAGAAAATCACAAGGCTTATGCTTCGTATGATACCCAATTCCAGATTCCTCTTTATCCAAAAAGAAATCAATAAACTGTTCTACTGTAATTCCCAAATATTCCGCATCTTTTTCTAAATCCTCTTCAGGTATACTTCCCTTGTACATCTTGCAGCAATTTCTGCACTTACTACAATCATAATCAGCGAACAGTTCTTTATGCAGTCGCAGAAACTGCTCATCTAATTCTTCCTCATCTGCATGTCCTTTCAAGAAACTATGGAATTTAAAATTTTCATCTTCTTTCCTCTTAGCTTCTATTCCAACTTTATCCGGGTGTACCATATGATGCCTCCTATCATTGCTTGTATTGTCAACTTTCTTAGTCTACATTAAAAATCTCTTATCCCCACATGCATTATATCATAGGTAAGGAGTATAGTGGGGATATAAATAGCTTCTTGCTTTTTACACCTCATAAATAAATTCCAAATCCTTCTTTAGTACCTCGTCTACCGACAAATCAAGCCAATTCTTTTTAGACCGCTCCACTTGCTTTTTGTATGTACTACTATTAAAGATTCTCTCAGCTCTTTTTCTTATCTCATCAGCATCATTTACATCAATTGTAGTATCAGCATATATGTACTTCTGTATGCAGAATCGAAGTTTCTCCATATCTGCCAATTCAGACAAATAACAGATATCAAATACATCTTTATATCTGGTAGACCGGGTTCCGAAACGCATCAAAGATTTCAATTTTTCAGCAATCATCTGCTCACATGAATTAATTAACACACTGGCAGAATCCTCTTGAAAACATACATCAAAACAATACTCTTCCTGTTCAATATCTAAGTCTTTATGTACACCAATATCCATTTTCAACGAAAGCACATTGCCGAAGTCATCGGATATCTCAATATGAATACGCTTGCCTTTATAATCCTGATGTTTTAATTCCTCTATGGGTGCTGACATCCGCAATCGAATCCCATCTATACAATTCAGCTTTTCAATAAATATTCCTATGGATTCTTCGGATATGGAAAATCGAATAAAATCCAAGTCCAAATCCTGCGTAGCTCGTCTTGCATTCTTGGACAGGCTACGCATAACTACACCGCCCTTAATGGTGACTTTTCTATTCAGACTACTCTGTGAAATTGCCTTTATAATAATATCCTGGCACAGCTTGGCTTCTGCATTTGCTTCGCTGTATCCATCTTTTTTAATTTTATCTACTTCATCCAACAAGTTCATTACAATACCTCCAACTCAATAATCTGCATCATTTTATCCGAATGTTTAAACTTAGCTGCGTACTCTTCCACCTTCGCAATATCCATAGTCTCCACACGATTCCTGTACGATCCGATAATCTCCTTGTAATAGTCAAATGGTAATTTGCCTCGAAATCTAACAAGCTCAATCAGCATCCTTTCCAAGTTGTAAATGCATATCTCCGTGTTATGATATGACATCTTAATCTGCCCCATATCAAAAATATCCTCTTTCAAAAATGTCTGCTTTACCCGTTCATCCTTAATCCTGCCATCGGTTCTGACCGTTGCCAAATGATAAAAATCAGGAATCACATCCGTCAGACCATGATAGTAAAAAGCACTTTCCCCGGAAAAAACTGCCTTCGGGTATTTCGCACCGATAATCTCCAACTCAGAACAATTTTTGCTTAGGGAATAAATTCCCTTTTCTTTTTGAAAAAGATTCCCTTCCGCTATTTCTTTTTTCAACATATGGTCGCTACCATATTTCTCTATACATTGCTTATATGTCAAAACCATAATCCACCAACTCCATTTAAGTGTTTATACACACAGTTGTGGTTTGTGTGTATCTTTACTTAAATTTTAGCATTACACAGATACTTCGTCAACAAATATTTTAGTAAAAGTACACACGAAAACAGATAGCGTGTGCTTTTACTAAAATATAATTTATGCTATAGTGTTTGCGGAATTGATAATTGTTATTCTTTTGCTTGCTTTATACCTACATAAACTCCCCTTCCGTCCAATCAAACAGATAATTCGGATCATTCCAATACTTTATATCCCCATACTCTCGCTCATACACACCGAATTTCTGCCTTGCTTGCTGTAACGTCTTTTTATACTCTATATGATTAAACGGACTATAAAGCTCCACCTCTTCTTCACAACATCCCACAGTCCGCAGGTGAGGCTTCTTATCTGGAGACATAGGGTTCACTTCATACACCCACTTCACCGGTTCCGGATGACACCGGCTATGTTCGTAAACCGTCTCAAAATATTCTTCCCACGAATACTGCCTCCTATATTCATCATAAACCTCCAAATCCGCCTGATGCTCCCGATAAAACGCCTCCAGCTTCCGAAAACTATCAAACGCTCTATGTTTCTGAAACAAGGGCCGCCATCCGCAACTTAATTTATTCAGGTGACACCGATAACCAAGATATGGCTCATCCACGATGGTATACTCCTCGCCAAGCACACCCCACTCCGACTTCTCAGCAAAATAAGTCTGCATCAGTTCCTTATTCCTGCTCATAAAATAATAATTGGTTCCCATGACAATCCTCCTCTCCCAAATAAAAATATCCTCTTACCAGAACCCATTCAGAGGTTCTGATAAAAGGATATCTCAAAGTCAAGTCTTTGTCATTGGACGGATAGTCCAAAACACTTATGCTACCCTTTGCAAGCACTGAGCGTAGTATAAAAGACGCTTGTCCTTCGGCTCCTGCGCCACCTTATACAAGCCTATATTCATAGGCTGTCCCTGCAAAACCAGCAGTTCTTCCATATGCACACCAAGGAGAATACTTAGGGCATAAAGTTTCTCTACCGTTGGCAGATTCTGACCTTTAAACCAACGATAAATCGGCTGAGGACAGGAGAGATTCAAGTACTCTTGGATGTACTTTACATCAAAGCCTGCCAGTTTGAACATGATTTTTAGTTTTTGTCCGGTTCGTTGTTGATTGATTGTTTGGTACATATAACACCCCTTCTTTAATTCTTAAATTCATTTGCATCACTATTTTCCCTAAATTCTTCTAACATCCTTCTTAGAATTTACATATTTCGATACTCTTCGCGAAACGCATCCATATTATATCCTGACACTAACATCACTTTTTACGATTTTACCTTCCGTTGCTGCTGCCCATGTGGGCAGTCCCATATACGTTTTCTCTGCATCAGCTCGCTCATATATCAATTCTTCTGCTGTATGCCCATGATCTTTTCAGTTCCTCATCGCAGTTAATTGGCTCTGTTGTCATGTAATCAGAATAATTTGTCTTCAAATCACCTATAGCCTCTAAAGCTTGATAAAAGCAGTCTTCATGTTTTTCGCACACCAAGAGACATTGAATTAATTTTCTTTTCTCAGAATTATTCACAGAGATTAAATCCATCCCTTCTTTTTAAATTCCTCAATACGAGCTAAATCTTCTTCAGAAGGTTCGTCCTTTTTTTCAGCCTCAACCGGAACATTTAAATACTCATTATTCCATCTATTGAGTATAGCTATGATTTCATCAGAAACACGAATGTCACGTTTCATAATAGAATCCATATTCCAATCAGAAACATCGGATGTTCCAAGAGCCTTTGTAATAGCGATTTTAGAAGCAGAATATTCCTTTTTCTTCTTTCCAAAATAGCCATTACCAGCCACGATATTCAGCTTCTTTTCAAAAGGGAGTTTATTACCTATATGCTCAATCTTTTCCTTGATGGTCGCATCTGACTCATCCGGGAAATAGTTTGTCTGCCACTTCTGAGGGAAGATATGCTCAATTTCCCATTTTGCAGGCAGAAGTTCATCTTGCTGCTCATACGCCAATGTCTTCAAAAGCATACGTACCGCATTACGGTTAGGATTCTGAATATAAGGTTCCAGCTGAGCCAAATCAATATTCTTGAATTCAAATGTTGGTACATCAGAAGCAACGATTGCTGAATTCAATTTCAGAATATCTGGCTTTACAGCATTGATGGTCGGAATCATAAGATACTTTGTCATCAATTCCATAAGAAGCTTATTCAAAAATAGTGCAAACCGCACTTCAAAATTTTCTTCATTTCGATAACATACATAATAAATTACTACCGGATATTTCCAGAACTCATTTGGATAAGAACTCAAAGTATCGAGTGTCTGCTTGATTTTCATATTCTTCGACCAAGCCTCATTCTCTATTTCTTCACCCTTGTTGACAACTTTCCATAGGTTCAAAATTACAAATAGTGTATCTATCAGTTCTGGTTTATATAAACGCTCAAATTTATTGGCAGCATAATACTTTCTTACGCCGGGAGTAGTTGTCTTAGTATCCTGCTCCAAGGCACGATAATAAAACATATTGTAGTAGAACAGCTGCTGAATGCTCTCGTTTGCATCTGTAGCCTGCTCATCTAAATCCTTCCATCTCTCGATAAAGGCTTTTTTATCTTCCGGTTCAAGCTGGTTATAAATCTTTGCTTTAAAAATATCTGCATCTGACAAAGGCAGACCTCTATCATTCAATGTTGAGAAGATTGTTAAAGCAGTATCCTGTGTATCCGCTGTAATCGGAAGCAAAATAGCTTGATTCAGTAATGCATAAATAAACTGATATACCATCAAAGGGTTCTCTGTAGAATGCTTATCAAACAGCTCTTGGAAGTAACGATAGTTCTTTGAGTAGTTGTCCTTTGCATTCTCGTCAGCACATCCTGTTTCCAGAATTGAACGAAGTATCTCATTCCCGTCGTTATGTACAACACGTGATGTCAAGAGAATATTCTTGTAGTCCACAGTACCTGTTAGTTTATTAGTTCTCCAAATTGCAGGCTCAATTTTTCCGATAAAGTTATTGGCCTCTGCAGTTCTTTCTGATGCAGGTGTTGCAACCAACTTTGTATAAATTGCACGCAGCAATAAGAAAAGAGAAGTTATACGTTGTTGTCCATCTATTATTTCCTGCTCACCATCTTCGTTCTCGTAAGAAACGACACTTCCAAGGAAATATGAGCCTTCTCGCTCTGTACCTCCACTGGTAGCTGTAAACT
Organism: Eubacteriales bacterium; assembly: GCA_030536855.1. Taxonomy (GTDB): domain Bacteria; phylum Bacillota; class Clostridia; order Lachnospirales; family Lachnospiraceae; genus Lachnospira. Next base: position 21,653 of record JAUNPK010000012.1, read on the forward strand.
CCCATAAGTCCTCAAAGAGAGTTTCTACCTGTTCATCTGTCCACGCATAAGGACGCTGGTATTCTGGTATAACAAATGGTTTCGATTTACCACTTCCCAAAAGCGCTTCTACGCTTTGTTTGTTAACTTCTATTGTTGTTGGCATATATAAAGCCTCCTCTATAGTTTTTGTATCGAATAAATGATAATTTACAGCAGCAGTTAAAGATCCTGTACGATTACTGGTTTACGCAGTTTGACTTTCCTGATGTAAATGGCAATCCCTATAAGTCGTCTGGTGGAGCGATGGTTTGGAATGCTATTTTAAATCGAGAAATTCCTGCATGTTGGGAAGTTGATAAATTGCTGAACATTGTATCTTGGGAAAGCAACAGTCAACCCCCAAAAAGCGAGTTCGTTTATGAACCTAAAGAAGGTTATATTCGCTTTATTCAAAACAGAGACTATGATTCGGATAACCATAAAACCTATATTCCATACACCAAGAATCTAAGTACAGTAGACAGATTTGATATATTGATAGATAAATACGGAGATGCAGGTGCTGTTCGTTATGGAATTGAGGGGGCATTCAACGTTGCTTTAGGAAAAATCAATGTAAATCGCCCAAATTACCAAGAATACATTCGCTCCTTTTTAGAAAGTGATGGGGTATACTCATATTTACATAACTCTTGTATGGCTTCAACTCGCGCTTCATTGAATGAAAGTAACTTAAGCATGCTTAACGTAGTAATTCCGGATGAAGAAACTTTATGTGCATATCAACTGCAAATAAGGAAAATTCGCGAATCAATTTTGCTAACAAATGACGAGAATCTTCAGCTTGAAAATCTACGAAATTGGCTTTTACCTATGCTGATGAACGGACAAGCTGTAGTACAAGATTAAGCCGCTAAATTATCATCTGTCCTATAATTAGGACTCAGATGCGTCAACTTCAACTTCAATCACATACTCCATAATATCCCCATAGTCCACATCAAGCGTCTTGCAAATCTTGCCAAGCACACCCAATGTCACCTCTTCATCTCTCCTAAGCTTAGTCATTGTATTAGGTGCAATTGCAGCCTGCTTCCTCAAATCCGCTTTGCTCATTTTTCTATCCACTAATAACTTCCATAATCTGTTGTATGATACAGCCATAATCTGCCCTCCATCATGCATCAAAAAATAACAAAATTCTATTAAACATTATAACATAAGCATTTTTTATCTTCAAGAAACTTTCGCACACCCTTGCGATGTTACAAAAGTTCCTTCAGGCTCTTCTCAACCGCTATTTTCAGCTATTTAATCTCTTACTTGTGCAAAACGAAATTCCACCTACTCCTTATTTGTCTCATTTCTCAATTATTCTTCTTGCATCTTCCCATTCGAAACATCATAATACCGGACTTTGTAATGAACGAAGTCAAAGATTATATGTCAAAGCTTTTTGATTTAAAAGATACGGACAGGGTCTTCCCCTTCACCAAATCTTATATCAATAATGCAATGGCAAGGGCTTGTAAGAAATGCGGAGTGAAAAAGATTCGTATCCACGACATCCGTCACTCCCACGCCAGCTATCTTATCAACTTAGGCTGTGCACCACTGCTCATATCGGAACGGCTAGGACACGAAAAGGTACAGACTACCTTAAGCACCTACTCACACCTATATCCGAACAAGCATCAGGAAGTGGTGGATATGATACAGAAACAGCACAAGTTGGAAACAGTAGCTGCCGGTGCATCTGAAACCTCAGATAAACCAGAAAAGGATCCTCAACCACAGAACACAAGGTTCAAAGTCGTAAGTCCAAAGGATAAAATAAGTCCACAGCAAGTCCACGATAATGACTTAAGCCCATGCGTCGGCTTCGCAAGGCGCACCATAAAAAGGCTCAACCCCTTGTAAACAAAGGGCTGAGCCAATTAAGTCAATTGATACTCAAAAAGTATTTAATTACTCAATGATAGTAGTAGCAGCACCAGAACCTACTGTTCTACCACCCTCTCGGACTCCGTATTCAGATAACTAAATACACTCTTGGAATCTTCTAATCTATTAGCATTTTAGATTCTTGATTAACACATAGCTTCTTACAAAGCCTTCTTATACAGCATCTCAATATCGCTTTGTTTTGAACTTCTTGGATTTACCAGAATATTTCCACTCTTCATGGCGTCCATTGCCATCGCTTCAATCTTTCCTTCGATTTCCTCTTCGGAAACAGATCCATTTTTAGCCACATTATTGATTGCTGTTGTAAGATTTTCCGGAATTCCGATTTCTTTATTCAAAGTTTTAATAGCATCTACAAGCATCAAAGGTTCAAACTCGCCCTCATATGCTTTACATTTGCTGATATAGTTATAAATCTTCATATATTTTCCATTATCAGCAATAGCATTGTATTCTGTGATAACCGGTAAAAGTACAGCATTTGCAACACCGTGGGGCACATCAAAGTACGCACTTACAGGATGGCTCATTGCATGCACATTTCCTAATCTTGCCCATGAAAATGCGATTCCTGCAAAAAGAGAGCCTACAAGCATATTTTCAGCGGCTTCGATATCTGCTCTGTTTGCCACATATCTTCTTATGTTGGCTCCTATAAGCTCCAAAGCCTTTTCCGCCATAGCATCTGAAAATGGCGATGCTGCAGTGGATATATAAGCTTCAAGGGCATGAATCATTGCATCAACGCCGCAGGCTGCAGCAACCGTTGCTGGAGCTGTGGTAAGCAGCTGGGCATCAAGAATCGCATAAGACGGAATGAGCTTATAGCTGAATACTGTTAATTTATAATTTCTGCTGTGGTCTGTTATAACAGAAAATGCTGTAACTTCAGAACCTGTACCTGCAGTTGTGGGAATTGCAACAAGAGGAACGATATCTCCCGGTACCTTTCCGCCACCTTCATAATCCTGAATCTTTCCACCGTATTTTGCCACAATGCCTACAGCCTTAGCTACATCCATTGGTGAACCTCCACCAAGTGCAATTATAAAATCAGCTCCACTTGATTTAAATTGTTCTGTAGCTTTCTCAACTGTCTCTGTACTTGGGTTACCTTCTGTTTCAGTGAAGCTTTTGCTTTCTATTCCTTTTGCCATTAAAGCATCAGCACATTTTCCAACTATGCCCATCTTATTAAGATGAGGTCCTGAAATAATAAATGCCTTCTTTCCACCAAGCTTTACTGCAACTTCAGGAAGCTTACTAATTCCGCCTTTTTCAACATATATATCCTGAGGTACAGAAAATGTAAAACTGTTCATAACCTAACAATCTCCCTTCAATCATCAGTAGCGACACATTATTATGATGCTTTCTTTGCAAGCACTCTTTCGATAGCAGCTTCGATAACCTGATCAAGTTCTTCATCATTTGCTTCCGGCATAAGTGAAGCAGCTGCATCATCAGAAATAATTTCAACAAGAGTTCCGAATTTTTCACCATATTTTCTCCTGCATATTATATAGAAAACAACTCCAAGGAGTGCCCAACCGCCTACCATAAGCCATTCCTGAAGAATCAAGCTTCCGCCTGAACCAGGAATACAGTACATAGCCACCATAAATCCAGACATAAGAACAGCCATTGTTCCTACGAATTTTCCTGCCGGAACCTTATATGGTCTTGCCATATCCTGCTCTTTTTTTCTTAAAATAAGAAATGATATTGAAACCATGCAATATGCAAGACAACATCCAAAGTTACCTGCATCACATATCCATACCATCATTTTTCTTCCTGCAAATGGAGCTATCATTGTAAGAGCACCAATAAGAATTAATGAGTTGATTGGTGTCTTACTCTTTGAATGAAGCTTTGCAAATACCGGTGGAATCATATATGATTCTGCCATTGAATACATGGCTCTTGAACCACCAATCATAAATGAGTTCCATGATGTGATAATTCCGCACATTCCACCAACAATTATAACTTTTGCCATTACAGGTGTACCAAATGCCTTAGCCATAGCATCTGCAGTAACCAGTCCGGTTCCGCTCTGTGATAATGCAATAGCATTACCATCAAGAACATATCCTACAGCAAGGATAACTAATGCATAAAATACAACTGCCATAACAACTGAAAGAATCATCATCTTTCCTATCTTCTTTAATGGAACATTGATTTCTTCCGCTGCCTGTGGTATTACGTCAAATCCAATGAAGTAGAATGGTGTAACTACTGCAACAGAAAGAACACTCTTAATCATTGAACCACTTGATGTTCCCACAAAAGCCTGTCCTGAAAGATTATCTACATCTCCGTTAATAACGGAAGCAACAATAAGTAAAATTCCGGCACCACCGATAATCACAGTAAGAATTGTCTGTAATACTGCGGCTGTTTTAGCACCCAAAATATTAATAACTGTGATGATAAGAGCTACAATAACAGCTACTGCCAACCATGATGCATATATATCAAATCCTGCTACTGTATAAAGATATCCTTTTAAAAATCCCGGCCATAAATATGTAAGAATTGTAGGGAAAGCACATGCTTCGAAGCATGCAACTCCCACATATCCCAGAATAATTGCCCATGTACATACAAATGAACCTGTAGGTCCCATAGCTCTGTGACTGAATACATGTTCACCACCACACTGAGGCATTGCTGCTGTCAGTTCAGCATATGTAAGACCAACAAAAAATATCATTATTCCGCCAATTGCAAATCCTAACGCAGCTCCAACAGCTCCGCCTGATTCAATCCAACCGCCTGAAGAAACAACCCATCCCCAGCCGATCATTGCGCCAAAAGCAATAACAAGTATGTCCCAGGCACTAAATACTTTATCAAAATCTGATTTTTTCTGGTTCATATCTGTTTCTCCTTCCTATTCCTGTTCCTTTTTTATATATTTCTCCGCAAGTGTTTCAATTAAATTTGCAGTTCCATCCACACCTAACAGGCTACTGTCAATAAGAATATCTCTGTTGTGACGGTCTCCTCTGTTGCTTCCTGTGAGTGCAAGATGCCTCTGATGCAATCTCTTATCATTTTCTGCAATTAACATCTTTGCATCCTTCTCACTAAGATTATGTTTCTGCATTATGTATTCAAGTCTTGTTTCATTAGGGGCATATACAAAGACTCTTAAAACATTTTCTCTGTCCTTTAAAATGTAATCAGCAGAACGTCCGATAATAACACAAGATTCTCTGTCTGCCAGTTTCTTTACTATCTGCTTCTGTACATGGATTGCTCTGTCAGTAAGATCGGAATATTTAGAGAAATCTCCTCTTTCCTGTCCCTGAACACCTTTACCGGCAATAGTCACTCCGGATTCAACTTTATCCATTATTTCATTTGGAATACCAACCTCGCTGATAATCTCATCTACTAAGTCTCTTCCGTAGAACCTTATTCCTAAATCTTCGGCAATCTTCTTACCTATAGAGTTGCCTCTGGCCCCATATTCACATCCAATTGTAATTACCAAAGGTTTCATATTGTCCTCCATTCACTTTCGCATATATTATGAACATCTATTACAAATTTTATATTATGATAAACTTTCAACAGCTTCCTTAATGATATCTACAGCCTTATCACAATCTTCTTCTGTAAGAATAAGTGGTGGTACCATACGAATTGTATGCGCTCCTATTGCAGTAATAAGCAGATGTCTGTCAAGGCACGCATGCTTAACATCTACTCCGCCGATTGTATCGTCGAATTCAACGCCTACTAAAAGCCCCTGATGTCTTACTTCTTTAACATGTGGAAGTGTCTCTAATTTTGCTGAAAAATAATCTCCCATCTTCTTTGCATTTCCTGCCAAATCTCTGTCAAGAAGCTCATTTACCTCTGCAAGGGCTGCTGCACATGATACCGGATGTCCGCCAAATGTTGTTCCATGTGAGCCTGCTGTGAATGCCTTTGATACTTCTTCTCTTGCACAGATTGCTCCGATTGGCATTCCGCCTCCCAGACCCTTTGCCATTGATACGATATCCGGCTTGATTCCGTAATTCATGTATGACATTACTGAGCCTGTTCTGCACCATCCTGTCTGTACCTCATCGATAAGAAGAAGCATACCATTCTCATCACAGAATTTTCTAAGACCTGTCATAAATTCCATTGTTGCAGGATGTACTCCACCTTCTCCCTGAACCGGTTCTATCATAATTGCTATTGTATTTTCTGTACATGCATTTTTAAATGCTTCAAGGTCATTATATGGCGCATAAGAGAATCCGTATGTCATTGGTCCGAAGCCTACCTGACATCCGTTTCCCGGCTGTCCTGTTGCTGACATAGCTCCAAATGTTCTTCCGTGGAATCCGTTCTTAGCTGTTACGATATGGTACTTGTTAGGACCATATTTCTCGATACCATACTTACGAGCCATTTTTATCATTGCTTCGTTAGCCTCTGCTCCTGAATTCTGGAAGAATATCTTATCCATTCCAATTGTTGTACAAACCTTCTCAGCAAGAAGTGCCTGTGGAATTGTGTATGGATAGTTAAATGTATGCATTATATCTCCAACCTGATCCTTAACTGCTGCAACCACCTTTTCATTACAGCTTCCGGCATTGTTTACTGCGATACCTGCGTAAAAATCAAGGTATGGAGTTCCATTTTCATCGTAAAGATACATATCTTTTGCTGTCTCAGCAAGAAAATCGAAACGCTCATATGTTTCAATCATGTACTTGTTTACTTTGTCCTTAATGTCCTGTGCTGTTAAACCTGTGTCTTTTAATCTCATAATCTTTACCTCCCTGAAATTGCAATAAAAAAGGCAAAGACCACCGCTGGAAGAACTTACATCTTCCAATGGCGCCTTTGCCTTAAATTAATTATTATATTGAACATATACACAATAACATTCAATATATTGGATGTCAATACACTTTATTAAATTTTCTGATTTTTTGTTTTGATTTTCAGTAAAACATATATGTACCAGTTGATAAATATGCCTTATATACTATATATCCTCTTGTTTAAAATTTCTTCATCAATTGAACAAATTCCTTGCCTTATAACTTATCAGCACGGATATTTGTGCATTATATTGTATATTTGTGTATCACATCTATCTTGTGTGGAATTTATAAATATTTTAGAAATATTTTATAAAAATTTTCCGGGGTCAGACCCCTTAGCCACAGCTATAAGAAGGCTTCCGTTACCCGGCAGATACAGCGGCAAATCCTTTCTTGAATTCTGACGATTGTTACCGCTCTCCACGTATTCGTTTTTAGGAGAATCCATCAAGAGCTGGCTAACAGCTGTATCCTTAAGTCCCAACTTATCCGCAGCCATGGCAATTACAGCAAAATCCCAGCCCCATAATGTTGGATAATCCCATACATCAATAACTTTTAGAAGGGTTGATTTATATACATCCATATCTATAATATCTTTTGCCCCGAAGCCATCCAGCATTCCGTACACCATCAACATCAAAGGATGATCAATAGCCTTCTCGGTAAATGTTTCAGGACAATTTTCATGGGATATATATAATCCGTCTGAAACAGGAAGAGGCGCTATACGTCCTGCTATATTGTCCCATTTTTGTGAAAGAGTTATATCTCCAAGATGAGACGCCCACTGTGAAGCAATTACAAGTCCGTATCTAAAATAAGCCAATTCAAATATTGGATTTCTTGTATCTTCAGGCAGATGTCTTTCCTGAACAGGAATAACCGGAGACTCAATATTGTAAGTATCAGACATAAAATCATACACCAGATAATCTTCCATAAATTCTGCCGTTTCTTTCACGAGTATCCAATATTTTCTCATATAAGTATCCACGTCTTCGGTGGATATTCCATTTTCTTTGTAACTATCAAGAACCATCTGCAACATATTGATTATATGCGGCTGCTGCCATACAAGGAGTGGGGCAATTTTTGATGGACAGTCTTTTCCCGTATAAGATACCATTTTAGTCCATCTTGCCCCTTTATAACCGTTTCGTGCAGCATTTTTCCTGGCTTCAGGAAGAATATTAATATACCAGTCAAAGCTTCTTTCAAGCAATTCAGGATGTCCCCAAAGAGGTGCCCACGCCATATGCCAGTAATGCATTTCAAGATGTGCCTTGCCATACCAGCTGTTGCAGGTAAGCCCCGTCTCCCCGGGAGGAATAAAGCCACTGTCATTAATCACAAGGAGATATTGTGAAAGTATAACCCTTCTCATAAGTTCATTATTATCATGAATAAAGAACTTACCGCTATTCCAGTAGTTATGCCAGAATGCACGGCTATTTTTTGATGCATTTTCAAAATTTTCTCCTATCATTTTCTTACTCTGAAAATTCACAGAAAGATGAAGCAGATTTTCCCCAGAAGATACTCCGTATGCATGCTCCCTTAACTTTTCAACTCTTGAATCAGAGCTGATATTTACATAATATGTGGTCTCATCTGCAATCCGTTCAATGGTGCATTTATTACCATCTTTACAATTCTCATAGCAAATCCTGTCAGAATGCCCTAAAACATCCGTCCAGTCAGACCCGGTTATATCACAGGATGGATATGGAAAATGTATTTCAACAGAAAGACCTTTTGTCAGAAGTTGAGAATTTATTTTAAATGCAACCGTATCTGATTCCGAGTCACACACAGTAACCACATTTACAAATCCTTCATCTCCATATTGTTTAAATCTGAAAGTGCTGTGAAGCAGTCCCGTAGAAATATCAAGTGTCTGATTTATACAATCTAAATCATTTCCATTAACAGGTTCACCTTTAAACATAAAAGTAATTCTGCCAAGATTGAACTTATGAGGATTCTGCCGAACCCAGTCATAGGCATCCTCATTTCCTTCATACTTTACACGGGGATAAGATACCCTTCTTCCCATGTAGTCATATTCCGTCATTTTCACATCATCGAGAGAATAACATCCCCTCTCATTATCCGCCTTTATTACATGCCATGCCCATTCAGCCATGGTACATAACGGTGTTTCATCCAAATAATCATCATACAATGTCTGCATACCTGTAATATCTGCGGTAAAACAAATTCTTCCGTTTCCCACAGACAATGGCGACTTTGCGTTAACACTACTCAAATGAGGATTATATTTTTTTACAATCTCTTCTCGATTTATATTGTTGTTATTAATATTCTTCATATTCACCCTGCGATATTTGTTTATAATTTATCTTATTTAGTTCATCTTATTTATTTCTGATTATCTTATATAATATACGTAATCATCTTTTCTTGGAGCAGCTTCCTTAAGGGGAGCAGCAGCATAACCCAACACCAAATGTCCTATTCCTTCATAATCTCCCTTGATGCCTAAATCCTCAAGAATCTTCTTGCCTTCAGGAGAGTCAAATTCTTCTTTAGCTCTGTGAATCCAACAGCTGTCAACTCCTAAATCTGCGGCTGCATTCATAAGATTTCCCATAACAAGACTTCCGTCATATATATATGTAGATACAGACCTGTCAGCCAGAACTATTAACAACTCAGGCGCTCCGTAAAAAGTATCAACGCCCTCACCACGTCCCATAATCTCTCCATTCATCTTTGAAAGTTTATCACGCATTTCCTTGTTGGTTACTGCAATAATGATTGGAGACTGTCTTCCCATTCCTGAAGCGGCATAAGTTCCGGCTTTTATAATCGCCTGAAGTTTCTCCTCTTCAATCATATCCGGCTTGAAATTTTTGCAGCTTCTTCTTGTTTCTAATACCTTTAAAGTTTCTGACATTTTATTTACTCCTTTCACATAACCTGATTTTTTTACTCTGATATTTGATTATAACACAACGCAAGAGCTTTTTAAGACTAGATTGAATATTTGCAGCAAATATATTATTATTTTTGAAAATCAAGGAGGGAATTATGTTACAGAGTATTGCATTGATTTTAATTGTAGGAATGTCTTTGGGATGGTTGTTTAAAAAGATTAAACTCCCCAGCCTTATAGGAATGCTTCTCACTGGAATTGTGCTGGGGCCTTATGTTTTGAATCTTATAGATTCATCTATTCTTGGAATATCCTCTGGCCTTCGCAAAATTGCACTTATTATTATTTTGACTCGTGCCGGATTAAGCCTTGATATTTCAGGATTGAAGAAAATAGGCCGCCCTGCTGTTATGATGTGCTTTATCCCTGCAAGTTTCGAACTGCTGGGCATATTACTGTTAGCGCCTAAACTTCTTGGAGTCAGCATTTTGGATGCTGCAATCATCGGTTCTGTTCTTGCAGCGGTTTCTCCGGCTGTTGTTGTTCCCAGAATGGTAAAACTTATGGAAGAAGGGTACGGAACCAAAAAGGGAATTCCCCAGCTGATTTTGGCCGGAGCCTCTGTTGATGATGTTTATGTGATTGTTTTATTTACAACATTTATATCAATGGCTCAGGGAACAGAAACATCTGTTATAAGCTTTATTAATATACCCATTTCTATTGTTCTGGGTATTGGCATCGGCATAAGCGTGGGTTTTGTTCTCTCGAAATTTTTCGAAAAGGTACATATTCGGGATACAAGCAAAGTATTAATTATACTGAGCCTGTCTTTTATACTGGTGTCAATTGAAAATGTGCTTGAAACGCCTATCACATTTTCCGCTTTAATTGCCATCATGTGCATAGGAGTTGCAATTCAGCGCTTCAGAAATCCAATAGCTAAGAGGCTTGGACTAAAATACAATAAACTATGGGTTGGTGCAGAAATATTTCTGTTTGTTCTGGTAGGGGCCACCGTAAACATTAATTATCTGGGAAATGTTGGAATAAAAGCTTTGGTTGTGATTGCCGGTGCTCTTATATTCAGGATGATTGGTGTATTTGTATGCTTGATTAAGACAGATTTTAACGCAAAGGAAAGACTCTTTACAATGATGGCATACACCCCTAAAGCAACAGTCCAGGCTGCTATTGGCGGCATCCCTCTAAGTCTTGGACTTTATTGCGGAGATATAACATTAACCATAGCTGTGCTGGCTATAGTACTCACAGCACCACTGGGAGCATTTGCCATAGATATTACGTACAAAAAATTGTTGAAATAAGAAGAGGGGGTCAGACCCCATTAAAATTTTATAAACTTTTCCCTCGAAAAGTTTATAAAAATTTTATGGGGTCTGACCCCCCTCTACCCTATGCTACCCTTTTATTTCTGTATACAACTATTGCCACAACTACGATGGCAGCTGCAAATAAAAGTTCTATTCCCATATACGATAATATTGTAGGTATGTCTCCCACGCTGTAGTTTTTAATTGCATCTATAGCAACTACATACCAGTATGCAGGAAGGAAATGGGCAATTTTAATTACTGTATCGCTTAAAAGTTCCATCGGAACGAATACGCCACACAAGAATGACATTCCCAGAGATATAATATTACCCATAACAGATATAACATCAGGTTTCGCGGTAATTCTGCTGATAAGATAAGTCAATGCTAATGCCACCATCATATAACACAACATATTGCATACCTGCAAAAATCCCGTAAAAGATAAAAGTTCTTCTCTCATGCCTATCAGTGCAACTAACACAAATACTCCACATATACCAACACCTGTAACCATCACACCAGCCAGTGTCTCAATATTAATTCTACTGAATTTATATGAAGAACAGCCTATTCTGTCTCTTATTTCTTTTCTGTCAAAAACAGTGAGTACCGGAGCAACACCAACAATGCACATAGCTATAAATATCCATCCCAAATACTGAGCCATATATATAAAAGGACTCTGGCTCTCCACTTCACCACCTTCAGGCAATGACACATTTACTGCAATATTCTCAGCATCATTAGTTTTTTCTATTGCTTCTGATATTCCAAAGCCTGCATTAACATAAGTATAGAGAGTTGCATTATAAGAATTAATATTCTGCTCAAAAAGCTGGGTATTATTTACATCAGGAATAGCATATATCTCCAGATAATCTTTGATTTTATTCTGACTTCCTACACCACTTTTATCTGTAAATGCTTCTGAGAATCCCTCTTTAATCCTTACCACACATCCGACATTTCTTTCATACAACTCATCCTGGATAGTTTCCATTTCATCATCATCAATCTTAACAAGTGTATGTTTATTTTCCAGATAAGACTGCACCGCCTCACTTAATTCGCTGTTATCATAGTCAAATATTGCATATTTACATTTTGAATCCTCAAACTTTGATGCATCGTTTTTAACAGCATTTGGAATAATTATCCCGAAAAGCAAACCAACAAATATACCTATGTACATTATCATCTGCCCTTTATGCCTTTTAAGAATCTTAAAATACAATTTAAAGACTTGCATATTTATTCCTCCTTACCATCAAAAAGCTAACTACAAGAAGCACAACCGACATAATACCTAATGTAGCGATGTTCCTTATATATCTGTCGTAGGTATCATATATGTTAAGTGCGTAAAATGAATCTACAATCAAAGCTGCAGGATTAATCCTGTTAATGATAGGAACTGTATGTTCAATGGCATCTTTTATGCCATGGGCACACAAATCTGCCATAACCGAGAGTGACATACTGACACTTACGCAGATACCCGATCTCATACCATCCGGCCACTTGGATACAGAACCGATTATTGTTCCAAGGGCGATTCCTATGCATGAGCCAAAGAACAGAATAACCAGAATCTGTGGATACCTGTCACCAAAATCTACACCTAATGCAGTCAGGTATATGAGAGTAATTATCTCAATAATAAACTGAACCACAAGCATAGAAACAAACTCTGCAACTATCACAATCATTTTACTGTTAGGAGACAGACATCTTCTCATTCCAAGAGCACTTTCATTAGCCTGTATTTTTGCGATTTTTTCTGTTGCTGCAAATGAAGCAAAAAGACAACTCATAGCAAAAATCGCATAAAAATATGTAGTATAAACATCCTGGCTTCCGTCAGTTGATGTCTTTTCTACAAAATACTCTGTGTCCCCTGTCATATCTTTCACCGCCTGAGACACAACAGCAGGATTTTTCATTGCAATCTCTGTAATAACCTTCTCCGACTTTTTATATTGGGCTATAATTGTCTTTAAAACTGTATTCTGATAAGTACTTTCATTTACTACAAGACTTATATCGTCTCCCACATACATTATGCCGGAAACACTCTTCTCATTAATTGCATTTTTTGCCTCTTCATCTGTCATATATTCAGCCTTGAGAAGCTGATCATCGCCCTCTTTTGACAGTTCCTCTATAACTGCCTCAAATCCTTCGTTATCAGCCTCAATTACCACTGCCACAGGGATTGCGGAAAACATTTCATCCTTTTCGAAGAGATTTCCAAATGCCATATACATAAAGGTAGCCAGTGCTATAGGAAACAGCATTGTCCATATAATGGCACTTTTATTTTTTATCATGGTTTTAAATGCATATTTTAAGTTATGACAAAACATAATCTGCCTCCTTATTAATCTCTCAATTCTTTTCCTGTGATTTCAAGGAATACATCATTAAGGGTAGGAAGTTCTGAATATACCCTGCCAAATGAAGTTTCCCTGCTCTGCAGATAATCAAGAAGTCTTACAATATTGTGCTTGCCTCCGCTGTATCTGACTACCAAAAGCTTCTCATCATACGCTACATCATATACATGTGGCAATGTGCTGATGCCCTCAATACTATCTTTATCAAGTCCCAAAACCTCAACGGATATGGTTTCAGTGTTCTTGATCATTTTCTTAAGCTCATCCTTTGTACCTATGGCTACATTTTTACCCTTATCCATAATAAGTATCCTTGTACAAATCTGCTCAACCTCTTCCATGTAATGAGACGTATATACAATTGTTGCCCCATCTTTGTTAAGCTTTTCTATTCCTTCAAGAATTTTATTTCTGCTCTGTGGATCTACCGCTACCGTAGGCTCGTCGAAAAATATAAGCTTCGGCTTGTGAGCTATTCCGCAGGCAATATTAAGTCTTCTCAAGAGTCCTCCTGACAGTTTCTTTGGAAGGAATTTTTCATAATCCTCAAGTCCTACGAATTCGATAGCTTCCTTCACATACTGTTTTTTTAAATCCTTATCTTTTATGTAAAGTCCACAGAAATAATCAACATTATCATAAACTGTAAGTTCATCGAATACTGCCACATTCTGCATAACTACACCGATATTTTTCTTAATATCATAACTGTCCGGACGCATATCCTTTCCAAACACCTTAATCTCACCCTTATCATAACCAAGCAGTGACAAAATGCAGTTGATGGTCGTCGTTTTTCCCGAACCGTTTGGTCCCAGAAGTCCGAATATTTCTCCCTCCTTAATCTGAAGGTTAAAATGGTCCAATGCCAACAATTCTTTGTATCTTTTCACAAGATTATTTACTTCGATAACATACTCCATATCGTTTTTCTCCCCATTTCATATTATTTTATGGTTTATTGCCGGTGTTTTCCCGGTACAATCATATATTATGCTTTCAGATTAATTTACAACAGTGTAATTAATCATTTTTATGAAATGACATTTGTCATATTTATCTGCTCCTGCCTCTTTAAAACATCATTTTCTCTGTTTATATCTTTCCCAAATCCATCTTTTTCGTGTATAATTCGTTATGTGCGTACACAACAAATATTAATTGGGGATTTCTAACATTATGAACAGTGTCATATCAAGATTACTTATATATATAGCCTGTGCAATGCTGCAGCTTCACTACTTTAAAATAGATAAAGTATTGGTAGTTTCTGCCCTTTTTTCGCTCATTCTCGGTTATCTTGATGCCGCATTTACGCAAGTGACCGGCAGATTAGAAAACTATAAACGTACCTCATTTATCATAATCTATGGAACATATTGCATTGCAGCTATTTGGATTCCCCAACTTGTATGTTTTTTACCATTGATTGTCTACAACATATCCAGATACAGACTATGGTATAATGGGGCACTTCTTGGTTTTGCCACTCTTTTTTCCCTTACCACTGCCAACGTATCATTTACAATATATGTAATTATCCTGTGCCTGATATGCGGACTCCTTCAATATGAAATCAGCCAAAGAGAAAAATTAACGGAAAAACTTATTGCTTTAAGAGATGACTCAAAAGAACATGAAATGATAGTGGAAGAAAAAAACCGCACTCTGAGAGAAAATCAGGACACTCAGATTTATATGGCGACTTTAAAAGAGAGAAACCGCATTGCCAGAGAAATTCATGACAATGTAGGACATATGCTTACCCGGTCCATTTTACAGGTAGGGGCGATTAAAACCATCAATAAAAATGAGATTCTAACCATTCCTTTAAACGATTTGCACGAAACACTGAACACCGCCATGACAAGTATTCGTTCCAGTGTACATGATCTTCATGATGAGTCTATTGACCTTCATTCTGCTATATGCGAAATCATAAATGGTATAGACCAGTTAGATATTTCTCTTGACTACGATATGGGAAACCATACTCCAAGAGATATTAAATACTGCTTCATCAGCGTAATTAAAGAAGCTGTTAACAACACCTTGAAACACAGCAACTCAACTAAAATGGATATTCTTGTAAGGGAACACCCCGGATTTTACCAGCTTCAAATCGAAGACAATGGTAATAATATCAAGATGAATCCTGAAAACGGAATAGGACTTACCAATATTGAAGACAGGGTAAAAAGTCTTAACGGGAATCTTAAAATATCAACAAATTCAGGATTTAAGATACTTATTTCTATAATAAAAAATATGGAGGAAATACCATCATGAAAGTAATTATTGTGGATGACGACCAGCTTGTTTCACTGTCCCTTAAGACAATTCTTGAAGCACAGCAGGATATTGAAGTCGTGGCTCTCGGGCGTAGCGGACAGGATGCAATTGCTCTTTACGATTCCCTTAAGCCCGACGTTATCCTTATGGATATCCGTATGGACGGTCTTAACGGTCTTGATGCCGGAAAAACTATTATAGAAAAACACCCGGATGCCAAGATACTGCTCCTCACCACATTTTCCGATGACGAGTATATTATCAAAGCAATTCATATGGGTGCCAAAGGATACATATTAAAGCAGGCCTTCGAGACAATTGCTCCTGCCATCACAGCAGTCTACAATGGCCAGACCGTATTTGGCGATGAGATAATGAACAAAATCCCTACTCTTATTCAGAAGCAGGACTCCGTAGATTTTGAAGAATATGGCCTCAACTCAAAGGAATATGAAATCATACGCCTTGTGGCGGACGGCCTCAATAATAAAGAAATAGCTGCGGCAGTCTTTCTTGGCGAAGGTACTGTCCGCAACTACATAAGCACAATACTTGAAAAACTGGAGCTTCGCGACAGAACCCAGCTGGCATGCTTTTATTATAAACATTTTTAATTATGTTATATGCTTTTTTGATTACGTAGATACATTTCCATTTCCCTGCCCCATCTGTCTGCTATCTGCTCCATGCCTTCAAGGGTAGGATGTGTCAAATCAGCGGAAATGTATTTACTTTCATTTAAAATATCCAATCCATCCATAAAGATTAATCTCTCTTTTGCGTATTTACGGACAATATTTCTGAACCGTTCCCCTTTTTCCTGTTTATCCCCGTTAAACCCGAATATTGAGGTTGCAAATACAGGTCTTTTATCATTGCCCAATATCTTGGTAAATCTATCTATTCTTTGCTCAAATTGTTCGTCTGAAAGGGATATTTTATCGCTTAAAGCATTTATGCCCATTTCCACAGAGGCAAATGTCCAATCTTTCCTGGACACTATGTAAGAAGCGAGTTCCTCCTCCATAAGGGCACTGCCTGCAAATCCCAAATTAATATAATCACAATTTAATTTCTGTGAGATTCTGAAGGGATACGAATATGGCATCATTAATCCTAGACTTCCGTGGGTGATTGAGGAACCATACGCCAGATAAGTTTCCGATGGTACTTCCTCCTTGGATGGAGGCAAAACTTTCCCCTCAACTCCAACATAATAGCAGTTAGTATACGGAAGAACCACCCTCACAATCTCCGGAGAAAAAGCAAGTCCATTATCTTTTGATATTTTGGCAAGCTTCTCTAAATTGTAGGGATACTCAATATGAATTACAGTTTCATTTTCATATATCATTTTTGTAGAATATTCCCAGCCACCCTGAATAGATCCATAAAATATGCTTGCCACAGGGGCCTCGGCAAGATAATCCGATGCAAGAATAATATCGCAGGCGCCATCTGCCATTTTGAACCTAAGTTCAATTCCGGTACCAAAAATATTATTTTTAACGCCCTCGTTTACCTTTTCCCGCACATACAAGGGCAATCTTCTCATCACATATCCCTTATCCGTTTTTTCTATTTCCTCTACATTATGAAAATCTATATTTTGAAAAATCATTTTTTGTCATCCTTCTCCTTTTATATAAGCTTCATTCTTTTCGCGTCTGCTATATATATCCTCAAGCCACTTAATTACAGCATCCTTAGACATAGCGAAAGGTTCCTTATGACTTAGCATAAATTTGTTTGATGGAATTTTCTTAAGAATCTTAATCTGCTCCTGTAATAATCCCGCATTGTACACCCTTTGGGATTCCTTTTCCATTGCATATACAGAATCTCCCAGAAAACAGCAGGTCTCATTAACCTCCAAAGCCACCGAACCCCTGGCGTGGCTTGATGGTATGGGGAAAATGTGGAGTCTGACATCTCCATCTTCAATGAAAATGTCGCCCTCTACTATCTCCCCCTCATTGGTGTACCTGTAAGTCATTTTGCCCTGATACAATTTATCATATTTTATATTCTCCAGGTTACAAATATGATCTCTATGAAAATGTGACAAAACTACATTAACCCTTTTCTTATGAGGATTGATAAAATCAATCATCGCAGGAATATCCGGATGGCTACCCACATCGTATAACCATATATCATTTTCACATTGAATAATTACCACATTGGCAGAAAGAGGGTTCTCCGTAGGAGAAATATAGGATATATTTTCATCTATCTTAATAAGTTTCAATTCATCATACATTTTGCGTTATTCTGCGCTTTGCTGCAGTTCTCCTATTCTATGACATCTCTATGTACTATTCCCTGTCAGCCCTAGCTGTTTTTTCTGCCAAAGCATCTTCAAATTCCTTCTCGAATTCCAGTTCATAATCACTTCCCGGCTGGGGTATAAGAACTTTTCTGTTCTTCCATGAGGACAGATAAATGGCATTGGAAATATATAAGCTGTTTATTGCTTCCTTGCCTTCAGCAACAAATTCTCCTTTGACAAAGCCTTCCAGTACCTTATTGTAATAATCTTTAGCAGGTTCAACATCAATATTTTCCCACTCGTATACAGGCTTGGCAAATAAATCTCCGTTGCCCTTTCTATATTCTATTTCAGGCTTATCAAGCACTCCGATTTTTAATTCACCTTTTTCGCAAACAATCAAAGCATCATCAAGGCTTATCTCCAATCTGTTAACCCCCGGTGCCTCACCTGTAGATGCAATAAATACTCCGGTTGCGCCATTTTTCCACTCAAAATATGCTGTAACATCATCCTCAACCTCTATAGGATGATATTTTCCTTCGTTACAGAAACCTACTACGCTCTTCGGTTCTCCGCAAATCCAGGCAAGAAGATCCAGATTATGCGGGCACTGATTCAGCAGTGTTCCGCCTCCATCGTATTTCCATGTTCCGCGCCAACTCACTGTCTCATAGTAGGCATTGGGGCGATACCAGTCCGTTATAACCCAGTTAACCCTCTTGATACTTCCATATTTTCTGCTTTCAACAATCTCCTTCATCTTCTTATATACAGGAAATGTTCTCTGATGGAATATAAAGCTGTACTTAAGAGAGGGATTTTGTGCTTTAGCCTCATTGTAAGCATTCATCATATTACGCGCCTGCCTTGAATACACTCCCGCCGGCTTGTCGCATAATACGCTGATCCCACGTTGAAATGCTTTTATAGCAAAATCCTCATGAGAATAATGAGGTGTTACAATTATCACCCCATCCAAATTCAGATTTCCTCTGTCAATCTCCCCGAACATATCATCTCCGGAATTAACTCTCACAAGTTCAGAAGACACATAGTCCTTTATCTCTTCCCATCTTTCTTCATTTACTCTGGTAATGGCTGCAAGCTCCATTCCCTTAATCTCACCTTTTGCTATCAATGCAGCATACTTGCTACCCATATTTCCCATTCCAATGATTCCGATTTTCATTTTAACCTTCGTTCTCAGAACGTTTATGTTGCGACTGATTTTCTATATCATACCAAATGAACCTTCCACAGGCTCAAAATCAGACTTTCCTGCTTTGTCCATCAATATGGAAATGTACGCATCATACAGCGCTTCATCCATTGGGTATGCTTCTTTTCCGGTCTCAACATATTCCTTCATCCTTATCAGCAGATTTGCAACAGCCGCTTCCCCCTCCGAAAGATTCGCCTTGGCAAAGGGTATAGCAACCTGAAGTTTCTTAACCGCTCCCAGATTATTCTCATCCAGATAATACACAGTATCGTTAATTATCTCTCCCCTTGTTCCCCGAATATTAATATATTTGTTCCTTATAGGACTGCGATACTGTTCTGACATAAAGTCATAAAAAGCCACTTTACCATTTTCATACTCCATGACAAGATGCTTCTCTTCCTTATTAACAACCTTGCCATCCGTCAGTGTCTCATATCTTGTCTTGGTATTAGCCACTTTCATTGAAAATGATTTTCCTGTAATCCTCACATCGCCAAGTCCGGTTTTTAACATTCTTCTGATAACACTTGATGCATGATAATCGTGCATGGCAGAAATGGTAAGGGAAACCGGTTCACCGATTGTACCTGCATCAACCTCATCAATCACAGCCTTAACAGAAGGCGTTAAAAAATACTGTTCTGCAACCTGTATCTTAAGGCCATCCTGTATTTCCTTCCTCATAATCTTAAGAGTTTCAAGATCAAGTGCTGCCGGAGTTTCGGAGAGCACCGGAATTCCCTTCTTGGCCCAGTATCTCACCACTTCGCTCATACTTACTTTGTCAACTGCACTGACAACAAAATCCGGTTTTAAGTCAATCACTTCATCTTCACTCATGGTTGTATGAATTCCATACTCTCTTTGTAGCCGGATCATTTTCTCTTCACCCCTGCAAAGCCATGCAACCATATCAAACTTCTCCGGAAGTGCCTTGGCAATACGGGCATAAAACTCGCTCCTCCATCCTGTTCCAACTACCGCAAATCTAATCATCACTGTTTCCCCTTTTCTTCTTATTTCTTCTTATTTTTTCTGTTCCTTATCTACTACCTTAATAAGACCCTTTTTCCACATAATCCATGATGAAAGAATTACTATCGGAAGCATAATTATGATTTTTAACAGTCTTCTTACCTGTGTTGGTGTTGGCAAAAAGTCCTAATGTCAATGAACCGAAGCCAAGCGCAGTTGCCACACTTCCCGATATCATAGTCTCATATGATAATGAACCTATAACGGAAAGTCTCCACCAGGACCACACTGTACCCAGTGCAGATATAAGCACAAACAGTCCTACCACAATAGATAAACTTGGAACAATGCTGAAAACGCTGCTCGATTTTATAACTTTCCTCCGATATCGTATTTTACATATTCTCCATCTCTTCCTTTATGGTGTCCTCTGTAGCACTCATAGCTGCAAGTGTAAGTGTAAGAAGTTTTTCAAGATCCCATCCAAGCTGCCCGGCTCCACGCTCAATTACCTCTCTTGAACATCCTGCCGCAAATCCCTTACTCTTATATTTCTTCTTTAATGACTTAAGTTCCATATCCTTAGTGCTCTTTGACGGTCTCATAAGTGCTGCTGCCCAGATAAGCCCGGTAAGCTCATCTGCTGCAAAAAGCACCTTCTCCATCTCATGTTCCGGCTCCACATCCACAGTAATTCCATAACCGTGGGAAACAACTCCGTGGATAATATCCTCCGAAACTCCTCCGTCTCTTAAGAGTTCCGGCGCCTTAATACAATGTTGTTCCGGATACAACTCAAAATCAATTCCTAAATCTCGTAATCCATACATGACCTTACCGCCGTATAAGGTCTGACTTTCCCGTCTGCCACTGCCACATGCTTTGGATGTACGGCATATTCCTTAAGAGCGGTCTCATTTTCAAATGTACTATCCAGCATAACATCAGCATTGGAACTTGGAAGGCACTCTGTACGAACCTTTATTTCCACAAGTCCCGGAATCTGCCCTGCAAGTCCTTCAAGTCCTTCCTTAATTCCCGCTTTAACCTGCTCCTTCTCCTGTCCCGTAATTTCATCCTTTAACTTCCACAAAATCACATGTTTTACCATAATTCTCTTCTCCTTTCTTCACCGAACATTTATGCAATCTTACTAATTTACAAAACGTCATTGTGAAGCCTCACACGACTAAAGTCGCGTGCTTCCTATAGGTGTCTTGCGACACCTGCTCGCTTTAGGCGAGCGGACTGCGTTTCTACCATACGGCTAAAACTCAGTATTTTATATCTACGCAGATATAAGTACCGCATTTAAGCTAACTAAAGTAGAGAACGTGCAGGTGCTTCTCTTACAACATTGAGGAACTTTAGCCTCAATAAGTAACCTTGAACTCTCATTCAGGGATTTTAAAATTTCACGTATGAAATATCTTGCACCTATGTTATAGGATGCAGATAAATCGCAGTTATAAGTTTTTCCATTTTGGAATTTACAAAGCTCGCAGGTATTGAAACCACCTTCTTTGCCACGGAGAATAAAACCACTTCCATCGAAAGCTAATCGTGATGTATTCCATGCACAAATATGAGTTATACGCATACTAAGTCTGTGAGCCTTATTTGTAACTATCGACTGAACTTCCTGACTGCGCCACATTTTGAGTTTTTGCTTCTTAGAACCACGAGCCTTACCATTCTTATCTAAATGCTCAAATACAATGGTGTCAACATTATAGAGAACAGCTATATCCATGATGTAATTTGCTGTCTTAACAGCTATGTCGTGGTTAATACCTTTTGCCTTAGTCCAAAGCCTTGGCGTTTTATAGTTATCGTTCTGTTGCGCCTTCTTAATACGGTTAATGCTATGCTTTAGACGGTCTGTTTCTTTGGAGAGTTTACAAAAATGTCTTCCAAGAATAGTGCCGTCAGAGCGCATTACGGAAACCGTAGCAGCGGTGTTAATACCAAGGTCTACAGCAATAATAGTCTGCTCATAGATAGGAGTGTCAGTGAGTTTTGTATTTTCCTCGAACGGGAAATCTAAAAACCATTCCTTTCCTCGCTTTTGTAGCGTAGGGGCGCACTGTTTGCGTTTTGTGCATCGTCTGTATATATAATCCATATCAGATTTTTTAAGGACTACAGTTATCCAGTCCCAGGTATTGCGGATATAAACCTTAATTTGGGCAGTATAATCACCTATCTGATTATACATTACAGTACGATACATGGAAGGAAATATGTATCCTGCTTTTGGATAGGATGGTTCTTTACCAGCAGGATTGTTCTGCCAGTTAACAAGATTGCTTTTATATGACGAAGCCTTGCCAATAGCCTCGTTAATAGCACCACGGCGCATATAACTTGGCATCTTATAAAACTTAGCATCGAAGTCGTATATAGGGGCTGGATTATCTTTTGTGGCATGAATACATCTCTCCACATACTGTTGCTGCAAAAGATTATTTTTGTTAGCAGAGATGTTGTCCCATTCACTAAGGCAGACATTTATCAGAAAGTCTACGGCTTTGCGGTAAATAGATACAGTATCTTTGAATATATGATTATAATGTTTGATTTTCACACTGTATGTAGAGTATATCTTCATGTCGCAAAGCCTCCTTTCTATTTAGTCTTCTGATTATCTATATAGGTTTTAACCTGTTCCAAGGTACGGTCACTTACAGTTGCCACAAAATATGAAGGATTCCACAGATGCCCACCCCAAAGCTGTTTTTTAATCTCAGGGTGACTTAGAAATAACCATCTTGCAGTATTACCTTTAAGTATTTTTACAGCATCCGAAAGCCGAAGCTGTGGCTTGCAGTTCACGAGAAGATGTATGTGGTCGGGCATTATCTCCATTGCAAGGACATCCATATCTAAAGATTTAAGCGTTTCGATGAGGTAGTTTTTAACATCCTGCTCGATAGTGCCTACAAATATGGGCTTTCTGTATTTTGTAACCCATACGATATGGTATTGTAATGAGTACACATATCCTCGACCATGTGTAACATCTTTAGGTATTGTAAAATAAGATGTTTTATCCATGTTTATATTATACCATATGTAACAGTTAATTACAAGAAAAGCCGCCTAACTCACGACTAAAGTCACGAGTGTGCGGCGGCTAATCATCAATTTAGTGCACTTCACAATTATCCAGTAATGACGAAATCATTATATAGCATAATCCATAGTAACATAAGAAACAACCCTCTTATTTCCAAAAAGAGTTTCTCCTCCACAGCACAAAAGTCATTTAACCAATCTTCTTTGTGCAATTTACTAAGGCATAAAATTAAAGTGGGCTTTTCACACCCTGATCCTATTGAATAAAAAATACCTCCTAAGTAGATTTTGGTTATTTACCTTGTCTACTTAAGAGGTATCATATCGCTTATCCATAAAAGCTATATTATTTTCCTAATACTTCTGCTATTACTTCTGCATTTTTATGGATTTACCTGCTATATTCTTTTTGTCAAATGCTTCTTTCTTCCGGAAAACAGGATTACAGTTGCACTTGTCATCATTATAATGAACCATAAGAATATACCGGTTGTATCACTGGTATCCGGTCCATCACCCGTATCAACTGTTGCATTATCCGTATACACAAGCGCATATGTTGAAAATGCATCTGTGCTAAAGGTAATGGTTCCCGTTGTCACATCAAAATCACAATCAATAATTGACACTTCCTTTTCACCTGTAACAGTATTAGTATGTATTCTAACAATCTTATATGTTCTTGCCTTAGAAGTATCTTTATTTAAAAGGTCATCCGGAACCTTCAGACTGATAGTTACGGCACCATTGGTTTCCTTCACCTGTGTGGCTGCATTGCTTCCAACCTGCTTGTACAGATTAATATCAAAATACATTCCGACTGAAGTTGTACCCTTATTGCTCTCTACCAGCTTTTTATCATCATCGCTGACTGTTGTCTGGTTATCCTTAACCTCTAACCATACCTTTGCCTGAGCTCCGGCTGAAACAGCCGCCTGTTCCTCTTCGCTAAGCACCTTATTCGTCAATTCCACAACACTGTTGGTGAGATTACCGTCACATGCATTTGCATTTGTATCAGTGACATTTTCAGGTTTATTCTCTACCTTCTTCACAATCGTATAAGCAGAAAATTGATTTGTATCAAAAGTAAGTGTACCTGTTGATGAATTATAAGTAGTATCAAGTTCTGTCAACGTTCCTTCATGATCCCTGACAACGCTATATGTCTCTCCCTCTGAAAGTTCCTGTAAATCCAAATCCAAACTCACACTAATTGGTTTGTTAAATTCGGTAACGTTGCTTGACCAGTAATTACCGTCTCCCTTGCTTACAATATTTTCCAGCGAAAGATCCAATGAAGTAATACTTGTAACGCTGGAACCCTCTACCACATCCTGTACGTCTTTGTTGTAGGTACTGTTGTCTGCCACTGTCATTCTTAAACTACCGCTTGTTGCTGCATTTCCACCATTTGCAATAGTGACATCTTTAACTTTTTCACTGTTTTTTGATATTGTATCTGCTGTTTTTTCGAATACGCCACTAAAATGGAGATTGCCCTGAATATTGTCAAGCTTAAATGTACTTACAGCATCCTGTGGCGCCATTGTCTGGTCATTTATTACAGCGCTCTTTATCTGATAACCATAATCAGGAATAACTTTAAGTACAACATCATCACCCTTTTCAATCGAAACCCATCCGCCATTTTCATCAATCACTACATCATCATATGGATGAGTAGAATCATATATTATTTCGTCTCCTCTGGTTATTGATACAATTTCAACTTTTCCGTGTTCAACCTTTATGCCCTCTATCTCAGGATTTTCTTCGTAGGACCATATTATAGTGACAAGCTTGCTGGCTTCGAATTCAATTGATATTGAATATGAATCTGCAGCAGGAACATTAACTTTAAATAGACCTTCGACATTGCATGGATATTTTATTCCGTTTATCGTTGCAGAAACAATCCTTGCACCACCAAATTCCGGTGCAAACTCAATCTCATTAGTTTTGTCTGCATGAGAGGCATTATATCCTTTTACCGTAACATTACTAAAGCCATTTTCACAGCGTTTGTCGTTAAACTTAATCTCTGCAAGATTTCCGCTCACATCTCCTGTTACATTAAGAGTTATGTCATCATTTCCTGTATCAGCTGGAGGATTCTGATTTCCTCCGCCCGGATTTCCATTACCTTTTGCTACAACTCTAAAATTTAAATTGTTCGGTAAACCGCCATTACCATTATTTTTCTTTAAAAGAGAAGTTGCATTGTCTGTCACTGTTAATGTTGTATTAAAACCGTTAGTTTCATAAACCTGAACTTCCATAGTATCAGGGTTGAAATTTGTAAGTGAAAATGTAACATCTCCTTCACTTCCGCGAGGAATCTGAATCTTATTACCAGATGGAACAGTAGCACCGTCGACAGTAACAGTTACATCCTCTCCATCTACAGAATATGTATATGTATTTCCCTGTACACTCTTAAATTCTGCAAATGTTATCTCATAATTTGAAGAACCCGGATTCCTACTACTGCTTTCCCTAAACTCTACATTTTCAAGAGAATATGCAGTATCAGCCTCTAAGGTATATCCATCTTCACTCAACAAAGATGTTTTGATATAATCATCTAAGATATTATTTCCATTTACACGAAGAAAAATTTCTGTCCAATCAATTTCATAATTCTGATTCGGAACAATTCTTACTGCAGTGGCACTTGGGCTACCTGTACTATAAGTCTCCCACTGTTCTCCAACCTTATACTCCACTTTGCCATAACTAGCTGACCCATCTTTAAAACTTGCAGATATTGTAGCACCTGCCGCCTTTATCGGTGTTATGTTAACACCACACATAACCAATGAAACTATCATCAATATACTCATCAGCCATGCCATTCTTTTCTTTTTCTTCATACCTTATCCTCCAAGTAATTAATTTTATTGTGTTCCACTTCCACCGCATACCTTGCATTTTCCGTTTCCGTTACAACTTGCGCAAGTAACCAGCTTCGTTCCACCGTTACAGGTAGTGCAGGCGTATACATGTGCTCCCATACAATTTGGGAAATCACAAGTTCCGGCATGCTTATTGCTGTTCCCGGCCGCATCGCAATAGATACAAGTTTCTGTCAATGAACCATGACAACGCGGACAGGAAACCGCATATCCGGCTCCTCTGTAGCCACTTCCCAGACATTCATCACATTTTCCTGTTCCACCACAGTTACTGCAGGGATTTGCAGAAACCGGTGCTTCCGTCACAGCCTCTGTCGTGGCTGCCTCTGTTATCGCAGTCTCCGTTGTGGCTGCCTCTTTTGTCACAGCTTCCGTTGTGGCTACCACCTGTGATGAAACCGAGGCATTCACCTTCTTACTTGCAACAGCTTTAGTTGCTGCCGCCCCTGCCTCTTCACACACTGAAGCACTGTCACAGCTTGCATCTCTGACTTCCAGAATATCAATGTTAACATCCTTTCCATCCGTCAGAAATTGTGTTTCCACAGCCGCCCCAACAATCTTCTCCATGCCCTCTTCTACAGTCATTCCTGAAAAAGAAATCTCAGAAAAAGCTGTTTTGGCATCCTCATTCAGGTATTCCACACCGATAATTTTGCTATTGGCATCTAAATACAGCTTTACCTTTGGATTAATAGTGACAACAATAGCCATAACATAATCTTTAGGAATCTGATCTTCTACGACTTCCTCCTTTGTATCCGTTGCTATGCCTTCATTTTCCTTCACAGACGCATCTTTGCCACAGGCAAACAATGTAAAAGCAGACAAAAGGCATATCAATATCAAAAAGATTCTTCTCATAAATGATACCTGTAAGTGTTGACTCACCTTTCCTTGTTAAATATTTTCTCAGTACCGGTCACTTAGATACAGAGATTGTTAACGTAAATATATTTTAATTAATATACTATTTAGCGCGTTATCGTAAGTTTACAAATGTCTCATTTTACAAAAAATTACAAAAAAACCGTTATTTTACACTTCTCCATCCATAATAAAACTGAATCAATCCTATTCTGGACTTTGTTTTTGTCTTTTCATTGAGATTTCCGATATGACGATATAAAGCAGCACGTGATATTGCCAGCTCCCCTGCGATATCCTGTACATTTTCATCTGATATCAGCAATATCTTGAGAACCTCCTGCTCTCTGTCCGTAAGTAAAAATGCTTCTGAAAATGCCTCAAACTTTTCGTCATCACCGGCCATATTTTTTATATCTGTTTCAAACTTTTCATTTACAAACTGATTTGAATAAACAAAAGTAGATACGCTTATCAATGCAAATAATACCAGGGCCGTGATAATAATTGCCATTCCGTTTTCCCGGGATAACAGTATTACTGACATGTTTCCGGTAATAACGGCACAAATATTGTTCGTTGCCCGTCCGAAGCCTGCCCAAAGTTCAGGAACTTTCATATAATAGGAAAGATCCATAAACCCTACGGTGAAAAATACGACAAAAAATCCTGCAGAAAGATAAAAGACAACAAGCCCTGCTAAAAATGGGCCTCCCATCTGAAGAATAACTACACATATTGTGGACAAAAGAGTGACACAATACATCATTATATTCATATACCGCCGCCCTTTTAAATCGTATAAAACACCTGCAATCAATCCGCTTAATGCCAGAAGAAGACGAGGCCACTGGCCGATATCTACGCTTCCCGTTGCATGAACAAGAGTCACAGCATTATCCAGTGTTGAAAAAATACATGTCATCAGCACAACACTTATTGCCAGAGCACTCCCCGCTACAATAGGGTTTTTCAATATTAGTTTCCCTATTTTCCCTGTATTTTCCATCCTGCATTCGTCTTTTTGAAAAGTTATATCTTCATTTAATTTCGCAGTCAGAAAAAAGCAACACATTAATGATATGGAAAGAACAATGGACTGAACCATGTCACTTTTATAACAATTATTATTTATAAATTGGAAGAGAATTCCCATTGCATAGGCAATTCCCATCATCTTAGCCAGATGTCTGCCGTTACCAATCACGCGGGATGCTATAAAATGCACTTGGCTTCCCGTCATTCCAAGCAATATAAAAAGGAGCAGTCCAAAACCCATAATTACTCCATAGGATTCATGCTGCTGAATAACAAAAATACAAACAACACTGCTGATTGTACTCACCAGTGTCATAATTCGTTTCGTATTTTCATTTGCCAATCTGTTCACAACAGGAAAAAGTAAGAAACCCACCACGCTGATGCCTAATACATAATTCTGTGCTAACACAACACCTTTTGAGTCGGTTACATACGCCATCATGTTATCAAACATATACTCCGTTCCCAAAAATATGAAATTAAACAAGGCAATCAAAACAATTGCAGCAGTACAGTTTTTCTTCATCCTTCACAGACCCCGTATCAATTTTCTCAACTATAAAATAAGTATATACAAAATTCTCAGCAAAGCAAGTTGACATGTGTCTAAAATTGTATTTGCTTTTTTCTTTTACACACAAAGAAAAAAAGATGGCTATAATTGGCCATCTTTCCCTCTGTCTTTATATGTCTTTACATATTTTGTATATCTTTATATGTCCTTATAGTTCTTTTTACTATCTCTTTCCACATTTTTTATCACGGCAACTGCCAGAACTGCTGCCATCATTAATAAGATCCACAACCTTACACTACTTTCATCGCCTGTTCCTGTCGCTTGTGTGGAAGCACTTGCTCCTTGGTCATTGTTGTTCTGATTTGAATTCACTTCAGCAAATGCGATTGCATATGTTGAAAAACGGTCTGTTGTAAATGAAACAGTTCCATCTTCATTTACTTTAGTTTCCAACGCCGTGATAGTACCATTATGATTTCTTAAAACTACATATTGCCCACCATTTACTTTTATATCTGACGGAATCGCAACTGTAATTGTAATTGGTTCTTTCAACTGATGAAGTTCTCCGAGTTCTGTTTCATTTGCTTTTATCATAACAGATACATCTAATAACTGTATTCTTGCTGCTGTTCCGACTTCTTTTACAGCCTTTTCTGTAAACTCTGCAAGAATCTCTTTTTCTTCTGTTGTTTCAGCTGTTTTATCCTTAACTACAATATCAATTTCCAATGCATGCCCCTCTTCAACTGCATTTTTTATCTTTAATGCAGTTTCTTCAGAGATAACACCATCTTTAACAAGTTTTGCTGCCGCTTCTGTATCGGTTGCGATAACTGTTGCCACTTCACTGACTTCTTTTTTCACAGACGTAAGAGATGCTTCTGTCTTTTCATCTTTCACAACAGTGACTTCCTTAACTTCTTCTTTATTGAGTTCATCTGATGTTAGTGAATTATCCGGTGTGTCCGCTCCAACACTAATTTCCGCTCCACAGTTGTTCACACATTTGCCACTTACAAACTTGTGTCCAAGTGAAGGAACTTCCTTACCTTCCTGAATGACAGCTCCACATACTGTACACACTTTGTCTCCTGAATAACCGTTTTCTGTGCAGGTTGCTTCTTTCACATTTACAAGCTTACCGCTGTGATTGCATGTACATTCATATACAGCCAATGTACCGGATACCTCATAGGCAGTAAGAAGAAGTGCATTTCCCGTTTTACTTTCTGAGGCAGGTACAAAGCACAATCCCTCCGGTGAAACATCTCCCTTGATAGCTTCATCAAATTCACGGGAATTCACATAATTGGCAAACTTTGTATTTGCAGGATCCGTAATATCATATACCATCACACCACCAATTCTTTCCATGGCAATAAAAGCATACGTCTTTCCGCCTATAGTACCGGTAACCACACTTTCAGGTTCCGGTCCTTTTTTACCGGAACGGTTATCAAGGCTTATCTTATCATTGGAAGCATTAAAATATTCAGGTAATTTTTCGGCAGTTACATCCTCAAACCCGCTGCCACTGTCAAACACAAGGTCTAAACCATTTGCAGTTACCTTATACATTGAGAAAGAGCGCCCACCGAATACATAATCATTCTTGCTGTCGAGTCCATCCCAATTCTCTGCGTTAAACCAGACAACCTTAGAACCCAGTATTACGTTTCCTGTCGGTGAGTTCTTTTCTTCATATTCGTTATTCAAACCTGTCCAGTCCTTACGGCTGTCCCCTTCGTTTGCTGTAAGAAGATAGATTTCACCACCTATTTCAGCAACCGATATGCCGTCAGGCATCTTAATTCCATACACATTTTGATAATTTTTCAGCTCAATTGTGTCATTCTTTTCAAGATCAACCTTTGTTTCACCGTAGTTCTGGAATCCAAGAGGATATACATTTGTAAATTCTTTGGAAGCAATATTTAAGACTGCAACGGCATTTGCTTCCTGCAGGGATACATACGCAGTATTTCCTGCAACAGCTATGTACTCCGGCTCAAAATCAACAGAAGGCTGGCTGCCTTTCTGGACAAGCACGCCGGCGGATGTAAGTTCATCTCTCTTTGAATCAAAGCTGTCAAAGTATACAGACTGTGAAGTCATGCTGTTTCCAGCCGCGATTTTTATTATTGTAACAGAACCCTTTGGATCTGTACCTGTATTGCCAAGTCTTGGCTCTCCTTCATCTGCCGTAAGAATTGTATCATTGTCTGAAAATGTTACCATATCCGGCTGTACACCGACACCGACAATTGAAAGAAGTTCAAGAGAGCCGTCTGTTTTACATGAAAACAATGCAACAACACCATTTTTTTCGTAATCCTCTGCCTGAATTGCTACTGCAAGCTTGGTCTTATCAGGTGAAACTGCAACAGAGGTCATATCCCCATATGTAAATCCGTTTACCAATGACTTTACATCATATTCAGTTCCGGCAAGAGTTTCTGTCTTCTCACCCTCCAGCTTTGCATTTAAATTAACAGCAATCAGTTTTCCCTTGACACCACTTACCGCATAGGCATATCCGTTTGCTGAATTGTAAGTTACAATTTCAAGGCTACCGCCATCTTCATTCATTGCACCGGAGTTATAACGTCCTGCGAGTTCTATCTGTAGAGCTCCCGTAGAATTGTAATATCCTTCTACACGGGTATCGCTGGCTTCTACCGGAGTATAGACCGGAGTATGGTCTTCAGCATAAACGGCTGAAACCGTTGTAAGCATCATAACCAGCACCAGCATAATGCTCGCTATTCTTATTCTGCTCATTTTTCTTATTCGTTTCATTTTCATTCCTCCATATTATTCTGTACCATATTCCGGTACATTCATATTCCTATAGTTACACGGACGAAGATGATTATAAGAAAGCATTGTAAACTCTACTACTACAAGGCTGTAAAATATATGTAAAATACAATTTTACAGGTATAACTTTATTTTACAGAAGAATAACACAAGTTTTACATAATTATGATGTTTCTAGTTTCAGAAAGAAATTATAATAAAGTTTGAAAATCGTAGGAAAAGGAGTTATATATGCCATCAACTTATGCACATTATCGGATAGGACAGGAAGTAAGAAATAATCTTGGCAAGTCGGAAAAGAAAGTAGTTGAAGAATATCCGGAGTTGTTTCTGATTGGTTTGCACGGACCGGATATTCTATTTTATTTTAGTCCGCTTTTCAGTAATCAGGTTAACCAGATTGGGTATACAATGCATGGAAGACCCGGAAAGGATTTTTTTAAGAATGCAGCCGAAGTCATAAAGCAGCATCCGGGAAATGATGCTTATTTGTCTTACGTGTATGGTTTCATATGTCATTTTGCACTGGATGAGACCTGCCACGGATATATTGATGAAAAAATTGCAGCCAGTGGCATCAGTCACACGGAGATAGAAGTGGAATTTGACAGAATGCTGATGATAAGGGATGGATATGATCCCATAAGGCACAGGCTTACGGAGCATATTGTCCCTTCAATGGAAAATGCGGAGGTGATACAGGCTTTTTTCCAAGGGGTAGACAGTGTGCAGGTTTGCAAGGCTTTGAAGGGAATGATAAAAAATAACAATCTGCTGATTGCTCCTTCTAAGGTAAAACGTTTATTGATTAATGCGCTTTTGACTGTGACAGGAAATTATAAAGAAATGCATGGACTTATAGTAAATTATCAGAAAAATCCCCTATGTGATGACAGTACCAGGAAACTATGGTTCTTATATCAGGAGGCGAAAGAGTTAGCCGTATTGTTGATTCATAAATATCAAGGTTATCTGGAAGGTAGTGAGAATTTAAATGAAATATACAATTATACATTTGGGTCACAACTAACAGAGGAAGGGGAGAACAAATATGCGATTTAAATTGACGAAGGAAGAAAAAAACTGGGTACTGTACGACGTGGGAAATTCTGCTTTTATGCTTTTAATATCTACAATCATGCCCATTTATTTTAACTATCTGGCAGGGAATGCAGGACTGTCGGATGTGGATTATATGGCGTACTGGGGATATGCATCTTCTATTGCTACCCTGGTTGTAGCTTTGATGGGACCAATATGCGGCACCATGGCAGATACAAAGGGATATAAAAAGCCAATATTTACAATATCTCTTGTGGTGGGTGCAGTGGGCTGTATTAGTCTGGGATTTGCAAAAAATTGGTTCCTGTTTCTGATAATTTATATTATTGCCAAAATTGGATATTCGGGAAGTCTGATTTTTTATGATTCCATGCTTTCCGATGTCACCAAAACAGAGCGGATGGATAATGTGTCCTCACAAGGATATGCGTGGGGATATATAGGAAGCTGCGTTCCTTTTATCATTTCTCTTGTAATTGTACTTGGTTCCAACGTTATCGGAATATCCATGGAGACGGCCATGACAATCGCTTTTGCAATCACAGCAGCCTGGTGGATTTTCATGACACTGCCTTTATTAAAGACTTACCAACAAAAATACTATGTGGAGAAGAAGCCTAATGCGATAAAAGAGAGCTTTTTAAGACTTGTAAGAACTTTTCAAAATGTACGCAAGGAGAAAAAGGTGTTCTTATTCTTGTTGGCATTTTTTTTCTACATTGACGGTGTCTATACCATTATTGATATGGCAACTGCTTATGGCTCAGCTCTCGGACTTGACAGCACGGGGCTTCTGCTGGCACTTCTGTTAACACAGTTTGTGGCATTTCCCTTTGCTATTATATTTGGAAGGCTGGCACAGAAATATGCAGCAGAAAAGCTGATTATGATATGTATTGTGGCGTATTTTTGCATTGCGGTTTTTGCGATTTTTCTTTCTACGCAGCTACAGTTCTGGATTCTGGCTATCTTTGTGGGGATATTCCAGGGCGGCATACAGGCACTGTCACGTTCTTACTTTACAAAAATCATTCCGGCGAATCAGTCAGGAGAGTATTTTGGTCTCATGGATATATGCGGTAAAGGTGCCTCCTTTATGGGAACAACGGTAGTCAGTGTGGTTTCTCAGCTGACAGGGAGCGTCAACAAGGGTGTGGGGATGATTTCCCTTATGTTTGTGATAGGAATTCTATTGTTCAGATACGCCGTGAGGGTAGAAGGCACTAAAGACAGTGAGGAAGCCTGAAATCGGAACACAGACACAAGATAGTTTTAAGTTTATGAGGAGGCTGGAATGAACAAGAAAAGCCATCTGTTTGTTACAGGAAAAATTGCAGAGTGCCTACCGAAAAGAGACAGAAGATGGTTGTTGCTAGGAAGTATCTTGCCGGATATTCTTTTCTATACCTATTTAAAAGGGCATACCTGGGAAAGTTCCTTTGAGAATATCAGCAAAAAGATGTACAAGCTGGGAAGGAATGGAAGGAATAACAGATATTCGTATCTGATGCTTGGATATATGCTCCACTATGTGGAGAATTTTTATACGCTTGCGCACAACCCGGTCTTTGAAGGGAATCTGTCGGAGCATATCATGTATGAGAGAAAATTGTCAGAATATTTAAGCGAGAGAAACTATTTATTTTCTGTGAAAGAAGACAATAAAATGTCCATAACGGCAATGGTGGAATATTTAAAAAAAAGTCATAAGACATATCTGGAACAGGCTGGTGATTTTGAAACAGACGTCCGATATATCTATGCTACAGCAGAAGCGGTAAGCGGCTGTCTGCTGCGGGCAATTGAGTTAAACAGCAGTGTAAATGATGGAGTGGACGGTATCCCTGTGTATGCAATTTCGGATTGTCAGAAGGTCAGATTATAAGCGTATATCTGTATTCCGGCATAACTCCCTTCGTATCCTTTAATCCGATACTTACAACCTCTGCCTCAAAACGCTTAAAATTAGCAAATAAATTACCAAATGCCAGATTCATTTGAGCCTCACTAAGTCCCTTAGCTATACTTATGTGAGGCGTCCAATTACCCGGCTTATATTCATCTGCCATCTTCTCATTCATCATTAATTCATTGGCCTGTCTGTTTATATCAATAAGATAATCGTTCAAAACCGGTTGAAGAAATAGGACATGCGGTTTAAAACATCCTATACTACATATATCAACCCTGCCACTTCCTAAATTATTCATCTCAGTCTTCATTTTCAACCCGCTATTAATACGTGAATATATGCTTTCTTGTGATATTCCCGGTTCATTCAACGGTTCATCAACAGCAATTGTAATATGCGGTTCTATCTCCTTGTCCAGCATAAATGTATTGCCGCTACCCACAGCCACATTCTTGATAAGCTTTGCGAGATACTCTCTACTTATGTCATCAAAATATAACGATATGTGATACATACTATTCTCCTACTTTAACTGTAGCTTCTTTAGGTGGTGGGGGTCAGACCCCATTAAAAATTTATAAACTTTTTGGGGAAAAATTTATAAAATTTTTATGGGGTCTGACCCCCACCACCTTTACGATACCAATGACAATAGCTTTTCATTAAACTCTGGGAACTGTTTTGATAAACGTATAGGTCTTCCGTTTTGGTCCAGAAAACAATGGGAAGAATTAGCTTCACATACAACTTTTCCATCCTTATTTTTCATTTCATAGTGAAGCACAAGCTTAATCCCTTTGAACTCAGTTACTGACACATCAATCAGAATCTCATCTGAAAATGTAGTGGTGTTCTTATATTGACAGTCAACGCTCACTACCGGAGAAATAATACCCAGCTCCTCCAGCTTTGCATAATCCCAGCCGATTTGTTGAAGATAATCAACTCTGGCTTCCTCCATCCATCTGATATAATTTGAATGATGAGTAATCCCCATCTTATCTGTTTCATAATATTGAACAATATGCTTATATGCTCTCATATTCCCTCCTCAATTCCCAAGAATAGCTTATTTATCTTCTTATGGATTTTATTATTCATATCTGCAAAGGTTTTCATTTTTTCGTACCCATAGACTGTATTATACATCTTTTTATGGATTGTTACATACAAAAAATGCTATAATAACTTCACCAAGCCGTTTTAAGAAAGGATTTTTTGTCATGAAAAAAAGATATGTACTACTCTGCATGTTGGTTCTCTTAATGGGAATTGTTCTCACCGGATGTAACAAGCAAACTTCTGATAACTCAACTTCTGCTGCTGAATCTGTGGAAATTCTGTCGGGAAAACATCACATTTCCATTGAAGTGGAAAATTACGGCACTATCAGCGCCGAACTTGATGCTGATGTCGCTCCTATAACAGTTACCAATTTTGTTAATCTCGCAAATTCCGGTTTCTATGATGGTTTGACTTTTCACAGAATAATTGATGGATTTATGATTCAGGGTGGAGATCCTGACGGTAACGGAACCGGAGGCTCAGATGAGAAAATAAAAGGTGAATTTAGGCTAAATGGCGTTGAAAACAATATCAGCCATGTAAGAGGAACTATCTCAATGGCTCGCTCAAGCAGCTACAACTCTGCCAGCTCTCAGTTTTTTATTATGCAAAAAGATACACCAAGTCTTGATGGTCAATATGCAGCATTTGGCAAAGTAACCGACGGCATGGATATCGTTGACAAGATCTGTAAGGATGCCAAGGCTACTAATCAAAACGGTGTTATTACAGATAAATCCAAACAACCTGTTATAACTAAGATTAGGGTTATTGACTGACAGCGTATGAGGATATTGTAAAATAATAATATATAAAATGAGACCCCGTTTTATCTCTTTGCCTTATGGCCAGAGATATTTTGGGGTCTCCTTTTTTTACTCTAATTCAAACATAATCCTTCCATTAAATCTCCTAACGTATATGATAATCTCTCCTGCTTATCACTCTTTAAAGTTTCGTAAATCGGTATTAATTTATAATCCGGTTCAAGTTGCAGTTTCTTAAATAAGCTTGCTGTATTGTAAGCATCATCAAATCCGTTGTGTTCACCACCTTCACTTTTAATACCTGACATATACAAAGCCTCACACAATGAATATGACCTCTTTTCCTTAAGCTTATTTGAAAAAATTTTCTGGCAGTCTATCCAATTTTTCAAATAATTATCAATACCATCTATCGCAATTCCCTTTATTTCCAATTCCTTTCGAATCTGGTATTTATCTGAATCACTCCATGATACCATTATAGTATCCTGGGGAAGCCATTCAAAGAATTTATTCACAGCTTCCGTAACATAAGGAGCATCCTTTAAATCATCATTACTTATCCCCGTCAATTCATATATATAATCGTTTACATAGCCATATTCCGGTTTAACAAATGTATCAAACAAATCAACCACTTCATACTCACTGTTTAACAACGTAGCTCCAATTTGAATAATTTCAGTTCTAAGATTTATCTTAGCATTAAACTTAGGAATCTGGCACATTTCCAAATCTATAATTGCATAGTTACTCATACGCATTCCTCCTTTAATTATTAAAATTCTGTATTTTATTAAAGTTGTAGGTTCCTTGTAGTTAAAGAGTATCATAGCACCTGTCCAATAAAACAGACTCTAATTAAAAGCCCCGGTTATGACTCTGTTCAGTTGACCGCTTTCGGTTAACTGATGACTCTCATACCGGGGAATGGGATTTTTTGATTTAATATTCTATATAATAAAAGCCATCAGCTACCGCGAGTTCTACGGGAAAAATAATGTGATTGAACCTAGACTCCGGTAGTACTGCTTTCGCAGCACCCCTCCTAGGACTGATAGCAAACATATTATATTACATTAAAGTTCTGTCCTCAATAAGATTTCTCAAATTAACTCATATTCGAACATCTCATCCTTTCCTGACATAAGGATTGTACATTCTCTCATGTTCAAGTGTAGTTTCTTCCCTGTGTCCTGTTAACACCTTATAATCACCGGTAAAATCTTTCATCATTTTGTTAATAGATTCCACCAACAATTCCTCATTACCTCCTGGAAGTGTAGTTTTTCCGTGCTTTTCAAAGAGCAATGTATCCCCTGAAAATATAACATCATCCATAACAATAGCCATTGAACCATCTGTATGTCCCGGCATTCCGTAAAATAAAAATGATAAATCTCCCAGATTAATAACATCTCCATGAGATATAAGAATGTCCGGTTTAACAGCCTTATAAGGAATTGTCACATATGGTCTTTCATTAATCAATTCTTCATCCTCAAGCCTGTATGCATCAATCTTTGAAATCACAACCGGCACATTAAAATGTTCCTTAACTTCTTTCAACGCTAATATATGATCAGTATGCCCATGGGTTATAAAAATGTATTTTAAATTCAGATTCTGCTCCTCAATGGCATCAATTATCTTATCCGCTTCATCTGCCGGATCAATAAGAACAGCATCATTAACCAAATTAGAAACGATATATACATTTGTTATGCATGCTCCAAGAACCAGTTTTGTTATCTTATATCTCATATCTAAGGTACATTCTTCCTTTCTTAAATTCTCAAATTTTCAAAGAAATTTATTTTTTTATTACATCTTTCACCGAGATACATGAATTATCTCCTGCGGCATGGGTAACGCTAAAATACATATCTACCTGACCATCATGCACTGCCCAGAAATCATCTTTAAAATGCATATAGAGGTTACTATTACTGTCAATAAGCGCCTTAAACTTGTCCGCAGTAGTGGTCTTGCCTGCTATTGCATAAGAGCTACACTGATATATTTCATCTATTACGCTATCATTCACACCACCCTTATAGTCTGTGGTATAATCTCCGTTTCCAACCTTCTCACAGTATGCATCTATATCAACAATATCTGACAACTGATATTTTTCGCCTGTCTGCATATTAATATTGTAAATATTAACATAGTTATTAGGATGCATTGCACCTGTATAGTATTCGGAACC
Organism: Eubacteriales bacterium; assembly: GCA_030536855.1. GTDB lineage: Bacteria > Bacillota > Clostridia > Lachnospirales > Lachnospiraceae > Lachnospira. The sequence continues at coordinate 60,117 of JAUNPK010000012.1, forward strand.
GGATATCTTAATAGATAAAAGGTTCTCATTCTGAACAAGTATTTCCACATTACACTCGGCAGAGCTCAAACCCGAAACATCAGATTCCGGCGCCAGTACTTTGTTCCATTCATCAATATTTGGATTATCCCATCCTTCAATCTGAATATAATTGTATGTAATATTGGTTCCGACATTCTTTGATACATTCTTGATTTGATAGGTAGTCTCTGACGTTTTATCTATTTCAACGCTATTATTATCATCCTTTGAATCATTTTCATTAAATACATAGTACTCAACTTCAATAGCTTTTTTATCATTTTCTTCAATTTTATCATTATCATTAAATAATGCGTATCCTCCCACAGCTGCACCTGATATTACAGCAGCTCCGGCAACACCTATCAGAATCTTTGCAACCAGAGATAAACCCCCTTTTTTGGCAGTCTGCTCTACTGCTGCCACAGCAATATTTTTGACAATTGTATTCTGTACAGACTTCTGTACAGAAGCAACCCCGCTCTTAGCCATAATTGCTGCACCTGCCTGATTAAGAACAGCAGCAGATACTGTGGTTGCCTTAAACTCTTCCTTAAACAGCCAGAAAAGAAACGGAATAAGTGGGAAGCAGTACAGTTTTGTACCTCTTTTTTCAAGATCCTCAACTTTCTCTTTTATGTTCTTTCTTGCATAGTTAAGACGGCTTTTAATTGTATTTTCCGAACATTCACAAGCTGTTGCAATATCTTTTACACTCATTTCATCAAAATAATAAAGTATTACCGCTATGCGTTGCTCTTCTGAAAGACCGTTGATTATCTCCATAACAAGACGCTTGGTTTCTGAATAATCCATCTGCTCATCCGGACGAAACTCAATGTTCTCATCCTCAAACTGCAGCTCCGGTGCATCTTCATCCTCTGACTCCATCTCTGAGAAAAGCATTGGCTTCTTCTTTCTACGATAATTCTTCGCCCTGTTGGAAACAATTACATCTACCCATCCCTGGAAATTTCCCGTTGAAAATGTGTTTATATTCCTAAATACAGCCACATAGGAATCCTGAAGAACATCTTCAATCGCTTCCTCTCCTTCTTTAACAAGTATATTCTTTGCCACAAAATATGCTGTCTTAATAGTTTCCTTATATAATCTTGAAAATGCGTTAGCATCCCCATTCTGAGCCAGTCTTATATCTTCATTACTTACTGCCATTATCGTCATCTCCTTTGTATTTATTGTGTCCTGATAAATCCATTCTGTCCTTTTTCCATTCGGATATGGCTGTTAATATATTATTCCATATTCTTTCACGAACTTCGTCTGACAATTTACAATCACATTGTACATCATACATTATTTGTTTTAAAGTTACCATAGGCCATCACTCCTTTACTTTTCACTTATTTTGTCTCTAAGCGATCCTAACATGTTCATTCCCATCTCCTTGTTACACTCAAATATAACCTTATCTGCGTACATAGATTTCTTTCTGCTGCTTGGCTCTTCATAAAGTAATCATAGATGCAGGTCCTACTGCTTCTATTGCATCATTCATAACTGAGGTTCCAAAACTTTCATTTCTGCGATTTCTTGCTGAATGTAAATTCATAAACTGTGTTGCTACATCCATTCCTGATGGTATTGTACGATTAAATAAACTCATAATATATTCTCCTTTTCTTTATCCAAATTATTTTTATCAGGCCTCTCTCCTGCCCTTCTGATATATACAACAACCGAACTTGTTGTTAGGTTTTAAAGTTTTAAAAAAAAATTATTTATTATTATGTTCGGATTGTTAACTTATTGCAAATTACAGGTTCATAAGAAGAGGAGGGCGTATGCTAAAACTGGCAAAAGAGATTGTAAATGGAAGAAGATTGCTAAGAGGGGATAATACAGATTGTCTGTTAACCGCCGATTTACAGGAGTTGTGTAACGGAGCAGATTATATCCGAAAGGAATTATAATTCAAAATGCAGGACTTGAGCTGTGTACAGGTGGCATTATTGGCATGGGAGAGAGTTGGCAGGACCGCATCAGCATGGCATTTTCCATCGCTGAATTAGGAATACAGTCTATTCCAATCAACGCATTAATTCCGGTAAAGGGCACCCCTTTCGGGGACCTGGAACCGATAAAGAAGGAAGATATTCTTCGGACGGTGGCAATCTTCAGATACATTAATCCTACAGCAGATATCAGAATAGCCGCAGGAAGAAGTTATTTTGAGGATGGCGGAAAAGAGTTGTAAAGAAAGCGGAGGAATAAGCAAGACATGGTTAACAATAATTTTTCAGAAAAGACAAAGGATATGGTACTCATTGGTTTTATGGCAGCTCTCATTTGTGTAATGGGACCATTGTCTGTTAATTTACCATTTACAGCGGTTCCTATATCACTTACCCTCCAGAAATGCGAATACCATGTGATAAAACCTTAATCTTGCTTCTTTATCCCCATTGAAAATTTCATGTCTGGTTTTTTCAAAAAAGAAACACCCGGTTGCATTAATCATTTTTGCAAATTTCTCTATACTGCCGATGTTAATCCGATTATCATCTTCCGCATATAGAATAATTATTGGCCGTGTGATATTTTGGATATTCTTCTTATTTCTGATGAAAAATGTATTTTTACAGGCCGCGTAAAGCCAATTGTAATCAGCGCCCCATGTCTGATATTTACAATTACTCCTGCGCATATTCATTATGTAGGAATATCTGTTTTTTGATTTGCAGCTGCTATTTTCAAAATTGTCATATGGGCAGAAATCCCCTTCTCCTGTTGCATATTTTGTTCCATTGCCTAACCGCTTTTCAAATGATGCAATAAGATAAGCCAAGGATAAAGGTACCTTACCTGTATTTACTTGTATCATTGGCGATGACAGCACTGCCTTTCTAAAATCATTAGGATATTCTTCCATATATCTGGCGACTATGGCTCCACCCATTGAGTGTCCGAATATATAATTGTTATTTTTTGATTTTGATATCTTGTTAACAAAGAGTACATGAAGGTCTGCGATGTAATCATGAAAATCCTCCACGTCAACTTTACATCCATTGCTCAATTTGCGATGAGAACATCCATGTCCTCTCAAATCAGGTATAAATACGGTATAATTATTAACCAGCAATATATAAATCATTTCGCTGTATTTCTGGGCGAATTCACTGAATCCATGTACGATAAGAATATTTCCTTTTGAATTTTCTTTTTCATACACCCTGTAACTGATAGTTGTTCCGTCATATCCACAGAAATAATCAATTTTTTCATAAGTCCTGAGATACGGTTCCACATTTTTACACATCATGGATATATATCCCTCTTCTGTTTGTATTAACTCTTCCCCTCGCATGACTTACCTGCCACTTTCTAATATTTTCAGATTCATTATCTTCTAATTTTATGGGCATATATGTAAAACTCGCTATCACCGATTTGTAAAAAATGCATAATCTCTGTGTAAAAATCGCATCATCCATGAACCTTTTTTCTAACTAACCAAAAACATATAACCTGCATAACTATGGTTATAGCCCATGATGCCGGATATGATATAAATAATACATACAGCGATCTGTTATATGGAAATATTCCAAATATCCATACTATTCTTGTTCCAACGGTTCCGATTACCGATAATATCATAGGAACGGCAGAATATCCCATTCCTCTCAATGCTCCGGGAAACAAATCCATAATTCCACATAAAAAATATGGAACTGTTGATATTGAAAGAATCTCCATGCCACATTTTATTACTTCTGTTTCATTTGTATATATCCCCAAAATCTGATGTCCAAAGACGTATGCTCCACATCCCAATACAACCGAAACTACAACCGTTATAATCATACAATCAATAAGTACACGGTCCATACGTTTATACTTTCTGACTCCATAATTCTGGCTTGTAAAACTCATACATGCCTGTGTCACTGAATTAATTGAAACATACAGGAAACTAAGAATATTATTAGCAGACGTATATCCTGCCATTGCTGTTGAGCCAAATGAATTGACGGATGACTGAAGAAGTGCATTAGAAATACTAATTACAACACTCTGTATTCCTGCCGGAATGCCCACCTTAAATATCTGTTTAAGATAATACATTTTAATGCCAAGTTTTGAAAAAAATAATTGATAACTTCCCTTTGTCATGTATAAGCATCTAATTACAAGAATACAGGATATCATCTGTGAAAAAATTGTGGCAATGGCAACTCCCGCAACTCCCATATTGAATGCAATAACCAGAATCATATTAAGTACTGCGTTAATTACTCCTGCAATAATCAAAAAAAACAGAGGCCGCTTTGTATCACCTACCGCCCTTAAAACAGCCGCTCCATAATTATATAGCATAAAGAAAGGCATACCTATAAAGTAGATTCTCATATACAAAGTTGACTGTTCTATAACATCAGAAGGCGTCCCCATAAGCTGGAGTGCAGCCTTTGCGCTTATGATTCCAATTACAGCCATTATTACTCCGCTTACAGCCGCAAGTGTAATAGCCGTATGCACTGTTTCTGACATTTCCTTTTCTTTTCCTGAAGCATAAAATTTAGCAGCCAGTACATTTACTCCTAAAGAAATACCTATAAATAAATTAACAAATACATTAATTAAAGCAGTTGTAGACCCAACTGCAGCTAATGCCCGGCTGCCTGAAAATCTTCCTACAACAATAACATCAACAGCATTAAACATTAACTGTAAAACACTAGAGAGCAACAATGGAATTGCAAAAGATATAAGTTTATCCATTATTGTTCCATTACACATGTCAATTTCGTATTTATTCTTTTTTATGTTTCTCTCTACACTATCTGACATATTTCCGCCTTAATTACATATTGTGATGTAACCTTAACACATTATTTTTATTATTATACTACTTTTTAAGGAACTTGCCTGTAATCTTTGTAACCTCAATTTTTATGACCATAGTTTTATCAATGGTTTCCTTATCAAAATGTACGGGTGCATCTGAATAATGATTCATAATTGCTGTCAAAGCCTTTACTTTCTCGTCATTCTCAAGAAAAACCACATTTCCTGTTCCACATACACTTTCATAGCACATATAACTGTTGCAAGAGATTTCATCATTAATAACCACATTTTCATTTATATCCATCTCAAAACCAACTTTTGCATCCTTCATAAGAAGCTCTTTCTTTGTTCCTGCATCTGCTCCATGAATATATATGCACCATGCTCCATCTGCAAACTCAAATCCGTAGTTTACCGGAACAATATAAGGGTATCCAGTCTCATCATTAGCAGCCAGTCTCATAACCTGACATTTTTTAAGAATTTCTGAAATTCTCTTTTCATCCTTAATTTCATAATTATTTCGTCTCATAAATATACCTCCGTTTCTATACTTGACTTATATGAGTATTTGGTTGTGCATCATATACCCTGCCTAAATCCCCAGCATAAGAAATAGTAAAGGTAATGTTGCCACTGAAAGTATTGTTGTAACTGCAACTCCAATTGAACTTAGCTCACTGTCTGCTCCATATGTAGTTGCAAGCATTGGCACCATACTACCTACAGGTGTTGCAATCATTATGAGGAATATTCCCAAAAGCTGTGGATTATTTACAAATATACGCACAATACATATTCCAACAACAGGTATAATAATCAGCTTGATAAGACAAAATGTCAGTAACCTTACATTTGTAAATATCTTCTTGAAATTCATGGTTGCAAAAGAAGCTCCTATTACCATCATGCTAAGTGGTGCAGTAATATTTCCTATCATCTGAATACCTGTTGAGAATATGGTCGGAAGTTGAATATGCGTCAGGTAGATTACTATTGCAAGTACAGAGGATACAACTCCGGGATTGATGATGCTTAGTATGCTCAGCTTATTACCATCTTCTGATTTTCCCTTTATTACAAGAACACCATAAGTATATACAAGTACGTTAAAGGGAAGTACAAACATAGCAACAAATAGAACTGCCTCGCTTCCATACATACCGGCGACTATAGGTGCTCCCATAAATCCGAGATTATTGAACACCATCATCGCCTTATATACACCCCTGGATTCTTTTGGGACTCTCAGAAGTTTAGGAATAAATACGGCAAGAATTATAAGAACTGTAAACATAGTAATTGATATACATGCAATTGTCAGAAGATCCTTCCCATTTATGGCATCTGTATCACCCAAAACGCTTGAGAGAACAAAACATGGATTAGTTACATTGACAACCAATTTTGAGAATTTTCGGGTTGCATCCCCGCTGATAATATCTATTTTATTAGCAATTAATCCAACCATCATAACAATGAATAGGATAATCATCTGTTGCAGCATTATCATTTATATTGTTCCTCCTTGGTATCTGGAATGGGACGATTATATTCCATAAAAAGGACGAATTTCAAGTGAAACTATTAAAATATCTCTCATAAGCGACCTCCTATTTGATAGAAACATCAATAGTATAAGTCTGGTCCATTTCATAATTACGTTCCACATACCAGTTTATCTTCTCATTGGGGCTATGATAACGCTCCACACCATATTTCTCTTTAAGATATGGCTTTATAGTGTTAATAATTGATGAGTCGGTATCACCTGACAAACCGGCATAATAGTTGATTGTATAAGTACCGGTTCCCTTGTTATAGTACTCGTCAAATCTTGCCTTTAGCTGGTCCATGGTGTAGAGGGTATCGTTATTATAATCAAATGCCATGTATATATGATAAGTATCTTCACCAGGTAAATACTCCTCATTCACATACTGAACAGCCTTTACTGCCTTCGTCTTTACAAATGTTAATGAAAAATCATTGTGATTTAAGAGCTCAGGGTCAAGGTAGAAGTTAAATATTCTGCAGGCATTATCTGCTGCTGAAAATTCCTGAATGTATCTGCCGTATTCCTCATGGCTTGAGATATATTTAACAACCTCTTCGTTATCTCCGAAAGAAACGCTGAACTTTGCATAGCCGCATCCATTAGGAAAATATGTTCTTCCTTCTTCCTCATAAACTATGTCAAATCTGTAAATAAGATCCTTATTTGTTGCTTTACAAACACGATTGAAATCATAAACTTTTTCATATGAATCATACTCTGAACAGTTATGTTCCATGGCAACAATGCCCTCATATTTTCCACTATTAATCCAGTTGATGATACCTGTATAAAGCTCGTCCTTCGAATAAACATGAAGTGTCTCCCTCTCAAAACACTCCCAATAACCATATTGGGTTGCGTTACAGGTTTCGTTAATCTGGAAGCTGTGCCTTCCATAATTCCTCATATAATCATCAGTAACATTAAAAAATGTATTATTAAGTTTTATCTCTCTATCCGAACCAGGGTCATCCCAGGTTACATCCACATGATACCAGCAGCCATCATCCATCTTTACAATATTCCAGGCATGATCATCATTTGAAGCCCGGCCAACAACGATTTTGCTCTCTATACCGAGAATATCCATACAAAGCTGAAAAGCTAGGGCATAGCCGTTACAAACCACTTTTTTATCAATGAAGACACCTTCCGGTTTATAGGCATTCCAAGGAATAGTTCCATTGTAATAATTCTCCTTATCATACTCACAGTTAAGTATCATCCAGTCATGAACCGCCTTTTCCTTCTCAACCTTAGTGCCCTTACTGTTCGCCTCATCAAGACATTGCTTCATATTCATATAAAATGTAAGCTGATCCTCGCTAAATCCCGCGGTATCTCCTGTCCTGTAGGCATTTTTATATATGTCGTATCTGCTGCCAAGAATCTCATAATTCCCTAAAATCTTATTAGCAAAGTTGCTATCCGCTCCGCCAGACGTTCCTCCGGAGGTTCCGTCGACAGTACCACCTGAAGTACCACCTGCATTCTCCTCTTCATTACCCTCGGCGCTTTCTTTTTTACTTTCTTTTTCGCTTTCTCCTTCGCTTTCCATACCTTGACTGGCAGATTCTTTATCTATATTCCTTGTCTTTTCAAATGTATTTTCAGAAGCTCCGTTACTTTCAAAAGCTCCCTCTGCTTCAGTAAAAGATTCCTTAACCTCGGAAACATTTGCATTTTCCTTATTCTTAGGTTCACCACATGCTGTCATACCGGAAATAAGTGTTAAACATAAACCCAATATAGCTATTTTTCTTTTCAATTGTCTTCTCATAAAAAAATCTCCCTTCAGATGAATTTGTCTATATAGTAATAGTGCATCAAAGGGAGAAAAGGTTTTAAATTATTTCATTTTCCATACTAAAACTCCAAGCTATCCGCATTGAGCAGAAAATATTTCATGCCCATGATTACAAATCCTTCATCATTTCTCCAAGGCTTTTTCGTTCCATTTACTATAACAATCTTCTTAAATGAATCCGGAATGTTGCGGAGTGAATTAAGTTCCTGCGTCTGCTTTTCCTCAGAAGTCATATCATAAGCTACCTGAATGTAATATCTCTGACTGCCCTGGTTCACTACAAAATCAACCTCTAACTGCTTATGAACCCTCTTTCCTTCACTATTCTTTGCAAATACATCCACAATACCGACATCCACATTGTAACCACGCACAAGCAGCTCATTATAAACAATGTTCTCCATAATATGAGTCGGCTCCTGCTGTCTGAAGTTCAGTCTGGCATTTCTAAGACCTATATCCGAAAAATAGTATTTCATGTTTGCTCCTACATATTTTCTACCCTTAATATCATACCGGTCCGCTTTAGAAATCAAAAATGCCTCTGCCAAATAATCAATATGGTTGGATATGGTTTTATTGCTGTAATTGATACCTCTCTCACTTTTGAAAGTATTTGATATTTTAGTTGGATTGGTAGGGGCTCCTATGGCAGAAGCAAGAATATCCACCAATGTTCCAATCTCATCAACATTTTGAATTCTGTTTCGCTCTACCACATCCTTGATATAAACATTGGTAAAAATATTTTTCAGATACTCAGCCTTCTGGCGTTCCACAGAGAACTGTGCCACCTGTGGCAAACCACCATATATCATATATTCCTCCCAAGCATCATCATAATCTCCTTCAAAAGCCGCATAGAACTCTGCAAAGGACAACGGATAAATTCTGATTTCATCTCCTCTGCCTCTAAATTCAGTTACAATGTCGCTGGATAAAAATTTAGAATTACTACCGGTTACATACACATCAATGTTACTGATACGAAGCAAACTGTTCAGCACTTCCTCAAATCGTGGCATGAACTGTACTTCATCCAAAAGCATATAATACTTCCGGTCATCTTTCACCCGCTCTTTAATATGATGATAACACTTCTTTGGATCTCTCAGTTCCTCATTTTCAATACCATCTAAAGCTATCTCAATGATGTGGTCATTATCTACACCACTCTCCAATAAGTATTTCTTAAACAACACAAATAACAGGAATGATTTGCCACATCTCCTGATTCCCGTGATAATCTTAATCATTCCATTATCTTTTCTTATCTTTAACTGTTCAAGGTATGAATCTCTCTTAATCTCCATAGTGTCACTCCTTGTTTTTGTGCATTGCACGATTTTTGGTAGTGTTATTTTACCACTAAATTGTTTTTACTTCAATAGACATTACTATTTTATGTGCATTTTCACTTTTTTATGTAATGATTATAGAAGATATGCAAAAAAGGATACCTACACCATGTACTATAACACGATGTAAGTATCCCTTTTCTTGATAGCTACAACACATATAAATAGTCTCTTAGAGATTAATCAACTTTTTCCCCAAATCTTTCAAATGCAACATGTATTATTAATCAACAATCCATCTGATTAATAATACAAGACTGTTCGTATTCATCTATATACTTCCACATTCGCAGCAAAAATTCGCTTATAAAAATCTAGAGCTGGCACGCTAAGGTTCTTTTTCATTATTAACGCAAAAGCAGATCTTACGACCTGCTTCTAAATTTAGAATCTATATCATTAAAATCTTCACTAAATCTACTATCTCTACTCTTCTAATTTAAGGAGTTTATTCCCATGTTGTTTAAATATGATATTTCAACACTTATCACTTAAGTCATACCATATTATATTAAAACTCACAATAAAATCCTATTTTACCTCTTTTGTTTTATAGATATTTTAAAATATCTAATACAAAATCAAATAAAAACATATCACAACAATAACAAAGGAGATAAATCATGAATAAAACATTAAATTCTATAATAGAAGAGTATCTTAAATACGGTAAAAATCAAAAAAGGCTTGATGACAAAACACTCAAAGCATATCGTATTGACCTCAGACAATTTTGCAATTTCTTCCAAAATTCTAATATTAATTCCATTTCTATGTCCGATATGGAAGCCTATATTGGACACCTTAATCAAAACTACAAACCCAAAACAGCCAAAAGAAAAGTTGCTTCTCTTAAAGCACTTTTTCACTATTTAGAATACAAAAGCATTATTGAAAATAATCCTTTCAATAAAATAAAAACAAAATTCCGAGAACCTTTATTGCTGCCTAAAACAATACCTTTGTATACCATCGAAACGTTACTATCAATGATATATAAAGAGAATTCCTCAGCCACTTCCGTTTATAAGAGGAAACGCACCCTACTAGATATTGCAATTGCCGAAACTCTTTTTTCTACAGGTATGCGAATCTCAGAATTGTGCAACCTGAAGCACTCTGATATCGATTTGTATGATGCCACTATTCGTATATATGGGAAAGGATCTAAGGAACGCATTATTCAGATAGGAAATGAAGATGTTATCAAACTGTTGAAGAAATATGAAAATGCGTTTTTATCAGAAATCCAGAAAAGCGGCTATTTTTTTACTAATACAAATTCCTTACCACTATCTGATCAAGCCGTCAGACGAATGATTAATAAATATTGCAAGCTTGCAGCTATCGATCTACACATTACACCACATATGTTTCGCCATACATTTGCAACATGCTTATTGGAAGCCGATGTTGATATACGTTATATTCAGGAAATGCTTGGACATAGCTCCATTACCGTAACCGAAATATATACACATGTTGCTCTTTCAAAGCAAAAAGACATACTCACTACCAAACATCCACGTAAAAATTTTAAATTTTGAATAACATATGAGTGATAGATAATTTTTAGTTATCCGTTAGTTATATATGGAAGAAGAGT